>CAMVOS010000030.1 GCA_947169185.1 uncultured Prevotella sp.
CTACGCTGCTGATGGGCAGTTGCGGTGTATATAATAAGTACGAGCGTCCTGACGTGAATACTACAGGACTGATTCGTGATGCGCAGAACGATGCCGATACGCTGGTGGTGCAGGATACCGCCTCGTTCGGCAATCTGCCTTGGCGCGAGGTGTTTACCGATCCGCAGCTGCAGGCGCTCATCGAACAGGGACTGGAGAAGAATGCCAATCTGCTGAATGCTGCCCTCAACGTACAAATGTACGAGGCCATGCTGAAGGCTGCCAAACTGGCATTCCTTCCGGCTGTGAACATTGGTTCTACGCAGCCCATGGGAACGATAGCGACAACGCATACCGACCCCTCGGTGACAACCAAGAGCTATTCGTTACCCATTTCGGCATCATGGACTGTCGACCTCTTCGGCAATGTGCTGTCGCAGAAACGTTCGACGCAGATGAAAATGTTGGCGATGAAGGATAACCAGATGGCTGTGCGTGCCTCGCTCATCAGCGGTATTGCCAACAGCTATTACACGCTGCTGATGCTCGACGAACAGTTGCGCATCGTGACAGAGATGTCGCAGATGTCGAAGGAGACATGGGAAATGATGCAGAAGCAGTTCGAGTTGGGCCGTATGCGCTCGACAAGCGTGCAGAGCGCACAGGCAGCCTATCTGAATACGCAGACACAGATCAACGACTTCAAGCGTCAGATTCGTGCTACGGAGAATGCCCTCTCGCTGCTCATTGGCGATGCAGGCCATCAGATTCCACGCTCTACGCTGGCCAGCCAGTCGCTGCCTGCCCAATTTGCAACAGGTGTAGGTGTGGCCTTGCTGCAGAACCGTCCTGACGTGCATTATGCCGAGATGACGCTGGCTTCGTGCTTCCATGATATCCAGACGGCCCGTTCAAAGTTCTATCCCAGTGTCACTATTGGTGCATCGGCAACCTTCTCGAATGCCAATGGCGCCATGAATCCTGGTAAGTGGATTACCTCGGTGTTTGGCTCGCTGACGCAGCCTATCTTCAATCGTGGTGCTCTGACAGCCAATCTGAAGGTCAGCAAGCTTCAGTATGAGCAGGCTTTCAACAATTGGCAGAATGCCGTTCTGAAAGCTGGTAACGAGGTCAGCAATGCGCTGGTCAACTACAATGCGTATAACGACAATTCTAAGTTGGAGTCAGAGCGTATCGAGGTGCTGTCGAAGAACGTTGAAGATACCAAAGCTCTGTATCAGAGCAGCGGTAGCAGCTATTTGGAAGTGCTTACCGCACAACAACAGCTGCTTGGTGCACAGATCAACAAGGTTACTGACGACTTCAACAAGATGCAATCGGTAGTGAGCCTCTATACAGCTCTTGGCGGAGGTGGAAAGTAAGTGAAAAGTGAAAAACGAAAAGTGAAAAGTTATGGCAAGCGAAATAAGTCCAAAAGCTGAAATCAGCCCCAAGGCGAAAATCGGCAACAACTGTAAGATATTCCCCTTCGTGTATATTGAAGACGATGTGGAGATTGGTGATAATTGCATTATCATGCCCTTTGTCAGCATTCTCGACGGTACGCGTATGGGTAGCGGCAATAAGATTCATCAGGGTGCTGTCATCGGTGCCCTGCCTCAGGATTTCCACTATCGTGGCGAGAAGTCGTATGTGAAGGTGGGCGACAACAACGTGATTCGTGAGAATGTTGTCATCAACCGCGGTACCTATCGCGATGGTACTACGGTCATTGGCAACCACAACTTCCTGCTTGAGGGAGCCCATGTCAGCCACGATACCGTTATCGGTACCAACTGCGTGCTTGGCAATGGTGTCGAGATTGCTGGCGACTGCGTTATTGGTAATGGCGTCATCTTCTCTACAGGTGCTATCCAGAATGCCAATACCCGTGCTGGCGACTTGTCGCTGATTCAGGCAGGTTGTGCCTTCTCGCACGATGTGCCTCCCTATGTCATTGCCGGTGGCACTCCCATGGAGTATGGTGGTCCTAACACGAAGATCATGGAGTTCGCAGGTATCGACAAGAAGGTGCAGAAGCACATTGCCAACGCCTACCGTCTGCTGTTCCACGGTAAGACCAGCGTGTTCGATGTGATTAATCAGATCAAGGATCAGGTGCCCGATGGTCCCGAAATCCAGAACATCATCACGTTCCTGCAAGGTACCAAGCGTGGCATTATGTGTAAATAATAGAAAATCCTCGTTCTATGAGCGAGGATTTTTCTATTAATATGATGCTGAACAAGGAATACCTGCTGCAATAACTCTGTCGCGGATAGCATCAAGCTGTTCGCGACTGGCTTTTTTTAGCCCCTGCGCTGGTGTTTCGCGATCTATGGTATAGACCATGACCTGCTGGGGCTTGATCTGCTTGACGGTTTCGAGCCAGGGAGCAACATACGCCTCTGTTGTGTTGTCGACGCTTTCTCCCTGATACTGTCCGCACATAAACATGGTCTGGATAATAATGTGTCCGTTGAAGGCTTTCATGCGTTCAATGATGTCCTTGACATCGTATTGGGCATTGGGACGGTCTACTTTCTGGATATATTGGGGAGAAACGGTGTCGAGTTTCAGAATGTTGTCATCAACCATCATCAGAGCATCGTGCACCTGTTGGCGATGGAGCATGGTGGAATTGGAGAGTACACAGACTTTGGCTTTCGGACAGTATTGGTTGCGTAGACGGATGGTATCGCCAATAATCTCGGCAAAATGGGGATGTCCTGTAGGTTCGCCGTTGCCTGCAAAAGTCAGTACGTCGGGTAGCTGCCCTTCTGTCGTCATGTGCTGTAGCACTTGCTCCAGTTTGTCGGCTACTTCCTCACGTGTTGGAATTGGCTGGGTTGGACGGTGGTCGGCATTGAAGCCACATTCGCAATAGATACAGTCAAAACTGCATAGCTTGCCATCGGCAGGCATTAGGTTGATGCCAAGCGAGATGCCTAATCGGCGACTGTGTACAGGCCCGAAAATGGGTGAAGGATAGATAATCGTACTCATAATAGCTGCAAAGTTACACTTTTTATGTGAAAAAACAAAAATTTTTCACTTTTCACTCTTCACTTTTCACTTTATTTATTACCTTTGCACGAAATTAGGTGTATTACGTCTAAATGATATTATGAGTAGTAAGAAAAAACGCCCCCGCAGCCGTCGAGGTATGCAGGCCGTGACACTATGTATAAGCACGATGATGGTACTCGTCTTGTTGGGTATGGTTGTGTTTTCTGTATTATCGGCCCGCAATTTGTCGGCTCATATGAAGGAGAACCTTACCATGACAATCATCCTGAAGGACTCTGTAACGGTGAATGAAGCCCATTTGATGTGTCGTGACTTGTATCATCGCCCGTATAGTCGCAGTATTGACTATATCAGCAAGGAGCAGGCTCAGCGCGAACAGGTGAAGGAACTGGGTAGTGACCCGTCAGAGTTCCTGGGTTTCAATCCCTTTCCTGCTACGCTTGAGGTGAGGCTTAAGTCTGATTATGCCAATCGAGACTCGCTGCAATGGATTGTAAAGGATGTTCGGCAGGACGACCGTGTGAGTGACATCAGCTATATGGAAGATTTGATGGATAAGGTGAACCGTAATCTCAGTCGCGTAAGTCTGGTGTTGCTGATACTGGCCTTGCTGCTAACTTTTGTGTCGTTCTCGCTTATCAGCAATACGGTGCGTCTAAGTGTCTATGCCCGTCGTTTCGTCATCCATACGATGAAGTTGGTAGGTGCGTCATGGGGTTTTATCCGTCGCCCGTTCCTGAAACAGGCTATGGGTATAGGTGTAATTGCTGCCATTATTGCCATCTGTGTGTTGGGTGTTGGTGTTTATGGCCTATTCATGACACAACCCGGCATCGAGGAGGTAGTGACGTGGCAGGTGCTAGTCATTACGGCATGTTCTGTGCTGGTGTTTGGCATTGTGATTACAGCGATTTGTGCTTGGCTGGCAGTGAATAAGTTCCTGAAGATGACGGCAGGAGAACTATATAAAATTTAATATCGAAACATTGAAATAACGAATTATTAATAATGAATAAAAGAGATTTTGCATTTGGTCGTATGAACTATATCCTATTGGCAGTAGGTATGGCTGTGGTTATTATCGGCTTTCTGCTGATGAGTGGCAGTGGTTCTACTGATACGGCCTATGACCCCGACATTTTCAGTGCCCGCCGTATCAAGGTGGCTCCAATAGTATGCCTGTTGGGCTTTGTTTCTATGATTTATGCTGTGGTGTACCGTCCAAAGGATAAGGAGAAAACCCTATGACATGGTTTGAAACGATTATTATTGCGATTGTAGAAGGACTGACAGAGTTTCTGCCAGTGTCTTCAACAGGGCACATGATTATTACCCAGAATTTGTTAGGTATTCCCCAGGGCGATCCCTTTGTGCATGCCTTTACGTTCATTATCCAGTTTGGTGCCATCCTGTCGGTGGTATGCCTGTACTGGAAGCGTTTCTTCGTCTTTGACAATACACCAGCCCCTGCAGGTAGCAGTCTGTTTCAGAAGCTGAAGCATAAGTATCATTTCTATTGGTTGCTTATCGTGGGTGTGTTGCCTGCTGTGATTATTGGTTTGTTGGCTAAGAAGTCAGGACTGCTTGATTGGCTGCTGGATTCGGTGCTGGTAGTAGCCATCATGTTGGTGGTGGGTGGCGTATTCATGCTGTTCTGCGACAAGCTGTTCAACAAGGGTAGCGAAGTGAATAAGGTCAATGAACGACGCGCTTTTAACATTGGTCTCTATCAGTGTATTTCTGTAATTCCTGGCGTGTCGCGCTCGATGGCTACTATCGTAGGTGGTATGACGCAGGGACTGACGCGTCAGCGTGCCGCTGAGTTCTCATTCTTTCTGGCTGTGCCAACCATGGCTGGTGCTACTCTGCTAGACCTGTTGGACCTGCTGAAAGAAGACACGGCATGGGCTACGTCACATAATATCACGATGCTAATATTAGGTTGTGTGGTGGCATTCATCGTGGCTCTGCTGGCCATGAAATGGTTTGTGGCTTTCCTGACCAAATATGGTTTTAAGGCTTTCGGCTACTATCGCATCGTCGTGGGTGGCATCATTCTTGTCTTGCTGCTCACAGGTCACTCATTAGCAATGGTTGATTAAATGAACTTTACAGAGGGCGAATTCATATATATCAACAAGCCATACGGCATGACATCGTTCGGTGCCTTGGCTTTCGTGCGAACACGTGTATCTAAAAAGGTAGGCGTGCGACGCGTGAAGATAGGCCATGCCGGAACGCTCGACCCTCTGGCTACAGGCGTGCTGATTCTATGTACAGGTAAAAAGACGAAAGAGATAGAACGCTTGCAACTTAATAGCAAGGAGTATACCGCTACTCTGCAACTCGGGGCTACAACACCCAGCTACGATATGGAGCATGAGGTGAATGCCACTTATCCGACAGCGCATATCACTGAGGCACTTATCCGTAGTGCCCTTGACGATTTTATTGGCGATATCCAGCAGGTGCCACCCTCGTATTCTGCTTGCAAGATTGGTGGCGATCGTGCATACAAGTTGAAACGCAAGGGCATGGAGGTGGAGCTGAAACCCAAAACGGTGCATGTGGATGAGATAGAGCTGACCCATTTCGACCCTGAGAAGATGCAGATGAGCATCCGCGTCAGCTGTGGCAAGGGAACCTACATTCGTTCTCTGGCTCGCGATATTGGCAGAGCCCTCAACAGTGGTGCCTACTTGACAGCCCTCTGCCGGACACGCTTGGGTGACGTCGGCATTGACGACTGCATCACGCTCGATGACTTTTCTGCTTGGTTGGATAGCCAAGACATTGACTGCCAAACTATTGAACCATCGAAATAACGAAATGTCGAAATAACGAAAAAAACAATATAGGATGAAACTATCACAATTTAGATTCAAACTGCCCGAAGAACTGATTGCTTTGGAGCCTCCACACAAGGTGTTTGAGAACGAAGACGGCACTATCGAGAAAGTATACCGTCGTGATGAATGTCGCATGATGGTGGTGCATCGTAAGAGCCAGACCATCGATATGTATAAAAAGGATGAGGAAGGTAACCCTACTGATGAGTTTATCCAGTTCCGCGACATCGTCAACTACTTTGGTGAAGGCGATACCATGCTGCTTAATGATTCGAAAGTGTTTCCTGCCCGCCTTTATGGTACAAAGGAGAAGACCGATGCAAAGATCGAGGTGTTCTTGTTGCGTGAGCTGAACGATGAGCTGCGCTTGTGGGATGTGCTAGTAGAGCCTGCACGCAAAATCCGTATCGGCAACAAACTGTTCTTCGAGGAGGATGGTCCTATGGTGGCTGAGGTCATCGACAATACTACCAGTCGTGGACGTACATTGCGTTTTCTCTATGACTGTCCGCACGACGAATTCAAACGTGAGTTGTTCGCCTTAGGGTCGGCACCTATTCCTCACTATATCATCGATCGTCGTGAGCCAACAGATGACGATATGGAAAACTTCCAGACCATCTATGCCCGCCATGAAGGTGCTGTCACAGCTCCAGCTTCTGGCATGCACTTCAGTCGTGAACTGATGAAGCGCTTGGAGATTTATGGCGTGAACTTTGGTTTCATCACCGTCCACTGCAGCTTGGGTTGTTTCGATCCCATTGAGGTGGAAGACCTGACCAAACACAAGATGGGCTCTGAACAGATGATTATCACTAGTGAGGCCTGTGAAGTGGCTAACAAGGCTAAGACCGAGGGACATCATGTTTGTGTGGTAGGTGTCAGCACCATGCGTGCTGTCGAATCATCGGTGGGTACTGATTTCCTGTTGAAGCCTTTCAGTGGCTGGACCAATAAGTTTATCTTCCCGCCTTATGACTTCCAATTGGCCGATTCTATGGTGGCTAATTTCTATCATTCTGAGTCGACAATGTTGATGGAAACTGCAGCTTTTGGCGGCTATGAACTCACGATGAAAGCCTATGAGACAGCTGTCGAGAATGGCTATAAGTTTGGTTGCTATGGAGACTGTATGCTGATATTAGATGATTAATCATCAGGTATATCTCGGACTGGGCTCGAACTTAGGTGATTGCAGAAAAAACCTGGAACGGGCCATCCGCTTGATAGACGACAGGGTGGGGCAGGTTATTCGTCAGTCGTCGTTCATCGAGACGGAACCATGGGGTTTCGAGTCGGAACATAAATTCATGAATGCCGTCATTCTCTGTGAAACCACGAAGACACCTCGTGAGGTGCTTCAGCTGACACAACAGATTGAACGCGATATGGGGCGTCGCAAAATGGTTAATTGTAAATTGTCAAATCGAAAATATACCGATAGGCAAATTGATATTGACATCTTGCTTTATGATGACATTACCATTGATGAGCCCGACCTGAAGATTCCTCATCCGTTGATGTACCAACGTGACTTTGTAATGATACCGCTGAACGAAATAAGAAATGAAATAATAAGTAATATCTAAAAACAAACTGCGTATGAAAAAGCTACTATGTGTGTTGATGTTGGCTGTTGCAATCACAGCTCAAGCACAAAATCCTTACAAGAAGTATACGGAGAAGCTGCCTTTCCAGATGCCTGAAGTCAGCGCTCCTGTTATTCCCAACTACACAGTGAACCTAAAGAAGTTTGGCGCTGTGGGTGATGGTACTACTTTGAATACTAAGGCCTTTGAGAAGGCTATCGCTGCTTTAACGAAGAAGGGTGGTGGCCATCTGGTAGTGCCTCAGGGCGTATGGTTTACTGGTCCTATTGTGCTCAAGTCGAACATCGACCTCCATCTTGAGGTGGGTGCCGTTATCCAGTTCTCTGGTGACGAAGCGCTCTATCCCCTTATCAAAACCTCGTTTGAGGGTCTTGACACCCGTCGCTGTCAGTCGCCTCTCTCTGCCAATGGTGCTGAAAATATTTCTATCACAGGTAAAGGCGTGATTGACGGTAATGGTCAGTTCTGGCGTCCTGTGAAAAAGAGTAAGATGACTGATGGTCAGTGGAAGGAAGTCTTGGATCGCCCTGGTGGTGTTGAGTCGAAGAAAGGCTATTGGGTGCCCAATCAGGCATATGCTGATGCTGAGAAGAGTGCCAACATGAATGTGCCCAAGGCTACGACTGAGGAGGAGTGGAACAGTATCAAGCGTTTCCTGCGTCCTGTCATGGTGTCATTGGTTAATTGCAAGAATGTGTTGCTGCAGGGTGTTATCTTCCAGAATTCGCCTGCATGGAACCTTCATCCGCTGATGTGCGAGAATATTATTCTTGATGATGTATTGGCTCGCAACCCAGCTTATGCCCAGAACGGTGATGCCTTAGACCTTGAGTCCTGTAAGAATGCGCTTATTGTCAATTCTAAGTTTGATGCTGGCGACGATGGCATCTGCATCAAGAGTGGTAAGGATAAGGACGGACGCCTTCGTGGTCGTCCCTGCGAGAATGTGGTAGTCGATGGATGTACCGTCTTTGCAGGTCACGGTGGCTTCGTGGTAGGTTCCGAGATGAGTGGTGGTGTGAAGAACATCCTCGTAGAGAACTGTCAGTTCTTAGGCACAGATGTAGGTTTGCGCTTCAAGTCTACACGTGGACGTGGCGGTATTGTGGAAAATATCTTTATTGACAATATTTCAATGACTGACATTAAGACCGATGCCATTACCTTTAATATGTACTATGGTGGTAAGTCGGTTGCTGAGATGTTAGCTGATGGCGACAATCCTGATAATACGACTAAGATGCCTGTTAACGAGGAGACGCCCATCTTCCGCAATATCGATATCAAGAATATTGTCTGCAATGGTGCCGGACGTGCTATGGAATTCAATGGCCTGCCAGAGATGCCGATCAACGGTATTCGCCTGCAGAACATCAACATCATTGCCAAGAGCGATGCTGTGTTCAACAACTGTCAGAACATCAAGCAGCGCAATGTTCATATCACTGTAAAGTAATATTTTAACAGTTATATAATAAAAGTCCAAGGTAAGAAAAATGAAACTTATTATGAGAATGGCTTTTGTTGTTTTTTTCGCCTTTGCGTTTTTGCTAATGGCGAATGCAACGCCACACTCTGACCGGTCAGAGAATTCCCAAAGCCTCCAGGGTGATGCTCCACAGCTCGCAGCAAATGATACCACGCAAATAGTGGGTAGTGACTCGCTGTCAGCTGACTCGGCTATGGCATTGATTGATGCTGATTTGGCAAGTCCAGACGAGACGGAGGAAGGCGGTGGATTGCACAAACAGCTGAAGCGTAAGTTCATTGAGGGGTCTGCAGGCTTTATGTCACTGGTAGCCTTGGCTTTGGTGCTAGGATTGGCATTTTGCATTGAGCGTATCGTGTATTTGACGCTGTCGGAAGTGAACACGAAGAAACTGATGGCGGCTGTGGATGGCAAGTTGGAACAGAACGACGTGGAGGGTGCGAAGGATATCTGTCGCGACACGCGTGGTCCGGTGGCATCTATTTGCTACCAGGCCTTGCTGCACATCAAGGAACCTTTGGAACAGATAGACCGGCAGCTGACCAACTATGGTACCGTACAGATTGCCAAGATGGAAAAGGGCTGCACATGGATTCGTTTATTCATAGCGGTGGCTCCTTCGCTGGGATTCCTAGGTACCGTGATAGGTATGGTGATGGCTTTCGACCAGATTCAGACGGCAGGCGATATCAGTCCTACGATCGTGGCAAAGGGTATGAAAGTAGCGCTGATTACGACGATATTCGGTATTGTGGTGGCTATTGTGCTGCAGTTCTTCTATAACTATATTCTCTCGAAGATTGAGCATCTGACCTCGCAGATGGAGGAAGGTGCCATTGTACTCATGGATTCTGTCACTCAATATAAAGCACGCAACAATGGCTGAAGCAGGTAGTTTTTTCTTAGCCGAAGTGATGCTTTGGCTGATGTATATTGTCGTGGCAGTGGCAGTAGTGGCTACTATTGTGTCAGCTGTACGCTCTTATTGGTTGAATAACAGATAGCGCATGTTTAGGTGGAAGCACAGGGACGTTCCTGAACTCAACACCACGTCGACAGCCGACATTTCGTTTATGTTGCTGGTGTTCTTCCTGGTTACCTCGTCGATGGATACCGACAAGGGACTTGGTCGCAAGCTGGCACCCCTCGATGAACAGCAACAGGAACAACGTGATATCAACCGCAGCAATGTTCTTGAGGTGAAGATTGATGCCAACGACATGCTGTATTGCGACGACAAGGTGGTGACACATGAGGAATTGCAACAACTGGTGGCATCGTTTGTCGCCTCGCATCAGACCGATCAGCACGTGATAACTGTCGAAACGGCTCGTACGACCAGTTATAACGCCTATTTCGAGATGCAGAACGCTATTGTGGCTGCCTATCGACAGCTTCGTGAAAAAATGGCGCGACAACAATACGGCCACTCGTTTTCCCAATGTTCCGATGCAGAGCGCGACGCCATCAAGGCCCGCTATCCGCAAAGAATTTCTGAGGGTGTTAAATAACTTCGAAATCTCGAAATATCGTCATATCGAAATATCGCAATGAGTCGTTTCCGTCATAAACAGAATCGTGAGGTGCCAGGCTTGAACTTGGCAGCTCTTCCCGACCTGATATTTACGGTGCTCTTCTTCTTTATGATTGTTACCCACATGCGCGAGGTAACCCCTAAGGTACGCTATGAAGTGCCTCAGGGAACGGAGGTCGAGAAAGGACGCAAGGCAGGGCTGGTCTATCTGTTTATTGGTAAACCTGTCGACGGGCAAGGCCAGGTGATTGGTGACGAGACGCGCATCCAACTAAACGACCGATATGTGACGATAGCCCAGATTCCTGAAGAAATTAAGAAGGAACGCGAAAAGATGTCGGAAGACGAACGTCAACACATGACCATTAGTATCCGTGCCGATAGGGATACTGAGATGGGCATCATTAACGATGTAAAGCAGGCCCTACGGAGGGCTGGTGCTCTGAATATCAATTACTCGGCTACGGCCTCACAAAATCCACAAAAGCATAATTAAAGGCGTGCTTCTCGTCTTTCTCGTGCTCTTCTTTCCACGCTATCAGCCAGTCGCTATAGTCTGGGAAGAAGGCATCAGCCTCAGCAGGAATATCATCAATCTCCGTTAGACAAAGACGATCGGCGAACTTGATAGCTCGTTCGTAGACGCGCGCACCACCAATGATAAATACATCCTCGTCAGGCTGACAACTCTCTAATGCCGTCTCAAGGGTAGGGAAGACCTCACAACCAGGCAACTCTTTCGTCGTTCGTGACAATACAACGTTACGACGGTTGGGCAACGCACCTTTAGGCAGCGACTCGAACGTCTTGCGGCCCATCACGATGGTATGGCCTGTTGTCAGCGCCTTAAAGCGCTTCAGGTCGTTTGGCAACCAGTATATCAGTTTGTTCTCGAATCCGATGGCCCTATTCTTGGCCACTGCAGCTATTATCGAAATCATACGCTTACTTCTGCTTTAATATGTGGATGAGGATCATAGCCTACGAGTTCAAAGTCCTCGTACTTGAAGTCGAAAATGCTCTTGACGTCAGGATTAATCTTCATCGTGGGCAGGGGACGTGGTTCACGGGTTAACTGCAACTTGGCCTGTTCGATGTGGTTTAGGTAGAGGTGCGTATCGCCTGTGGTATGGATGAAGTCGCCAGGCTTAAAGCCCGTCACCTGTGCCATCATCTGAAGCAACAAGGCATAGGAAGCGATGTTGAATGGTACACCTAAGAAGGTGTCGGCACTTCGCTGGTAAAGCTGCAACGACAGACGGTCGCCAGCGACATAGAATTGGAAGATGGTGTGACATGGGGGCAACGCCATTTTGTTGACCTCAGCGACGTTCCATGCCGAGACAATCATGCGGCGTGAATTGGGATTGGTCTTCAACTGATCTACGACGTACTGTATCTGGTCAATGACACCACCGTTGTAGTCGGGCCACGAACGCCACTGGTGACCATAGACGGGTCCCAGCTCGCCATTCTCGTCTGCCCACTCGTTCCAGATGCGGACGCCATGTTCCTGCAGGTATTTCACGTTGGTATCGCCCTGCAGAAACCATAACAGCTCATAGATAATCGATTTTAGGTGCAGCTTCTTCGTGGTCAACAGAGGAAAACCGTCTTCCAAATTGTAACGGCTCTGTGTGCCAAAAATGCTAATGGTGCCCGTGCCTGTGCGGTCGCCCTTTTCTGTTCCTTCTGTGAGGATGCGGTTAAGTATGTCTAAATATTGTTTCATATCTGTTTAAGTATAGGTTTGTATTCGTTGGGTATATGTGTTGTCTTGATTCTCCATTCTTTGGGATAGAGATTGTTGGCGCGTGTGCCAATGTTTTTCACTTGTCCGAGTGCATGCCCCATAAAGTTTACCTCGACAATACCTCGAGGTGTTTCGGAAGGTAAAACCAATGCCTCGCCACGCAGATAGGCCATCGCTTCTTGATAGGTGAGTTCAACCTGATCGACAGGGGGCTCTACGCTGCTTTCTGTAAACCCTAAGGCTTCAAGCCTTGTACCCTTAGGCTTCGAGGCCTGAACCCTAAGGCTTTGTTCCTGCTTACATAATACACACATAAAGAGCCCTTCGCCGCGCGTGATACCTGGGATGAAGCGGTAGACGGGTTCTGTGAATCCTTCGAGTAGCGAACCTGTGATGTTCCATTCGGGTCGTGTCTCGATAGGCACCACCTCAGCATCATCGAACGTCTCTAATATCCAGCGGATATTCTCCTCGTTCTCTTTTATATTAAATGTACACGTACTATATATTAATAGGCCCCCGTCGTTCAGACAGGCCCATGCGTCGCTGACAATGTCGCGTTGCAGTTGCCAACATTTCTCGACGTTCTGCGGACTCCACTCGCGGATGGTGACTTCGTCTTTACGAAACATACCTTCGCCAGAACAGGGTACGTCGCAGAGAATGAGGTCGAACTTCATCTTTGCCTTACGGTAATCCTTAGGGTAGGCATTGGTGACGATATGATTCGGGTAACCCCACTTCGTCACGTTTTCCAGCAAAATGCTGGCACGGTTGCGGATAGGCTCATTCGAATAGAGTACGCAGTCGTCGGGCAATGCCGAACGGAGTAAGGTAGACTTGCCCCCAGGCGCAGCGCAAAGGTCAAGAGCAGAATTACACAAAAGGGACGGTTCTTTTTGTGTAATTTGCCTTAGCACTTCGTCTAAAAACATCGAGGCTGCCTCTTGTACATAGTAACAACCGGCATGAAACATCGGGTCGAAGGTAAACGTCGGACGGTTTTCCAGATAGTAGCCATTACGGCACCAACGCACCTGTTCACCATCAATGACTTCCAGCCGTTGAGCTTTCTTTGGATTCAACCGAATGCTGACGGGAGTATCCTCTTCAAACGATTTCAGATATCGTTCGAAGCGCTCCTCGCCCATCAGTTGGCTTGTATTGTCTATGAAAGCTGCTGGTAATAACGTCATTGTGTTGCAAAATTACGCAATATTGTAAATAAAACAAAAGAAATGGTCAAAAAATTTGTTTTTTTCTTCATTAATCCGTATCTTTGCCAAATATTATAAACCAATTATATTATTTAACTATTATTATTATCAAAATTGCGTATGAAAAGACTTACTCTTTTAACCATGCTGGTTACGCTGCTTAGTGTAACAGCATTCGCACAGAAGGGCATGAAGATGCGTCCACTTGAAGGTGCTCTTTCTGCTCCATCTGCAATTTTCCAAGGTGTTGCTCGTCAGGCTCAGCCCGTGATGAATGTATCAAGACGTGCTGGCGAACTGGTAACACCTCCATCAACCGCTACGTCAGAGACGTGGTATACAGTTGCCGGTAAGTTCTATGCCTATGGTTCTTCTGGCTGGAATGATGTTACCGCCGACATGAAGACGGTTAATGTGATTATTGATGGTGCTGATATTTATATTCAGGGCCTCGCCTATTGGTTTAAGGAAGGTTGGATAAAGGGAACTGTAAGTGGAAAAACTGCAACCTTCGCCAACAACCAGTTAGTAGGTGAGGATGAGTATGGACCAGAATATATTTCTGGTAGCGATGATGGAAGTACGCTGGCAGAGAATATCGTATTCAGCTATGACGCTATAGAAGGCATCCTGCAGGCAGAAACACCGTATATATTTGAGAACGGTTCTACAACGAAGATTTCCGCCTATACTTACTGGACCACACCAACTTTCAGCAGGACGGCACCTGAGGATCCTCAGGTAGTAGTCCTTCCAGACGGCGTGACGGCTGAAGAATATGTCATGACATATCAGGATGAAAAAGGCGAATCATTTTTTAAGCCAACCAAAGTAGCTGTCAATGGTAATGACGTTTATTTCCAGGGCTTCAGCAATTTCCTGCCTGAGGCTTGGGTAAAAGGTACAAAGAATGGTAACTTAGTGACGTTCCCCAAGATGCAGTATATGGGTGAGTATGGTACTTATGGTTCTTCGTATGCCTTCTATAATGGAGATGCTGTATTTGCCTATGATGCTGAAACAGAAGCCTATAGTGCAGAAGGCCTGATTTTCGGCGTACTGGCTGACCAGTATTATGATGGTAAATACGTTAATCCTGTATTGGGTAAGGTCATCGAGAAGGCAGGAACGCCAGCAGATCCTATTATCTCAAGTGTTGGTGATACACAGTATGGACCGGCTATGTCATTCAATATTCCTATTGTTGATACGGAAGGTAATGGTATGGCTACTTCTAAGCTGAGCTACCAAGTATTTGTTGACATGGAGCAGGAAGTCAGCCCGCTCACCTTCAAGGCTGAGTACTATAAATATCTGGATCAGGATATGACTATCATCCCATACGGATTCACTGAAAACTACGACTTCTATGCTGATCAAATTTATTTGAATATGCCTGAGTACAAGACCTTCAATAAGATTGGTATCCAGAGCATCTATACTGGCGGTGGTGAAGAACATAAGTCTGAAATTACTTGGTTCACAATCAAGGAGTACGGCTATGTTGAACCCACACCTGTTGAGGTTCCAGAGGGACTTGTAACCGAGCCCTACATCTTCTCTGCCATGCAGCAGGAGAATGGAGCAGAAGGTCTTGAGCCTTACAGCTATCAGACAAAGGTTGGCTTCGACGGCGACGATGTCTATATCAAGGGCCTGTCAGAGAATACTGCAGATATGTGGATCAAGGCTACCAAGAACGAGGCTGGTAAGTATGTCATTCCTGCCAACCAGTATATGGGTCAGCTTGATCTCTATGGCATGTTTACGTTTGACTACTATCTTGCAGCTTGTGACGAACAGCTCAATGCAGTAGATATCGTGCTCGACTTCGACGCTGAGAACTCTAAGTTTACGACTGACCAAATTGTTGTTATCAATGGTTCACTGACGGAGTGGGATCCCTACCAGACCTTTACTGAGGTGTCGTTGACCAAGTTCATAGAAGTGGCAGCAACACCTGCAGATCCGACTGTTGAAGGTCTCAAATTTAATGCTACCTATCCTTTGGCTAGCTTTACAGTACCTGCTGTTGGCACTAATGGCGAAACGCTGAATGTTGAGAAGTTGTTCTACACTATTTGGATTGAGAAAGATGGTAAACAACAGCCTTACACATTCACAGCTGCTGCATATAAAGAAGACTTTGATGAAGATGTGACGGAAGTCCCTTACACGCATAGTGGCTGGGATTTCTCTGCAGGTGGTTCACGCGTATACTTTGAAGAAAACGCAGAAGAACTCCAGACTTGGTCAAGAGTAGGTATCCAGACAATCTATTATGGTGCTGGTGAGGTTCATAAGTCAAATATTGCCTGGGGCTTTAACGAAACATTCATTCCTACAGAGATAGTAGTGACTCAGGAAGGTTATGCAACTTTCTACGATGCAAATCATAGCTTTGTAATTCCTGAGGGCATCAAGGCTTATGTGGTTACTGCTGCTACTACTGAGAAGTTGACCTACAGCGAGCTGGAGGGTGTTATTCCTGCAGGTACTGCTGTGCTGCTTGAAGCAAAGAGTGCTGGTACTTATCCCATTGTTGTCAGCACGGAAACGGTTGCTTATGATGGTATCAACCTATTGCATGGTAGCAATTTGCCCACTATGACTACAGCTGATGCTGAGGACTGCCTGTTCTACAAACTAGCCTATGGTCACTCTGCTGGTGTAAATGCTAACACGGTAGGATGGTATTGGGGCGCCGAGAATGGTGCTGCCTTCCAGATTGAGCCTCATCGCGCTTGGCTGGCTATTCCGCAAATTGTTTCTGCTCCTGGCTATCCCTTCGGTGGTGATGTTACAGGCATTAGCACAGTTGTGGCTGCTGAAAGCGCTGACGGTAACTTCTATGATTTGCAGGGTCGTCGTGTCAGCACACCTGTGAAGGGTCTTTACATCAATAAGAACAAAATAGTAATCTTCAAATAAGTAACGTTATGAAAAAAATATTATTTCTGATATGTATGTTCTTTGCCCCTCTGGCATTCACAGCATGCTCTGTTGAGGATAATCCTTGTCCCGATTATACGGTGAACAATATGGAAGAACCTCAGGAGGAGGTTACTGACCAGCCAGCTCTGGCTCCTAACAGATAATCGTGATTTAAAAATAATAGGAATGAGTCCCAAGTTCGTAGCTGCGAATTTGGGACTTTTCAATTTTTTTTCGTACCTTCGCAACCAAATTGGTTGTTATTACGTCTAACAGTCAAAAAGAAACAAAAAAGCGTAAGTATGAAAAAGGTATTATTTGCAACTCTTGCTCTTGGAATGCTGACTTCCTGTGTGAATTTTCAATATTCTAGGACAACAAAGGCACTGGCTGAAGAGAATCGCCAGCTGAAAGGCTTTGAGCGCATCGAACTATTGGGCTCGTTGGACGTGAAATACGAACAGGCCGATACGTTCTCTGTATTGGTGGTAGCTCCTCCGAAGGTAATTGATGACGTGGAGACCCGCGTGGAAGGTAACAAGCTGGTAGTCAACATGAAGGGCAGCAACAAGATCATCAATATCGGCGTATCCGACAGTGAGGACGTGACGGTATATGTCACTTCTCCCGACTTCCTCGGCATTGAATTGAGGGGTTCTGGCGATTTCGAGTGTAAGAAGCTGTTGGATACCGACAATTTGGATATCTCGCTGAAAGGCTCTGGCGATATAGAGTTCGATGACATTATCTGTGATCAGGTCAATGTGTCGCTGGTTGGTTCCGGAGATGTCGAACTGAAGCATGTGAAGATGCTGCGCTCGTTCATCGACCTGGTAGGATCTGGCGATGTGAAAATAAACTTTGATAATAGCGGTTCTGTAGAGTCGCGTCTGACAGGTTCTGGCGATATCACGCTGTCGGGCAGCGTCAAGCAGTATAACTATAATGTGCGCGGTTCGGGTGACATGCATGCGAATGGACTCAGGGTTATGGAAAGTAAAACAGAAACAATTGTAAAATGATAAATAACAAAACAACTATGAAAAAGGTATTATTCACAATGGTATTGCTGCTCACGCTCTCGATGGGCATGCAGGCCGCAGGACAGAAACATCGTCATACACCGCGTAAGGAACAGGTGGATACGACAAAGAACGGTGCTATCGAGGCGTTCTCTGATACAACGACTGTTGACTCGGTCACGGTGACGAAGCACAAGGGAAAGGTGACTGTCACCACACGGACATCGCCCTGGACTACGAATACGAGGACCTATGAGGTGGATGATGATGATTTCGGCAGCTTGATTAGCAACGTCTTCAGCGAAATGCCAGGTAAGGATATTGCAGGTATGTTTTTTGTGCTATGCGTATTGCTCATTATCTTTGTGCTGGCTCCAGTGTTCATTATCATCGCGTTGTTCTACTTCATCAATAAGAACCGCAAGGAGAAGATGCGTCTGGCACAGATGGCCATGCAGCAGGGACAACCCATCCCCGACCAGTTGCTGAACGAGAAGCCAATAGATGCCGATGATGAGTATCAGAAAGGTATGCGTCAGTGCTTTGTAGGCGTTGGCTTGATGGTATTCTTAGGCTATGCTGCCGGTCAGGTAGGCTTTGGCATCGGTGCGCTGGTGTTCTGCATCGGACTGGGTAAGGTTTTTGCCTCGAAGACGGCACAGAAGAAAAGTAATAAAGATAACGAATTAAATCAGAATAACTATGACTAAGAAATTGCAACGTAGCAACGACCGCGTATTAGGCGGTGTTTGTGCAGGATTCGCAGAGTATATGGATTTCGATCCAGTAGCCGTTCGCTTAGGCTATGCAGCCCTGACGCTGTTCACGGCTTTCGCAGGTATCCCCTTCTACATTGTCGCGTGGATCATCATCCCGGCTAAGACTCAACTCTAATTCGAAATCTCGAAGCATAGAAACTTCGAAACATCGAAATATCGAAAAAGGCAATGACAACTGATCTCTCTCTCGTAGCGCAGGTGGCGGTGTTCGGCAATCGACGGGCTTTCGACGAGCTCGTGCGCCGATACCAGTCACCTGTGCGCAGGTTCTTCCTGAGCCAGACGTTGGGAGACAGTCAGTTGAGCGACGATTTGGCACAAGACACGTTTCTGAAGGCTTATACCAATATCCGCTCCTTTCGAGGCTTGGCATCGTTCCAGACGTGGCTGATGCGTATTGCCTACAACGTATTCTATGACCATACGCGGAGCAATCATCCGACGGAGGATGTCGATGTTATTCCTCAGCGAAGTGGAGGCGGCGACAGTTCGTCTTTGAAGATGGACCTCTACGCAGCATTGGCCCTGTTGAAACCTGATGAACGGACATGCATCACCCTGCAACTTATCGATGGTTATGATATCGCAGGCATTGCCAAGATTACAGGCCTCAAGGACGGCACGGTGAAGTCGCACCTGTCGAGAGGTAAAGAGAAATTAGCAACATATTTAAAACAGAATGGATATGATAGATAATGACGAACGCTTGCTTCAGCAGTTTTTCAACGAGGCAGCCCATCAGAAGATAGAAGACAATGGTTTCACGGAACGTGTGATGCAGCGGATTGAGACTGAACATCAGTCGTCAGCCGTCAGACTGCATACCTTCTCTCGGTTGTGGACCATCTTCTGCGTGGTCGTCTTTGCTGTACTATTTGTGGTGTTCCATGGCTGGGAATTACTGGTAGTCCAGTTTGAAGTCATGCTGCGCACGATGGCCACACAGCCCATTAGCATCAATCTGTTGATGCTGTTTTCTGTGGTATTCGGCCTGTTGTTCGTTGGAACTGGTGAGATTATTTCTTCGGAGTTAGCCCGTAAGTAGTTCTCACCACAATAAATTCTGTACGACGGTTCAGCTGGTTGCATTGCTCCTGCTGTTTCTCGTTCTCCAGCGTCTTGATGAATTCTTCTGTCAAGACGTCATTTTCTTTTAGGAAAGGATACTTCTCGGTCAGCTTCTTGCGGATGGTTTTGGGTTTCTCTTTACCGTAGCCCATGGGTGTCAGACGGTCGGCTTCAATACCGTGCTCCGTCAGATAGGCTACTACGCTTTCTGCACGTCGCTGCGAGAGTCCTTTGTTATATTCAGCAGGACCCTTGTAGTCGCAGTGGGCACTAAGTTCTATGCACACGTTGGGATTCTCCTTCAATAGCAACACCAGCTTGTCCAACGCCTCTGTCGACTCAGGACGCAACGTGGCCTTGTCGAAGTCGTAGAAGATGTTGTCAATCATCACGGGTGCGGTGATGGATGCCAACGGGAACTGCAACACATATTCCATCGATTCGTCAACCGAGTCGACGCGCAACTGTTCCTGATGGTTCAGAAAACCCTTGCAAGTGCCCAGTAATACGTAGTCGACGTCAGGTTTGATTTCCTGAACAAAGGAACCGTCGCCTTTCACGCTCAGCTTTAGGTTCGTGCCGTCGTTACCAATCAGATAGACCTGTGCCTGAGGCAACTCGTAACCTTCGGCTTCATACACCCAACCCTTGACAGTTTGGATGATGTCGGGCTTCTCAAACGAGAAGATATGGTCCCAACCCTTGCCGTCACCGCGGTTCGACGAGAAGAAACCTTTATTCTTCATGCCCTCAAAGGTCATACCGAAGTCGTCGCCTTGTGAGTTCAGCGGATAGCCAGGATGCTCGATGACATACAGTTGGCTGTTCTTTGAGATGTTATCGTGGGTTTCGATGGGTTTGGCAATATAGATATCCAGACCGCCCATGCCTTCATGTCCGTTGCTCGAAAAGTAGAGGTCGCCATTAGGGCGGAACGTA
Organism: uncultured Prevotella sp.; assembly: GCA_947169185.1. Classification (GTDB taxonomy): domain Bacteria; phylum Bacteroidota; class Bacteroidia; order Bacteroidales; family Bacteroidaceae; genus Prevotella. The sequence continues at coordinate 20,204 of CAMVOS010000030.1, forward strand.
GGGAACATCTCGTCGCCAGCCGTATTGATAGGGGCACCGAGGTTCTCGACACCGCCCAGACCGTTACTAGTCAGACGAACGCGCCAGATGTCGTAGCCACCCTTGCCACCGGGCATGTTACTTGTAAAGTAGAGCCACTCGCCATCGGGACTGACGGCAGGGTGGGCGTAAGCCGATAGTGTGTCGCGCGTCAGCACCAGATCGGTTGCTTTACTCCATGATGCATCCGAGCGTTGGCTGGTAGCGATATTGGCATAACGGGGATACTGGCCATCAGTCTTACACTGTGTCAGATACATCGTCCGTCCGTCGGGCGAGAACGAGCAGACACCCTCCTCGCCATCACTGTTCAAGTCGGACTCTATAGCCTCAGGACGTTGCCACTTGCCTTTGTCGTCTTTTACCGATACAAAGATATCAGCATGCTTCGTACCGGTAATACCGCTCAACTCGTCGCCCTTGGCCTGGTTGCGTGTCGAGGTGAAGAACAACTGGTCGTTCTCATCGCCAACCAACATGGGTGAATATTCCGCACGTCGTGAGTTAAAGAAGTTCTCGCGTTTCACGATATATCTGGAACCTTCTTCCTTCCACACAAGTGCTTTTTGGGCTGAGCGAAGTCCCGTTTTTGCAAGCGTATTGAGTGTTGCAAGTTTCGGATTTTGAGAAAAACTGTCTATCGCTGTCTGGAAATTCTTTGCGGCTTCCTTGTAACTGCCGTTCTTCATCAGTTGTTGTGCCAGATGAAGATAAGTCAGCGAATCCGTTTGCTTATAGCGTATAGCATTGTTGTAGGCTGCAATGGCTTTTTGTGTGTAGTTAATGCGGCGATAACTTTCTGCCATCTTCAGCGCTCGCTGACCTCTCAGCGCTCGCTCCTTGGCAGGAGTCATCGAATATGCCTTCTTATATTGCGTCGCAGCGTCATAATATTCGCCTAGGGCATAATATTTATCCCCTTTTTTAATGACCTGATCGACACCACATCCTGTTAGGAGCGTTGTCAATACAGCCACATATGCTATCAGCCAATAATTCTTCATACCATATCTATAACGTATTTATATCCTTTTTATTATAGATTGGTAGGGAAAATCAGTCGTCAGGGTTGCCTTTGTAGTGGTAGGGCTTCAGCATGGGGTTATCGCCATAATCCATTTCTTCGGGTACTCCAGCATCCTTGATAATGCGATCGTTGTTTTTGCCACGCACATTACCCTCTGTCATCAAGAAGTCATCGTAGTTCAGGAAGGGAATGACGATACCAAAGATGCCAATACCCTCACGCAGTCCTTCTGGGTGCAGATTGTTTGATACACGTGCCGTAGAGAATAGCGTATGGCTGTAGATCTCAAGTTTGTTGTTGCGATAGAAGATTTCCAATTTTTCCTTGTCGTTATAGGTCGTGTCTGCTTCAGTGAAAGGACGACGGATGTTATGGAATATCTCGTCTACAGTATCGCCACGCTTGATATCGTTATCCTGCAAGCATTCACGAATATTATCTTCCATTTGTGTTCGCATCTCTTCTGCAGAGGGAACAGTTACTACTGCAACAATTAGCAGTATAACGATGATGACAGCAAGGATGATTAACTTGCCAAGGCAACTGTTCGTGAATTCAGTTGACATAGACTGTCTTTTGTAGGTACTTCTGTTGGTAGGTTCCATATATTTATATTATTAAGTGATTTACTTGGTGTGTATAAGGTTCATAAACTCCTGACGGGTCTTAGCCTGATTGAAGGCCCCGCTGAAGTCACTGGTAGTAGTTATGCTGTTCTGTTTCTCTACGCCTCGCATCTGCATGCACATATGGCGGGCTTCTACTACAACCATGACTCCTAATGGGTGTAAGGTCTGCTCAATAGCCTCTTTTATTTGCAGCGTCATGCGTTCCTGCACTTGCAGACGATGGCTGTAAATATCTACCACGCGGGCTATTTTGCTTAGTCCTGTAATATATCCATTGGGGATGTAAGCCACGTGCGCCTTACCATAAAAGGGTAGCATGTGGTGTTCGCAGAGCGAGAAGAAGTCGATGTCCTTGACGATGACCATCTGCGAATAGTCCTCCTTGAACAAAGCTTGTCGCAACACTTCATGGGCATCTTCCTCATAGCCTCTAGTAAGTGTTTGCATGGCTTTTGCTACTCGCATGGGAGTTTTGAGCAGACCTTCGCGTTGTGGGTCTTCACCTAACAGATTTAGAATCTCTTCATAATGCTTGGCCAACGGCTCAAGTCCTTCCCTAAATGTTTCGTTTCCTAATGACACAATAAACTTTTTTTATTTCTTACCTCTCAATTCTTCTAATATTGTACGGTAATCTTTCCTTTGACGATAGAAGCTTGATTATAGCCCAAATTGCGCAATTGAACCAGCATTTGGTGAGCTTCTTCGTAGGTGCGGTAGTTACCAACGCGACATATCCAGCGTGGTGAATAAAAATGTACGTACACAGGTACGTTGGAAAAGTGCGATTTGATATTATTGCCAACTTGTTCGGCCTGAATACGGTCCTTTCGTGAATTACCGCCAGCAAAAGCTTGTACACGGTATCCGCTTACCTTTACACCTCCACGCATTACTTTCTTGCTAAAGTCGGTTGTCGTTTCATCCGTTTCGCCTTCATGACTAGTAACAGTACTATTTGGGGTAGTAGACTTGCTGGCCGAAGGCTTTGTCGCTGGTGTTGTGGCAGTATGTGGCGTCGTGGGCTGTGTGGCATTCGGTTGTGCTGGCTGTTTGGTATTCAGCACTTCGCTGTTGACCAATTTGTCGATGTCTGTATCTTGATGGATGGTAATCGTACCTTGCCCATTACCGCTCTGCTGTTGGATGCGCTGGGTGAAAGTCTGTGCACTGGCATTGATTGCAATGCCAGCGCACAGTGTGAATATGGTTATAATTATAATGCGTTTCATTATTTCCAAGCGTCGATGATGCCCTTGAAGTCAGCACACTTCAGAGATGCGCCACCAATCAGACCACCGTCGATGTCGGGCTTAGCAAACAGCTCAGGAGCGTTGCTGGCCTTGCAGCTTCCGCCATAGAGAATGCTGGTGTCGTCGGCAACAGCCTGACCATATTTCTCGGCAATGATAGAACGGATGTAAGCGTGGATCTCCTCAGCCTGCTCAGCGGTAGCGGTCTTACCGGTTCCAATGGCCCAGATGGGCTCGTAGGCGATGATGATCTTGCGGAAGTCCTCCTCAGCAAGATTGAATACGCTGCCCTCAAGCTCGGCTTTTACGACCTCGTTCTGCTTGTTTGCCTCGCGCTCTGCCAAGCTCTCGCCGATGCAGAAGATAACCTTCAAGCCGTTCTTCTGTGCCAGCAGCACCTTCTCCTTCAGAATCTCTGGAGTCTCCTTGTAGTATTCACGACGCTCTGAGTGACCCAGAATCACGTACTGAGCACCAGTGCTTTTTACCATCTCGGCAGAAACCTCACCAGTGAAGGCACCCTTCTCCTTGTCAGCACAGTTTTCAGCACCCAGGCCAATTTCGCTGCCTTCCAGCACCTGAGCGACAGATGCAAGGTGGATAAATGGAGTGCAGATGACTACGTCACAGTTGGGTTTGTCAGCAGTCAGTGCTTCGTTCAGTTCTTTTGCCAGGGCCACGCCCTCCTGCAGGTTCAGGTTCATCTTCCAGTTGCCTGCTACAATCTTTTTTCTCATGTTCTTTTTACGTTTTAAAATGTGATGTATCTTGTCTTGATTATCCTTATTCTTTTTCTTCAACCAGTTGGACCACGCCCAGAGCCTGTCGGCCACGGTGAGTAGTATGAGGGGTAACACGTACCATAGCAGGATGAAGAGAATCTTCTGCGGCACAGAGTCTTCTGGCATTTTCCCGATTTCCAGGAATTGCAGTTGCTTGGTCAGTTCCTCTTCGCTGGGCAGTCGGTTATGGCTCCACTTTCGTATCACCTTGCCGTCTTTTAGCAGTATCAGACCAGGATTACTGCGAATCATCGTCTTCAGTACGATATCGTCAGTCTGGCAGAAGTCGTATTCAGCGCCTGTACGCTCTCTCCACTGCATCATACCCTGCTTGCCGCTGGCAGTCAAACAATAGAAGGAATAGTCGTAGTCCTGCGCATATTCGTGTACCTCATTGATACGGTCCAGTTGCGAGTCATCAGCCTGTTCCAGATGTGGTGACACTAACAGGAATGTGTAGCCCTGATTCAGTAACACGGGTTCCGTAATGTCTTCATCCTCTGTTTCCATAAAGAAATCACTGTAAGGCGACTCTTCACCTTCCATCATCTTAAGCCATCCTGTCCTAAGATCAGTCCCCACGTGGTAGGGCCTAAAGTCGAAGTAGGGTAGGTCATAGAGTGACCATCCTGACACGGCAATAATGAACAGTGCCGAGTAGTTGATAACAATCCATTGGTTGGTTCGCGATATGAATCGCATCATTTCCAATGGCCAGCATCTCACGATGATAGCCAATATCAGCAACACAATGTTCTTGGCCAGTGTCTGCCAGTTCGTCAACACCACAGCATCACCAAAGCATCCGCAGTCGCTGACGGGATTCGCCAGTGCCAGCCACAGTGTGATGGGTGTCATCACAAGCATCAATATCAGTGTCCACATCGTCACTAGACGGCGACGGATGGCAAACAACAGACAGATGCCCAGTCCAAATTCTAAGGCCGATAGCAATACCGCTGCCCCCAGCGTGGTAAAGTCAGGCACGTACTGTGCCAACTCAACGGCCTGTAGATAGTCGTGTATCTTATATTGTGTTCCCAGCGGGTCAACGGCTTTGACGAATCCTGAAAAAATCAGAACGATTGCCAGTATCAGTCGTGCTATGTTTACTCCCGCCTTCTTCACACTTCTTTTACTTCTCTAACTCCTTTATTCCTTCAGTTTAATGGCTCCGAACACAGCATAGTTGATGATGTCCATGTAGTTGGCATCAATGCCTTCGCTCACCAGCGTGTCACCCTGTAAGTCCTCAATCTCCTTGATACGCTCTATCTTGGTCAGGATGAAATCGGTGTACGAACTCACACGCATCGAACGCCATGCTTCATCGTAGTCATGGTTCTTGCGCTTCATCAGTTCCAGAGCCTCCTGGGCATGCTGGTCGTACATCTTCATGGCCTCGTCGTTGGTAATGTCGACAGTATCGCTGAAACCACGTTCCAGTTGGATAAGTCCTACGATGCCGTAGTTGATAAGTGCAATGAATTCCGGACGGATACCTTCGCCTACCAGCGATTCTTTCTTGATTTCCAGCGAACGAATGCGCTTGGCCTTGATAAACAACTGGTCTGTCAGCGATGCTGGACGTAGGATGCGCCATGATGCCCCATAGTCGTGGAGCTTTTTCTCGAACAGCGCACGGCATTCACTGATGGTCTGTTCGAATTGTGCGTTCGTTTTTGCTTCGTTATTAGCCATAATCGCGTGCAAAATTACGAAATTATTGTGAAATAACCCACTGTTTTTGCGAAAAAATGCGTATCTTTGCACCTCAAAATAGAAATACATCAAGATGAAGCTATACTCCGATGCAGCTTTAGCACAGATATTGGATCAGGAAATCTTCCGCCAGATCAGTCATGTGGCCGATACAATGGGTGTCGAATGTTACGTGGTTGGGGGATATGTTCGTGATATTTTTCTCGAACGACCTTCTAACGATATCGATGTCGTGGTGGTTGGCAGTGGCATCGCTGTAGCTGAAGAACTGAAGCGCCAATTGGGTAAGAAGGCTCATCTTTCCGTATTTCGTAACTTCGGTACCGCGCAGGTCAAGTTTCGTCAGAAGGGGAAGGAGTACGAAGTCGAATTCGTTGGTGCTCGCAAGGAAAGCTACAGTCATGACTCTCGTAAACCTATTGTCGAGAATGGTACGCTCGAGGACGACCAAAATCGTCGCGACTTTACCATCAATGCAATGGCTATCTGCTTGAATAGTAAGCGTTTTGGTGAATTGGTGGATCCCTTCAATGGTATAGCTGATCTTGAGGACGGCATCATTGCTACCCCTCTTGATCCTGAAATCACCTTTAGCGACGACCCTTTGCGCATGATGCGCTGCATTCGTTTTGCAACCCAGTTGAATTTCCGGATTGAGGAAGAAACCTTTGAGGCCCTTACTCGCATGGCCAATCGTATCAAGATAGTCAGTGGTGAGCGTATTGAGGTAGAACTAAATAAGATCATGATGGCTCCTCATCCCAGTATTGGTCTTGAACTGTTGCAACGTTCGGGTTTGATGCAGATTATTCTGCCTGAAGTTGCTGCCCTCGACATTGTTGAGAAACGTGACAACCGCGCCCACAAGAATAACTTCTATCATTCTCTTGAGGTTCTCGAGAATGTCGTTGCTGCGCAGTCTGCTTCTGACCTCATACCTCTAACCTCTCACCTCTATCTCCGTTGGGCAGCCTTACTCCACGATGTTGGCAAGACGAAGTCGAAACGTTGGGAACCTGCTGTTGGTTGGACGTTCCATAACCACAACCTCATTGGGGCTAAAATGGTACCTCAGATTTTCCGCCGTCTCAAGCTTCCCTTGGGAGTCGAGATGAAGTATGTCCAGAAACTCGTCGACCTCCATATGCGTCCGCAAGTTATTGCCGATAGCGAGGTTACCGATTCTGCCGTACGTCGTCTCATCAGTGATGCCGGTGATGATATCGACGACCTGATGACCCTTTGCGAGGCAGATATCACCTCGAAGAATGAAGTGAAGAAGAAAATATTCCTTGAAAACTTTCGTGTCGTTCGCGAAAAACTTGCCGACCTTAAGGAGAAAGACTACAAACGCTTACTTCAGCCCGTTATCGATGGCAATGAAATCATGCAGCTGTTTCATCTGCAACCCTCACGTGAAGTTGGAGTCTTGAAACAGTATCTCAAGGATGCCGTATTAGACAATAAGGTGGAGAACGAGCGTGAACCGCTCATGCTCCTCCTTATGCAGAAAGCCCGTGAAATGGGGCTGTCAGACCAATAAGTCTACTGTTTATTCGCCTTTTTACGCTGGTCGTGGTCGAGGATAATCTTGCGCATGCGCATCGATTTTGGCGTCACTTCCACCAGTTCGTCTTCCTTGATATATTCTAGGCACTCCTCCAATGACATCACCACTTTAGGAATGATGCGTGCTTTGTCGTCGGTACCCGAGGCGCGGACGTTGGTCAGCTGCTTGGCCTTGCAGACGTTGATGACGAGGTCGTTGTCATGAACATGCTCGCCTACGACCTGACCCATATAGACATCTTCGCCTGGATCGATAAAGAACTTGCCGCGGTCCTGCAGTTTGTCGATGGCGTAGGCAAAGGCGTTGCCCGTCTCCAGCGCAATCATCGAACCGTTAACGCGGCGCTCTATCTCGCCCTTGTAGGGCTGGTATTCCTTGAAGCGGTGAGCCATGATGGCCTCGCCCTGGCTGGCAGTCAACACGTTGGTGCGCAGACCGATGATGCCGCGTGAGGGGATGTCGAACTCGATATTCGTACGTTCCCCTTGACTCTCCATCGATGTCATCTCACCCTTACGGCGGGTCACCATATCAATCATCTTCGAGGCAAATTCTTCAGGGACGTTGATGGTCAACTCCTCAACTGGCTCATGTTTCACGCCATTGATTTCCTTGTAGATAACCTGTGGCTGGCCGACCTGTAGCTCGTAGCCCTCGCGACGCATGGTCTCGATGAGCACAGAGAGGTGCAGTACGCCTCGGCCCGAGACAATCCAGCGGTCAGTAGCGTCCTCAAAGGGTTCTACGCGCAGGGCCAGGTTCTTCTCGAGCTCTTTCTCCAGACGGTCGTTGATGTGACGAGAAGTCACAAATTTTCCCTCCTTGCCGAAGAAAGGCGAGTCGTTGATCGAGAAGAGCATCGACATAGTTGGCTCGTCGATGGCAATAGGCGGCAGTGGCTCGGGATTCTCAAGGTCGCAGATGGTGTCACCGATCTCGAACTTTTCCAGTCCGATGACGGCACAGATGTCGCCACACTCCACCTTGTCAATACGCTGATGACCCATACCGTCGAAGGTGTGCAGCTCCTTGATTTTTGTCTTTTCCAGCGATCCGTCACGATGACTAATGGTAACCTGCATGCCGTCGCATAGCGTACCACGATGAACACGACCTACAGCGATACGGCCCGTATACGAGCTGTAGTCGAGCGAGGTAATGAGCATCTGGGGTGTACCCTCAATCTGCTTGGGGGCGGGAATCACCTCGACAATTTTATCTAATAAATAGGTAATGTCTGTTGTGGGCTTGTTATAATCTTCACCCATCCAGCCGTTCTTGGCCGAGCCATAAACCACGGGGAAGTCCAACTGGTCCTCGGTGGCATTGAGCGAGAACATCAAGTCGAACACCATCTCGTAGACCTCTTCAGGGCGACAGTTAGGCTTGTCGACCTTGTTGACTACCACGATGGGCTTCAGTCCGATTTGCAAGGCCTTCTGCAATACGAAACGCGTCTGGGGCATAGGACCCTCAAAAGCGTCGACCAGTAGCAGACAACCGTCTGCCATGTTCAGCACACGTTCCACCTCGCCACCGAAATCTGAGTGTCCCGGGGTGTCGATGATATTAATCTTTGTTCCTTTCCAATTGATACTGACATTCTTCGAAAGAATCGTGATGCCTCGTTCGCGCTCAAGGTCGTTAGCGTCCAACACTTGGCTCGACAGATTCTGTCCCTCACGGAACAGGTTTCCGGCCAGCATCATCTTGTCCACAAGCGTCGTCTTGCCGTGGTCTACATGCGCAATAA
>CAMVOS010000031.1 GCA_947169185.1 uncultured Prevotella sp.
CCACGCGGAGCAGGCCCTGATTGTAGTGCCGAAGAATAAAAAGTCTGCTGGATTTTTGGAAGTTCGGAAAACTTGTCGTATATTTGCAACCGAAATGTTCAATAATTGCTATTATGACTACATTGGAACTTAGGACATCTATCACGGCTGACCTCGACCAGATGAGCGTCGAGATGTTGGAGAACGTGTCGCGTTATGTGAAACGGTTACGCAGACGCACGCGGAACATCAAGCCACAAGCTGACGCATCCCAACGCCGGCGTGAGGCCGCCATGCTGTTTGTAAAGAACCTCTCAGTCAGTGGCGGCGAACCAGTACCCGCTGACGAACGGGGTATTGATGCTCTCATCGCAGAGAAATACGACAAATGATGCGAGTATATATTGATACAAACATTCTGGTGGATCTTGTACTTTCGCGTCAAGAATTCCTGCCTGATGCCCAACGCGTATTCGCATTGGGATATGCTGACGAAGCACAATTGATGGTTTCGGCTTTGTCTTTCATCAATACTGTCTATTTGGGTAAAAAGTATAAGTTCCCTATTAACGAAGTGTTTTCTAAGCTTCGAATGATAGCCGACTTTGTGGATGTAGTCGATCTGCGTGGCCAAAACGTCATTGACATGCTCGACAGTGGCTGGAAGGACTATGAGGATGCTACCCAATATCGTTCGGCTATTGAGGAACAGGCCGATTGTATTGTTACCCGAAACAAGAAAGACTATAAGTCCAGCACCATTGAAGTTTTCACACCAGCAGAGTTCTTCGATAAGATGGATTCAAAGTGATCATGGGGTCGGTTCTTCGACTAAAGATCGAAGTGTGGCTTCGCAATCTCCTGATTATATTAATAACCCATTCAAGGGCTTGCTTCACACCATGCGGAGCAGGCCCTTTTTTCTTTGTTTTTACCCTAATTTTCAACCCTTTTTATTTGCATATCTCGATATTTTTTCGTACCTTTGTAGGGTAAAAGAGATTACAATTAACCCTATTTATTCACCTTTAAAACACACAACGCTATGAAGAAAAACAACAGTATTTGGGAAGTCCTTCTGAGGATTGTTATCGCAGCTGCAACGGCAGCACTGACCGCACTGGGCACTACCAGCTGCATGGGGTATGGACCATTCGACAGCCTGGCATGATGGACGACGTTCGCTTATCCCAACATTTTACGTTGGCAGAGTTCTGCAACCCCGGCAAGTACCCTGCCAACGTTCCTTCGACGCAGCAGGTGGCCAACATGATCTATGGCTGCCGCCTGCTGTTGGAGCCTGCCCGCGAGGCCATAGGCTGCCCCATCATCATCACCAGCGGCTTCCGCAACCCTCGCGTCAACGCTCTCGTTGGCGGTGTCCGGAACTCGCAGCACCTCGTTGGCCAGGCTGCCGACATCCGCCCCAAGGACCCCGCCCAGTTCCACCGTCTGGTCGCGTTCCTCCGCAGTTGTGAATATACCGACCAGCTCCTCACCGGCCCCGACTGGCTCCACATCTCCTGGACACCCTTCGCCATTCCCCGCCACTATGTCCGCATCGGGTACTACAAGTAACAACAATATCCCCGCACTTCACTTAGAATTGTGGGGTTCTGGTGGCGACGTAGATTTGGAGTACGACAACAACGGTGGCAATCAAGGAAACGCGTGGTAAACCAATACAAGGGAACAAAGCGCTTAATATTCTTTAAAAGAGAACCTCTGTCGCGTTTGGCAGAGGTTCTCTTTTCTTATTGGATATTGAATCTTACTCTGAACGTGTGTTCGAGATCTTAGTTCAGACCGAACAGCACCTTCAGACCGCCGTCGACGCCCGAGAAACCCATGAAGGCCAGCGAGAGCAGACCGGCTGAGAGCATGACGATAGCCATGCCGCGCATGCCCTTAGGAATGGTGACCAACTCCAGCTGCTCGCGCATACCGGCAAAGACGGTCAGAGCCAGACCAAAACCAATAGCTGTTGAGAAGGCGTAGACGACGCTTTGCAACAGGTCAAAATCTTTCTGGATAACCAGTATGGCTACACCGAGCACGGCGCAGTTGGTGGTAATCAGGGGCAGGAAGATGCCCAGTGCCTGATAGAGGGCAGGAGACACCTTTTTAAGGATGATCTCGACCATCTGCACCAGCGAGGCAATGACCAGAATGAAGGCGATGGTCTGCAGATACTGCAGTCCAAAGGCGTCGAGCACAAACTTCTGTACCAGCCAGGTCACGATGGTGGCCAAGGTAAGCACGAAGGCTACTGCTGCCGACATTCCCAGTGAGGTGTCAACCTTCTTGGAAACACCAAGGAAGGGGCAAATGCCGAGGAACTGCGACAGGATGATATTGTTGACGAATATCGCGCTAATGAAAATCAAAATATATTCCATAATAATCTTTCATTTTTCATTTTTAATCTTTCATGCGATTCACTATCGCAATAAGGAATCCCAGCATGATGAAGGCACCTGGAGGGAGCACGAAGAGCAGGATGTTGTAGGTCTCAGGCAGCAGCACGAAACCAAAGATAGAGCCTGAACCCAGCAGTTCGCGGCAGATGCCCAGCAGGGTAAGACCGATGGTGAAGCCCAGTCCAATACCGATGCCATCAAAGAGTGATGCCAATGGGCTGTTCTTAGAAGCAAAGCCCTCAGCGCGTCCGAGGATGATACAGTTTACAACAATCAGAGGAATAAACAAGCCCAGTGCTGCATCGATGTCAGGCAGGAAAGCCTTGATGACCAGTTGCAGCATGGTGACGAAGGCGGCAATAACCACGATGAATACGGGGATGCGCACCTTGTCGGGTGTGACACTCTTCAGGCAGGATATGACGACGTTGGTGCAGATGAGCACAGCCATCGTGGCCAATCCCATCGACATGCCATTCATGGCAGAGGTGGTAGTGGCCAGCGTAGGACACATACCCAGCATCAAGACGAACGTGGGGTTCTCCTTGACGATACCATTCTTAATAATATCTACGTAATTCATACATTGTCCTCCTTCTCTTCGTTTACTTGTTTCGTTGCTCCACTTTCAGCGTCTGCAGGCGTAGCCTTATAGGCGTTGTAAGCTTGGTTGACAGCCTTCAGGAAGGCGCGTGAGGTGATGGTCGAAGCGGTGATGGCATCTACCTGTCCACCGTCCTTCGATACTGTGAGCGGTTCAGCAGGAGACTTGCCAATGATGTCGCCCTTCTGGCCTTTCTGGAACCACAGGTCAGCCTTGGCACCCAGTCCTGGCGTTTCAGCATGCTCGAGTAGGGTATAGCCCAGAATGGTGCCCTCAGGGTTGAAACCTACCAGCACCTTCAGGTCACCGCCAAAGCCCATTGTTGTGCTCTCGACAGCAGCGCCCAAATCTTGGCCCTGAGCATCCTTTACCTGATATATAATATAGGTGAGTTCCTTGCCGTCGACGTTCTGCTTGACCTCAACTGGGTCGGCAACAACAATATTGTCAGACACCATAACGGTCTTGATACCGTTGTCCAGTGTCAGCTTTTTCTGTTCGGCAATAGGTCCTTCCGTCAGGTGGTTGACGTAGGCCAGAATACCACCCATGACGACTGCTACTCCTGTGAGTACCAGCAACATATTAGTCAATGATGATTCTAATTTCTTCATAGCTGGTCCTCCTTAGTTCTTAGCAGGCACTTCACCGAAGCGCTTGGGTTTCACGTAATTATTAATAAGAGGTGTAAAGGCGTTCATGATGAGAATGGCGAACGACATACCCTCAGGATAGGCACCCCAGTTACGGATGACAACGGTCAGCACACCAATGGCAACGCCATAAATCAGTTGTCCCTTGGCGGTCATCGGTGAGGTGACATAGTCGGTAGCCATGAAGATGGCGCCAAGCATCAGACCACCTGAGAGAATGACGCTGAACGGGTCGGCATAGGCAGGGCTGGCCAGGTGGCACAGACCGCTGAACACAAATACCGTACCGATGATAGATACAGGAATGTGCCAAGTGATAATCTTCTTCCACAACATGTAGGCCAAACCAAGCAGCAGAGCCAGGGCGCAGATTTCACCCATGGCACCGGCTCCGTCGGGATGGTTACCCAGGAAGAGGTCGAGCGATGATGGCAACTTGTCCAGAATGCTGGCATCGCCTGTCTTAATGGCTTCCTTCATGATTGCCAGCGGGGTTGCGCCTGTCTCAGCATCGAGATAGCTGGAGAGCTGGCCAACCTTAGGCCAAGTGGTCATCTGTGCAGGGAAGGCTACCAACAGGGCTGCACGACCAACGAGTGCAGGATTGAAGAGGTTATTGCCTAAACCGCCAAAGGTCATCTTAGCCACACCGATTGCAAACAGCGCACCGATAATGATGATCCAGATAGGGAGGTTGCTAGGCAAGTTGAATCCGAGCAGCAGACCCGTGAGGATGGCAGAGCCGTCGCAAACAGTATTGCGCTCGTTCTTAAGCATAAACTTATTGATGGCCCATTCAAAGAATACACAGGCCACAACGCTCGTTGCACAGACAATGGCCGAACCAAGGCCAAAGAAGTAGAACGACACGAGCAGAGCAGGCAGCAGGGCGATGATGACGCCATACATGTTCTTCTCAACGGTGTCTGTTCCGTGTGCGTGAGGCGAAAGTGAAACTATTAATTTTCCCATATTGAGAATTTACAATTTTATAATTTACAATTTATTTATCAATTGAGCTACTTCTTCTGGGCTGCTGCTGCACGAGCGCGGATGATTCCCATGACAGTCGACTTAGCCTGACGAATGTTGTCGAGCAGCGGACGGTGGGCAGGACATGTAAACTGACATGAGCCACACTCGATACAGCTTACAACCTCTTCCTTCTCGGCACGTTCCCAGTTTTGTACGGCAGCAAGCTTAGCCAGCAAGTAAGGCTCCAAGCCCATCGGACAAGCCGAAACGCACTTGGCACAACGGATACAGGGGTTAGGCTCCTTGCGGAAAGCCTCTTCGCCAGAAATAATTGTGACCGAGTTGGTACCCTTACAAATGGGCACCTCAGTAGAAGTCAGCGCCTTACCCATCATCGGACCACCAGCCAGCAACTTGTTGTCGCCCTCGGGCATACCACCACAAGCATCAATCAGGTCCTTCATAGGCGTTCCCATGCGAACGAGGAAGTTGCCTGGGTTAGCCAGACGCTTACCTGTTACGGTGGTGTAGCGCTCAAACAGAGGCTTGTTCTTCATCACAGCCTCGTAGACAGCAAAGGCTGTTCCAACGTTCTGCACGATGGCACCAACGTTAACAGGAATAGCAGGAGGAGCAGGCACCTGACGGCGGATGACAGCATCAACCAGCTGCTTTTCACCGCCCTGTGGATAGCGCTGCTTCAGGGGCACTACCTCCACGCTGTATTCTGAAGCAGCAAACGCTTCAGCACACTTCTTGGTGAGCAGCTCGATGGCGGGCATCTTGTTGGTCTCAATACCAATGTAACCCTTAGTGACCTTGGCACCCTTCATCAACAGCTCCAGACCAACCAAAATCTGGTCGGCTTTCTCCATCATCAGACGGAAGTCTGCTGTGATGTATGGCTCACACTCTACGGCATTGATGATGACACACTCAGCCTTGGCCGTAGGTGGCGGACAGAGCTTGATAAAGGTGGGGAAACAAGCACCACCCATACCAACGACACCTGCCGTCTTGATGCGGTTTACAATCTCTTCAGGTGTCAGCTCGGGATGGTCCTTCACCAGTTCCAGTTTGTCAGAACGGTCTATGCTCTCTTCCCACTCGTCGCCCTCTACATTAATAATAATAACGGGCTTGCGATAGCCGGTAGCATCAATGGCTGTGTCAATCTTGAAGACGGTACCGCTAACGCTCGAATAGATAGGGGCAGACACAAAACCACCAGCCTCAGCAATCATGGTACCAACCTTCACCTTGTCGCCTTTTGCAACAACAGGCTTGGCAGGTGCGCCAATGTGCTGACCCAATGGGAAAATGGCCTGCTTAGGCAATGCTGCCACCTGAGTAACAGCCTCGTGAGTCAGCTTATTCTCTTCGGGGTGTACACCACCAATACGGAATGTTCTTACGTTCATGCTTGTTCCTCCTTCTTTACTTCTGGTTCAACATTAGCAGGTTTCTCTTCAGCCTTTGGAGCCGGAGCAGGAGCAGCCTTTGGGGCCTCCTCTTTGGGTTTGGGCTGAGGAGCCGGTGTTGGGAAGTTGACGTCATGGATAGCCTTGGTAGGACATACTGCAACACACTTGCGGCAGATGCGGCACTTCTCGTGGTCAATGTAGCAAACGTTGTTCTCAATCTTGATGGCTTCGAACTTACACTCCTTCTCACACTTGCCACAACCGATACAAGCGGCCTTACAAGCCTTCATGGCTACAGGACCCTTGTCCTTGTTGACGCACGATACAAATACGCGACGACCCTTAGGACCCTTCTTGCGCAGTTCGATGATGTTACGTGGGCAAGCCTTCACACAGGCACCGCAAGCCACACACTTCTCTTCGTCGACCTCTGGCAGACCCGTCTCAGGATTCATGTGGATAGCATCGAACTGGCAGGCAGCAACACAGTCGCCACAACCCAGACAGCCAAAGCCACAGGCTGTCTCGCCAGCACCACACGAGTTCATGGCTGCACAAGTGCGCAGACCACTATACTCTGCAATCTTCGGGCGCAAGGCGCATGTTCCGTTACAACGCACAACGGCAACCTTAGGCTCACCGTTGGCAATGGCCATCCCCAGCAGGTCGGCCACCTTACCCATCACTTCTTGTCCGCCCACAGGACACATCAGTCCTTCCAAGCTACCGGCATCAGCACCTTTGACGAGTGCATCAGCCAAGCCGCCACATCCAGCGAAGCCACATCCGCCGCAGTTTGCACCGGGCAGTTGCTCGGTAACCTGAGCAATACGTGGGTCTTCGTAGACGTAGAACTTCTTGGAGCAGACATACAGCACGAGGGCGGCAATCAGTCCGATAGCGCCCAGCACTAATACTGCAATCAAAATGAAATTCATAAAGTTACTTGTTTGTTTTAGTTATAATGTTTTTTATTCAATATCAAATGCAAATGATTCGCGATGCTTGTTGCGAAGCAGATACAGCACACCATAGTAGGGCAGGAGAGAGGCCAATGCGCAGAGTCCTGCCGTAGCCTCATTGCCTGTCAGCCAAAGCGCGGCCACCAGCACCACTACCAGCAATACAAAGGGGTAGGCGAATCCATAGAGCAGGGCTTGTGTAGCTATCTGAGAAGAGGCGGTAACTGTTACGGCATCGCCAACTTTCAGGCTGCCTGCCGGCTTGTACACATCGACTATCTTTTCCTTCGACTCAGCGGCATTGCAATAGCCCGCCACCTTGCAGGCAGCACATGCTGATGTCTGGACGATTCTGACGTGAATACACCCTTCGTCAATGCTTTCTATAATCCCCGAATGACTTATTTTAGTACTCATTAGTTTGTAATGTCGACCTTACATTTTGCAAAGGTACAAAAGTTTTATGAATTAATAAACATTATTTATAAGTTTTTTCAAAAAAAAGTCGCAATCGTTTGCAGGTATCCATACTTTTTCTTACTTTTGCATCATCAAACATAAAAAAAGAACGATGAAAGCTACAGATCAAACCATTCAGCAATTAGAACGCGCGCTACGCAAAGTAACAGACAAATTCCCTGCTACAGAAGAAGCCTCCATGCTTACCGACCTCCATATCCGAGTCACTCAGGAGTCTGGCGAGCTCATGGTTTTTGACGATGATGAACGGGAATTATGGCGCTGTGTCGTTGAGCAATGGATTGATAACGTGGACGACAGCTTCTACAAAGACATCACCTCGGTGCTTCGCTCAGTCATCAACAATCACAAGGATAGCATTGACAACATGTCAATCCTGAAGCCTTTCTCGTTGGTGCTGGAGGATGACAACAAGGAGATGGTTGCCGAACTCTATGTGGCCGACGATGACACCGTGATTATTGACGAGGAACTGATGGCTGGCCTTGACAAGGACCTTGACGATTTCTTCGAGAAGTTGTTCAAGGAATAACCTCTCCATCCTTGGTCTTCCTTCTCACATCTTACCTCACTCTCAGCATATCGCCTACACGAATTGTGTAATCTGGTGCAAGGTCATTCATCTTGTATAGATTCTTTAACCGGATGCCGTATTTCTGTGATATACTGTACATTGACTCTCCGTTTTTAATATGATGAATATAGCCCTTATACTCTTTGGGAGCCTTACGGCGTTTCTTCTGTAGCCACACCATTTCGCCCTCTTCCAGCACATCATTTTTGTCGCGCTCATTAAACTTTGCCAGTTTGCGATACGACACATCCACATCTTCGGCGATGCTGCGGAAGGTGTCACCCTTGCGGGCCAAGACATAATAGTTGCTATTAAACTCATGAACCTGACGCAGGATGCCGCCTTTGTGGTGTACCTGCTCCAACTGGTATTTGTCAACATGGTGCTCGGTATCGTAGCGATACAGCTTGTACAGCTCGATAATTTCTATCAACTTCGTGGCATAGGTCGGACTGGTGGCATAGCCGCAGGCCTTCAAACCTTTTGCCCAGCCTTTATAGTCGGTTTGCTTCAGACTGAATAGCCTGCTGTAGCGCTGGCTGCCGGTCAGGAACAACGAGTGGTCCACATAGCTGTCATAGGCATTATCGTAGGCCCTGAAGCACTCTCCACGCTCATCATCATCATGATATGATGTGCGCCCTTTCCATCCATGACACTTGATGCCAAAGTGGTTGTTGGCCTTGCGGGTCAGTTCGCTGCGTCCTGCACCAGACTCCAACACACCTTGTGCCAACGTGATGCTGGCAGGAATATGATATTTGAGCATTTGGTCGATGGCTACATCCTTGTAAGTGTCAAAATAATCCTGATAGCGTTGATTCCACACAGCTTGCTGTGCAGAAGCGTCGAAAATGGCAAAAAACAGGCCAAAAAGCAGAAATATATACCGTCTCATGTATTTTATCTTCAAATATTTTGCAAAAGTAAGGAAAAATAATTATATTTGCAACAAAAATCTAAAATTATGGAAGAATTGGCACTAAAATCCACTATTATAGTGGCTCAGATGGACGAGTTGACCGAAGCAGAACGCAATCTGGTGAACTTGGCAATTGAAGGAACCAACCGTTCTTATGCTCCTTATTCTCATTTCCATGTCGGCGCAGCTATCCTGCTCGAGAATGGTACTACCATGATTGGTTGTAATCAGGAGAATGCAGCCTTCCCGTCTGGCATTTGTGCCGAGCGTAGTGCGCTTTTTGCTGCCGGTGCCCAGTATCCGGACCAACCAGTTGTGATGCTGGCCATTGCAGCTCGCAACGAGAAGGGTGAGTTGCAGGAAGAGCCTGTTTCACCTTGTGGCCCGTGCCGTCAGGTCATCATCGAGACAGAGAAGCGCTTCCAGCATGCTGTGCGCATCCTGTTGTATGGCAAGAAGCATATCTACATTGTAGATGGCATCCGCGAACTGATGCCGCTGTCCTTTACCGATTTCTAAAGGAAAAATACTTATTGGGCGTTTCCTGTCAATGCGGAATGTTCTATGACCTGCAGGCCTTTTGGTGTGCAGAATCCGCGCAGTGGGACTAACAGCATGTTGGCAAACAACTGCTGGATAGTGTATTGTTTCAGCAAGTGCTGATTCATGATGTAGCTGTTGACAGCGGCATATAATTGCCCTATCAGTTTATAATCCACATCCTCACGGAAGAAACCTTCTTGAACACCGCGTTGCATGAATGTAAAGAACTGCTGACGCGCATATTCACGCTCATTTTCCAGATATTCAGAAACTATTGGGTACTTCTGAATATCCTCATAGAACAGAGGATTGACGGAACCTGTCCTGAGAACCCTGCGCTTGTAGGCTTCAATGATGATGTCCATCACGGAAGGTGCTTGTTGGACAAAGGCGGCCATAGACCTTTTAGAGTCTTGGTCAAACTTCAGAATACTCTGATACAGCAGCTCTTCCTTATCCTTGTAGATTTCGTAGAGAGTACGCTTTGAAATACTTAGTGACTGTGCTACGTCATCCATCCTTACAGCTTTGACGCCCCGTTCTATGAAAGCTTTCAAGGCTGCATCCAAGATGCGCCCTTTGAGCGCTCTCCTGTAAGCCGTATTGCCCTTTATTTCTTGCATATCTATCTATTTTTCTGCAAAGATAGTAAAAAGATTCATAAAACCATACGATTTTTGCAAGTTTTTTATTAATTTTGCAGCTAAATTTTTAAAATTTACATTTTAACCCTCTTTATTATGGTAAAAATATCCAAAGAAGCAGCCCTTGAATATCATGAGTCAGGGCGTCCTGGTAAGATTGAAGTGAAGCCCACCAAGGCTTATCGTACACAAACCGACCTCTCGCTGGCTTATTCGCCAGGTGTGGCTTATCCATGTCTTGAGATTCAGCAGAATCCCGACGATGCCTATAAGTACACCGACAAGGGCAATCTGGTTGCTGTCATCTCTAACGGCACGGCAGTTTTGGGCCTGGGCGATATTGGCGCCATGAGCGGCAAGCCCGTGATGGAGGGTAAGGGCCTTCTGTTCAAGATTTATGGTGGTATTGACGTGTTTGATATCGAGGTCGACGAGAAGGACCCTGAGAAGTTCTGTGAGGCTGTGGAGCGCATTGCTCCCACCTTTGGCGGCATCAACCTTGAGGACATCAAGGCTCCTGAGTGCTTCTATATCGAGGAACGACTGAAGCGCACGCTCAACATCCCCGTGATGCACGATGACCAACATGGCACGGCCATCATTTCTGCTGCCGGTCTGAAGAATGCCATGGAGGTTATCGGTAAGGACATTTCAAAGGTCAAGATTGTGGTCAATGGTGCCGGTGCCGCAGCCATTTCGTGTACCAAGCTCTATATGGCCATTGGTGCCCAGAAGGAGAACATTGTCATGCTCGACTCCAAGGGCGTTATCTCCATGGACCGTCAGGACCTGAACGAGCAGAAGCGTTTCTTTGCCACCTCGCGTACCGACATCCACACGCTGGCCGAGGCTGTCAATGGTGCTGATGTCTTCGTGGGCCTGTCGAAGGGTAACGTGCTTACCAAGGACATGGTGCGCTCCATGGCTGGCAATCCCGTCATCTTCGCTTTGGCCAACCCTGTGCCTGAGATTTCCTACGAGGACGCTATGGATGCCCGTCCCGACGTGCTGATGTCTACTGGCCGCACCGACTATCCCAACCAGATTAACAATGTCATTGGTTTCCCATACATCTTCCGTGGTGCGCTCGACGTGCATGCCACAGCCATCAACGAGGCCATGAAGCTGGCTGCCGTCCATGCCATTGCCGACCTGGCCAAGCAGCCTGTGCCCGATGTGGTGAACGATGTCTACAAGGTCAATAACCTGACCTTTGGTCGCGACTACTTCATTCCGAAGCCCGTCGACCCACGACTCATTACCGAGGTCAGCTCTGCCGTTGCCAAGGCTGCCATAGAGAGTGGTGTAGCCCGCAAGCATATCGAGAATTGGGAGGAGTACAAGAAGTCGCTCAGCGTCCTGCTGGGTCAGGAGACCAAGCTCACCCAGAAACTCTATGCCACCGCTTCTGCCCATCCACAGCGCGTCGTGTTTGCCGAGGCTGTTCACCCCACTATGCTTAAGGCTGCCGTACAGGCCAAGGCCGAGGGTATCTGCCAGCCGGTCCTCTTGGGCAACGACGAGGTCATCACCAAGCTTGCTGCCTCGCTCGACCTGAGTCTTGAGGGCATCGAGATTGTCAATCTGCGTCACCCATCAGAGCAGGAGCGTCGTGAGCGTTATGCCCGCATCCTGGCTGAAAAGCGCCAGCGCGACGGCTACACATTTCAGGAGGCCAACGACAAGATGTTCGAGCGCAACTACTTTGGCATGATGATGGTCGAGACGGGCGAGGCTGATGCCTTCATCACAGGTCTCTACACCAAGTATTCCAACACCGTCAAGGTGGTCAAGGAGGTCATCGGCATTCGTCCTGAATTCAAGCATTTCGGTGCCATGCACATCATTAATTCGCCCAAGGGAACGCTCTATATTGCCGACACGCTAGTCAACGAGAATCCAGATACCGACGGACTTATTGACATTGCCCGCCTGGCAGCCACCAGCGTGCGCTTCTTCAACGAGAAGCCTGTTGTCTCAATGGTCAGTCACTCCAACTTCGGTTCCAGCCAGAGCGATGGGGCCAAGAAGGTGCGTCGAGCTGTCGAGTACATGCAGCAGCAGTATCCCGACCTGCCCATCGATGGTGAAATGCAGCTGGGCTTTGCCTTGGACCGTGAACTGCGCGACGAGCAGTATCCGTTCACCCGCCTCTTTGGCAAGGATGTCAACACGCTGGTGTTCCCCAACCTGACGTCAGCCCGTTCCAGCTATAAGATGTTGCAGATGCTGGGTGCTGATGCCGAGATTATCGGCCCGATCCAGATGGGTCTGAACAAACCTATCCACTTTGTAGACTTCGGTGCCTCGGTGCGCGACGTTGTCAACATTGTTGCCGTGGCCACCATCGATGCCTATGTCGACAAGATTAAGAACCGAATTTCGCAGGTTAGCTCTTTCAGATAAGCTAAAAACTATAGCGGAACCCCCAAAAATGGTCACGAGGCTTAATTTCCCGTGACTATTTTCTTTTTTATTATCTCATTCTTTTTTCTTAAAAAGTGCATATTTGGGTCCTCCAACGCATCAGGTTCATCTGCTGCCACTAAAGGTGGTTTTTAAAGAAAATTGACTTTTCTTTTGGTGGTTTGCTCAATTATTTGTACTTTTGCACTTGCAACAGGATAAGGGAATGGGGTGTGAGACCCCAACTGTCCCGCAGCTGTGAGCAGTCATTTGGCGGGGTGAACACTGTAAGTCACTGATATTATTGGGAAGACGTTTGCCTCAGGACTGTAAGTCAGAAGACCTGCCTGCTGCTTCTAAGTCCGTAACTCGCGCCTCTGGGGTTAGGCCGAGTCGGCGATACGTGTATTATTATATAAGTCGGGAGACTTATGTCGTGAGACATGTGGTCTCCCATTTTTACAGATTAAAGCAGAACGATGAATAATTATTAAATGAAGGATGAAAAGACACAAAGACCGCTGGAACACCATCTGCGCAAGTGGATGCTGTTGCTGCTTTTCACTTTCAGCTTTTCATCAACTTTATACGCCCAACAACAACGTAGCCGTTTCGACAGTATCCAGCATATTGCCGAAGTGACGGTATGGTCGCACTACAACCACAAAGAGGTGATACCCTCGCAGACGCTGGGTGGCCAGCAGCTGGAGACGCTGAGTGCCCACTCGGTGGCCGATGCGCTGCGTTACTTCTCGGGTTTGCAGCTGAAGGACTACGGTGGCGTAGGCGGCATCAAGACGGTGAATATCCGCTCGATGGGTACCAACCATCTGGGCATCTCTTACGACGGCATAGAGCTGGGCAATGCACAGAACGGGCAGATAGACCTGGCACAGTTCTCGCTGGACAATGTCGAGGAGATTACGTTGTTTAACGGTCAGAAAAGTGCTTTGCTACAGCCTGCCAGTGACTTCGGACATGCCGGAGCAGTGTATATCCGGACCCGTGCCCCACGCTTTACAGACCGCAACTATAACCTGAGAATCAAGGGCAAGTATGCCTCGTCGGACCTCTTCAAGTTGTCGGCGCTGTGGGAACAGAAACTGTCGTCACGGCTCAGCTCGTCGCTATCGGCAGAAGCCTTGACGGCATCAGGCAAATACAAGTTCCGATACCTGCGCAAACGGCAGGATGGCACGGTGGCCTACGATACGACCGCCACGCGCCAGAATGGCGACATCTGGGCGCTGAGGGCCGAGGGCAACCTGCACGGCATGTTGGACAACGGCTTTTGGAAGCTGAAGGTGTATACCTACCATTCAGAGCGTGGCATTCCCGGTGCCATCGTCAATAATGTATGGCGACGTGGTGAACGCCAATGGGACCATAACACCTTTGTGCAGGGCCGTTGGCAGAGGCAGTTGTCGTCGCGCCTGACCACCCAGGCTGTAGCAAAATATGCTTACTATCAGACCCGCTACGTGAACCGCGACACCACGCAGATGATGGTGGACAACACCTACCGTCAGCAAGAGTTGCTGTTCTCTACGTCGAACGTCTACGATATCGCGAAATGGTGGAGCGCCTCGCTGAGCTATGACCTGCGGTGGAACAAGATGAATGCCGACCTGCGACAGTTTGCCGACCCGCAGCGTTGGAGCCACTATCTGGCTGTGGCATCGGCGGTAAACTTCGAGCGTTTCAAACTGCAGGCCTCGCTGCTGATGACTTCGGTGAAGGACCGCACAAACAGTCAGACATCGAAGACGATGACGGAGTGGACGCCTGCCGTCTTCTTTAATGTCTATCCGCTGGCCTCACGCGACCTTTCTGTTCGCGCCTATGCCAAGAAGAGTTTCCGCATGCCGACGTTCAACGACCTGTATTACACGGAGATAGGCAATACAATGTTGCAGCCGGAGAGTGCTCTGCAGTATAATGTCGGACTGAGCTACGACAAGCACTTCCAGAAGGGTTTGCTGCGTTATGTCCATGTGCAGGCTGACGCCTATTATAATACGGTACACGACAAGATTGTGGCCTATCCGAAGGGACAACAGTTCCGTTGGACCATGCTGAACTTGGGACGCGTGCACATCAAGGGTGTCGACGTGGAAGCCGAGGCTACCGTTGTACCCGTCCGAAGGCTGCTGGTGACAGGACGCGTGCAGTACACTTGGCAGCAGGCACGCGACGTGACCGACCCCTCCGACTCGTACTACCAGCACCAGATACCCTACATTCCCTGGCACAGCGGTTCGGCCATCGTGAACATTCAGTATGGCGACTGGGACCTGAACTACAGCTTCATCTATGCCGGCGAGCGCTACAACCAGCAGGAGAACATCAAGTACAACTACATGCAGCCCTGGTATACGAGTGACATTTCGCTAGCACGAAACTTCCAGTTTACCGGCATTAAACTGAGAGTTTTGCTGGAGGTAAATAACGTGTTCTCGCAAGACTATGACGTGATACTGAACTACCCGATGCCCAAGCGCAACTACGGACTAACTCTGGATGTGAAGATATGAAGAAGGGATACCTATACATATTATATATATTAGCGGTCGCGATGCAACTGACAGCCTGCAGGACTGACGACATCATTATCTATGCCGAAGAGGAGGATACGGGCATAGAGACGGTGCCCAGCGAGGTGGTCGGCATGTACTTGCTGAACGAGGGCAATATGGGTTCGAACAAGTGCACGCTGGACTATCTGGACCTCTCGGACAGTACCATCCATTATTACCGTAACATCTTTGCCGAGCGCAACCCAAGCGAGGTGAAGGAGTTGGGCGATGTGGGCAACGACATCCAGATTTATGGCTCGCGACTGTGGCTCGTTATTAACTGTTCGAACAAGGTGGAGGTGTGCCGTGCAAAAGATGCTGTGAAGATTGGCAAGGTGAACATTCCCAACTGCCGCTATGTGACGTTCGACGGCGGCTATGCCTATGTCAGCTCCTATGTGGGACCTGTTAGTACCGGCAGCAATGCACCACGAGGCATGGTGTACAAGGTCGACACGCTGACGCTGCAAAAGGTCGATTCCGTTGTTGTGGGCTACCAGCCTGAAGAGATGGTGGCCTGTCGCGGTAAACTGTATGTGGCTAACAGCGGCGGCTATAACTTCCCAAACTACGACAGCACCATCAGCGTGGTAGACCTGAAGACGATGCGTGAGGAACGACAAATAGACGTGGCATTGAACCTGCACCACCTGCGCCTGGATCAACACGGACAGTTGTGGGTCAGTTCACGCGGCGACTATAATAGCCTGCCGGCCAATCTGTTCTATCTGGCCCCTGATGCCAGCGGGCAGATGCAGGTGGCAGGAGCGATGAATGTAGAGGTGTCGGATATGTGTCTTGTGGGCGATTCGCTCTACTACTATGGTGTGGGCTATAACGAGGCTACCAAGCAGAATACGCGCTCGTTTGGCATTGTCAATGTGCACCAGCATCAGGTGGTGACCCAGAGTCTGTCGGATGCGCCAGAACTGCAGAAGATGCGCATGCCCTACGGCATCATGGTGCACCCCACCAACCGTGACTTCTATCTGATGGATGCCAAGAACTATGTGTCGAGTGGCGAATTGTTGCACTTCCATGCCGATGGACGGTTCGACTATAAAGTGCGCACGGGCGATATTCCGGCACATGCGGCATTTTTGATGAAATTGAGATAATGAGAAATTGAGATAATGAGAAATTGAGATAATGAGAAATTGAGATGCGAAATGTATTGTTGATTATTTTTTCTTTATTATTTAGCCACGCTGTGGCGCAAAGGATGGACGATGTGGATGTTCATTCCAAATATATCCAGGCAGTGGACGAATACCGCCCGGCACCAGGACAATATGTCAATGACATTCCTGAGTATGAGGATGGTGACACGGAGCAGGACATGATACGCAAATGTACCGAGCGGTTGGCCAACAACGAGCGTCATCTGGTAGCGTTAGGTGCCTATGGCGGCTACATTACTTTCCACTTCGAC
Source organism: uncultured Prevotella sp. (assembly GCA_947169185.1). GTDB lineage: Bacteria > Bacteroidota > Bacteroidia > Bacteroidales > Bacteroidaceae > Prevotella. The sequence goes on from CAMVOS010000031.1 coordinate 16,595, forward strand.
CACTCGATAGCCAATATACCCGGACAACGCGACTTTGCCATTTGGGGCAATGCCTATCAGGAAGAACTGAACCTGTTTCCTGGTGGCGGAACAGGCGAGGCCGGTATCGTAATGGTGTCGAAGGACATTAATGGCAACGGCAAGCCAGACGACCCGTGGTACGAAATCAGCGGCAGCTGCGATGTGGACAGCGTGGGCAAGGTGGACTACGGCTACGAGATAACCTACCGTAAGAATCCAATGGGTAAGATTCCGTGGACGGACAATCGCGGACAGAGCGGCGAGCTGGACCGTTGGGACCGTTACCATCCGCAGGAGTATTACCCAGAATGGCTGCCAGACGGTCTCACCTTCCGTGGTACGCGCCTGCCACAGAACGGCTTTGACTTCACGGGTTCCGTACCTGCATCGTATAGCCAGTATTTCTGGGTGTTGTTTTTCTTCGGATGGGGTTATGCCGACAACCAGCCCAACATGCTCAGCGATCGTGTGACACCAAACATCGATGGGTGTGGCATAGATATCAGTTGGGCCGTCGACGAATCACGTAAACCAGTACAACTGGACTTCGTAGACTTTGTACGCGTCTATACTGGCTTGAACCAGAAGTGCGGCTGGCTGTTAGAGACATCGACAGAGATATTGGGTGCCGAGGACGTGCATCTGGACGCCTCATTACAAGCCATCAGGGACGCTGTCACAGGAATTAATCTCACCCCAACCCTCTCCCAAAGAGACGCGGTGGTCTACGACCTGCAGGGGCGTAAGGTTCAGAATGCCCGTCGTGGCCTGTATGTCAAGAATGGAAAGATGTATTTTATTCAATAAACATGTTTCACTTATTAAAAACTAAAACATTATGAAAACAAACAAGTTTTTCCTTGTTGCAGCAGTAGTCTGCTCAACGGTGTTCACATCATGTACCAAGGAGGATAATCCCGCTCCTCAGCCAGTCAAGAAGGTAATCGGTTTCGAAAATGCCACGCTGAATGCCGACGGATTCTGGATTGGCGAGGCTAAGGGTAACAGCTACGTCTATCCAGACGACTGGGGTGGCAAGACGACGACCTACACCGACAACAAGTATGAAGAGGCTGGCGTCACCTTCCCTGTGACCTATAACCTGTATGAAAGTGCTTACGGCAGTAGCGACTTTTGGTCGGGCATGGCTATTTCCTGCAGGACAGCCACTACATTTAATTCTAACACGCTGACTCCCGATCAGTATAACAACATCACCGGTATGGCTCATTCGGGCAAGAACTTCTGTGTCGTTCAAACTTATGGCGAGTCTATCAAACTGAATGGCGCTACGGTGAAGGGATTCTGGTATACCTGCAGCGCTTATACTGTCAACTCTATCCTGAATGGCGACAATTACTCTGGTGCAGCATTTGACAATACCGACTGGTTCAAGTGCGTTTTATATCCGACACCTATGGAAGGTGATGGTGGTGCCCGTTTCGAAATCGACCTGGCCAAGGATGGCAACTACGTCAAGGAGTGGAAGTATTGCGACCTGAGCAATGTAGCTGCTTTCAAGAACATCAAGGAGATTTCGTTTGGCTTTGAGGGATCAAGAAGCAACGATTATGGTGTTCTGACCCCTGCATATATCTGCATCGACGATATCGAGGTTGAGTAATCGAAATCTGAGTGATTAGAACTGTTATATCTATCATATTGGCAGTATTGCTATCGTCGTGCGGAGGACAAAGATCTGCCTCTGCCGACGGTGGCGATACTGTCCGTTTCCAGTATGCCCAGCTACTCAAGTTAGTAAGGTATCAAGGCTATACAACGGCAACCATCAGTCACCCTTGGCGACAGAATGCCGTATTGCATCGTTATGTGCTCGTGCCTGCGGATAGTGCTGTGCCAGAGGCGTTGCCTGAAGGAACCGTTATCCGTACACCGCTTCGTCGCAGCGTGGTGTTTACGACTGTACATTGTTCGTTGCTGAGCATGCTGCAGCGTGAGCAAAGTGTGGTTGGCGTGGCCGACCTGAAATACATAAAGGCACCTTTTGTACAGGCGGGTGTAAATAGTGGCCGTATCACGGATTGTGGTGACGGTATGAGTCCTGTCATTGAAAAGATAATAGACCTGCATCCCGATGCGCTGCTTTTGTCTCCCTTCGAGAATAGTGGCGGCTATGGACAACTGGAGGAGATAGACATTCCCATCGTGGAGTGTGCCGAGTATATGGAACCCTCGCCATTGGGTAGGGCAGAGTGGGTGAAGTTCTATGGTCTTCTGTATGGTTGTGAACGCGAGGCTGACAGCTTGTTTGCCGTTGTCGACAGCAGCTACAATGTCCTGAAACATCACCCTTCACCCATCACCCATCACCCATCACCCCTTCTTGACAAAATAACCGGTTCCGTCTGGTATGTGCCTGGCGGACGCAGCACTATTGGGCAGATGCTGGCAGATGCCGGTGCCGATTATCCATGGGCTGACGATGACCATAGCGGTTCGGTGGCATTGCCCTTCGAGACCGTATTGGAGCGTGCTGGGGAAAGTGATGTCTGGCTACTGCGTTATAGCGGCAAGGAACCCCTAACACGCCAACAGTTGCTGGGAGAACATCGAGGCTATAATCAGTTCCGTGCCTTCAAGAGCGGTCAGGTCTATGGATGCAATGTCGAACAGTCGTTATTCTATGAAGAATCGCCTTTCCGTCCAGACCTGCTTTTGTCAGACTTTATTCGTATTCTTTATCCGGAGGCCTTGCCTCATTATGAGTTGCGATATTATCACCAGTTAAAATGAAAAAGTGTATCCTCCTTACAGTCCTGATGCTAATACTGGTACTCATCAATATCTTGGTGGGATCTATTCATATTCCTGCCTCGGATGTACTGAGTATTTTGGTAGGCAAGACTGAGGGCATTCGCCCTTCCTGGCAGTATATTGTGCTGCAGTCGCGTCTGCCTCAGGCCATCACGGCAGTCCTGGCAGGAGGTGCCTTAGCAGCCAGCGGTCTGATGTTGCAGACTGCTTTCCGCAATCCTTTGGCCGATCCAGGTATCTTCGGTATCAGTAGTGGTGCAGGACTGGGCGTGGCGCTGGTAATGTTGTTCTTGGGAGGTAGCATTACGGCAGGTACGGTGACGGTATCGGGTTTTGTGGCTATTCTGGTAGCAGCTTTCTTGGGCGCTATGGCGGTAATGCTCATCATCTTTTTCTTCTCTGGATTGGTGCGTTCGTCAGTCATGCTGCTCATCATCGGCATCATGATAGGCTATGTCAGCAGTTCAGCTGTGACGCTGCTGAATTTCTTCGCTACTGACGAGGGCGTCAAATCCTATATGGTATGGGGTATGGGCTCGTTCGGTGGTGTCTCGATTCGAATGATGCCAGCCTTTGCTGGCGTCACGCTGTTGGCACTATGCTGTGCACTTTTGTTGATTAAACCTCTTAACGCATTGATGCTTGGTGAACGCTATGCCGAGAACTTAGGCGTTAATGTGGTCCGCGTGCGTAACTGGCTGCTCATAGTCACAGGACTTCTGACAGCTGTTGTTACAGCCTTTTGTGGTCCTATAGCATTCATTGGGTTGGCGGTGCCTCATGTGGCTCGTATGCTGCTAACTACCGATAATCACAGAACACTGCTACCTGCCACTATCTTGATGGGGGCGGTAACAGCACTTATCTGTAATCTGTTGTGTGTGTTGCCTGGTGAGAATGGAGTGATTCCCCTAAATGCAGTTACGCCACTTTTAGGTGCACCAGTCATCATCTATGTCATCTTGAAGTTTAGAGGTTAGCGACGAGAGGCAAGAAACGCTTCAGCTCGCTCCAAATCCTCAGGGGTGTCGATACCCACCGTTTCCACATTTGTGAGTCCTACGCGGATGCGATAGCCATTTTCCAACCAGCGCAACTGCTCCAAGCTTTCAGCTTTCTCAAGAGGCGACTGTGGCAGTTGTGTAACTTCACGCAGCACTTCTCGACGATAGGCATAGAGCCCGAGATGCTTGAGGTAAGGATAGTTTTCAAGCCATTCTGAAGTTTCCTTGCCACGAACGAAGGGAATGACGCTGCGGCTGAAATAGAGTGCGAAGCCACGCAGGTCGCAGACAATCTTAGGAGAGTTGGGATTTTGGGCAGCCTCCATAGATTCGAAGCGCTTGCCAAGTGTTCCGATTTGTGTGGTTGGGTCGTCGAAAAGTTGCATCAGCGTTTGGAGCTGTGAAGCCTGTACAAACGGTTCGTCGCCCTGAATGTTGATGATGACGTCGGCATCAGTACCGATATGCTCAACAGCCTCTTGAATGCGGTCTGTGCCACTCTTGTGGTCGGAACGTGTCATAACGGCATGTCCGCCAAACTGTTCTACACACTGGAAAATACGCTCGTCGTCAGTAGCCACATAAGCCTCAGGAAGTACAGAAATGGCTTGCTGATAAACGCGTTGGATGACAGGCTGGCCTCCTAACAATGCTAATGGCTTGCCAGGAAATCGTGTAGAGGCATAGCGGGCGGGAATGATTGCAATGAACTTCATGTTTTCTTAAATTTTCTGCAAAATTACAAAATAATTGTCAAATACGCCATAAGGGAAGCAAATTTTTCTTTTTTCACTTTTCACTTTTCACTTTTTTTCGTATCTTTGCAAAGTTAAACAAAACGAACATCTTTTCATGAATATACGATATATATTATTAACCTTGCTGGCTACAAGTGCAGTTTTCACCCAGGCACAGAAAATTACGCTGGGAACATGCAAACTGAAAGACGGCGGTGAATACAAAGGTGAAATGCAGGCAGGCAAGCCGCATGGTAAGGGCCGGACGGTATGGAAGGACGGCGATGTCTTTGAAGGTGAATATGTTAAGGGTAAACGTCAGGGTTATGGTGTCTATACTTTCCTGGATGGTGAGAAATACGAAGGCGAATGGCTTCAGGACCATCAGCATGGAAAGGGTACATATTATTTCCAGAACAACAACCGTTATGTAGGTTTATGGTATCGTGACGATCAAGAGGGACATGGTACCATGTATTATTATAATGGTGATAAGTATGATGGCAATTGGCGTCAGAATAAACGTCATGGTCAGGGGCGATATACCCATAAAGAAGGTGCCTGGTATGAAGGCGAATGGGCTAACGATATGAAGAATGGCAAGGGGCAGTTTGACTGGGGCGACGGTTCCAGTTATACCGGTCAGTGGAAAGATAACCAACGCTCAGGCAAGGGTACTTTCAACTATGCCACAGGTGATGTGTATATTGGCCAATGGGCTAATGATGTCCAGCATGGCAAGGGCATCTATAAGTTCCAAAATGGTGACACTTACGAGGGAGACTATGTCAATGGCGCTCGTACAGGTCAAGGCGTGTTCCGTTATGCTAATGGTGACAAATATACCGGACAGTTTAAAAGCGGAGCCAAGCAAGGTCAGGGAATGCTGGTATGGAAAAATGGTAACCAGTACCAAGGTGAATGGAAGCAAGATAAGCCAAACGGACGCGGTAAGCTGACAATGAAAAATGGTGATGTCTTTGAAGGTCAGTTCCAGAATGGTCAGATACATGGTGAGGGGATTGCCCGCTATGCTGACGGTTCTAAATTTAAAGGACATTTTAAGCAAGGCAAACGTCACGGACCTGCCATCGAAGAAGATAAGGAAGGCAAACGCTTTGAAGGTAGTTATGTGGATGATCGTCGCGATGGCCGTTTCGTAGAGAAAGACCGTAATGGTAACATTATAGCCCAAGGTAGCTACATTCGTGGCAAACGTCAGTTGGATTAAAGATGTGAAATAAATAATAACGAAATAATAAACAATTAAACACTAAAAGCACTATGATTATTGACAAGATTGAGAATCTGAAGAATTATGCGCAGGTGAATCCTTTATTCCCTAAAGTTGTGGAGTTTATTGAACAGCACGATTTGAATGCAATGGAACCTGGCAAGTATGAAATTGAGGGCAAAGACCTTTTTGTAAATATTCAGATGGCTAAGGGACGCACGCCCGAGGCAGCTGTTATTGAGACCCATAACAGAATGATTGATATCCAGATACCTCTTTCTGATGCAGAGACCTTTGGCTATACCCAGCGTGACCAGTTGCCTGATGCAGAGTATAATGAAGAGAAAGATATTACTAAGATTCCTGATTTGGCTGCTGATAGCTATTTGACTTGTCAGCCAGGCATGATGGCAATCTTCTTTCCACAGGATGGTCATGCACCCTGCATCGCTGGTGTTCCTGAAATCAAAAAGGCAATATTCAAAGTAAAAGCCTAACAAAATCGGTAAATGGTAAATTCGTAAATACTATGGCAACAACTAAAAAGACTACAACAGCAAAAGCTACTACCCCTAAGAAGGTTACAGCAAAGAAGTCTGCTCCGAAAAAAGTAAAGAAGGTAGAGGAACCGCAGCATATTGGACTGGTACGTGATGACTCCTGGCTGGAACCATTCGAGCAGGCTATACGTGGACGTCACGACCATGCACTATGGAAGATCGGTCAGCTGACAAAAAACGGTAAGCAGACACTTTCTCAGTTTGCTTCTGGTCATCTGTATTTCGGACTGCATAAACTTGCCAAAGGCTGGGTTTTCCGTGAGTGGGCACCAAACGCAACAGACATTTATTTGATTGGTGACTTCAACAACTGGCAGGAAGACGAGAAGTATCGTTGCAAACGCATTGCTGGTACTGGCAACTGGGAGTTGAAACTTAGCGAGAAAGCCCTGAAGCACGGCCAGTTGTACAAGATGAAGGTCAAGTGGAACGGTGGTGAAGGCGAGCGTATTCCTGCCTGGTGCCGTCGTGTGGTTCAGGACGACCAGACCAAGATATTCTCTGCTCAGGTGTGGAACCCCGAGAAACCTTATGAGTGGAAGAAAAAGACCTTCAAGCCCAACAAGGCTCCGCTGTTGATTTACGAGTGCCATGTGGGAATGGGTCAGGATGCAGAGAAGGTGGGCACCTACAAGGAGTTTACCCAGAATGTTCTGCCCCGCGTCAAGAAGGATGGCTACAATGCCATTCAGGTAATGGCTATTCAGGAGCATCCATATTATGGTTCTTTCGGCTATCACGTCAGCTCGTTCTTTGCGCCATCCAGCCGCTTTGGTACGCCTGAGGATCTGAAGGAGATGATTGATACCGCCCACAAACTGGGTATCGCTGTCATCATGGATATCGTCCATTCGCATGCTGTGAAGAACGAGGTCGAGGGCTTGGGCAATCTGGCTGGCGACCCCAACCAGTTCTTCTATCCGGGTGACCGCCACGAGCATCCAGCTTGGGACTCGCTGTGTTTTGACTACGGCAAGGATGATGTGCTGCACTTCCTGCTGTCTAATTGTAAGTACTGGCTCGAGGAGTTTAAGTTCGATGGATTCCGTTTCGATGGTGTGACTTCTATGCTGTACTATTCGCACGGTCTGGGTGAGGCCTTTGGAGGCTATGGCGACTACTTCAACGGTCACGAGGACGACAACGCTATCTGCTACCTGACGCTGGCCAACTGTCTGATTCACGAGGTCAACAAGAACGCCATCACCATTGCCGAGGAGGTATCGGGCATGCCTGGTTTGGCTGCCAAATTCGAGGATGGCGGCTATGGCTTCGACTACCGCATGGCCATGAATATTCCCGACTACTGGATCAAGACCATCAAGGAGGTTCGCGACGAGGATATTAACGTTTGCTCTATCTTCTGGGAGGTCAAGAACCGTCGTCCTGACGAGAAGACTATTTCTTATTGTGAATCGCACGACCAGGCTTTGGTGGGCGACAAGACCATCATCTTCCGACTCATCGATGCCGATATGTACTGGCATTTCGCTAAGAAGGATGTCAACGACCTGGCCCAGCGCGGTATTGCTCTGCACAAGATGATTCGTTTGGTGACAGCCGGTGCCATTAATGGCGGTTACCTGAACTTCATGGGTAACGAGTTCGGACACCCAGAGTGGATTGACTTCCCACGCGAAGGTAATGGTTGGTCGTACAAATATGCTCGCCGTCAGTGGAACCTCGTCGATAATAAAGACCTGTGCTACCACTGGTTAGGCGATTTCGATCAGAAGATGCTCGAGGTTATCAAGTCGCAGAAGAATTTCCAGGCTACGCCAGTTCAGGAGATTTGGCACGACGACGGTGATCAGGTACTGTGCTATATGCGTGGTGACCTTGTCTTCGTCTTCAACTTCTCTCCCACACGCAGCTATACCGACTATGGATTCCTCGTGCCTACAGGTTCTTACGAGGTGGTGCTCAATACCGACGCCAAGGAGTTTGGCGGCAACGGCTTTGCTGACGACAGCATTACGCACCTGACCAACTATGACCCCTTGTATGTGCAGGATCATAAGGAATGGCTTAAGCTTTATATTCCTGCCCGTTCGGCAGTAGTGCTAAGGAAACTATAACATTGAAAACTATAAAAATTGCCCAAATGATTACGTTTGGGCAATTTTTTTTGCAAAATGCTCTATAATTCCAAATTTATTTAGTAATTTTGCATCCAATTAGATAAGAACTCTTATTTTTATGGTACATAATATCTTTAAAGGCCTCGGTATTGCTCTGATTACTCCTTTTATGGAAGATGGTTCAGTGGACTATAAGTCACTTATCCGTCTTGTGGAATATCAGTTAAATAACGGAGCCGATTTCTTTTGTATTCTTGCCACAACGGGCGAGACTCCAACACTGACTCAAGAGGAAAAACAGAAAATCAAAGATCTAGTAGTAGATCTCGTAGGTGGTCGTGTTCCCATTCTGGTGGGATGTGGTGGTAACAACACAGCTGCAATCATCAATGAACTGAAGACTGGTGATTTCAAGGGCGTCGATGGTATTCTGAGCGTATGCCCTTATTATAATAAGCCTTCTCAGGAAGGTCTCTATCAGCACTTTAAGGCTATTGCCAATGCAACGAAACTTCCTGTTGTCCTCTATAATGTGCCTGGTCGTACTGGTGTTAACATGCAAGCTGCCACTACTGTTCGTCTGGCTCGTGACTGTGAAAACATCGTTGCCATTAAGGAGGCCTCTGGTAATTTGGAACAGGTCGATGAGATTATTAAGAATAAGCCTAACACCTTTGATGTTATTAGTGGTGATGATGCCCTGACATTCCCGATGATTAGCTGTGGTGCAGTGGGAGTTATCAGCGTTATTGGTAATGCATTGCCTAAAGAGTTCTCAAAAATGATCCGTTTACAAATGAAGGGTGAGTACGATGCAGCTCGCAAAATTCATCATCGTTTCATCGATCTTTTCTCTCTGCTATTTGTGGACGGAAACCCCGCAGGTGTTAAGGCTATGCTTAGCGAAATGGGGTATATCGATAATGTATTGCGTTTGCCCCTGGTACCTATGCGTGTAAATAATGTGCAACGCATGAGTGAAATATTAAAAGAACTGAAGATATAACAAACGTCTAATTTAACAAATGCGACGACCAATACTTACAACCTTATTTCTATTGCTGAGTGGCATTCTAATGCCTCTCTGGGCAAATGATGAGGATGCAGTAGCCATTGCACAAGAGCAGTTTCGTGAGCTTGAACTGAAGATTTCCGTTGCACGTCGTCAGCATGATAATGAGACACTTGGTAAGTTGCTAAGGGATCGTATAGCAACTTACTACAATAATGGACGAGCTGATTCCGTCAATGCTCATTATGAAGATGTAATGGACGAGTTGCGTCATATTCGTCAGTGGAACTGTTATTATGAAGTTTGGACGTTCTATATTAATTCATTAATCTATTACAGCAATAGTAAGAATCAGGCTCTTCGTGAGGTACAGCAAATGTATGCCGACGCAATGGATCGTCAGGAGGTCTATGGTCAGGGCATTGCCTATTATACCATGGGTAATGTATATCTGAACATGAACAATCTTGATGAGAGTGCTGATGCCTATCAGAAGGGTTTACAGCAGTTGTTGAAACTGTCGCCTATGCCCATCTATACCAGCGAGGTATTCTCATATTTAGGCGATGTGCTTAACGAACAGCATAAGTATCAACAACTGTTCGAACTCACCATACAGTGGAAGGAGTTCCTTAATAAGTTTATTGCGCAGAATTCTGATCTTGACGCTGCCCATCAAAATCTGCTGTGGTTCTACTACGATATAGCCAGTGCTCAAGCTGCTCTCGGACAAGATCGTCTTGAAGATGCTGAGCAGACACTGAATCATGCAAAGGACATCATGGGGCCTGAGCGCAGCTATGAGGGTATGGCATGGCTCATTACTCAGAGTGATTTACGGCTGAAGCAGGGACGATATGTAGAGGCTTTTGAGCTGAATACGCGTCGCATGAACCTTATTCTTGATGGTGAAGACAAGGCCATCTTCCTGACCATAGCCGCCCAGCGAGCCGAAATACTGAGCCGTATGCACCGCTTTGAGGAATCTTCAGCCCTCTATCATGAGATGTATCGTCTGAAGGATTCCATCAGCAGTGCCGATACCAAGAACCAGCTGAACGAGTTGAATACCATGTTCCACGTTGACGAATTGAAGATGGAACAGGAGCGTACCCAATTCCGTAATACCCTTATCATTGCTGGCATTATCCTATTGGCAATGATAATCTTCATCGTGTTCCGTATCATTGCTGCACGCCGTTTGAAGAAAGCTCACGACCAACTTCAGGCTACCCATGAAGAACTTCTTACAGCATACGATCAATTAGAGGAGACAACTACGGCTAAGGAACGTATTGAGAGTGACCTGCGTATTGCTCGCAATATACAGATGGGTATGGTGCCAAGCCGATTCCCCGAGCGTCCTGATCTTGACCTTTATGCATCAATGACGCCTGCCAAAGAGGTTGGTGGTGACTTATACGGCTATCTGTTGATGCCTGCAGACAAACCTGAGGCCGAGGCAGAAAAATTATATTTTGCGTTGGGTGACGTGTCTGGTAAGGGTGTTCCAGCATCTCTTTTCATGGCTCAGGCCACACGCTTGTTCCGCACACTGGCTGCCCAAGGTATGAAACCTGCTGAGATTGCCACTCGCATCAATGATGCCTTGTCGGGCGAGGACAATGAAACGTCAATGTTCGTCACGATGTTCCTTGGACTTGTAGACTTACACACAGGTCATCTTGATTTCTGCAATGCCGGACATAATCCTCCAGTGTTGATAGGTGAGGGTAGTGCTGATTTTATCGATATGATTCCTAACTGTCCTATTGGTCTTTGGCCTGGCTTTGAGTTCGAGGGTGAAGAGATTGACAATATTTCTGACCGTCCTTTGTTCGTTTATACCGACGGACTCAATGAGGCTGAGAACCGTGAACAAGAACAGTTTACTGATGAGCGTCTGCTGGACATCCTCGCTCATACTAAGTTTGAGAGTTCGCAACAGACTATCGACATGTTGCGTGCCGAGGTCGAGAAACATCGTGACGGAGCTGAACCTAACGACGACCTTACCATGCTATGTGTTAAAGTGATTAGCAATAAACAAGATAAACAATAACATTTCAGCTTATGAGAAAGGAATTATTGATTAAGAATCAGATTGGTGAGCTTGAACGCGTCAACCAGTTTCTTGAAGAAATAGCAGAGGAACTGGGACTTGATATGGAGCTCCAGATGAATCTGAATCTGGTTCTTGAGGAGATGGTTTCAAATGTCATCTTCTATGCGTATCCTGAAGGTAAGTCTGCCGATATCGAGTTGGTTGCCGAGTCGCATGACAAGGAACTTACCTTTGTGCTCACAGATCGCGGCAAGGAATTCGATCCTACAGCCAAAGAGGATGCTGACCCCAATGTAAATCCCATGGATCGAGATATTGGCGGTATGGGCATTTACATCGTTAAAAATATCATGAACGAGGTAACCTATCAGCGTCTCGAGGGTAGAAATCTTCTAACTATGAAAAAAGATATTTAATAAATAATATACAAACAACTTAAAATATTTAAAGTTATGACACAGATTATCAAAGAGAATGGTAAGACCATCATTAAGACTGGACAGCGTATTGACACAATGAACGCTCCAGAGTTTGAAAAGGAAATCCAGCCCGCACTGGCCGATGGCGGTGTCGACTTGGAGATGGATTGCTCAGAGCTTAACTACATGGCATCTAGCGGTTTGCGTATTATCCAGAAGACTATGCGTACTGTCATGCAGCAGCGTGGCCAGTTCAAGATGACTAATGTGA
>CAMVOS010000032.1 GCA_947169185.1 uncultured Prevotella sp.
GGTACAAAAAACTCCCGACAATCAACAACGATTATCGGGAATTTATAATATTTTAAAAATGCACTACACGTCACAGCATGCCTGTCACTCTTATCTCACTACCACTTTCACAGTCTTTTCACCTATCTTCACGATAGCAATGGAGCCTGGTTGCAGATTTGTACCGACTACAGTCTGTCCATTCTGACTTATGGCTGAACCTGCCTGGGTACCATTGATGCTGTAAACACTGATGCGTTCACCTTCATTAGCCCCCTCAATAGTGAGCAGGCCTCCATTACTCTTAATCAGTACTGCATTGGCTGGAACGTTCGCAATACCCTCGGTAATGCCTTCCGTCTTAGGTGCCACGTCTATCCAGCAGAGGGTTGCCGTTGCCGTTTCAGAGTTTTCATAGCCCGACTTAGCGGCATAGACGCTGATGTTATAGGTCACACCCAGCTGCACCTCATTTCCGCTTCCAGCCTTGATGTCCGTATCGGTTATGGAGTATTGGCAAACAGCTCCCTCCGTCTCACTGGTGAAAGTCAACTTTCCATTCTCATAGCTGATGGTAGGCTTTTCGCATTTCTGTGGTTCAGGTGTTGGAGGTTGTGGTGTATCACCACCAGGTCCTTCTCCTTCTTCCATAAACACGAAGTCTTTCCAACCATCTGTAGCCTTATATTTTTCTATAGCACCTTTTGGCAAATATAGTGCCGCGTTAAGGAATGTATTTTGAGAGAAAGTTCTAGAATCCGATGTTTTTCCTGTTATCGTAAATGGATTCTCTATCAAAGAAATGACAGTTGGAATATCGACTCCATCGAACGCACGATTACCAATGCTCGTCACACCACTGCCTATGGTGACAGAGGTAAGTTTAGAGCAATTATAGAACGCACCAATTCCAATGCTCGTCACGCTGTTAGGGATTTCAATGGAGGTGAGACCAGTGCAACCAGAGAACGCATAATTTCCAATGCTCGTCACACTGTTGGGGATGGTGATGGAGGTAAGGCCAGAGCAACCAGCGAACGCATTATCTCCAATGCTCGTCACACTGTTGGGGATGGTGATGGAGGTAAGGCCTGAGCAATCAGAGAACGCAGAATTTCCAATGCTCGTCACACTATTGGGGATGGTGACAGAGGTAAGGCCATAGCAATAATAGAACGCACCACTTCCAATGCTCGTCACGCTGTTGGGGATGGTGACGGAGGTAAGGCCAGAGCAACCAGAGAACGCATAATTTCCAATGCTCGTCACGCTGTTGGGGATGGTGATGGAGGTAAGGCCAGAGCAATACTGGAACGCCTGATATCCAATGCTCGTCACGCTGTTGGGGATTGTGATGGAGGTAAGGCCAAAGCAATACTGGAACGCCTGATTTCCAATGCTCGTCACGCTATTGGGGATGGTGACGGAGGTAAGGCCAGAGCAACTAGAGAACGCATATTTTCCAATGCTCGTCACACTGTTGGGGATAATTAGATTTGCGATTTCTGTATCCTCGTCACTATAAATATGTTTAGCATAATGTAAAGGATTAGAGTCATCACTACCGAACTTGATTCCGCACCATGCTGCTATATCTTTTACGATTACTTTTTTAAGGCCATAGCAGCCATAGAACGCATAATTTCCAATGCTCGTCACACTGTTAGGGATAGTGATGGAGGTAAGGCCAGAGCAACCAGAGAACGCATAACTTCCTATTGATGTTACGTCCTTTCCTAAAATATATTCCTTTATTTGACTGCCAAATATGCTTCCTATAGAAGTTTGGGAACTGTATGTTTTGGATGCTATAGCATTATTATTTAAGGTTACTTTAGTCAGACCCGAGCAACCAGAGAACGCACTATCTCCAATGCTTGTCACGCTGTTGGGGATGGTGACGGAGGTAAGGCCAGAGCAACTTTTGAACGCATTGTCAAAAATACTCGTCACCTTACGGGTTCTGTTCATAAAAGTTACTTCCTCAGGAATAACAACGTTGCCTTGATATTCTTTCGAATAAGAATCATACCTATCACCACGGAAAGTAACCGCCAATTCCTTACCATCATTAATGTAGTTGTAATAAATGGTAACGCCATCGGCATTCTGAACTTCAATGTCGTGGGCACTCGCTACCAATGGTAGCAAAATCATTGCGAATAAGAGTAATTGTTTTTTCATAATCATAGTGTTTTAATATGTCTTTAGTTCTATTTTATCCGATTTTCAGAATACAAGATTCAGCGGACGCTTCAACGTGACACAGCGGGACAGACCCTCTGTGTCCGAACGATTTTGAGTGCACAATAGGGTCGGTTCCGCTGTGCATTCTTATACCGTTTCAGGTCTTTCTTATACTGGGTAGTAGGCTGTAGTTTCTTCATTCTTCGTTCAGAATGTCGTTAAACATATCGTCCACATTGTCGTAGACCTTGTTAGGGTTACGGCCCGACATGGCTTCCCGGATGGCAGCCTTGGTCGTTTCGTTCGGCTCATTAAAAATGTAGTCGAGCAGCACACTCTCCACGTAGTTGTTAAGGGTACGGTTTTCTCTGACTGCGTTGCTCCTCAGTCTCTCCAGCAGGTCGGCCCTGAGTCGGAATGAGGCTGGTTTTCTGATAATTGTTGTTGCCATAGTTGTAATACAATTAAATACCTTCGGTTGCAAAGATAATACATTTTATTTATATAGCAATGCTTTTTATCGATTTTTTGTCCCATCGTCCCATCGTCCCACCGTCCCATTAAGCATCTTCCAAATACGAAAATAGTGAGAATAGACTTTTATAATAATTATATAATATATAATATTATTATTATAATTATTAAGATTGCATTTTGGTCGCATCAGAACCACCTTAATGGGACGATGGGACGGTGGGACGCGGGACACACCTTGCCCGCCAGCGACGAAAAGTAAGACACGAGGCTCGAAAAATACGGATTCGAGGGCGCGATGTTACGGATTGTGGGAATTGGGCGAATTCGTGCTGAAAATCGCCCCAAATCGGAGGACAAAATTTGGAAGTGCGCGAAAAATGTTGTAACTTTGCATTGTCAATCAGAAAGGAAGTGCGCAGCCGGAATGAGAGACACAAAACGGGATGATGGCGACCCGTGAAGTTCGCCACAGAGTAATCTAATACTACGAAAAACACATTACGATTATGGCAAAGATTTTGTATGAAGTAAAGCAGAACCAGAACGAGCACAACGCGGCTTTCGGCAAGTGGTACGCGAAGATCAGGAGTCTGGAAACGTTGAACACGCGCCGTCTGGCACAGCACATTGCCGATCACGGCTCTATCTACACCCCCGACGTCGTTTACGGCGTATTGGAGAAGTTCCGCAGCTGTCTGCTGGAGATGCTGCTGGAGTCGAAGAAGGTGAAGATTGAGGGTCTGGGCACGTTCTACTGCACCTTGGAGAACCAGAAGAAGGGCGCGCTGAAGAAGGAGGATTTCAACGTGAACAAGCACCTGAAGGCTCTGCACATCCGCTTCCTGCCCGAGCAGACTACGGAGGAGAACATCTCGAGCCGCGAGTTCCTGAAGAAGGCTGAGTTCGTGAACGTCGACTCGCTGCTGCCGAAGGAGGATGAGGAGTCCGGAGGTTCGAACAGCGGAAACGCTGGTAACCAAAACCAGGGCGGCAATACCGGTGGTAACACTGGCGGCAACGAAGGTGGTAACACTGGCGGCAATACCGGAGGCACTACCGGTGGCGGTGAGGAAGGTGGAATGTAAGGAGATGAAAGATGAAAGATTAGGATGAAAGAATTGTAAGATGAAGAAGGAAACTTGGAAGACCATTATTCAGGTCATTGTATCGATTCTGACGGCGGCTCTGACCGCTATGGGAACGACGTCGTGCATGGGCCACGGTCCGGTAGCATTCTGACTATAGACGTGTAGGCAAGCGCACGAACGAGATGAGCAATACCCACAAAGCGAGCTTCGGCTTGTGAGTGGGTATTTTTGTATGAAAAAATATGAAAATAGGCTGTTTTGCGAAAAAATTCGGGATATATCTTTTTTATTCCGAAAATAATTGCTATCTTTGTAGCGAATATGCTACAACTGCCTAAAATCATTAAAAAGACCTTGTCAGTACGTATTGGTCTGATGGTGGTGATAGCCATGGCATTATTGCTGATGGCTTCAATGGGCGTGATGTATCATTATTCACGGAAAGCCGTCAAGGAGGAAGCGACACAGAAGGCCTTGCAATCGCTGGAAGGCATGGTTCACAACATTGACAACATCCTGCTGAGCGTCGAGCAGACCACAGGCAACATATACTTCAGCATGCTGCCGAATTTGGACAAGCCCAATATGATTTATATGTACGCGCGCAAGATAGTGGAGACGAATCCCTACGTGGCAGGCTGTGCCATTGCGTTCGAAGACGGTTTCCTCAAGGGTCAGCAACAGTTCTATTACGTTCACAGGGACGACAGTGCAGGGATTGCCTATGCCAGCAGTCTGATTGTGAGAGACAACACCTTTGGCAACAAGCCCTACACTGAACAGTTATGGTTTAAGACCCCCATAAAGAACGGCAGGGCCACCTGGTTGAACCCGCTGTCAGACATGAAAGACGCTGACGAGGCACCTATCGTCACCTATTGTCTGCCGATATATGCCGCTAACAACAATCCGTCAGAAGACCAGAAATGGCGTGTGGTCGGCGTAGTGGGTGTCGACGTGTCGCGCAGTCTGCTGTCGGATATCGTATCGGAGTCCAAATTATCATTATCGAAAAACTCATACAGTACACTGCTGGACAATGACGGTTCGTACATCGTGCACCCCTTCAGCAACAACCTGACGAGCAAGTCGGCAAAAGAAGCAGCCCAGGCGATGGTGTCTGGCGAGACTGGCTACAAACCCTTCACGATGGGCAATGCCGACTACTACGTGTTCTACAAGCCCTTCAAGCGTGTAGAGGTGCCTGGCATCCCCACGACGAACATTCCCTGGAGTGCCGGTGTCATTTACCCTGAGGAAGACATTTTTGGTGACTACAACAGTCTGGCATACTATGTACTGGCCATTATTGCCATCGGTCTGCTACTGTCATTTTTTGCCAGCACGCTATACACTCACCACCGGCTGAAACCTCTGCTCATGCTGACAGAACAGGCACAGCGCATAGCCAAGGGAAAACTTGACGAGCCCATACCCGACAGTCACAGGGAGGACGAGATAGGACGACTGCAAAACAACTTCAAACTGATGCAGCAGTCGCTGTCCAACAACATCGGCGAACTTGAACAGCTGACCACCAAGCTGAAGAAGCATGGTGAGGAACTGAGCACAGCCTACAAGCAAGCCCAGAAAGCCGACCGCATGAAGACGGCATTCCTGCACAACATGACCAACCAGATGCAGGAACCCGCGGAAACCATTAATAAAGACGTAGAGGCACTGATTGGCGGTACAACACACGGGAACACCGTGCAGCTGGCTGAGGATATACAGCAGAACGGCACAGCCATCACAGAATTGTTGAAGAACCTGCTGAACATGTCGGACGAAGACTTCAGAAAGGAGGCCGACCATGTATAACATCCGCAAATCGTTCTCCGCAAAGCTGAGCCTCGGCATTCTCATCATGGCTGTCGGCATCTTCCTCATTTCGCTAGGCGTACTGTTCACCCAGTCGCGCCACATCATCCGCACGGAAGCCGTAGGGCGTGCCAGTAACGTGCTGAATGCCACCATGCAACGCATTACCCGCAACCTGATGATCATTGAGAACGCCACGAACTCGTATACATGGATGATAGAACAGTCATTCAAGCCCGAATCGCTGCTCGACTATTCAAATCGTGTCGTCAGTCTCAATCCGCTCATTGACGGTTGTTCCATCAGTGCCGAACCCGACATGTTCAACAAATACGGACGCCACTTCTCTGCCTACACCGTCAGAGAGCCAGACACCATCAAGACCGTCATTGAAGAGGAATACGAATACTTTCAGAAGGTATGGTACAAGACACCACGCGACCTTAAAGCAGCATGCTGGGTGGTCTACTACGACGATGTAGACTCGCTGGCACTGACGCTGGACGGCATGATAGCATCGTACAGCAAACCGCTGTTCAGCGCCGACAGCAGCATCGTCGGCATCATATCAACCGACCTCTCATTGCTGCGACTGTCACGAGTCATGTCGGAAGTGAAACCTTATCCGAATTCGTACTTCATGATGATTAACGACGAAGGACAATACTTCATCCACCCCGATTCCACACGACTGTTTAAGCAGACCATTTTCGACGTTGCCGACCCCAAACAGCAAATAGACTATATAGCGCTGGGACACGAAATGACACAAGGCAAGACGGGCCAGATGGTTGTCAACGTAGACGGGGCACCATGCATCGTGTGCTATCAGCCCGTACCAGGCACCAAGTGGACGCTGGCACTAGTATGTCCTGACAGCGACATCCTGGCCAACTACTACAAGCTGACATACATCGTCATTCCGCTGTTTATTGTCGGACTGCTAGTCATCATCCTACTGTGCCACAGAGCCGTAGCACACTCCATACGTCCACTAAACCAACTTTTGGACAAGACACAAGCCATTGCTGCCGGCAATATGGAGGTACATATTCCGAAGAGCCCACGTGAGGATGTCATCGGACGCCTACAAAACAGCTTTGCCACCATGCTCAGCGCGCTGAACTTCCATATGGGCAGCGTACGCTATAGCACCGAACAGACCCAGCTGCGCAACGAGGAACTGAAGAAAGCCACCAGTCTGGCTATGGAGGCTGAAAAACAGAAGACCACCTTCATTCAAAACGTGACGCACCAAATACGCACACCCCTCAACATCATTATGGGATTTGCTCAAGTGCTGAGTGACACAAAACCGGAAATGCTGTCGAGCGACGAGATGAAAAGCATTTTCGACACGCTGAACCACAACTCGAGACTGCTGAACCGTATGGTGCTGATGCTCTTCGACTGCTCGGACACAGGACTGACGGAAGAGCTGAGTGCACACAAGCAGGATATGGTATCATGTAATGACGTCGTCCGCGAAGCCATCAGCTACATCAAACTGAACTACCCCACCCTGCACGTCAACTTCCATTCGGACGTCGATGACAACTTCAGCATACAGACTAACCACGTTTACCTGATGCGGGCATTGCGCGAACTGCTATATAATGCGGCAAAATATTCGGACGGCAAGAATATCACCATTCTAGTCAGACGGAGTGACGACACCATTCGATTTATTGTCGAGGATACAGGAAAGAGCATCGATAAGACAGAGATTGACACCATCTTCAAGTTCTTTGTCAAAGCTGACGACCTGAGCGAAGGACTGGGACTTGGACTACCCTTAGCCAAACGGCATGCACAAAATCTGGGGGGCGATCTGGTACTAGACACCGACTATCATAACGGATGCCGGTTCATCGTGGAGCTTCCTTATTGATAAAGCTCCGCTAATTTCGCACCAAGAGCTTCACCACGCAAATCGAGAGCCACAATGCGCCCCTGAGGGTCGACAAGGATGTTGGCAGGAATACTGCTGACACCGAATGCAACAGCACCAAGACTCTTCCACCCTTTCAAATCACTCAGCTGCGGCCAAGGCATATTGAGACGTCTGACAGCTGCCAACCAGGCATCCTTCTTATTGTCAAACGAGATACCAACAATCTCAAAACCCTTGGCATGATACTTCTCATAGCAACCAACAACATTTGGCAACTCCCTCATACACGGACTACACCACGAGGCCCAGAAGTCAATCAACACATAGCTGCCCTTGCCACACCATTCGCTAAGCTGGTGTTCATGACCATCAGCATCAGCCATCGCAATATTGGCAACAACCGTTCCAATAGTACGATTACCTTTAGCCATATGTTCCACCTGAGCATTAATATCTGCCAATTGTGCACGAGCCGTCAACCCTATAACAGCAAACAAAAAGAGGGTTACTATTCGTTTCATAAATGTCATTTTGGCTGCAAAAGTAGTCATTTCCGTTCAGAATGGCAAATAAATAACAAATAAAGTATGCGCGTGCGAAGAAATAACATAAAAATACACGAAAATTGCACAATGAAAATTTTTATGCAAAGATGCTTGGTAGTTTGCTAAAATCTTCGTACCTTTGCAGCCCAGAATGATATCAACAACACAGCAAACGATATGACAAAAAAGTTAAAAAAGGTGCTGGTATTAGGTTCAGGCGCCTTGAAAATCGGACAAGCTGGTGAGTTTGACTATTCTGGCTCCCAGGCACTTAAAGCATTGCGCGAGGAAGGTATCTCTTCCGTGTTAGTAAACCCCAACATCGCTACGATTCAGACTTCAGAAGGTATTGCCGACAAGGTGTACTTCCAGCCTGTTACTACGCACTTCGTGACGGAAATCATCAAGAAGGAGCGTCCTGACGGCATCCTGCTGGCCTTTGGCGGACAGACAGCCCTGAACTGCGGTACGGAGCTTTACCAGACAGGCGTGCTGAAAGAGTATGGCGTCGAAGTGCTAGGTACTTCGGTGGAAGCCATCATGAATACGGAAGACCGCGACTTGTTCGTTAAGAAACTAGACGAGATTGAGTTGAAGACTCCTGTTAGCCACGCTGTGGAGAACATGGAGGATGCCCTGAAAGCAGCTCACGAAATCGGATTCCCCATCATGATTCGTTCAGCATACGCGCTGGGTGGTCTGGGTTCGGGTATCTGCCCCGATGAGAAAGCCTTCAAGGAACTGGCAGAGAGCGCCTTTACGTTTGCGCCACAGATTCTGGTTGAGGAATCGCTGAAAGGATGGAAGGAAATTGAGTTTGAATGCATCCGTGATGCTAACGACCATTGTTTCACCGTCGCTTCGATGGAGAACTTCGATCCCCTGGGCATCCATACCGGTGAATCAATCGTGGTAGCACCAACCTGTTCGCTGAAGCCTGAGCAGGTGAAGATGTTGCAGGATATCACCATCAAGTGTGTACGCCATCTGGGCATCGTTGGTGAGTGTAACATCCAGTTTGCCTTCAATGCCGAAACCAACGACTACCGTATTATCGAGATAAACGCTCGCTTGAGCCGAAGCTCCGCATTAGCCTCAAAAGCAACAGGTTATCCTCTTGCATTCGTCGCTGCCAAGATTGCTTTGGGCTACACACTCGACCAAATTGGCGAGATGGGAACTACATCAAGTGCATACGTTGCTCCAAGCCTCGACTACATGATCTGTAAGATTCCTCGTTGGGACCTTACCAAGTTTGCAGGTGTCAGCCGCTTGATCGGTTCGTCAATGAAGTCGGTTGGCGAAATCATGTCTATCGGTCGCTCGTTCGAGGAAATGATTCAGAAGGGTCTGCGTATGATTGGTCAGGGTATGCATGGTTTCGTTGGCAACGACCACACAAAATTCGACAATCTGGACGAAGAACTGGCCAACCCAACCGACCTGCGTATCTTCGCTATTGCACAGGCTTTGGAAGAAGGCTATACGGTTGAACGCATTGAGCAACTCACCAAGATTGACGTCTGGTTCCTGGAGCGTCTGAAGCATATCGTCGACTTGAAGCATGAATTGCAGAAATATAACAAGTTGGAAGAACTGCCCGATGAGTTGCTCTTAGAGGTGAAGCGTTGCGGATTCTCTGACTTCCAGATAGCCCGCTTCGTATTGAAGCCTCAGCAGGGTAACATGGAGAAAGAGAACCTGGAGGTGCGCCGCTATCGTAAAGAGCGTGGCATCATGCCATCAGTGAAGCGCATCCCTACAGTAGCTTCTGAGCATCCCGAGTTGACCAACTACCTCTACTTTACATACACACATACACCAGCGTTTGGCAATCCTGAAGGTGAGCAGTACAAGACTCAGCACGACATCAACTATTACAACAACGAAAAGTCTGTAGTAGTCTTAGGTTCAGGCGCTTATCGCATCGGTTCGAGTGTTGAATTTGACTGGTGTTCAGTAAATGCCATCAATACAGCTCGTAAGTTGGGTTACAAGTCCATCATGATTAACTACAACCCCGAGACCGTATCGACAGACTATGACATGTGTGACCGTCTGTACTTTGACGAACTGTCAATGGAGCGCGTGCTCGATGTCATCGATTTGGAGTCGCCTAAGGGTGTCATTGTGTCAGTAGGTGGACAGATTCCTAACAACTTGGCCATGAAGCTGCATCGTCAGGGTGTGCCAGTACTAGGCACCAGCCCCGTGAATATTGACCGTGCAGAGAACCGTGACAAGTTCTCGGCTATGCTTGACAAGCTGGGCATCGACCAGCCACGTTGGCGTGCACTGACCTCATTCGAAGATGTTAAGGAGTTTGTCGATGAGGTAGGATATCCCGTACTGGTACGTCCTTCATACGTACTCTCAGGTGCTGCTATGAACGTTTGCTACGACGATGACGAGCTGCACCGCTTCCTGAATATGGCTACAGAGGTATCGAAAGAATTCCCTGTGGTTATCTCGAAGTTCATGACAGAGACTAAGGAGATTGAGTTTGACGCTGTTGCCGATAAGGGCGAGGTGGTAGAATACGCTATCTCAGAGCACGTAGAGTATGCTGGTGTACACTCTGGCGACGCTACCATGCTGTTCCCTGCTCAGCACATCTATTTCTCTACTGTACGTCAGATTAAGAAGATAGCACGTAAGATTGCTGCAGAGCTGAACATCAGCGGACCATTCAACATCCAGTTCCTGGCTAAGAACCGCGAGGTAAAGGTGATTGAGTGCAATCTCCGTGCCAGTCGTTCATTCCCCTTCGTATCGAAGATCCTGAAGCGTAACTTCATTGAGACGGCAACAAAGATCATGCTGGACGCACCTTATCAGAAACCTGATAGCTCAGAATTCGACATCGACCGTATCGGCGTGAAAGCCAGCCAGTTCTCATTCGCACGTCTGCAGAATGCCGACCCCGTACTGGGTGTTGACATGAGCTCTACGGGTGAGGTAGGTTGTTTGGGTGACGATCTGAACGAGGCTATGCTCAATGCCCTTATCGCTACTGGCTACCGTCTGCCAAAACCAGGCTCAAACATCCTCATCTCGAGTGGTGCTGCCAAGGGAAAGGTAAGCTTGTTGGAGCCCGCTCAGCAGCTGGTGAAGAAGGGTTACGAGGTGTATGCTACAGGTGGTACAGCCAAGTTCTTCAACGAGAACGGCGTGAAAGCCACTGCCGTCAGCTGGCCTGACGAGGAAGGCGACAACAATGTGATGGACATGATAGCCCAGCACAAGTTCGACCTCATCGTCAACGTACCTAAGAACCATACCAAGCGCGAGTTGACCAATGGCTATCGCATCCGTCGTGGAGCCATCGACCACAACATTCCTCTGATGACAAACGTCCGTCTGGCCAAGGCCTTCATCGAGGCTTTCACAGCCCTCAAACAGGACGACATCAAGATCAAGTCTTGGCAGGAGTACGACAATTAAGATTAAAGATTAAGAATTAAGAATTAAAGATTCAATTGCGAATTGATATTATCACGGTATTACCAGAGATGCTCGAAGGATTCGTCCATGAGAGCATCCTGGCACGTGCCGAGAAAAAGGGACTGGCAGAGATTCGTCTGCATAACCTACGCGACTACACTTTAGACAAGTGGCGTCGTGTAGATGATTATCCCTATGGTGGCAGTGCTGGTATGGTGATGCAATGTGAACCCATCGACCGCTGTATTACGGCTCTGAAGGCTGAGCGCGACTACGATGAGGTCATCTTTACCTCACCTGACGGTGAACGATTCGACCAGCATATGGCCAACGAACTGTCGATGAAAGGCAACCTCATTATTCTGGCAGGCCACTATAAAGGCATAGACCAGCGTGTACGCGACCATCTGATTACCCGTGAAATATCGATTGGCGATTTTGTATTGACAGGCGGTGAACTGGTAGCAGCCATGATTGCCGATGCAGTAGTACGCGTGGTACCTGGTGTCATTGGCGATGAGCAGTCAGCACTTAGCGACTGTTTCCAAGACGATCTGCTGGCAGCACCTATCTATACACGTCCTGCAGACTACAAAGGCTGGAAGGTGCCTGACATCCTTTTGTCGGGTAATGAAGCTAAAATCCGCAACTGGGAATTAGAACAGGCGATGGAACGCACCCGTCGTCTTCGACCAGACTTACTCAACGAACAAGAGTAAGAAAAAAGTTAAAAAATACTCAAACTCTTACAGAAGCGTTCACCAAGTTGAAAGCCTTCTTCATAAAGGCGCTCTAACTTGACGACATCTTGTGTAATGCGTCCTACCTCCAATGGGCGCTCTGGGCGTATGACCACGATTTCACCCCAATCTTCCATGCGTTCTATCAAGTCAAGCTGACGATTATATTCATCTGTCCTCCTGCTTAATGCTACACGCAGACGAGGATACTCTTTGTATACTATTTTCGGTATCTTAATATCTGGTTCTGTCGAACGGTAACCACGATTACGTGTCAGCACCACGACATTTTCGTGATGGTCCGTATCTATTGAGCGCACAATAGGAATGCTGTCTACGATTCCACCATCCAGCATAGGAATACCGTCAACATCAGTTATCTGCGACACAAAAGGTAACGAACTGGAGGCTTTGGCAATTTGTATCAGACGATGATGGTCATAACGCTCTGAGAGATACATTGCCCGTCCTGTCTTACAATTAGTTGTCACCATCTCAAACGTAGCAGGATTCTGTTCGTAGGTTTTGTAATCGAAAGGAATAATCTCCTCAGGAAACCGTTCGTACAAGATGTTGGGATCGAAGATACTACCATTATGCACCAAACTGCGCAGAGAAATATAGCCATACTTCTTTAGCATATCGATGCTGGACCAACGGGCACGACGAGGTTGGCGACTCATATACGACAAACCATGCAGAGCACCAGCAGAAACAGCCACAACATAGGGGAAATACACCTCGCTTTTCATCATGGCATCCAATACGCCAGCGGTGAACACGCCACGCATGCCACCACCCTCTAATACCAAGCCCGTATGTTGAGTAATTTGCATTTTAATACTTTTTAGTGTGCTCTATGCACAATTTTTGATGCAAAGATAATGCTTTTACATAAAAAATGTGTAACTTTGCAGGATAATTGTAACCTATAGTAAGATTTTTTGATTTATGTTCGATAAAAACACCTATCTTCGACGTCGTGCTGAGCTCAAAAAGCTCGTAGAAAAAGGTCTCATCGTGCTCTTTGGAAACAATGAGGCGCCATATAACTATCCTGCAAATACGTATGCACCTATGCGACAGGATTCTACCTTTCTTTATTACTTTGGACAGCATCGCGACGGACTGGTAGGTGTTATCGATATTGACAATGATGAAGAGTGGCTCTTTGGCGACGACATCGATGTAGAAGACATCGTATGGATGGGCTTTACACCGTCAGTAGCAGATCTTGCTGCAGAAGTAGGCATCACCAAGACTGCGCCAATGTCACAGCTGACATCTTACCTCAAACAGCAGACATCAAACATCCATTTCCTTCCGCCTTACAGATTCGATACCAAGATACAAATCATGGACTTGCTGGGCATCCATCCTTCGAAGCAGAAGGAGGCTGCATCTCTCGATCTGATAAAAGCTGTGGTAAAGATGCGCTCTACCAAAGAGCCTCAGGAAATAGCAGCCATTGACCGTGCCTGCGATGTAGGCTATGCGATGCACACAACAGCACAACGACTGATTAAACCAGGTATTACTGAGCGTTTCATTGGTGGTCAGGTGGATGGTATTGCACGTTCTATGGCAAGTGGTACGAGTTTTGCTACCATCTTCTCGCAACATGGTGAGATTATGCATGGAAATCCCTCTGAAGCACAACTGGAAGCTGGTCGTTTGGCCTTGTGCGATGCTGGTTGCGAACTGGACGACTATTGTTCCGACCATACCCGCACGATGCCTGTTACGGGTAAATTCACCCAACGTCAGCTGGAAATATATAGCATCGTAGAAGCTTGTCACGACTACGTTTTAGAAGTTGCCAAGCCTGGTGTTCGCTATATGGATGTCCACTTTGCTGTATGCCGCATGATGACTGAGCGTCTAAAGGAACTTGGGCTCATGAAGGGTGATACGGACGAGGCTGTTCGTGCTGGTGCCCACGCTATGTTCCTGCCTCACGGACTGGGACACATGATGGGTATGGACGTTCACGATATGGAAGGTTTAGGACAGATCTACGTTGGTTTCGATGACGAGACACGCCCCAACCTCGAACAGTTTGGCACCAATTGCTTACGTATGGGTCGCAAACTGGAGGAGGGCTTTGTTGTCACTGATGAGCCTGGTATCTACTTTATTCCAGCTCTTATTGACGAGTGGAAAGCCAAGAAGCATTGTGAGGAATTCCTATGCTTCGACAAACTAGAGACTTATAAGGACTTTGGTGGAATCCGCATTGAGGACGATGTGCTCATCACTAAGGACGGTTGCCGATTCTTGGGAGAAAAGCGCATACCGTATCATCCTGCTGAGCTCGAAATATTCATGGAAACAAATAAATAACAATTTAAAAATAACAACAACAATGAAGAAAATTATGACCATTGCACTGGCACTGATTATAGCAGTGGGCAGTGCCGGAGCTGCAAAGAAGAAGGCTCCAGAGAAAAAGAATGCGAACAAGCCCGTGTTCACCACCATCAAGGAAATCCCGGTAACGAGCATGAAGGACCAGAACCGTTCGGGTACGTGTTGGGACTACTCTACCCTGTCATTCTTCGAGGCAGAAATCCTGAAGGCTACCGGTAAGAAGTACGACCTCTGCGAGAGTTTCGTAGCCAATAAGACTTACATGGAGCGTGCCATTCAGGTCGTTCGTTTTCATGGTGACTGCCAGTTTGCACAGGGTGGTAGCGCTGAAGACGTGCTGGCTACGCTAAAGACTCATGGTATTGTTCCTGAAGGAACTATGCCTTTCCCTGGTTCACTATATGGTGACTCGCTGAACAACTTTAACGAGTTCTTCAAACTGCTGGAACCCTACGTAGCTGCAGTTGCCAAAAGCGATGCCAAGAAGATCAGCAACCAGTGGAAGGTTGGTTTGCAGGGCATCCTCGACGCCTATCTTGGCAAATGTCCTGAGGAGTTCACGTACGAAGGTAAGAAATATACTCCAAAGAGCTTTATGGCTTCTTTGGGCATCGATCTCAACGACTATGTATCTATCACTAGCTATACCCACCATCCTTTCTACACCACATTTGCAGTAGAGGTACAGGACAATTGGCGCTTCCCTCTAAGCTACAATGTTCCTATGGACGAAATGATGCAGATTATCGACAACGCTATCGAGCTGGGTTACACCGTTGCTTGGGGAGGCGATGTCTCTGAGGATGGTTTCACCCGCAAGGGTTTGGCCTATGCCGTAGATGCCAAGAAGACGACGCAGAACCTGCAGGGTAGCGATATGGCCAAGTGGCTGAAGATGACAGCTACCAAGAAGCGTGACATCATCGACTCACTGGGATGCACCGTTCCGGAAATCATTCCTACCCAGCAAATGCGCCAGGAGCGTTTCGACAACTGGGAACTGACAGACGATCATGGTATGCACATCTATGGCGTTGCCAAAGACCAGAACGGCAAAGAGTACTACATGGTGAAGAATTCATGGGGTGAGACTGGCGACTACAAAGGAACTTGGTACATGACTAAGGCCTTTATCGCTGCCAACACTATGGATTTCCTCATTAATAAGAAGGCTATTCCTGCCAATATCCGTAAGAAACTCGGACTGTAGAATAAGAAGTGAAAAGTAAAAAGGTAAAAATCAACGACACGATGAAGACAACAAGTAGCTATAACTGTAAAGTAACAAGTGTGGTAAAATGGACGTTAATTCTTTACCTTTTTACCTTTTTGCCCTTATCTGTCAGTGCACAGAATGAGGCCCGGAAATGGATGAAGAAGGCAGAGTGGGCCAATGGCTTTAAAAAGGCTAAAGCCCACAAGACGCTGAACATTGACGAGTTCTATAGCCAGTACCAAAAGAATCCGGAGCAATGGAAGACATTGTTCCGTTGGCTGCAGAACACCGATTTGCTCACCATTCCCAAGGGCAAACATCCCATACCAGGCTCTACGCTGGTGGCCAGCGTAGAAGACTCGGAAAACGGTCCGCTGGAGAAACGTAACACAGAGAGCCATCGCAAGAAGAGCGACTTTATGGTGGTGGTTAAAGGCACGGAAGGTTTTGCCTTGCTTGATCATGAGACGAGCACCGTCTCGCAACCATATAATGACAAGAAGGACGTGATGCGTTACAACTATGTCAAGGAGAATACCAACTTCTTCAATGTCAAAAGCGGACAGTTTGTCATCTTCTTTCCGTCTGACTGGCATATCGCCAAAGTACAGACCAAGAAGAAAGACCAGACTATACGCGTCATTGTAGTCAAGATGGACTACATAGACTAAGATGAGAGATACATTTCGATTTGTTAAAGACAAATATAAATGCAATTTAAATGGAACTACGAACCACCTACACCCGAGCAACAGCTGGCAGCCAACGAACTGGCTGAGAAGATTGGCATGAGTCCCATCATGGCCAGTTTGCTTATCAAACGTGGCATCAAGACAGAAAGTGCAGCAAAGCGATTTTTCCGCCCCATGCTGAACGAACTGATTGACCCGTTTCTGATGAACGACATGGACGTGGCTGTAGACCGCCTGAATGATGCCATGGGTCGCAAAGAGCGCATCATGGTATATGGCGACTACGACGTGGACGGATGTACGGCAGTAGCTTTAGTGTATAAGTTCCTACAGCAATTCTACTCCAATATAGAATACTATATTCCTAGCCGATATGAAGAAGGCTATGGCGTAAGTATCAAGGGAATAGACCATGCAGTAGAAGCTGGTGTTAAATTAATCATAGTGCTTGACTGCGGTATTAAGGCAGTCGAAGAAATAACATATGCCAAAGAGCGTGGCATCGACTTTATTATTTGCGACCATCACGTACCTGACGAGGTACTGCCTCCTGCTGTGGCCATCCTCAATCCCAAGCGTGAAGACTCTACCTATCCCTTCAAGCATTTGTGCGGTTGTGGTGTGGGTTTCAAGTTGATGCAAGCTTTTGCTAAGAACAATGGCATTCCCTTCTCACGACTCATTCCCCTACTCGACTTCTGTGCCGTTTCTATAGCATCTGATCTGGTACCAGTAGAGGGCGAGAACCGTATCTTGGCCTTTCATGGCTTGAAGCAACTCAATCAAGGGTGTTCAATAGGTCTGAAAGCCATCATCGAGATATGTGGTCTAACAGGTCGTGAGCTTACCATGAGCGATATTGTGTTCAAAATTGGCCCTCGCATCAATGCCTCTGGACGTATGCAGAATGGTGTGGAAGCCGTAGAACTGTTGGTGGAGCGCGACCTGCAAAAGGCGCTGACCATCGCAACCCGTATCGATGAATACAATGATCAGCGTCGCGACGTTGACAAACAGATGACTGAGGAGGCCAACGAAATCGTGGCACGTCTTGAGAGTCAGCAGCACCAGAAGTCTATCGTGCTCTACGACGAGGGTTGGAAGAAAGGTGTGGTGGGAATTGTTGCTTCCCGTCTGACTGAACTATATTTCCGTCCTACCGTTGTTCTTACGATAATTAACGGTGTGGCATCAGGTTCGGCACGCAGCGTAGCAGGTTTTGATATCTACGACGCCATCAAGTCGTGTCGCGATTTGCTTGAGAACTTCGGAGGACATACCTACGCTGTCGGACTAACGTTAAAACAAGAGAATATCCCTGAATTCCGTCGTCGTTTCCAGGAGTATGTCAGCCATCACATTATGCCCGAACAAACACAGCAGACCCTCGATATTGATTTGGAAGTTGACTTTCAGCATATCACCAAGCGACTGCTTTCCGAACTGAAAAAGTTGGCACCTCACGGACCTGGTAACGAAAAGCCATTGTTCATGACACGCAACGTCTACGATTATGGCACGTCAAAGGTTGTAGGACGCCATCAAGAGCACATCAAGTTGGAACTCGTCGATTCCAAATCGGCAGTCGTTATGAATGGCATAGCCTTCGGACAAAGTGCTGCAGCACGCTACATTAAGTCAAAGCGCTCGTTTGACATCGTCTACAACATAGAAGAGAATACCTACAAACGAGGCGAGGTACAGCTGCAGATTGAGGACATCATGCCTTCGGAGGAGTGATGAGTGATGAGCGACAAGTATCAGTCCATACTACGCCAATACTGGGGCTACGATGATTTCCGCGGCATTCAGCGTGACATCATCGAGTCTATTGGCGCTGGACACGACACATTAGGACTGATGCCTACGGGTGGTGGCAAGTCCATCACCTTCCAAGTTCCAGCAATGGCTATGGAAGGTACGTGTATTATCATCACACCTCTCATTGCCCTGATGAAGGACCAGGTTCACCATCTCCGACAGATTGGCATCCGTGCAGCAGCCATCTATAGTGGCATGCAACACGGAAGTATTCTGCAAACCCTAGAGAATTGTATTCTGGGGAGCACTAAACTGCTTTACGTATCGCCTGAACGTCTGGGGAGCAACTTGTTTCAGACCAAGCTGCGCCATATGCGTGTTTCATTCATCACTGTTGACGAGGCCCACTGCATTTCACAATGGGGCTATGATTTCCGTCCTTCCTACCTTGAGATTGCCAATATCCGCCAACTGCTGCCCGAGGTGCCTGTCTTGGCGCTTACCGCAACGGCTACTCCCCAGGTTGTCGATGACATCTGCGACAAACTAAGCCAAGAACCAAGAGCTAACAGCCAAAGGCCTTTCTCCGTCTTCCGCATGTCCTTTGAGCGAAAGAACCTTGCCTATTTAGTTCGACACTCCGACGACAAGCACTACGACCTCATCCGACTTCTGGAGCAGACCCCAGGTGCAGCCATCATCTATGTCCGCAGTCGACGTCATGCTCGCGAAATCAGCGAACACTTGACAGAAGCCGGACTCTCAGCTACATACTATCATGCTGGTTTGGACCATGCTGACAAAGACCATCGCCAGCGCGAATGGCAACACGACCGAATTCGCATCATGGTGGCTACCAACGCCTTTGGTATGGGTATCGATAAGCCTGACGTCCGGCTGGTCATCCACTACGACTGTCCAGACTCCATTGAGGCCTACTTCCAGGAGGCTGGGCGTGCAGGACGCGACGGACAGCCAGCACAAGCCATTCTGCTATACAACAACAGCGATAATGCCAAACTGCAGAAGCGTATCAACGATACCTACCCGCCAAAAGACGACATCCGACAGATTTACGAGCATTTGGCCTACTACTATCAGATTGCCACTGGCGATGGTTATGGTGTGGCTCACGAATTCAACATTGAAGAGTTCTGCCTGCGTTTCCGCCATTTCCCCATTCAGGTCAATTCCGCCTTGCAGATTCTAGAACGTGCTGGCTACATCGAATACGACGAAGAAGCTGATAACGAGGCACGTATCAAATTTCTTGTTGGACGTGATGAACTGTATCGTTTGGAGCAAGTAACGCCTGAAGAAGAAAAAGTCATCGTCAGCCTCCTGCGTAACTATGGCGGACTGTTTGCCGACTATGGCTACATCGACGAAAGTATAGTTGCAAAGCAGGCAGGCATCAATCAGCCACAATGTTACGACATACTGAAGTCGCTGTCGCAGCGACACCTCATCAGCTTCATTCCACGCAAGCAGGTTCCGTTTATCCGTTACTGTCAACGTCGCGAGGATGCTGAAAATATCGTCCTGCCTGCCAGTATCTACGAAGAGCGAAAGGAGCAATACACGCTACGCATCAATGCCATGCTGAAGTATGCAAAAGCCACTGACCAATGTCGCAGTCGCATGTTGCTCGAATACTTTGGCGAGAAAACATCCAAAGATTGTGGCCAATGCGATGTCTGTCTTGATGTTCAGGGCAATCTTGTTACAAAGGAAGGGCAGCGCACAGCGAAAGAACAGATACACACATTACTTTCCGACCATCAGCGCCATCACATCACAGAAATCCTCCGTCTGCCATTGCCTACGGAGGAGATTGATGCTGCTCTCAGCACTTTGATGCAGGAAGAGGCTATCCAACAAGTTGAAGGTTTCATTCAGCTTGCTTGACTGCTTCTAACAAGTCGCTATGCACGATGCCATTAGAGGCTACGACGCTGTCACCTTCCATAAAGAAGTCATCTCCAGCATAGTTTGTCACACGGCCACCAGCCTCCTTAACTATCAGTGCGCCAGCCATATAGTCCCATTGTCCGATATAGCGTTCAGCATATGCATCCAAACGTCCTGCAGCAACATAGCACAAAGCAATGGCTGCAGAGCCTATCATACGGATGCTGCCTACATTGCCATAGAAATGGTTCAGCAATCGAGTTATGACAGGCTTATAGGCATCACTATTATAAGGCAATTGCAAGCACAACAGGGCATCATTAATCGCACTCTTGCCAACATGGAGAGGCCGTTCGTTAACCCATGCGCCACCATTTTGCCAGGCATAGAAGCACTCGTCGCTGATAATTTCGTAAACCACGCCCACCACTATTTCGCGTCCCTTACACAACGCTATGCTGACAGCGTATGGCGCAAAACCATGAATGAAATTCGTCGTGCCATCCAAGGGGTCAACCACCCAGACGTATTGTTCGTCTGAATGTCCTGCTGAGCCTTCTTCAGTAATAAAACCTGCTTCAGGAAGGATGTCGTGTAGTCTGCTGACAATCATCTGTTCCGAACTTTTGTCCACATACGACACATAATCATGGGCATGCTTGCGCTCCACCTTTTCTATAGAGAAGTTCGCGCGTTCCTTTTTTATATAGGCCCCTGCCTCACGAGCCACTTGGCAGACACTTAGTGTCAATTGCCCCAAGTCATTCTGTTTAGTCATATTTATATCAATGATTTGACGATGCAAAGATGGCAATAATTTCTGAAAATGCAATAAGAAAAACCTATTTTAACAAATCATGTTCTAAATTCTATCAAACACTGTCACAGTTTTATCAGACACTGCCAGCGTTTTAACAAACGCCGTCACAGTTTTAACAAACGCCGTCACAGTTTTATCAAACACTGACGCAGTTTTAACTTTACACGCTGCCTTCCAACCCTTTAGAACGTACTAATCGACCCTTTTGTAAGTAGCGCACAACCTTTGGGAAACGATAAAAAAAGAGGATATGCCAAAGCATATCCTCTTAATATCAGATAGAACGAGTAATTAGTCTTCCTGATACTCTGGACGCAGCTTGCGGACGGTTTCGCCGGCACGCCACATCTCCTGATTACGCATAGCCTCGAGCTCTTTCTCCAAACCGGCACGATAGTCGGGCTTTGAGTTGGCGTCGATAGTGATCTGAGCCTCGTTACCGGTCTTTACCGAGTAGTACAACCACTCCATGACGGGCTTGATGGCGTCGTGGAAACGGGGAGCCCAGTCAAGAGCACCACGCTGTGCAGTAGTCGAACAGTTGGCATACATCCAGTCCATACCCTTAGCACCGAAGAGCGGGCCAAGGCTCTGAGTGAGCTCCTCAACGGTCTCGTTGAAGGCCTCAGAAGGTGTGTGACCATTCTCGCGCAGCACCTCGTACTGAGCAAGCAGCAGGCCCTGGATAGCACCCATCAGCGAACCACGCTCACCAGTGAGGTCAGAGGTAGCCTCGCGCTGGAAAGTTGTCTCGAACAGATAACCGGCACCGATACCGATACCGAAGGCCAGCGTCTTCTCCTTGGCCTTGCCCGTAGCGTCCTGATAGACGGCGTATGAGCAGTTCAGACCGCGACCCTCGCAGAACATGGTGCGAAGAGAGGTACCAGAACCCTTAGGAGCCACCATGATAACGTCGACGTCAGCAGGAGGCACAACGCCCGTGCGGTCGCTCCAGTTGATAGCAAAGCCATGGCTGTAGTACAGCGTCTTGCCAGGCTTCAGATATTTCTTGATGGTAGGCCACTGCTGCATCTGACCAGCGTCAGAGAGCAACATGCAGAGGATAGTACCCTTCTCAGCAGCCTCTTCGATAGAGAACAGCGTCTTGCCAGGTACCCAGCCGTCAGCCACAGCCTTGTCGTAGGTCTTGCCCTGACGCTGTCCGACGATGACATTGAAACCATTGTCGCGCAGGTTGCAGGCCTGACCAGGTCCCTGAACGCCATAACCGATGACGGCGATGACTTCATCCTTTAATACTTCACGTGCTTTCTCGAGTGAGAACTCCTTGCTGGTGACTACAGTCTCGATAACGCCACCAAAATTCATTTCTGCCATAATAGCTTAAAATTTAAAATGTTATACATATTCCTTGCGTACTATGCCAGCCCTACCCGAGAGCCGTCGTTTTACCAGTCCGCTCAGTGCTTACACGAAACACCGACGAGGGAGTTAACTATAATAATCGGGCACAAAAGTACGAAAAAAAAGTGAGTCGACCAAATAGTCTGCTCACTTTTTTATCGGTAGTGTCAATTGTATCAATTGTTGGCCTCGAACAGCGTCATGCGTTCCTCGAGTTGTGCATACTGATGGTCCTCGATGAACGAGGTGCAGACACGTAGGCCTTCTTGATGAGAACCCGTAGTAATCAGACAAATAGCCGATACGCCATAGTACATCAGTTCGCGAGCCAGCTCACCGCTGGTCATCTGCTTGTAGCCAATAGTGAAATAGAAGCCATCGGCAACAGGTTCGTCAAGGTCCTTGTCGTAAACGATATGGAAACCATGACGACAGAATATCTCCTTCAGCTTATGGGCACGTTCGCCATAGACGCTGACCTCTCGGCGGAAATCGTATTCGCCATCGGTAGCAGCACGGAGCATGGCAGCCATCGCATACTGGGCACTATGGCTGGTACCGCTACTGAGGGCATAGAGCATACGGGTAGAGAAAACCAGTCCGAAAGGCAGACCCTCGTAGCGAGCTGCAAGGTCGTCATAATGACGATGGAACAGCTTGTCGCTGATGCACGTCACACCAATGCGTTCACCAGCATAGCTGAAGGCCTTAGAGCCCGAAATCAGCAGGATGTAATTATCCGTATAGCGACCTACCGAGGGTTGATAAGGTGCCTCGAAAGGTACGCTGAGATTCTTGCGGAAATCCATAGCAAAGTAGGCCAAATCCTCCATAACGATGGTATCGTACTTCGTAGCCAACTTACCAATAGACTCCAGCTCCTGTTCGTTCAGACAAACCCACGACGGATTGTTGGGATTCGAATAGATGATGGCACAGATGTTGCCCTTGCTGAGATAGCTCTCCAACTTAGGGGCCAGCTTCGGACCACGATAGTCGTAGACATCGAAGGTCTCGTACTTGACGCCCATGACCTGCAGCTGCATCTTCTGGACAGGAAAACCTGGGTCGATGAACAGCACGGTATCCTTCTGCTTCGATGCCTGCGAACAGGTCAGGAACGAGGCAAACGTGCCTTGCATAGAACCGCTGACGGGTACACAACCTTCTGGAGCCACATCCAATCCAATGAATGCCTTAACAAAGCGTGAGGCCTGCTTCTTCAACTCGGGATAGCCCTGAATGTCAGGATAGCTATGGGCAATACCGTCCTGCAAGGCCTTAACCTGTGCATCGACACCCACCTGAGCGGCAGGCAGACCAGGAATACCCATCTCCATTTTGATGAACTCTACCCCACTCGCCTGCTCAGCTTTAGCAGCTACCTGCTTGACTTCGCGGATGGTGGCTTTGGCAAAATCCTTGATGCCTAACTCAGCAATCAGGTTGTCAACTATTTCTTTCTTAATCGGAGTACTCATTACTTCTGCGCTTCTTTACCAATTGCTAATGCTTTGATATTGGCCTCAACAATAGCCTCGCCCTTGCGACCAAAGACGCTGCGGATGGCGTCTTCCAGCTTCTCGTATTCGATACCGAGAGCCTTCTGAGCAGCGCCCAGCAGAATGACGTTGGCTGAACGGGGCACACCAGCATCCTTCGCCTTCTGCTCGATGTCGAGCATGATGACATGCGGCAGCTTATCCAAATCGGCCTTGATAGTCTCTATCTCCGGATAGTTGGGGATGTTGACAAAAGGTGCACTCGACGTGATAATC
Organism: uncultured Prevotella sp.; assembly: GCA_947169185.1. GTDB lineage: Bacteria > Bacteroidota > Bacteroidia > Bacteroidales > Bacteroidaceae > Prevotella. The sequence continues at coordinate 24,092 of CAMVOS010000032.1, forward strand.
CAACCTTCTTTAGAAAGGAACGGCAGATAGCGCAGAGCCTCCATGGGTTCCATAGAAATGATAACATCAGCACTACCCGTAGGAATCAGGTCGCTGGCAATAGGCTCGCTGGAGATGCGCAGGTTCGACTGTACGTCGCCACCACGCTGCGACATACCATGAACCTCGGCCTGTTTGATATAAAGGTCTTCCTTCATGGCTGCCTCACCTATAATCGTGGCAATGGAGAGGATTCCCTGTCCTCCTACTCCACACAAGATAATATCTGTCTTCATAATTTACAATTTGACAATTTACAATTTACGATTTAGCCTGCGCCTTCTTTTGCTTCAAGTGACGTTGCAAGGTCTGCATGCACTCACGACGCGGAATAATCACGCTGACTCCGTGGTAGTTGATTTCCTGTTCGATGGTCTGCTTGATTTCGTCCATATTCTTGGGCAGAGGCACAACGACTTTCAGATGGTCTTCGCTGACACCCAGACCACGACAAATAGCCTCGAACTTATTGGTACCAGCAGAGTCCTGTCCACCTGTCATAGCAGTAGTAAGGTTATCGGAGATGATGACGGTAATGTCAGCATTCTCGTTGACTGCATCCAACAGACCCGTCATACCAGAGTGCGTAAACGTAGAGTCGCCAATAATGCCAACAGCTGGCCACTGGCCAGCGTCAGAAGCACCTTTCGCCATTGTGATAGAGGCACCCATATCGACACAAGAGTGGATAGCCTTATAGGGAGGCAGGAAACCAAGCGTGTAGCAACCAATATCACCAAACACACGAGCATTAGGATAGTTCAACAGCACCTCGTTCAGCGCCTGATATACATCGCGGTGGCCACAGCCCTGACACAATGCGGGTGGACGAGGAGCTACATCCTCACAAGGTGCATAGTTCTCGCCAATCTCCATACCCAGTGCTTTCTTAATGAGGTCGGGATTCAACTCGCCCGTACGAGGCAGTTCACCAGTCAGACGACCCTTGATAACAGCATTACCTGGCATCACACCACGAACCTGATCCTCGATGAAGGGCTGACCCTCCTCAGCAATCAGTACGAACTCGCAGTCGTCCGTCATACGACGAATCAACTTCTTGGGAATAGGATACTGCGAAATCTTTAGTACGGGGAACGGACAACCATTAGGAAAACACTCCATCAGGTAGTTGTAGGCGATACCGCTGGCAATGACACCCATCTGTTGGTCTTTTCCGTCTACATATTTATTATATTTGCTGTCGACAGCCATCTGTTCCAACAGTGGCTGCTGGGCAGTAACGATATCATTACGCTTGCGAGCGAAGGCAGGCAGCAACACCCAATTGCTAGCCTTGGCATTGTAATTCAACTCATTCTGCTGGCGGGGAGCGTCAGCAACTGTGACGACAGCACGACTGTGGGCCATACGCGTGGTAACACGCATCAGTACAGGCAACTGCAACTTCTCAGACATGTCGTAGGCCTCAGCCATCATATCATAAGCCTCCTGCTGGTTAGAGGGCTCCAGCGTAGGAATCATGGCAAACTTACCATAGAAGCGAGAGTCCTGTTCGTCCTGACTTGAGTGCATCGAGGGATCGTCAGCAACCAGTACGATGATACCACCATTGGTACCTGTCATAGCTGAATTGACAAAGGGGTCGGCACAGACATTCAGTCCTACATGCTTCATGCACACCAAAGCGCGCTTACCCATATACGACATACCCAAAGCAGCCTCCATAGCCGTTTTCTCGTTGGTACTCCAGCGGCTATGCACACCACGTTCCTTGGCTAAGGGCGACTGCTGAATATACTCAGTAATCTCTGTAGAGGGAGTGCCCGGATAGGCATACACACCACTCAGTCCGGCATCGAGTGCACCCTGAGCAATGGCTTCATCTCCTAAAAGAAGTTTCTTCATGTCAAAATAGTCTTTATTTATGTTTGTGTTATATATTTACAACTCTTCGCACTCATGTAGCCACAATGCACTCGAGGCATCGCTTGGCATACGCCAGTCACCACGTGGTGAGAGCGAGATACTGCCCACCTTTGGTCCATCTGGCAGACAAGAACGTTTAAACTGCTGGGCAAAGAAACGACGGCAGAATGTGGTAAGCCACTTCTTGATGGTCTCCCTTTCATACCTTTTACCAAATGCTTTTTCAGCCATCAGCATAATTTTGGTAGGATTGAAACCAAAGCGAAGCATATAATAGAGGAAGAAATCGTGCAGCTCGTAAGGTCCGACGAGGTCTTCCGTCTTCTGCTGGATATTGCCCTGAGCATCAGCAGGTGTCAGCTCAGGCGATATAGGGGTGTTCACAATATCTATCAGCACATCACGCTCTGCAGACGACTTGGGCAGCGAGGCAATATAACGGATAAGATATTGGATGAGAGTCTTGGGAATACCTGCATTCAGACCATACATCGACATGTGGTCACCATTATAGGTAGCCCAGCCCAACGCCAGTTCCGACAGGTCGCCAGTACCTACGACAAGGGCCGAAAGTTTGTTGCTCAAATCCATTAGAATCTGCGTACGCTCACGAGCCTGTGAATTCTCATAGGTAACATCATGATTATTTATGTCATGACCTATATCCTCAAAATGCTGCTTGACTGCTTTGGCAATGCTAATTTCCATCTGCGAGACACCCAACGACTGCATCAGCGAAGTAGCATTGTCATGAGTACGTCCTGACGTTCCGAAGCCAGGCATCGTGACACCCACGATACCCTTACGGTCATAGCCTAATTTATCAAAGG
>CAMVOS010000033.1 GCA_947169185.1 uncultured Prevotella sp.
TTTCGATGAACGCCTCTAACTTCTCAGTAGCGTCGAAATGAATCGACTGAATCTTAATTTCCATAGTTACCTCCGTTTTTAAAGGGTAAATAAAATAAGGTTACGCCCTTGGGTGGGCATCTTTATACACTCTTTTCAGCTGCTCGAATGTCGTATGCGTATAGATCTCTGTGGTTGCCACACTCTCATGCCCCAAGAGTTTCCTGACACTCTCCAGCCCTGCCCCGTTGTTCAGCATGGCGGTGGCAAACGTGTGGCGAAGCACATGCGGCGAGCGTTTCTTCATCGTGGTAACCTGCGAGAGGCCTGCCTTAACGATTCGCCCCACCTGAGAACGCGTTACCCGACATCCTTTGTCGTTGAGGAATAGTGCAGCATCCTGCTTCATGGATTGCTCGTCACGCTGGTTCATATACGCCTTGAGCGTTTGCTCCAGTTCCTCTCCGAACGGTACGATGCGCTGCTTGTTTCTCTTGCCAGTGACCTTCAGCTGACGATTGACAAAATCCACGTCCTGATCATCCAGTCCGATGAGTTCCGCCAATCGGATGCCTGTTGTATAGAATAATAATATAATGGTACGCGCGCGCACATCCTTGTAGTTATTACCCCACATCTCAGGCACATCCATCAGGCGGTCCATATCGTCCTCGCGCACAAACTGTGGCAGGGGTTTCTTTTTCTTTGGCCCCTTGACACTATGCGCCGGATCGCTGTCGACCAGCCCCCTAGACAAGGCAAAACGGAAAAAGGAACGCACGGCACTCAAACGGTTATTTACCGTGGATGCCATGTCGCCTTTATCCATCATGCTCTCCATCCAGTCACGGATCAAGTCCGAGTCTACCGACTCCCAAGAGAGATGGCTTTCTCGATTTTTGAAGTACGATTCGAAGTCACATAAACTCCGTTCGTAGTTGCGTACGGTGAGATCTGAACGATTCCGCTCGTAACGCAAGTAGTTCAAAAAATCTTCTATCATCAGCATCGTTGCATCGTTTTCGGCAACGAAGTTACGAAATTATTTTGAAACTACCAAATTTTGGAGCAGCAAATGCAATAAATGCTTGCATTTTAATTGCTGCGTCGTGACAAAATTGACCAAAGGTCAAAAAAAATTCCAACTTTTTTACTCTTCAGTTGCGCGGAGCTTCTGTACGTAAATAGCGTGTTCCATCTTCAGGCGCTTCAGTACAGATGGCTTGTCGAACTGCTGACGAGTGCGGAGTTCCTTCACTACACCTGTCTTTTCGAACTTTCTCTTGAACTTCTTGAGGGCCTTTTCGATGTTCTCGCCTTCCTTTACTGGTACAATAATCATTTTGTTTTTTTGCTTTAAATTTTTATATTAGACATATGCTTCGGGCATAGGTGCCACGAAAAGCGGGTGCAAAGTTACTACTATTTTCGCAAACTTCCAAACGTTTTCCCGATTTTTTGTTCTTTTTACGTATTAATTCCCATTAATTCCCATTATTAAGCGTAATTCGGGCTGCTTGCTTATCGCTCATGCCTCACAAGCTTATCGCTTAAAGCCCTCGTGCTTATCGATTAAAGGGCACAAGCTTATCACTCAAGGCCCGCGTGCTTATCGCTCGTGGGCGACGAGCGATATTCTCCAATAAGTAGTGTAATTATATAGATGACAGTATGACGGTTAAAAATATAAATTCTACGCGTACCGCGTATACGCGCGCGGTACGCGAGGGATTTCAGAATTCTGCTGTCATAGTGTCATCTGTCATCGCCCTGTTGTTGCTTTTCCGTATAGACTTCGTATATGCTTTTTCAATCATACTGCAAAGATACAACATTTTTAAGCCAAATCCAAATATTTTAAGAAAAAAATAACTCTATGTCTTCAAATTCGCCTCATGTAGCGAGTGTCTTGTTCTGCTAACAACGGCACTTTCGGGTCGTTCCGACGGCATCTACGACCCGAAGATGACGTTGTTTCCAATCGTTCCGATGATACTTTACCCCCCAAAAGTATCATCGGAACACCCCGTAGATGACTGCGGAGCCAGTATAAACTAACGTCGGGACGACCCGAAACCAACGTTGGAACAAGACAACACTTCGAATGCGAAGCCACACTCATTCCTTTAGGTGTGAGAACCTTTAGGTCGAAGAACGACCCGAAAGCGATATTGGCTTAAGGATGCCGTCAAAAAAAGAGATGCACGACCTTGCGGCCATGCATCTCTTTGATAATGGTTAATAAGCAATTAAAGGAGAATCATTCCACAGCAATCAACGACGATTTGAACCCACTCAAATCCGCGATAGAAGAATTGCTTGAGAAGAATCATTACTGAAAAAACTGTCGTACATTCGACTGTTTTTGCAGTGCAAATTTATAAAATTCTGCACACTAATCCAAATATTTCTTTGTTTTCTGTGCTAATTTTTAACATCCTATTTCAAAAAACACAGAAAGTGTAACCAATGGATGAAGCCTTAGGGTTCAAAGCACGAAGCCTTAGGGTTCAGGGCACGAAGGGTTAGGGTTTAAAGCACGAAGGGTTAGGGCTCAGTCCGTCCCTACGGACTAAGAGTCCGAAGGCGGCGAACTAAGAGTTCGGAGGCTTCGATTGCAACGCCTTTTTGCGATGGGAGTGAATGTGACCCAAAATGTGAGGGTAATGTGAGGGACAACCGTTTCTCCCTCACGTCGACAAACGCCCTGTATATAAGGGTTTGAAGGGAAAATGTGAGGGTGTGAGGGTAATTTCGAAATGCCGGCAAAAAAGATTTTCAGAGACACGGCACCATATATAGAGGAATGTATAGATATGCTCCGTCCTGTTCTACATCGCCAGTGTGAACGATATAGGATTGAGCCAGATGAGTGGCGTACTTCTTGATGCACTTCTCCAGTGAGACGGTGGTGAACCCTGTTGATGACTTCACCTCGATGGGTGATATGTTATGTCGGCTGGTAATCTTGCTTTTCGCAATGAGGAAATCAATCTCCATGCGGTCCTCTTTGTTTTCACGCGACGGGTTGGAGTAGAAAAATAGTTTGCAGCCATTAGCCACGAGCATCTGTGCCACGATGTTCTCCATCAGCATCCCCGCGTTTACCTCCAGCTTGTCCTTGAGAATCTTCTGGTATAGCTGTTCAGAGACGATTCCCCGTTCGTCAAAGGCGTGACTGATCATCAGCCCCGTGTCGTTCATGTAGCATTTCAGAGCGTTATCCTTCTGCTTGAGACCCAAGCCGATGCTGGGCTCAGTGGTGTTGAACGCCAGGTTCACCATCTTAGCATCACGCAGCCAATAGAAAGAACTGTCGTAGTCACGGAAACGGGCATCCTTGTTCAGATCGGCCAAATGGAATTTGTGCTCATGGAGCTGTAGCTGACCAGGAATGGCTTCGTATATAGCCCTTACCTTTGGTGTATGCACTCCGGCGTACTGGTCGATACAATTATTGTATAGGTTGAGAATCTGTCGCTTCACTCGGTCCACATCTTCAAACGACTTGCTATCCAGGTATTCCAAAATGGCCTGCGGCATACCGCCGATAATCATATAGAGACGGAAGTAATCCATGATTTTGCGGTGCATCGATTGACCTACGGGGTCTTTGGCTGAGAACTTCATTCGGATGAAATCCATCAGCGACTCTTCACCCATTGCCCACAAGAACTCCTCAAAGTCCATGGGATGCATCACGACACTTTCTTCTTCCGAAGGCACCAGATAGTCCTCTTTCTTCTCATCCTTCTTCCGTTTCTTCTTCGTGCTCATCTTCATACCAAGCAGCGAACCTGTTTCCAAGTAGTCGTAACGTCCATCCTCTACCAGATACTTGATGGCAGCACGGGCTGCGGGACAGAATTCTATCTCGTCGAACACGATGATGGATTCACGGGGATACAACTTAGTAGAGAAATAGGTGCTCAGATAGGTGAAAAGCATGTCGAGATTATCCTTGTAATTCTTGAACAGGTCTTTGACATCGTCGCCCACCTTAAAGAAATCTATGAGGATATAACTCTTGTATTCCCTTTGAGCGAACTCCTTCACGATATAGCTCTTACCCACGCGTCGGGCACCTTCTATCATCATTGCCGACTTGCCCTTACGCTTCTCTTTCCACAGGACCAACTGGTCGTATATTTTCCTTTTCATCACGGAATCAAAGTTTAATTACATCACAAAATTACACGAAATCAAGGATTCTCAACCCTTTCATTCTACACGAAATCAAGCGCAAAGATATGTAATTATTGTGATACCACCAAATAATTAACTATATTTTTGAAAGTATGGTTTCGATTTTTTGAATGCACAGGGGGACTCTGTCCCTGTGTGCACAAGGGAGTGAGGGTAATTTTGAAATGCCGTCAAAAAAAAAGATGCACGACCTGGCGGCCATGCATCTCTTGGATTATTACCATCTTTAATCGCATCTTAATGATTCTGATGCTCGTATTCATCGAGCAAACCATCAAAGTCCAACTCGGGAGCTCCAGCTTCACCGCTCCAACCTGGAGGGCTGGCAGCCAGCATGTGGTGAATCTCTAACTTCACAACCTCTACCTGAGGCTTGATATATTCCTTTTTCATATTCGTGTAATTCGTTTAATTCGTGGTCACTTAATCACAGTTTTCTTTCCATTGTTGATATACAATCCTTTGGTTGTTGGCTGCTTGTCCAGTTTGCGACCATCCAGCGTATACCAGCTATTGTCGTTAACTTCGATAACTCCGTTAACTTCTGTTACTTCGCCATTGGCATTCACCAATATCACGCTAATGCTCTGTGGCAGTTCGGTGCCTGCTCTGTGCTTAGGAGCTGCCCATGGATTGCCCGTACCAGTATAGGTAAGGTATGCGCGCATGGGACGTATCCAGGCACCCTCGGCTAGTTTCACGAAGTCACCAGCCTGTACGGCGGTCACACCGTCGGTAGCTGTACCACTGGTGGCTGCGAAGCCGTAGTCGTTGCCGCAGTCAGCTGCCGTCCACGTCTTCTTCTCGTAGGTTCCCTTGAATGTCCAGTCGCCATTGGTGGTCTGCTGACTGTTCGTCGTGGTATTCAGCGTTACACTGCCAGTAAAGGTAATCGCTGCATCTGTAGGCATCACGACATACGGTGTGTTGGCTGCAATTGTTCCGCTCTCGACCTGCGTCATGGTTGCTTTCCATTTGTTGGTCTCGGTATCAAAGGTGACGCCCGTATAGGTGTAGAACGCAGCACCACTGGTGTTGGCTACATCAATGTCGAATGGCAACATCAGCGTTGCAGCCTTGTTGGCTGTAAATGTACGGTTGAGTGATACGTTGTCGACCGTAATGTTCGTAGGAATGTTTACAGTCTCGGTCGATGAGTCACTGAACGAGGCAGTCCAAGTTCCATTATCATTGACCAATTCCATGGTACCACTGTTGACATAGATATCTTTGATTGCGCCTGTAGCATTGATGGTGCCGCCATTGATGGCCAGATAGCCGCCATCCACATAGATACCGTAGTTGCCACCCGTTGCATGGGTGATGCCACCATTGATAACGAGATTGCCGTCAACAAACATAGCCTTATCCGTTGCACTGGCGGTAAGTGTGCCGGTGCCTAGGCTTTGGCCGTAGATGCTGAGGTCTTTGGAGTTCAGGCCTGTTTCGGTGCCGTTGACGGTAAAGGTAGCGCCATCCAATAATATAAGATGTACGTGCCCGAGGGCGTTGAGCTTTTTGCCGAAAGTATAGTCAGTACTTGCCACATACCAGCTGTCCTGATCAGCGGTGCCGATAGATCCCTCGTCGGAACCGTCAACAGGGATGGTGCTGTCCCAAAGAATGGTATAGTCGCTGCAGGTCTGCGCCTGGCCGTTTCCGTCCAAATATGCGACGTTCCCCAGCGACTTCATCAGCGTCTTACCCGCAATAGCTGCTTTCTGGTCGCTGCTGAGCGTTCCAGTGAATGTGTGCGAGGAGATGCCATCGGTGAGTGTCTGACCGTCGGCCACTTTCACGCCTTTTTCAGCATAATACCCGTTGGCGGTGATGTGATCAGCAGTCGAAGAACAGCCCAAGATGATGGTTCCAGAACGACTTTTGATACCATAGGTAGTGGCCTGAGCTGTTATGTTGCCTCGGCGAATAGTAATATTGCCTTTACTGGAATATACACTATTGGTATTATTAGCAGTAGAAGAGACTATGCCACCGTTAAAATTGATATCGTACATGACGGAAATGCCATAAGCGTCAGAGGTGGCTATGAGCCTGCCGGTGCCGAGACTTTGACCATAAATGGAAAGGGAGCCATTCTTGACTTCAATGGCATCATGGCCATTAGCCGAAGTTCTTCTAGAGAACGTTTTACCGTCGCAGAGGATGATGTGCACGGCATTGTCCTCGAACTTTGAACTCCAACCATAATCGTCTGTCACATCGTTGTTCACCACGTACCACCCCTCTGTTCTGCCGGGTGTTTTATAGGAATGGGTGTCACTCACGATAGGTATACAGGCATGGCTCTGGGGATTGCCGTCGGCATCAATATAGGAGATAACGGGTATCTGGGTAACGCTGACGGTGATGTCGGCTGCAGGCATTAAAGATATAGTATAGGTGTGGTTGCCATGATCGGTAAACGTCACGGCATAGCCACCAACAGTGTTGGTTACAGAAAGAAGCACATCATATCCATCGGGTATTGCAGTTGCATCGTAGGAAAGGCTGAGTTGAGCCCAATTAAATGCGTAGGGCGTGCCTTCGATGTCGGCGCCGGTGGTGTAGGTCTTGTTGCCCGTACCTGGCAGAGTGGCCGATGCAGTGCGCACCAGCGAGACAGGAGTAGGCAGCGTGACGGCATAGAGCGCCTGCGCGCCCTGATTAGCGGTGACGTCGTGTGGCGAGGTGCTGGAATCTTCATAGCCCACACCAACACCAGTGGCGTTCTCCACGCCGGCTACAGTGCAGCCACGGTAGTAGTTGCGCTGGATGTAGTTGCCTGAGTTTAGGTAGTAGTGGTAGCCAATGATAGCTCCACACTTGTTGACATTGGGAACGGTAGCACCAATAACTATGCAGTCTTTGATTTCGCCGTCTAGGTTTTTTCCCACGATGGCTCCGTAGTTTTCGCAGTCGGAAGCATCGGTTACGGTTAGGCGAGCGCGGCTGAGGCAGCGCTGCACGGTACCCTGGTTGATCCCCACGATTCCGCCGTGATGATTGGAATTGCTTTGCACAGCGTGGATGCAGACAGTGGCAGCTACGGTGCAGTCCTTAATGGTGGTTTCGAAAATATCGCCTGCTATACCCCCCACTTCGTCATCGCCTGTGATGCGGGTGTCGGACAGGTTGACGCCCTTGACGGTGCCTTTGCTGATTTGTCCGAAGAGGCCTTGCCACTTATCCGCATTAGTATTGCCGCCCTTGTAGAGGCGGATGCCGCTGATGGTGTGGTTCTGGCCGTCGAAGGTACCTTTGAATGTGTAGTTATAGATACCGATGGCGATGTAGTTGTTCTCGGTGCTGGTAGCATCGTCCCACTCGGTTTTGTGGGTGTAGGTAATGTCGTGCGTTTGGCGGAAGGTAAGGCCGGAGCAGTTGTTGTTGCCAGAGTTTACCATCAGGGCCAGGTGGCGCATGTCGAGTGTAGTATAAATCTCGTAGGTATTGGTCTCCAGCTGGTTGAAGTCGCTGGTGGTCCATGCGTAGTCAGCATCGAGGACGGTGCCAAGGTCTTTATTGTTGGATGACCAAGGGTTGCTGAAACTGTTGCCGGCAAGGTCATTGATGGTACCCGACATACCCGTTATTTTTAGCGTGCCACTAGCAGAAGAACCGATTTCACCCTTGAAGGTGAGCACGTTGGTGCCGCTGCCCTCCTCATAAGCCAGGTCGCCCCAAGAGGTGATAAGTTTCTTAGTGCTTCCCGTGATTGTAACTATCTCGCCGAAAGCCACGGAGACGTAGATGGTATTGCCCTTCTGGTGGCGACCACCACTAACCTTGTAATTATTGAGGACGGTGGGGGCGGTGGGGTCGCAGGCCTGGATGTGGGCCTTGACGTTTTTGGCAAGCCATTCGTCACGGTCGGAGCCGCCTCCGCTGGCATTGAAGCGGACTACGAACTTTTCGAAGTCCAACGGAAGAATAAGGCGGCCGTCGGTGGCACGGCAGTTGGTGTTGAACTTCTGGGTATAGAGCTTGTTAGTGACACCGTTGCTCCAGGCATTGCTTACCTCTGAGCAATTGTTTGGCTGCGAAGTGACAGGGAAGGTATATGTTGCGTAGTTGGTATTGGCCTTGCTAGGTTCGTGGTCGAAGCCCGCCATATAGCGCGAGAGGTTGATGTTGCCCGGGTCGCCGTTGCTGCAGTCGGAGCGGTTGTCGCAGGTGCTGATGTTGTTGATGAGTATCTGCACGTACTGGTAGCCGTTATTTTCCTCTCTGGCTTCGAGGCTCAGCGTTGAGCGCAGTTGGGCACCAATGAGGGTGTAGTAGGCCTTTGGAGCGATACCCGTGAGGTTGTAGTAGGCGCTACTCTCGATGTAATGAGGGTTGTTGCTCTGGTTATAACCGGCATCGGTGAATTGAGTGCCGGTGGTGAAGATGGTGATTTCCTTCTCGTTGAACAGGCCGCTGCTGGGTACGCTGGTGCCGGTGGTCATGCTGCGGTCTTTCGACGCGAGGATGTAGCCGTCGCGGTCGAGCACCTCGAAGCGGTAAGTGCGCTCGGTGCCGGTCTGGTACTTGTAGGCGTCGGTGCCGGGCGTGTTCTCGCTAATAGTAACACTCGCGGTGCTAATACCTACCGAGAAAGTAGCAGTACCAGCGTAGCCGCTCTGGTCATCGACAGTGAAATGTTGCCCCGCAATGGCGGAGAGCGAGACCACGCGCCAGTCGATGGTCTCGGCGAGGGCGGTATTGCCCGTGCGGGTAATCGTAAACGTGGTTTTGTGAGTGTTGCTGTTGTACGACGCATCAATTGTAAACGTACTCGCTGCCCACGCACTCTGCCCCACGGCCAGTGCTGCTATCGTCAGCACCAGCGTGAGGACTTGGCTTTTGAATTTGGTTAATGTTTGTCTCATTGTATTTATGTTTGATTTTGATTATTTCTTGTACAGTTGACACATCATATATATAAAGACGCCCACCAGACTGGCATAGCCCAGGGTGAGGATGGTAGTGAGCACGGGGTTGCTGTTGAAGAAATCAGCGTAGGACATCTATCGTATAATGATTAATTCATAATTCACAATGCATGATGCATAATAATTTCGGTGCGAAGATAAAAAGAATAAGTGTAAAAAGGTGTATCAAAACGCGAAATGGTGTGTCGAAACGGAGAATTAGGTGTGTCGATTTGTCGAATTGACACACTTTTTGTTCCTTTTCTTGGTAATTTGCTCACTATTTCGTAACTTTGCAATCGGAATCATAACCAAACGCAACCTTTATGAAAGAGATGCAGTTTGCAGCCATCGTCATGATGGTAATGATGTGTTCGGCACTGGTGCTGATGATGCCTGAACGGGTGAAGTGCGACAAGGTCATCAACCGGTCGCGCTGGCTCATGGTGGGTGCACTGGGACTGATCGGGGCGCAGTTCGTCGTGCAATACACTTTGGAGTTGCGCGCGATGGGTGTCACACAAGCAGTGCTGGCCAACCTCACATTCTTCGTACCCGCCTCGTCGCTGATGAACCTAACGATTCTGAACCTGCAACGACAGGGACGACTGACCAGATTCGAACGGTGGGCGTGGACGGGGGTGACGCTGGCGGTGATAGCCGCTCTGGCCATAGCAGTGGCGACGGACGGCAATCCGCTGGAACAGCTGTCAAACCGTGTGCTCTGGACAGAGGTTGCCATGAGCTTCGTCTATGCCGTCATGCAGACCTACTACTGTTTCTTGCAGTTTCGTGAACTGGAACGTATGAAGGCCGTCATTGAGGACTACTTCGACCGCGATCACCAGGGACTGACGCGATGGATGAAGCACGCCATCGGCGTAAACGGACTCCTGGCCATCTTCGTGCCCCTGCTGATATTCGGACCAAACATCATCATCGTCATCTTCTCGCTGACCTTCTTCTGGGGCATCTTCATGATGTGGTTCTGTTTCGTGCGCTACTTTACCAGCAACGATATGAAGCGCGTGCGTGAAGCCGAGGATAACGCCCGTGAGGAGACAACGAAAGCAGAGTGTGTCTCGTCGTTCTCCGACGATGACAAAGCCCGCATCGGCCAGGCTGTAGAGCGCTGGCTGGCATCGGGTGGCCATCTGAAAGCCGGCATCACCAGTCCGATGGCTGCCGACGCGATGAGCGTTCCCCGCTATCAGCTGACGGCATGGGTCAAGGCCTCAGGTCACACCTCCTTCACCCGCTGGATTACCACCCTGCGTATTGAGGAGGCCAAGCGCATGATACTGGCACACCGCGATTGGACCAACGAAGCCATTGCCGACCACTGCGGCTTCAGCCGTGCCTACTTCCAAAAGATTTTTAAGCAGGAAACTGGCGTAGCACCGTCGGAGTACGGTGAGAGGTAAGAGGTGAGAGGTAAGAGGTAAGAAAAACAATAAAAGGGAACCGCATCGGGTTCCCTTTTATTGTTATGATCGACTGTTGGATTAGTCGGCAACGAGTGTGAAGCGCTGGAAAGCGGTGATCTTCAGATCCTTGTCCTGCTTAGCGAGCCACTGAGCAACAGTAGCCTTGTCGCCGTCGCCGAACTGGAACTCCTGGTCTACCAGGCAGCTCTCCTTCAGGAACTTCTGAACACGACCCTTGGCGATGTTCTCGATCATAGGCAGCTTGAGGTTAGCCTCGCCCTCGACCTTTGCGTCAGCAATGATCTTGCGAGCCTCGTCAGCCTGAGCCTGAGTCAGCCAACCCTTAGCCATGTTGCTCTCGATATGATCCTCAGAGTCAACGAGGTTGGGGTTCAGGCCAGCCTTCTTAAGCTTCATCTCAACGAACTTCTCTACCTGCTCCAGCTTGGTCTTCTCAACAGCGGTCTTGTACTCCTCGTCGAGAATCTTCTGGTCAACGCTCTGAGCGTCCAGAGCAACGGGCTTCATAGCAGCAACCTGCATAGCTACGAGGTGACCCTGCTCGGCTGCGGGCTTGTTGGTCTGTACCATGGTGCACAGGGTGTGCTTGCCCATGTGGTCGTAAACCTCGATGTTCTCACCCTCGAGTACGAGGTAGCCGTCGAGCTCCATCTTCTCACCAGTGATACCAGAGCGCTGGGTAACAGCCTCCTGAGCGGTCTGACCGTTGATGGTCAGGGCCTTCACAGCCTCGATGTCCTTAGCCTTAGCAGCGATGGCAGCGTCGAGGATGCTCTGAGTCAGAGCGATGAAGTCAGCACCATTAGCTACGAAGTCGGTCTCGCACTTCAGAGCGATCATAGCGGCAAAGCCGTCAACAGCCTTTACGAGTACACAACCATTAGATGTCTCACGGTCGCTACGCTTAGCAGCGATAGCCAGGCCACGCTCACGGAGCAGCTCCTTAGCCTTGTCGAAGTCGCCCTCGGCCTCGGTCAGTGCCTTCTTTACGTCAGCCAGACCAGCGCCGGTCATTGCGCGAAGCTTCTTGATATCGTCAATTGAAATTGCCATTTTTATTAATGCTTAATTCTAAATTCTTAATGCTTAATTATTATCTCTTTTTGCAATGCTTAACACATAATGCTCACAGGCGTTAGCCCAATTAAGCATTAAGCATTAAGCATTATGCATTATTCTGCAGCCTCTTCAGCCTTTGCTTCCTCAGCGGGAGCAGCCTCCTCAGCTACGGGAGCTTCTTCAGCGGGAGCCTCAGCAGCCTTGCGGGGCTTGCGAGCCTGGCGGCGGGGCTTCTCATCAGCCTCGGTCTCAGCCTCAGCGTCAGCAGCCTTCTCGTCAGCCTTCTCAACCTTGCGCTCCTCGATACCCTCGTTGATAGCTGCGCAGCAAGCACCGAGGATAGCCTCAACGCTGTCCTTAGCGTCGTCGTTAGCAGGGATGATGAAGTCGATGTTCTTAGGATCGCTGTTAGTGTCGACAATACCGAATACGGGGATACCCAGACGGTTAGCCTCACGAACGGCAATCTGCTCCTTCAGCACGTCAACCACGAAGAGGGCGCTGGGCAGACGGGTCAGGTCGGCGATAGAACCGAGGTTCTTCTCCAGCTTGGCACGCTGACGGGTAACCTGAAGCAACTCACGCTTTGACAGGTTAGCGTAGGTACCGTCCTGCATCAGCTTATCGATGTTCGCCATTTTCTTAACGGCCTTGCGGATAGTCGGGAAGTTGGTCAACATACCACCCGGCCAGCGCTCAATGACGTAAGGCATACCAACGCTCTGAGCCTTCTCGGCGATGATTTCCTTAGTCTGTTTTTTAGTAGCGACGAACAGGATCTTCTTGCCGCTCTTGGCAATCTGCTTCAATGCATCGGCAGCCTCGTCAATCTTAACGACTGTCTTGTGGAGGTCGATGATGTGGATACCGTTACGCTCGGTGTAGATGTAAGGAGCCATTGCGGGGTTCCACTTGCGCTTCAGGTGGCCAAAGTGACAGCCAGCCTGCAATAATTGGTCAAAATTTGTTCTTGCCATTGTTTCTTTTGTCTTTTTAAATTGTTTACTTTCTTTTTAATTCTTTGTCCAGAACCAACCAAGGGGTAATTGAGAATTGAGAATTCAGAATTGAGAATTATGATTACCCGATATCATTGAATTCCACCCACTCAAGTCGCCTCAGTTTAGATGCTAAACTGTTCAGTCAATCAATATTGAATATCAAACGGAGCAGAGAAATCATAATTCTCAATCCTCCATTCTCAATTCTCCATTGATTTTAACGCTTACTGAACTGGAAGCGACGACGAGCCTTGGGCTGACCTGGCTTCTTACGCTCAACCTCACGAGCATCGCGGGTCAGGAAACCAGCATCCTTCAACTTCTTCTTATCTTCCTCATTGATCTTAACCAGTGCACGAGCGATGGCAAGACGCAGAGCCTGGCTCTGGCCAGTGAAGCCACCACCGTCGAGGTTAACCTTGATGTCATATTTCTCAGCAACCTCCAGCAGGTTCAGCGGCTGCTTAACCACATACTGCAGGATAGCAGAGGGGAAGTAAACTTCCAAATCTTTCTTGTTGATCGTGATCTTGCCAGTACCCTCTGACAGATAAACGCGAGCTACTGAGCTCTTGCGACGACCTATTGCGTTGATGTATTCCATTGTGTCTATACCTTATTTATTTATACTGGTTAATATCGATTGCTTTGGGCTTCTGTGCCTCATGCGGATGCTCGGTTCCCTCGTAAACATAGAGGTTGTTCAGCAGTGCGCGACCAAGAGGGCCTTTGGGCAGCATACCCTTAACAGCATGCTTCAGGATGCGCTCTGTTCCGAAAGGCTTCTTGCGAAGTTCGGCAGGCGTATTGAAACGCTGTCCACCGGGATAGCCAGTGTAACGCGTGTAGACTTTATCAGTCTCCTTCTTGCCTGTGAAGACAATCTTCTGGGCATTGATGATGATAACATTGTCGCCACAGTCCTGGTTAGGAGTGAATGTGGGCTTGTACTTTCCGCGGATGATCTTAGCGACCTTAGAAGCCAGACGACCTACTACCTGATCGGTAGCGTCGATGACCACCCATTCCTTCTGCTCACGAGCAGCTTCCTTAGATACGGAAACGGTCTTGTAACTTAAAGTGTTCATTTCTTCTTTTTAAATTTTACTACTAAAAAACATTTTTCTTTTCTCTATTATGCGCACAAACGCCACTAGCAGAGGTCTAACTCTCCGCAAGTAGTCTAACGTACGCTGAATCAGCACTCTCACGAACCACTGTGCCCGGCCAAAGACACGGCTATTCCGCACCAATCCACGGGGATTCTAAGTCTCTCCCCAATAATCGGACTGCAAAGGTACGACTAAAAAATGAAAGATGAAAGATGAAAAATGAAAAATGGGGGCAAAAAGCAAAGATTTATGATTATTTAACTAAATAAGACCTAAGATTTCGCTAAAGTGCTCGATTTTGTGCAATCTTTCATGTGGAAACTCCTCCGACTTCTCCATGGCCCACACGACATGATAAGGAATATGAATAGCCCACGCCCCAGCAGCCAGAGCCGGAGCAATATCCGAGCGGAACGAGTTGCCAATCATCACCGTCTGCTCGGGTGCCACATCCAGGTTCTCGCACAGTTGGCGGTATTCCCGTTCCGTCTTGTTCGATACGGTCTCCATGTGAGTGAAATACTGTTCCAAGCCAGACCGTTGTAGCTTGGCCTCCTGGTCCATCAGTTCGCCCTTAGTGAATACCACCAGACGATAACGACGCTGTTCGGCCAGATGCTTGAGGGTATCCTCGACCTCAGGTAATGGCGTAGTGGGGAATTCCAGCAGTTCCTTGCCCATATCCAATAACTGTCGAACGACGTCGCCCGTCAGTTGTCCACGAGTAACCCGCACAGCATTCTCGATGAGCGACAAAGTAAAGGCCTTGGTACCATAGCCCGTCAGCGACAGGTTCTTACGTTCTGTATTGACCAAGCCTTCGCTCACCTCACGGGCCGTAGCCCACGGACTGAGCAACTGGCAACAGCGACGCTCCACATCGTCAAACCATGACTGACAGTCCCACAACGTGTCATCGGCATCAAATGCCAACACCTTTATTTCGTCATTTATCTTATTCATGGGGGCAAAGGTACATAAAAATACTCATTTTTTGTCACACGGAGTTTGCAAAGGGCACTCTTTTCAGATTAAATAACATTTTAATTCACTTTTCTCTTTACATTATTAATAAATTATTCGTACCTTTGCACCAATCGAATAAAAACGTTATAATAATACAACAAAATTTATGGCATTAACAAACGAGAAATTGACCATCGTCGGTGCAGCCGGTATGATTGGTTCAAACATGGCTCAGACCGCTTTGATGATGGGTCTGACAACTGAGATTTGTCTTTACGACGTTTTCTCTCCAGAGGGTGTTGCTGAGGAGATGCGCCAGAGTGGTTTCGACGATGTAAACATCGTTGCTACAACTGATGCTGAAGAGGCTTTCAAGAATGCTAAGTACATCATCTCTTCAGGTGGTGCTCCACGTAAGGCTGGTATGACCCGTGAGGATCTGCTCGCTGGCAACTGTAAGATTGCTGAGGAGCTCGGTCAGAACATCAAGAAGTACTGCCCAGACGTAAAGCACGTAGTTATTATCTTTAACCCAGCTGACCTTACCGGTCTGGTAACTCTGCTCTACTCTGGTTTGAAGCCAGGTCAGGTTACAACTCTCGCTGGTCTTGACACAACACGTCTGCAGAGCGCACTGGCCAAGAAGTTCGGTGTCATGCAGAACCAGATCACTGGTTGCGCTACTTATGGTGGCCACGGTGAGCAGATGGCTGTATTCGGAAGCCACGTAGAGATTGCTGGTCGCAAGCTTACTGACATCATCGGCACAGCCGAGTTCCCTGCTGAGGAGTGGGAGCAGATGAAGGTTGACGTAACCAAGGGTGGTGCTAAGATCATTGAGCTCCGCGGACGTTCTTCATTCCAGAGCCCTGCTTATCTCTCAGTTGAGATGATTCGCGCTGCTATGGGTGGTGAGCCTTTCCGTTTCCCTGTTGGAACATACGTTAAGACCGACAAATACGACCACATCATGATGGCCATGAAGACCACCATGGATAAGGACGGTGCACACTTCGAGGTTCCACAGGGTCTGCCCGAGGAGAACGCTAAGCTGGATCAGAGCTACGAGCACCTCTGCAAGATGCGTGACGAGCTGGTTACTCTGAACATCGTTCCTCCTGTATCTGAGTGGAGCAAGATTAATCCGAACCTGTAATACAAAAATACATGGTTTTAAGGCAGCACGACATCGTGCTGCCTTTCTTTTGGTGTCACCTTGACATGAACTACCTGGCCATTCTTCATCTCGGCCTCAACGGTGGTACCACGTGAAGCACAGAGCTTAAACCGCACATTCCACTTCTTAGGCCATGCAGGGAAGAGGTATAGTTTGGTACCAACTTCCTGAAGCAGCATCTCCTGCATACCAATCATACCCGAGCCGCCCCAGTTGTGGTCGGGCGACCAGTCGAAGCCAGGACCCCAGAAGGCAGGGAAGCGATAGGGACCATCAGCCATTTTCTTCATCAGCAACGCCTCAGCCTCATCAGTCAGACCCAGACAGGCAGCCCAAATGACATCCTGTTTCCAGCCTACATGCGAACGGAACTTCACGGCAAGGCTATCATTCAGAAAAGTATTACGGGCAATGTCAATATCCGGGCGTCCCACACCATAGTTTCGCCACGGGAAGACGGGATAGAGTTGGGTAGGTTCCGTATTCTGCACACGTTCCCAATGTAGGGCGGGCTGGATCATACCATCTCGAACCGTGATATCGGGCAGACGCTTCAACAATCCCGCCAAATAGGGAACATCAATCTGGTCACTGGGTTCAACTCCATTCTCGTAATCGATGAGCGCTTGCGTCACGGTACGCAAAGCGACAATAGTAGATGTGGAATTATAAGCCATCTTAAAGGTCTCACCGCCAGAACCAGGGTAAAGCACCAGTTTTCCTGCCTCGTTCAGACGTTTGGCACCACGTTGGTTGGCCAAGTACTGATAGTGTTCGTCAAAGAAGCGCAAGCAGGAGTAAATCATCGGAATGTAGGCACTAACATCAATATTCTGATAGCGACGCATCTCCAAGGCCATCATACAGAATTCCAGACAGGTGTCCCACTCGTACTCCAACCAGGCATTACGTTCCATGCCGGGGTCGAAACCTGCAGGTCGTTTGGTGCCATATTCCGGATAGCAGGGCAGACCATAGTTTTCTATCTGTTCCGTCAGGCAAGCACCCTCATGACCCCAATACAACTTGGAGCGTTCTTCCGCGTTATTATATATATTAAGGTAAAAGTTAAGTTGTGGTCGAAGCAGGTCGAAATCACCACTCTTCAGCATGGGCCAATATACCAGACGCTGGTTCTGGGCGGTATGTACACCCCCACCCCAGTTGCGGAAGTCAGGACTTAACCGATATTCTTCGAGCTTATTCACATATTCTGGGTCGAAAGTAAAGAGACCGCCATTAAACTTAGTGGGCCACTCTCCCCTAGCATTACATCCCAGCATATAGCGGAACAACGTATAGTTACGAACTATAGAGGTAAGAGGTAAGAGGTGAGAGGTAAGAGAGGAGGCCTCAATGTAGCTACGCTGCCAGAACTGCTGCCACCAACGACGCGAGTTACGACGGTCCCAATCGTGACGCACCTTACCTTCAAGCGTAGAGAGTTGTGCTGTCCATTCATCAACAGAACCCTGACGGTTAGCCATAGCTATCTGGATATGCGCCTTTTTGCGTGGACGCTCTGTTACATATATCCATCCCTGGTAATCGCTGCTGACATAGCGACCCGCCAACGTATCCATCAGCACGAAGCCTTCGCCCCGCATACGTCCGCCAAAGACCAGATTCTTTAGTGGATTATAGAGTTTATCCTTCACGGCATCCATCTTCTGCTGACTGACGGTAGCATCAAAGATGGTCTGTTCACCATTACAATGTATGAAGGTTAGCATACGGTCGGCAGCCACGATGCTGTCATGATGAGTCTTCAATCCCTTTGGAGCACCAAACTTATAGCTGCTCTGGAAGGCCTCACGCTTCGTCATCGTGATGTCCTTAGTGCGCCAGTTTTCATAGGTAACGGCAACATTCAGTTTCTCGCGTTTGCTCTCCATATCGACATGTACGACAGGCTTTGTCACGTCTGCCCACAGCTGGATGCTGACAGTACCATCCGTCACCTCGACATAGCCCTCGTTCAGATGCAGAATCTGACGGAAACGGCTTATATCGATATTCGGAGAGATGCTGACGCGAAAACGGCCAGCTTTGAGCAAGGAGTTATTCTCATCGAACGAGCCACTACGCGACAGGTAGAACAGTACGTCACCATTCTCCATCCAAACATTCATGCCGATGTCGCCACCGCCACAAGGCATCGACTCCGAAGAATTCTTACTAGGTGTGTTCCACTCATAGTCTTTCGGTTGGGCACTAACAACCTGTTGTAAAAGAATAAAAAAACAAAAAAATAGAAACTTCTTCATACAAATAAGACGGAAAAAGTATATCTTTGTACCCAAAACAAATGAAAGCTATGTGGATGATTATATTTTTGTTGCTACCCGTGTTGGGTATCGGTTATATAGCCTGGCACGTGTGGTGTCTGTTGCCTTGCGCCTGGTGGTGGAAGCTATTAGCCATCGTACTGTTGACTGGTTCGTTCCTGACCATGATGTTTGGCATGCGAGGCATGTACGACAGGGTATCGCTACCTATCGGCACCGCTTTATACGAGATTGGCACATCGAGTGTCTTCATGATGATGTATTTGGTCATCATCTTTCTGATACTCGACCTTGGACGATTAGTCCGACTCATTCCTCGCACCTTATTATATAATAACTGGTGGACGGTATTAGGCATTACCGTGCTGATGGTAGCCGTCTTTGTCTACGGCAACCTGCATTATCAGCATAAATATCGTCAGGAATTGACGCTGACTACCAGCAAGCATTTAGCACGTCCTATGAAACTGGTCATGATCAGCGACCTGCACATTGGCTATCATAATCCGCGTAAGGAACTCCATCGCTGGGTAGACATGATTAACGATGAGAAACCTGACCTTGTACTCATTGCCGGCGACATCATCGATATGAGCATGCGTCCGCTGAAAGAGGAACGGATGGCAGAGGAGTTCCACCGTCTGACAGCACCCGTCTATGCCTGTCTGGGCAATCATGAATACTATAGTGGTCAACCAGGAGCCTTGCAGTTCTACCACGATGCTGGCATTCGTCTGTTACGCGACAGTGCCGTTGTCGTTGGCGACGTATGCATCATTGGACGTGACGACCGCACCAACATACACCGCAAGTCATTGGGAAGGATAGTGAAAGAGAATGAATTACTCATTTCTCATTCCTCATTCCTCATTTTATTAGACCACCAGCCCTATCATTTGGAGCAGGCTGAGCATCATCATGTCGACTTCCAGTTCAGTGGTCATACGCATCACGGACAGGTGTGGCCCATTTCGTGGATTACAGAGAGTATCTATGAATGTGCCTTTGGCGCTCATCAGCGTGGCAACACCCGTTATTACGTCAGTAGCGGTCTGGGCATCTGGGGTGGCAAGTTCCGTATTGGCACACGCTCAGAATATATTGTGGCAGAGATAAAAAATAAAGAGTAATATGATAGCAGAAAGACTGGAACTGTTGCGTGAAGAATTGCGTCGCGAACACTTGGGCGCATATATTTTCAACAGTAGTGATCCACACAATAGTGAATATACGGCTGACCGCTGGAAAGGCCGTGAGTGGATTAGTGGTTTCGACGGCTCGGCAGGGACAGCTGTCGTCACCCTCAACAGTGCGGCCTTATGGACCGACTCGCGCTATTTCATTGCCGCTGAACAACAACTGAAAGGCACCGAATATCAGTTAATGAAACTGAAGATAGATGGTACACCGACCATTGCCGAATGGTTAGGCAAGCAGCTAGCTAATACAGATAGCAAAGAGGTGGGTGTTGATGGTAACACACATACCGCCGCAGACATCAGCGAACTGAAAGACGAACTGCGACAACAGGGTGGTCTGACCCTTCGCACCAACTTCGACGTGCTGCAACGCATCTGGAAAGACCGCCCATCGATGCCCTTGGACCCTATCGTGTTGCAACCCATTAAACTGGCTGGCGAGACAACGGAAGACAAGTTAACGCGCATCCGCAAGGCCTTGCGTGAGGTACATGCCGACGGTATGCTGATGAGCCAACTCGACGACATTGCCTGGACGCTGAACCTGCGCGGCAGCGACGTGCATTGCTGTCCTGTGTTTATCAGTCATCTGCTGATTGGCAGCAATCAGGTGACGCTGTTTGTCGACGAGCGCAAGCTGACTGCTGAGGTCAAACGCTATCTGGACGAACAGCATATCACCTTCAAGCCCTACGAACAGGCTGGCGAGGCCCTGCAGAAGTGGGGCGAATGGAACATCCTGATTGACCCTAATGAAGTGAATGAGTCATTGGCCCGACAAGTGAAGGCCAACGAAGTGATCCGCAAGCCGTCACCCGTTCCCGCCATGAAAGCCGTGAAGAACGAAGCCGAACAGCAGGGTATGCGCAGCGCGATGTTGAAGGACGGCATCGCACTCGTCAAATGGCTGTGTTGGTTGAAGCCTGCTGTGGCAGCTGGTGGACAGACGGAAATCAGCGTCAGCGATAAGTTAGAACAGCTGCGCAGCGAGCAGCCCTTATATAGCGGCCTGTCATTCGACACCATTGCCGGTTACGAGGAGCATGGAGCCATCGTACACTACGAGGCCACACCAGAAACCGACAAACCATTAGAACCTCGTGGTTTGCTGTTGGTCGACAGCGGGGCACAATATCAGGATGGTACGACGGACATCACACGCACCATAGCCCTTGGTCCGTTGACCGACGATCAGCGCAAGGTATATACGCTGGTCTTAAAAGGACACATCGACCTGCAACTACTCCACTTCCCCGACGGCGCCAGCGGCACGCAGCTCGACGCCATTGCCCGTCAACCCCTTTGGAAGGCTGGTCTCAACTATCTACACGGCACGGGACATGGTGTGGGTGCATATCTTAACGTGCACGAAGGTCCTCACCAGATACGTATGGAGTGGAAGCCTACCCCCCTGCGTAAGGGCATGACCGTCACCGACGAGCCTGGCATATACCTCGAAGGACGCTTTGGAGTACGAACGGAAAACGTACTATTAATAAGAGAAGTTAACGAAGGAGGCCGTTTCCTATGCTTCGAGACGCTGACGCTCTGTCCTATAGACACCACCCCTATCCTACCCGAACTGCTGACACAAGAAGAAAAGGACTGGCTGAACGCTTATCACACTGAGGTCTACGAAAAAATCGCTCCCCACCTGAACAGCGAAGAGCGACTATGGCTGAAAGAGGCCACATGTCCCCTCTAACTTCTCTGACCGAGGTCAGAGTGTGGCGTTGCAATCTCACCTCTTACTTCTTACCTCTTAACTCTTCTGTACTGCCACAACTCCAGCGAGTTGATGACATTCTGCCAGAGCACGTAACAGCCTGCGCCTATCGACGAAACAGGGTTCAGGTACATATACGCCACCCAGATGCTCAATGCCGTATTCTTCTGGAACAGCGCCTGCCCGGCATTCACCTCTTCGCCCAATCGGCGACCAATCGCACGACCAATGCCAAACTGCACGAAGCACAACAGGAAAGTAGCCACTGCTATCAGCACCAGCAGGACGAGTGAGGCACTGCTGTGCACGATATTCTTTACCGTGATACCTGTGGTGATACTCAACGATATAGCCCAGAAATAGAAGCTCAAGTTTGGCTGGGCGGCAATCCTGGCACACAGTCCCTTGGCATAGTGCTGCATCAGCCAGCCCAATACCAAGGGCAACAGCAACACAATACTGACCTTCTGTAATATAATAAGGAACGCATCAAAGAACGCCACATGCACCGTCTGTTCCAAGATGGGGAACACCGTAGGTATCATCAGCGACGAGGCCAGCGACGAGATGAGCACGTATGTCGTCATCGTCGAGATATTACCCCCTAACTTGCCTACGACTACCGGTGATGCCGATGCTGCCGGGCCGATGATACACGTCAGTACAGCTTCCCATAGCAGTTTCTGTGCCACGTCAGCCTCCACCCAGAAGATGATGCCGATGTTCGCTGCCACCAACAGCAACTGAGCCACCAACACGCCAATATGCCAGCGGTGTGGGCGCATTTGGTGGAAGTCGACCTTGCAGAAAGTGACAAACAGCGTCAGGAAAACGAAGAGTGGGAAGATGACATCAAACACAGGACTCAATTCGTCACCCAGCTCGTCCAGCTGGGGTACATAGTAGAACGTCAGATAACATACAGTTCCCACAGCAATGGCCACAGGCAACGTCCAATCCTTCAGAAATCTTAGCAGTTTGTCCATATTTCGCTTGCAAAGGTAGTGCAAACCGAACGAAAAACCAAATCTATTTGAGTTTTTCTGAGGTGCCGCCCACATTCACCAAAGGTGAAAGGTAGTGCAAACCGAACGAAAAACCAAATCTATTTGAGTTTTTCTGTGATTTCCGTCAGGTCTCACCGCAAAGTGTTTTGTTCTTAAACTTATCGGTCTTCTGGAAACTGTCAACTGTCAACTGAAAAATAAATCCACGCGTCTTCCATTGCGAAATCATCTTCTTGGTACCCTCAGTAGTTTTGCCTTCTTTCAGTCGCACGCGCTTGGCATCTTCTGTAGTAAACACATCGGGCAACTTAGTCAGGAGGTTTACGGGACCATGGGCACCGACACGACTGTCTTCACCACTATTTGCCGCCTCAATACGATTTCCAAAGAATATCATCTTACAGAACAAGTCATAGTGCAAACTCCATCGGATGAAGTCCTCTATCGAG
Source organism: uncultured Prevotella sp. (assembly GCA_947169185.1). Taxonomy (GTDB): domain Bacteria; phylum Bacteroidota; class Bacteroidia; order Bacteroidales; family Bacteroidaceae; genus Prevotella. The sequence continues at coordinate 22,531 of CAMVOS010000033.1, forward strand.
CGTTCCCACTTCTGACCGTTGGCCACATACAGCACGCAGGCCTTCAGCCACGCAATGACAATGGCACGGTGCGACAGGTTCCAGTAGGTTTCATTCTGGTTCAGCTGAGCCGTCTCGGCACACTCTTTCTGAAGTTTTTTCGCCAACTTATAGGCCTGCGGACAGTCTATCAGACCGCGTGCCGATACCAGGTTGTCGATATACGGCTTCAAGGCTTCGTCGAATGCTGAGTCATACCGCCCGTAGATGGGTTGTTCGGCGCCAATCTCTTGGTCGGGAATCGTACAGAAGTTGATGCGCGAAATCGGTCCGTCAGTCAATACGTTCCGGAAGAAACGACGACCCTTGAGAACAGTCGTACAGGCATTCCAATTAAACCTGCACATCGGACGGGCTGTGACCGATTGCGTACCGATACGCGTCTGACCGTAGGTGGCGTCCGAGTCGAAGGCCAGGCACATCAGCTGGAAGTGCTGCTTACCCGTTGCACCCTTCAACTGCTCAAACAAATCCAACTCGTTCAGCTTCACATATACGAAGTGCCCCTCGGCTTCGTCCATACGCGTCACCAGCGCGGGCTTCGTCATGTCGGGGTCGATAATCTGAATGACCAAACCTTCAGGACGTAACTGCTTGTCCTTGTTGGCACCCTTCTTCTGGCAGTCCTTCTTCCACTCCGCCTCGCGACGTTCGTTCTCCTTGTCCCTGTACTCAATATCAGCCATGATACGTTCGATAGGTTTGTCGATACAACCCTTACCGGCACCCGTACCAGCCATCAGACAGTTCATCAGCGTCGCCTCGTGCTCCACATTGTCCGTATAGCAGAAGCGTACCTGACACAAGTGCGTAGCCAGGGCCGGAAACACCGCGTGCGCCACAGCCGGCTGATAAACCTTCGGCGTCTTCGACAACAGCAGCTGAATCAACTTCGGCGTCTTCTCAGGCATCTCAGGAGTACACAAAAGCGGTTCTCTTTGTGTACTTTTCCCATCCGCACCATCAGAAGTACACAAAGAGAACCGTCCCCTTTGTGTACCGTCATCACGTTCAGGCACGACAGGTCGCCACCAATGTGGCCGGCCTTGGCAGCATACACCACCTCAACAAGACGCTTACGGTTCTTCTCCGCAAGCAATTCCAATTCTTTTACGTTCATATTTTTTAAGTACACACTTACTATATATAAGATGTACAAGCGCGCGTTTTGTCATCAGTTCGCGACAAAATAATGTGCGTTACCTGTAGACGTCCTCTTTCTTCAGTTCTACGATTTTGCCGTAACAGGATAGAGCCTTGAGGTCGGTGGTCTTCTTATCACCAATGATGATCCAGACGCGGCTCTGGTTGTTGCCCACGTGTTGCTGATGGAATTGCACAATATCTTGGGCAGTGATGGCGGGCAAGAGACGCGCCTTCTCGGTATTGGGATCAGCCGTATAGCCATTGTTACACTGGTTGGCCACATATTTGGCAATACCGCGGAACGTGGGATAGTCGTTCTGAATGTCGCTCAGTACACTCTGACGAGCCGATTCTAAGTTCTCTTCCTTCATGGGCAACTGCCTTAACAGCGAGTCGATGGTGGCGACAGCCTCTAAAGTCTTGTCGGCTTGTGTACCTGTGGCAGTAAAGAAAGCCATTGGCTCCTGAGGATGCTGGGCAACGCTCGTTCTGATGCTCTTGCCACCTGTGGAATAAGCCAGCGAACGGAACTCGCGGACATTCTGGAACAGTACTGACGACATACCGCCAGCAAAATACTCTTCCCACAGACTCAGCTTGGTACGCTCCTCAAATGTCGGCAACGCACTAATGCCATCATAGCTGACGACAAAGTTCTGGCGCGACTTCGGCACGTCGTAGAAGAAGACGGTGGGCTCGGAGTATTGCTGCAAGGGACGGAAGGTGTCAGCCTTGGGCTTGGTGCATTGCGCCAAGGGCAGTGTGTGTTGCGATTCTGCCGCAACAACCTCAACGGGCTGGCGACCACAGTAGAACAGTTCGCAGTCATACTGTTGCAACTCGCGGAACAGCGCCAACAGCTCGTCACTCTTCAGTGCCTTGACTTCCTTCTTCGACAGTTGGGTCAGGTAGGTCGACTTACTGCCATACGCCACTCGTTGTAACATAGGAGCAAGTACGCCATCCTTCTGCTTGCCAAAACTTTTGCGGTCCACCTTGTCGGCATCCCTTGCCTCGTCGAGGGCATCATCGTCGCCTTTCGCTGCACGCAGGAAATGGGCCAGCAATTGCAAGGCTGGTTTCAGCTGGTGGTCAGGACCAGTGAGGTTGATGCTGAAGTTCACGTCGCCTTGAGCCACCTCCATTGTAGTGCCGATGCGTTGCCAAGCCTGTTCCAGCTGTTGTTTCTTCAGCGAATCGGTACCCAATGCATTGAGATAGGGAGCAAGTACTGCGAGTTTGGGTGTGTGCAGCGTACCATCCTTATAGCGCAGGGTGAACGTAAAGATGTCGTTCACGGGGTTCTCCTTATAATATAAGGTGACGTGGTCGTTCAATTTCTTGGTGGTCACGTCCTTCTCGAAATCAACGGTGCGGATGGTTGCTTCCTTGACGGGAATCTGTTCCATTTGCTGGGCAAAGGCCGACTTAGCATCCGTATTCTTAGGCGAGATGGGCTTATAGCCAGGCTGTTTCAACGTCTCCTTGTCAGGTGTTCCGTATTTCTTCTGTAGTGTGATGTGGTGAGCCCCATAGTATTTCTTGGCAGCAGCTATCACATCGGCTTTCGTCAGTTGTTTGATGCGATTGATCTTGTCCAAGACATCCTGCCACGAATGGCCCTTCGAGAAGACATCAACCATCAGTTCCGAACGGCTGCCAATGGTTTCCAGATTGCGTTCAGCTTCCATCACCATCTCCTGTTTCAGGGCTTCCAGTTGTTCGTTACTGAAGTTTCCGTCCATCACCTGCTGCACCTGCTCCATGATACGTGCCTCAGCCGTCTTCATCTTGCCTAACAGCTTGGGAATGACAATGATAGCCGTTCCACCCGCATCAGCAAAAGCCATACTCATGGCGGCTCCCAGCATCACCTTGTGCTCGTTCATCAGTGAGTCGATGAGTCCGGCCTTACCGTTCGAAAGCAGGGCATTGGCTAAGTCGAGGG
>CAMVOS010000034.1 GCA_947169185.1 uncultured Prevotella sp.
TCGTGACCTCCTGCGTGACAGGCAGGCATTCTAACCTACTGAACTAACGCACCAAGTGGCTCTCTTGCCGATTTGCGGGTGCAAAGGTACATAGAAATTTTGAATTCTCAAAACTTTTTCGAAGAAATTTTATAAAAAACTTTGCATCATCACAGCATCTGCATAATTATGTCCATCAAATAGCCAATCACGTAAAACAGTTTCGTGTTCAAAACCGGCATTTCTGAACAAACGGAGCGCAGCCTCATTGTTAGTTGCCACCACAGCATAGAGTTGGTGCAAATGCAGGATGGTGAGTGCATAGTGAGCCAATTGTCTGATAGCAGCTTGCGCATATCCTTGTTGACGATAGGGTTTCATGATGACGATGCCAGCTTCAGCACGCAGATGTTGGGGTTCAAAGCGTACGATGTCGCAGACACCTATGGTTTTGTGTTCTGCATTCTCTACAATCAGTCGCACTTGGCGGTCGGCATAGATATCGTCACTTGAGGTAGCAATATAGTCGTGAAGCGTATAACGCGAATAAGGCACATTAGTTGCTCCTACCTGCCACAGTTTCTGGTCGTTCTCAATCTGATAGAGTAGGTCTAAGTCTTCAGGCTCTATGGCTCGCAGTGTAACATTTATTGAATTTTCTGTCTTCATACTTTGATATCGCTTTGAGGATGTAGGAAATTGTGTAGTCGCTGCGTCAACATCTGCACCAGTGCCAAGAATGCACGGAAGTAAATGGCAATCTTGATAGGCAGCGAGAGTAGGATGCTGAGATGTCCATAGTGTTTGCGGAAGAAGATGAGCATTGCATCATAAAACACATGAACATAGCGGAAAGAAGTTTTCTCTGTCGATTCGCCCTTGTAATGGACAATATCGAATGGCAGATACCAGTTTTGCCAACCGCCTTTCAGCAATCGGAACGAGAGGTCAATGTCTTCGCCATACATAAAGAAATCCTCGTCGAGCATGCCTACCTGATTGAGTGCTTGACGACGCAACAGACAATAGGCACCGCTGACGACCTCAATCTGACCAGGCTGGTCCCACGGCAGGTCGCTCATATAATAGCGACGAGTAAACCCCAACATTTTAAGCATTGACACCCAAGGAGTGGGAATGGCTCTACGCGATTCTGGAGCAGGACGTCCTTCGCGAGTCAACATACGAACACCTGCCCCACCCGCTTCAGGATGTGCATCCATAAAATCGAGACAGCCCTTGATCGTCGGTTCATAGACTACGGTGTCCGGATTGAGCAGCAGCACATATTCAGCATCCGACCTGCGTATGGCCTGATTATTAGCACGTGCAAAACCGACGTTCTTCGGATTAGCAATAAAATGCACTTGCGGATGCTTGGGTCGCAACGTCTCTACCGTATGGTCGGTCGAACGGTTATCCACCACGAAGATGTCACCGTCGATACCATTGAGAGCCTTTTCAACACTCTGCAGACACTCGTCCAACAATTGGCAGACGTTATAGCTGACGATGATTATGCTGATTTTCTTGGCCATACAAATGGAATGCAAAGTAACAGAATTACACCCAGATAAAAGAACGCTGTGGTGCGATAGATGATATACAGGATGGCATTTGCCAACAATGGCACGACAATCAACGCCATGCGTAACTTCCAATTCTTCTTTATCAAACGTAGACCTAGATAAGCACAAGCTAACGTCAGCAACTGCATGGTCGTGGTCAGTATGAATTGTATTGTTTCAGAGTTCATATTGTTCGATATTTCATTGTTTCGATATTTTGAAGTCTATTTCCCCTCAAATGGTGTGCGATTCAAGATTGACCGCCCCAACGTCACCTCATCGGTATATTCCAATTCGTCACCAACACTGATTCCACGGGCAATGATACTAATCTTTAGGTCACTAAATGGCGCTAACTTGCGGAAGATATAGAAACCTGTCGTGTCGCCTTCCATCGTTGAACTTAAGGCCAGTATGACCTCTTTAATATTACCCGCGCGCACGCGAGAAACAAGCGACTCTATCTCGAGGTCGCTGGGACCTATACCGTCCATGGGTGAGATGACACCACCCAATACATGGTACAGACCAGTGAATTGCTGTGTATTCTCAACAGCCATCACATCCTGAATATTCTCTACCACACAAACAGTAGACGCATCACGATGCGAGTCGCTGCAGATAGGACACACCTCACTGTCGCTGATATTATGGCATACACTGCAACGTTTGACCTCCTGCTTCATTTGTAAGATAGCATGCGTCAGTTTCTCTACGTCCTCTACGTCCTGACGCAATAGGTGCAACACCAATCGTAAGGCAGTCTTACGTCCTACGCCAGGCAACTTAGCAAACTCCTGCACGGCCCGTTCCAACAATTGTGATGGATATTGTTGCTGTATCATAAATTTTCAAGTTTCAATTCTCAATTTCAGACAGTTCCAGCCAACGCATGGACTTCTCGTCCAGTTCATCCTTCAGCACAGGCAGACGCTTGCTCATGGTAGTTATCTCCTCGACAGAGGTGGTTCCTCCGCACAGCGCTTCTTCTATCTGATGCTGCTCAGCCTCCAGTGCAGCGATGTCTTTCTCTAACTGTTCCAACTCGCGTTTCTCCTTATACGACAAGCGCCTGCGGTCTTCATGACGATAGTTGGCTTTAGTATTGCTAGTAGGACTAGTCTTACTAGAACTACTAGAATCTGCCACCATATTGGCCCACTCCCGATACTGCGTATAGTTGCCTGGGAAATCCTTAACCTCGCCCTGTCCTTTGAACACCAGCAGATGGTCCACCACCTTGTCCATAAAGTAGCGGTCGTGGCTGACAACGATAACACAACCAGGGAAGTCCTGCAAGTATTCCTCAAGGATTTGCAGCGTCACGATGTCAAGGTCATTGGTAGGCTCGTCTAGCACCAGGAAGTTAGGATTCTGCATCAATACGGTACAGAGGTACAGTTTGCGTCGTTCACCACCACTCAGCTTATACACATAGTTGTATTGCTGTTCTGGTGTAAACAGGAAGTATTGTAGCAGTTGCGAGGCTGAGAGTTTCTTGCCGCTTCCAAGGTCCACATAGTCGGCAATCTTCGTGATGACATCAATGACCTTCTCCTGCTCATTAAATTGCAGCCCTTCCTGCGAAAAATAGCCAAACTTCACTGTCTCACCTATCACAATACGCCCATCGTCCACAGGCACTTGTCCTAACAGCATCTTGATGAACGTCGATTTGCCCGTACCGTTATTACCCACAATGCCCATCTTCTCGAATCGCGAAAAATTATAGTAGAAGTCCTTCAAGATGATGACATCATCGAACTTCTTTGAGATATACTGGCATTCAAAGATTTTGCTGCCTATATAGACGTTCGAGGCCTTCAGTCGCAGCTGGCGTTCTTCCAATCGTTGCTTGGCTACCTTCTCTAATTCATAGAAAGCCTCCTCACGATAACGTGCCTTATGACCTCGTGCCTGTGGCATACGACGCATCCACTCCAGTTCTGTACGATACAGGTTATTGGCACGAGCCACCTCAGCACGTCGATTATCGATACGTTCCTGACGCTTCTCCAAATAGTACGCATAATTGCCGCGATAGGTATAGATGGTCTGGTCATCAAGTTCCAAAATAACGCTACATACACGATCCAAAAAGAAACGGTCGTGCGTCACCATCAGCAACGTCTTGTTGCCTCGAGCCAGATAACCCTCCAACCACTCTATCATCTCCAAATCCAAGTGGTTCGTAGGCTCGTCGAGTATCAAGAGGTCTGGTTCCGTCAACAACACATTAGCCAATGCCACACGTTTCTGTTGACCACCGCTAAGCTCACCCATCCGCTGGTTCAGGTCACGAATCTTCAGCTGCGTCAGTACCTGCTTAGCCTTCAACACCTTCTCATCCTCACCCTGATGGTTGAAGCATGCATCCAGCACACTCTCGTCAGGGTCAAACTCAGGCGACTGCTCCAACATGCCCACCTTCAGGTCACGACGGAACACAATACTGCCAGAGTCGTAACCCTCCTTACCACTGAGTATGGAGAGCAACGTTGACTTACCCGTACCATTCTTGGCTATCAGTCCCACCTTTTGGCCTTCACCAATCGAGAAACTGATGTCGCGAAATAGCTGTAGGGCACCAAACGACTTTGAGAGATGTTGTACGTCTAAGTATGGTACCATTCTTTCTAATTCTTCTTTAGCGGGTACAAAGGTACGAATAAGTGAGGAAAATGCAAAATATATTTGAGATTTTGCGTCATATTTTTGGAAGTTCCAATAATATTTATTATTTTTGCAAGAAATTATTAAAACGAAGAAATAACATATAACTAAAACAACAAAAACAATCGCTTATGTCACTATTAATGATTCTGCAACTACTGATTGTGCTGGGCGCACTTTGGGTAGGTTCGCGCTATGGCAGTCTGGCCTTGGGTGCTATATCTGGTATCGGCCTTGCACTGCTAGTTTTCGGTTTCGGTTTAAAGCCAGGCAATCCTCCTACTGATGTTATCTATATCATCATTGCTGCTGTCACGTGTGCTGGTATTATGCAAGCCTCTGGTGGTATGGACTGGCTGATTCAGATGGCCGAACGTCTTCTGCGCAAGCATCCGGACCGTATCACATTCCTGGCTCCGCTGACCACATTCTTCTTGACGGTATTGGTAGGTACTGGTCATGTTGTATATACTTTAATGCCAATTATTTGCGACATTGCGCTAAAGAAAGGCATTCGCCCTGAACGTCCGTGTGGTGTGGCCTCTATAGCCTCGCAGGTGGGCATTACGTGCTCGCCTATTGCTGCCGCTGTTGTTGCCTTTGTCAGCATCTCGAACACCAACGGTTTTGACATCACCATTCCCGATGTGCTGATGATTTCCATTCCCGCCTGTCTCTGTGGACTGATGGCAGCTGCCGCCGCTTCGTACCATCGCGGACTGGACTTGGACAAAGACCCCGAATTCCAAAAGAAGATAGCCGACCCCGTACAGCGTGAATACATCTATGGTTCGAGCGCAACCACACTCGACAAGGAGATTCCGCAATCGGCTAAGAACGCCGTATTCATCTTCTTGGGTGCACTGGCCGTCATCGTGTTCTTCGCCATTATCCAGGAAGCACTGCCTTCTTACAAGACTTTACGTGCCGTTCAAGATGCCAATGCCCTCTATATAACCCCAGACTTGGCCGTTTCAGGCGACCAGCTGGTGAAGGCGAACGTCTATATAAAAGGCACCACCGAATGGTATGACAAGACGCTGCCCATGAACATCGTTATTCAGGTTGTCATGATTACTGCAGCCGCCTTGATGATTATCTTCTGTAAGGCATCCCCGAAGAAGGCCGTTGCCGGTCCGGTATGGCAGTCAGGTATGGTAGCTGTTGTTGCCATCTATGGTATTGCTTGGCTGGCCGACACTTATTTCTCCAACTATATGGGCGAGATGAAGATGATGCTGGCCGGCGTTGTAGCACAGTATCCTTGGAGCATAGCCTTTGTATTCTTCCTTGTATCGGTATTAATCAACTCTCAGGGTGCCGTTGTGGTGGCCATGCTGCCACTGGCTTACTCGCTGGGTATTGAAGGACCTGTATTGTTAGGTGTTCTACCTGCTGTTTACGGTTACTTTTTCATCCCCAACTATCCCTCTGATATCGCTACGGTGAACTTCGATCGCTCAGGAACGACCGTCATTGGCAAATACCTACTGAACCACTCGTTCATGATGCCAGGCCTCATCTGTGTTTTCACGTCGACCATCGTGGCCTACATTCTTTCATCGATTATCTACTAAGTTTGTAAATGGATATCATTCAAAAGTATTTCCCACAACTGTCTGCAGAGCAACTTCAACAGGTTGCTCTGCTTGACGAATTGTATCGCGACTGGAACGCAAAAATCAACGTCATATCGCGCAAGGACATCGACAACCTTTATGAACACCATGTGCTCCACTCGATGGCTATTGCCAAGATGGTGAACTTCCGCCCAGGCACCCGTATCCTCGACTTTGGCACAGGAGGCGGATTCCCAGGCATTCCGCTGGCCATTCTCTTTCCCGAATGCCAGTTTAAGCTTATCGACGGCACGGGTAAGAAAATCCGTGTAGCCCAAGAGGTCTGCAAAGCCATCGGGCTGAAGAACTGTACCCCTGAGCATCTGCGTGGTGAGGACGAGAAAGGCAAGTACGACTTTGTAGTAAGCCGAGCTGTCATGCCCCTACCCGACCTTGTTAAGATTGTCAAGAAAAACATTGCCAAAGAACAAACGAACGCACTGCCCAACGGCATCATCTGCTTGAAGGGTGGCAATCTGGATGCCGAGCTGCAACCCTACCGCAAGATTGTAGAGACAATGGAGTTAAGCCAGTGGTTCAGCGAGGAATGGTTTAAGGAGAAACACGTTATCTATCTGCCCCTATGAATATCAAGCGACTGATGTATAACCCGTTGCAGGAGAACTGCTATGTGGTAAGCGACGACACCAACGAGTGCGTCATCATTGACTGCGGTGCCTACTACGACGAAGAAAAGCAAGCCCTGGCTGCCTATATTAAAGACAACAGTCTAAAGCCTGTCCACCTCGTGGCCACCCACGGCCATCTGGACCACAACTTCGGCAATGCCTTCGTCTACAGCCAGTATGGCCTGAAGGTCGAGATATGTGCCGAGGACCAGACGCTGCTCGAACAGCTGCCCATGCACGCCGCCACCCTCTTCGGTATGAACATCACCGAGCAACAGCCACCCATAGGCCGTCTGCTGAAACATGGCGACACCATTACGTTTGGCAACCACACCCTACAGGTGCTGCACACCCCCGGCCACAGCCACGGCTCGGCACTGCTCTACTGCGAAGAGGAAAATACCGTCTTCACCGGCGACACCCTGTTCCGCATGAGCATCGGGCGCACCGACTTCCCCGAAAGCAGCTGGGCAGAGATGGAACACAGTCTGACCACCGTCGTCAAACAGTTGCCAAAAGAAACCATCGTACTCTCCGGACATGGCCCGCAAAGCACGATGGCTGATGAATTGCAGTACAACCTTTATCTCAAGGCATAAAGGTTATAGCTTGACCTTCTTCTTGGCTATCTTGCTCTCGTTGTGCATACGGTCGAGAGCGGTAACGACATACGTGTAGCGGCCCGGCTGGTCGGCAGGCAGCGGATAGAGGCAGTCGGTGGTGATTTTCACTATCTTCGAGGGATCGTCGATGTTCAGAGGCTCGCCATGTTCGAAGCGGTAGACGACATACTTAACGGCCTCGTCTTTCCATCCCCTACCCTTTGGAGCCGTCCAAAACAGCACCTGCTCATCGTCGTCCATCTTAATGACCTTCAACTTGCGGGGTGCTTTGGGTGCCTTGTCGTCGATGTGCGGCATCAGGGGTTGCAGGGCGGGTGTCTGCCAGTAGTTGTTGCGCAGCAGAGTGCCATAGTTGCCGACGTTGTCGACAGCAGCCTTAGCGTACCATAACACGGTGCCCTGAATGCGAGGCAATTCGGCATGCAGTGCCATCTTGGCACCCAACTGATGGACGTTCTTGTTGGTGGGGTCAGCAAACTTGACGGTGCGCTCGACGTCCTCGCCAATATAGAGTGCGGTGCGTGTCAGGTGACGGTTCCACCAATGGATAAGCTCGTCATAGTCGGCAGCCTTGTTGCCTATCTCCCAATACAGCTGGGGCACGCAGTAGTCCATCCAACCGTTGGCATCCCACAGCAGCACGTCGGCATATAGCTGGTCGTAGTTCTGCAGACCGTTGGTAAGGCTGCCGTTGGGGTCGCTCTTCTTGTTGCGATAGATGCCGAAGGGCGACACACCGAACTTGACCCAGGGCTTTGTCTGATGAATCGTTTCGTACACCTGTTGAATAAACAGGTTGACATTGTAGCGGCGCCAATCGTCACGATTCTTCATCCCATTAGGAGTGGCACGGAACTGCGCTTCATCAGGTATTTCAACACCTGCTACAGGATATGGATAAAAATAGTCATCAATATGCAGACCATCGACATCATAGCGTTCAACGATATCCTTCACTACGTCGCAAATATAGTCGCGGCACTCTTTAAAAGCAGGATTTAGCAGTGTTAAACCATCGTAGGTAAAGGTCCATTCGGGATGGCGTACAATGACATGATTTGCAGCATTCTGATGGGGCGACTTTGTCTTAGCACGATAGGGATTAATCCATGCATGCAACTCCATACCACGGCGGTGGCATTCATCAATCATCCACTGCAAGGGGTCCCAATAGGGATAGGGTTTATCACCCTGTTTACCCGTCAGATAGTAGCTCCACGGTTCCAAATCACTCTCGTAGAGGGCATCGCATTCAGGACGCACCTGAAAAATGATGGCATTGCAACCATCCTTCTGCAATTCGTTGAGCTGATAGGTCAACGTACGCTGCATTGTCTCAGTGCCTATACCCTTAAATTGGCCGTTAACACATTGTATCCAAGCGCCTCTAAATTCTCGTTTCTGCTGTGCCTGAACAACCAGCGCCATCAACAGAAAAAATATCGTTATCAGTCTTTTCATTATTTCTAAAATCTTACTTCTTACAAACCTCGAGCATTCTTCATGACGCGATCCATCTCACGTCGGTCTTCTTTCTCCTTCAGCGTCTGACGCTTGTCGAACACCTTCTTACCCTTACACAGTGCGATATCCATCTTGGCACGACCTTTGGGATCAATAAACACCAGCAGAGGCACAATGGTATACCCCGTCTGCTTGGTAGCCGACTCTAGCTTCTGAATCTCACGCTTTGTCAACAGCAACTTACGATCGCGCTTCATATCATGATTATTGTACGACCCGTAGAAATAGGGCGAAATGTTCATGCCTTTCACCCACATCTCGCCATTCATAATAGTACAGTAGGTATCAACCAAGCTGGCCTTACCCAAACGGATACTTTTAATTTCAGTACCCGTAAGAACAATACCAGCGGTGAAAGTCTCAATGAAGAAATACTCGAACGAGGCTTTCTTATTTCGTATATTAACAGGACTCTTCTTCCTGATCAGTTCTTCTTCTTTGTTCATTGGATAGTTACAAAATTGTCTATATGTTCATCAATATAGCGGGCTATCTGTTCCGTCCACGTCTCTTCCTGCTCGACAAACTCATCATCCATATCGTCAAATTCAGGAAACTGTTCAAACAGGGCCATAAACTCGTCCTCGTTACAGTCTCGCTCGATAGCCTCATGGTATTTAATATATAATGTATGCGCATTGTAGATGAGCTTCGACAGGTCACGCAGTCCCCACAGTTTCAAAGCTTTGGCCAGCGGATTCTTGAAGATGAAGGGACCATAGCCGTTATGGATGAGTTGTACAAAACCACCATCCATCACCTCCTCGTGCAGAGTGTCCCATGCGAGCAGCGTAATCTGGTCGGCATTAAGACTACCCATGTTTTCTGCCGTCAGTTGTCCACCGATAGCTTCCTTGATAGCTGTTATAAAGGCACCCACGAAAGCATCCATGCCTTCTGCGGCTGCTTTGCGCAACACGTCGTCTTTGATTGTCACTTCAGTCATAATGGGTGCAAAATTACAAATAAATGGGCAAAATGCCAAATTATATTTGTTTTTTTACTCGCTTATTCGTACCTTTGTGCCCATGAAGATAAGAATGCTACTGTTTCTGATGCTGATGGCCTTACCTATTACAGCCGCCAATCGCATCATGTCATCAAGGTTCAAGACACTTACCAGCATCGTGAATGGTGACTGGCTGAATCGTCCTGTAATGCAGCTGAACAGCGATGACGTGATGACTATCGGTTTCGATGAGTTGTCGCATAACTACCATCGACTCTGCTACCGTATCGAACACTGCGAATACGATTGGACTACATCGGAATCAATCTTTGAGAGCGACTGGCTCGAAGGATTCAACAACAATCCCATTGAGGACTATCAGAACAGCATAAACACGATTATTCCCTATACGCATTACCAGTTTACCATTCCTAACGACCGCTGTAAACTTAAGATAAGCGGCAACTATCGGGTGACGGTTATCGACGAAGACAAAGGCAACGAAGAGGTACTGCAGGTAGAGTTTTATGTTGTCGACCAACAAATGGACTTAGGACTCAACGTCTCGTCGAACACAGACATCGACCATAATGTGAGTCATCAGCAGGTGAATATGTTCCTGCGTTACAACTCGTTGCGGGTCACCAATCGCGATGAAGAACTGAAGACGGTAGTTTTACAGAACTGGCGTGACGACACAGCACGTCGTGACCTGCGTCCAACATCTATCAGCATGCAGGGACTGGAATGGACACACCAGCGTCCGCTTATCTTCGATGCTGGCAACGAATATCACAAGTTTGAGGTTCTCGATGTCAGCCATCCCACCATGGGCATCGACCGCATTGACTGGGACGGACATCAGTATGAGGTCTATCCTTTTATGGCTACAGAACGGAAAAACTATCTGACTGATGTGGATGCCGACGGCGCTTTCTGCATCCGTAATAGCGAGCGATCGGAGTCTGACTACACCTGCGAATATGTATGGGTGAACTTTACGTTAAAGGCACCTTATCAAGGCGACCTCTACATTGGCGGACACTGGGCGACCGATAAGGATAGCGAGACCTACAAGATGCGTTATGACGGTGCCAAGAACATCTACTATACACGACTGTTACTGAAACAGGGTTATTACTCATACTACTACACAACAGCAACGGGCGGTGTTCCTGCTTCGGAAGGCAACTTCTATCAGACGGAGAATCGCTACCAAGCATTAGTCTACTATAAAGGTCCTATGGACAGAACGTGGGGGCTGGTAGCCTACAGAGCCTTAGAATTCCGATAGTTGTCAGGCGTTTGACGATAACGATGGAAGAAGCTGGAAATCATGTAGTTGGTCGTTGTAAAACCTAACTCCTCGGCAATTTCCTCTTTCGTTTTGTCTGTCTCGACAAGCATCTTTGCCACTTTATCCAATCTCAAACGCAACATCATCAGTCGTGGACTTTCGTTGAGATGCAATGACATTTGCTGATAGAACTCCTGTATATCCACACCGGCCATATCAGCCAGTTGTTGGATATCAAAGCTGATTTCTTGATCCTTACACTGTTGTACAAATGGAACAATCTTTATCATAATATCCGAGAAAACAGGATCCACATCAATAGAACCTTCCCTCTGAAGCGAGAATGGTGTCAGAACCTCTCTCTCTAATGTGTTGCAACGAAGGGCATAAGTCGTGATACGGTGCTTCAGTTCGGCTTCGCCGTTGAAAATATTCATGCGAAGACGGATATTTTTATTATATATTAAGAAGTTAACCAACACAAGTGTTACAAACAGAAAGCACAGCAACGAATACAGACCGGTCGTACGCCACCACGGTTCCTCTACGTTGATAGTCCATGTAATAGGATTCTGAGGCCATAGCTCTGGCGACATGGATACTTGCATCTCTAATTCGTACCGACCAGGCTTTAGTCCTATCAACGGCAGACGCAGCAAGCCTAATTCGTCCACATAACCATCAGAACTATAATACGACATCACCTGCCACTCGTCGATAAAGCCCTTTACACGATAGCGATAATAGGTCTGCGTAGGTCGTAGGAAGTTCAAGCCCGAGAAGACCAGCATCAATGAATTCTGGTTGTAGCCTACTGTGATATTCCATGTTCGAGTAATAGCATTTTCCAGTATGATACGGTCATCCAGTTTCATGCCAGGCTTCATCTCGCGCCCATTTACAACCAGTCGTATCAGCTTCGGATAGAGCACCATTCTCGAGAAAGAATCTGTATGGAAATGATGCGGATTAAAGACTACGATATGGTCGAGCGACTGCATGACGATAGTGCCGTCGTTAAGCTTCATAGCACGACGATTGACAAACGACTCGTCGGGAACATTATCGCGGCTATAGTAACTCTCTACACGCACTACGCTGTCATTATTAACAAACATATGAGTGATACCAAAACTTGTACCTGCCCAAATATCGTGGAAGTCGTCTTCTATCACACTATGCACCATTTCGTTCATTAAGCCATCCTTGACAGTAAACAGATAAGGCTTTTTTCCTGGACGTTCCAATCGTATACCAGTATAGAGTCCTGTCCACGTCCAGCCACGACTGTCAGTATACTTGCAGTTGACATGACGACCTAAGGGTTCAGCATTGGTTATCTCTGGAACATTATCAAGCATCTGGGCATATTTCAAAGCCTCAGGTTCGTCCCAGCCATAGGCATAAAATGGCGACGTGAAGGGCTTGGCATAGAACAGTCCCCGTTTCTCGGTACCTACCCACATGCCACCTTGACGGTCGAAAGCAATCGTATTGATATCAGTTTCTAACTTGCGGCCATTATTCAACTTTAGCGACTCCTTATGTGATTTCTCGCCCGAAATGGGGTTAAACTCCCAATAGCCATATTCAGAAGCAATAAACAGCACACCTTCATAATTCGTCATATTGTTTAAATGATAAGGTGTATGCAATAGCTCCTTCCATTCTTGTGTGGCAGCATCAAACCGCATCAGACAACCCTCTTTCTCTTCGTTTCTGATCTGATAGAAGTATCGACCGTCATGAAGTGTTACGGACGACTGGAAATGTTCGGTCTTGCCATCAAGGAATGACGATACGTCATAAAGATGTTTGCCTGTCGAAAGGTCATAAGCTGATACAACCCCATTGGCAAAAAATTGCAGCAAGACACTATTGTTATAGATGTCGATATCGTGCAATTCTGCCTTCTGTCTGACAGGTAAGGTTATATTTCGCTTAGGACAATACAGCTTGCTCTTTGACATGAACCACATCGCGTTCTCACCGTCGCCGAATAAATCCTCCACATCTTCTTTCATGCCCATGCTCTTGATAACAGAGTCTACATTGACAACGAACTGTTCCTTCAACAAGTCAACACAAGTCACCTTATGTTTGTCCTTTACCCAAAGATGATGATGCTTGTCAAAATAGAGATGATAGTGACCGGAATATTTAGGAAGTGGATAGTCGTTTTCTGCTGTCGGGTCGATATGGACGAAATTGGCACCATCGTAAAAGTTTACATGTCCGATAGTGGTAATAACCATACGTCCCGTTTTCGTACACATAATGGTTTGGGCACTATTATCAGCTAAGCCGTGCGAGGAGCCGTACATGAAAAATACACGCTCCATCCTCTCAGCATGTAACATATTACATATCAATAGCAATAATGTTATTGCCAGGCTGCGTACTATTCTTAGGTCAAAGTGTGGCGTCTTATTCTTAGACATCTATAGATGCGTGTTTGGGTTTTACGGCGCAAAGTTAGTAAAAAAAAAGAGAAAGAAAGCATAAATTCTACTTTTTTGATTAACTTTGCACAGAAATTAGAAAAAACACCAAGATTATGGAAGTTATACAAAGTTTCACGATTGACCACACGCACCTGAAGCCTGGCATCTATGTGTCGCGCGAGGACAAGGGTTTTACCACTTTTGACCTGCGTATTACTGAACCCAATCAAGAACCGGCTGTTGCACCTTCTGCCATGCATAGTCTTGAACACCTGATGGCTACCTGGTTCCGTAATTCGGTGGCGAAGGACGACGTGGTATATGTAGGGCCTATGGGTTGCCTCACAGGCATGTATATCATCATGACAGGTTCATACACTGTCGAGGACATGCGTCAGCTGACTATCCAATGTCTGCAATGGATTCTCACACAGACAGAGGTGCCTGCTACACAGCCAGAATCCTGTGGCAACTATCTGCTTCACGACCTGCCTATGTGTAAGTGGGAGAGCGCACGCTATCTCGACCGTCTAAAGAATGATTTCCACTGCGAATACACCAAGCTGAAAATCACCCTCGAAGATGGTCGCGTCTTTGCTGATGCTTAGACGTCAGCGGTTTTTATGCTTCATAAACCAGCGGTGAGTGAAGAAGTGGTACATCAAGAGTGCGATGACAGTAATGGAAAGACATGTATAGAGCAACATGCTGCGGTCGTCACTAAATACGCCATAGCCAAGTCCCAGTCCCAATGCCAGCCCTGTTTCCCAACTCAGGAAATAGGTGCTTTGTGAGGTTCCTCGCTGACAGTGGCGACTCAACTTGACAAAGAACAGCAGGAATCGCGAACAGATAAGACCTATGGCCAATCCCAGCAACAACGGTGCTACGAAACTGGCCGGATAAACCAACATGGCGGATAGGGCCGCTATAATCAGGATGAGACCACTGATCACTTCACTCTTCAACTCAGCATTGCTGAACACAAAACGCTGAGCAAGCAAAGCCAGCAGGAAACCTCCCATCATCAAGGCATAGAATACCATCGTCAATGACAGCGTCAGTACTATGCCAACCGTAATGCTGATAAGCAACAGATTAAGGAATAGCGGGAAACCGCTTGGCAGGAAGAATCTGTCAAGAGAGACCATGCTGACGCCCTCCTCTGGGGTACGGAACGGGAATGTCACGCGATAGATAAGCACTAAGCTGACAAGTGCCAGGATTCCAGACCCCAGCAGTATCGGCGTAATCTGCGATAATTCGCATTTTAGTTGCAACACGTAATAATTCTGTGGCAGAACGGCAAGGGCCAAACCTGCCAACGGGCCAAGAGACAATGCAAAGCGTGAGAACCATGCCGCACCGAAGTTTGCCTCAGTACGCTGATGTGACTCGCAGGTATCAATGATTAGCGTGGATGTCAACACCATCTGAGCCAATCCGAAGGCTGCGCCTAAGGCAATACGGTGTATGATGGCCCTCGTGAACGACGTCAGAGGACTGAAATAGCCTAACGCCAGCACATTGACCGCTATAGCCACTATGGCCCACAGACAAACCGTATTACGACGGTAATGCTGAACCAGCCACGAACATGTCGGACCAAACAGATACAAGCCCAAGGCAAAGGCGGCCATCGTCAGTCCTGTCTCTTCAGGGGTAAAGTGTTGTTCGCCCATCAACCATTGCGGGAAGGTGGGTATCAACAGGTATACCGACATCGTCAGCAGCAAATTGGCAATGACCAATAGCCAGAACTCATGATGCCAGAGACGCAGATGTACTGGCGTTGTCTGATTATTCATCAATAAGACTCTGATTCGTTAGGGAAATCGCCGCTCTTGACATCGCTGACGTAGTTGCCTACGGCATCAGTGATAACTTCGTTCAGGTTGGCATAACGGCGCAGGAAACGAGGCGAGAAGCCCTGAGTCATACCCAGCATGTCGGCCACAACCAGCACCTGACCATCGCAACCGTTACCGGCACCAATACCTATTGTAGGAACGGAAATCTCGCTCGTTACACGTGCAGCCAACTGAGCAGGCACCTTCTCCAGTACGACACCGAAACAGCCTGTATCAGCCAACAGCTTGGCATCAGAAATCAGCTTCTCGGCCTCAGCCTCTTCTTTGGCACGAACGGCGTATGTACCGAACTTGTTGATGCTCTGAGGTGTCAGTCCCAGATGTCCCATCACGGGAATACCGGCATCCAGTATGCGCTTCACCTTGTCTATAATCTCAACACCACCTTCCAGTTTCAAGGCATCGCAGCCACTCTCCTTCATGATGCGGATGGCGTTAGCCACAGCGTCGTGAGAGCCTATCTGGTAGCTGCCGAAGGGCATGTCGCACACCACGAGGGCACGCTGTACGGCGCGCACCACGGAGCTGGCGTGATATATCATCTGGTCGACGGTAATGGGCAACGTGGTCTGATTACCTGCCATCACGTTCGAGGCAGAATCGCCAATCAGTATGGCGTCAATACCTGCCTTGTCAACGATACCTGCCATCGTATAGTCGTAGCTCGTGAGCATTGAAATCTTCTCGCCCTTCTGCTTCATCTCCATGAAACGGTGGGTCGTCACCTTGCGGTTGTCTGATACTAAATATCCTGCCATAATCTTTTTATTTTTTATTCTTTAAATCTTTTTCGTATAATCCTTGATAACTTCATCACACAGCGGCGCTATCTTTTCCGCCGCATTCGTGGTAGCCAGGCCGACAACAAACATGCCTGCTGCCCTACCCGATTTCAGTCCGTTGAACGAATCCTCGAACACCACACAGTCGTCCTTGTCGACACCCAGGCGGGCGGCTGCCTTCAGATAGCAGTCGGGATCGGGCTTCGAGCGCTCGAAATCCTCGGATGTCAGAATGGCATCGAACAATTCACGAAACTCCGGACGGGCCTGATACACGGCCTGCATCTTCGGCTGGTTCGAACTCGTCACCACAGCCGTCTTCACACCTTGTTGACGCAGCGACGTGATGTAATCTACAAAACCAGCAATATAGTCGTAATGCATCTGCTGCTCAAACTGATTCAGACGCTCCGTAATAACAGCCTGCTGAGGCGTCAGCGCCCCAGAAAACCAGGCATCGTATATCTGCGTCAGCGTCTGTCCCTTGATCTCCTGCTCCAGTCCCGGATGCTCAGGATGATACTCACGACACTGCTGTCCCCAGAATACGGTATACTGCGGTTCCGTATCAAACACAACACCATCCAAATCGAATAATGCGGCCTTCATTTTCATCTCATTTCTCATTTTGCGGGTGCAAAGGTAGTGCAAACCGAACGAAAAACCAAATTTATTTGAGTTTTTCTGAGGTGCAGCCTACATTCACCAAAGGTGAAAGGTACGAATAAGTGAGCAAAATGCAAAATGTTTTTTGTATTTTCGAACGGAAGTACCTTCTCGCATCGCGAAAAGGTAGTGCAAACCGAACGAAAAACAAATGCAATGTAATATTGCAATAAAAAGTGCACAGTAGGGTCGGTTCTACTGTGCACTTGAGAACTTCACAATGCAATCAATACAAGTCGGTCTACCTGTCAGTTCGTCGATGAACACGTTAGCGGGGTGCATATCCTCCAAGGCCAGACGGTCGGAAATGTAGTTCACGCCTTGCCCCTGCCAGTTGTCACGGAATCCTTTTTCTCCCACCATAGCGTCAATTTCTTCCTTGGTTGCTAGTCGTTGGCAGCGAATGTATGGCTGGGTGAGCACAATGCGCAGCAATCTGTCGCTGTCGCGAGTAAAGCCGATAACCCGCATTGCAGTCTCAGGGAAGAGATAGTTGTGCAGGGCAATAGCTTCCAAGGCTTTATTGGTGGTAGAGTAGATGGATGTGCGCTCTTTGGCTACTGAGGGGTCGCCTTCTTTGTAATACACCTTGGCCTCTGCTCCTTGGGCAATCATAGGGCCAAAGTTCTTTTGGATGATGCTATCTGAGTTTTCAAACCAAAGACCTTTTGCTCTGGCCCACTCTTCAAGCAGACGTTCTTGTTCCTCGTCTATCTGCCAATTGGCTGGGCAGCTTCCTTGCTCTATCGAGCGAGCACAGGCTGCGTCTCGGCAGAAATTAAGCGAGCTTATTTCTGCACTCGGCTTGCACTGTCTTTGGCTGCTTTCAGCATTGCTACCTGCTGTAAGGCTTCTTCGCGCGTAGCTGACGACGATGGACGCCCCAATGAGAGGCGCGCCTCCCTTGCAGAGTCCTGCATGCTCTGATAGAGTAAATCCAATAAAATCTTTTCTTCCATATAGTATATTGTTTGTTAAATCATCTATTTTAAGCAGCGTTTCTTCAGAAAAACCGCTTGCTGCAATGGCGGCATATATAACATCTAATTCGTTCATCTATTCTATTTTGTTAGTCTGCAAAGATACGAAGTTTTTCTGAGAAAAATACGTTTTGCTATAGAATTTACACATTATTTAAGAGAAAGCGCCTCCTCGCCATACTCATGCCACCACCTTGGGGTAACACGGGGACAACCCCTGTGCATACAATAAGGCAGGGTTATTCGGCAATAAGGCAGGGTTATTGAGAGAAACTTGTGTTTCGGATTGAAGCGTTTTTTCAATGTGTTACAGATGTGGCACGGATGTGACACAAAATTTTGCGTAGCGTAAGTGCCTTTAAATAATGATTATATAGGAACTTCAAGACCTTTGTGCCACATGTGTCACATTAAAAAGGAAAAATTGAGGGTCTAAGTTGAAAAATAAAAGTTAGCAGGTAAAGAGTAGGTATAATGTGGCACACTTGCAATGTGGCACAAAAAAGCCCGCTCGTGGATGAGCGGACTGTTGAGTGGATTAAAAGATAAGGACTTGTTGCTCCAGATCGGGTTTGGAAGGTTCCTTCAGGTACTTGCTTTCAGACATCACATAATAGTATGTCTTGAAAACGTTGTTCTCCTCACGCCTATGCCACCGCTCCCCATCTTTCTTCTTGCCGGTCACGGAGGCAGGATTCAGGCAGTGGATGTGGTCGGCCAGCTCGCAATAGTCTTTGAGGTGCAGGGCAAACTTCTTGGGCGACCAGCCGTAGCGGGTCTCGGCATTGAAGGCTGCCAGCATGTCCTCGGCCTTGAGTTCGCAGTCCAGGTGGTCGCCGTCGGGGGCAAAGAAGTCGTCGGCCCACTGCTTGAAGTCCTTGCCCACGGCAGCCATCTGCTCGCGCAGTCCGATACGACCAAGAGGCGGCATGATGCGGCGCTCGCCCTTGGGCAACGACAGGTAGAACTGCAGACACTGCAGCATGAAGGCGATGTCGGCCTGCCAGTCGTGTTCGTCATACTCGGTGCCCATGAGGTTGCAGCCCAGGTCGTCGCGGATGGAACGCGACTCACGGTAGTCGTTCAGACGCGTGGCCTCGTGGTAGTAGTCGGAGAACACCTGTGGCCAGATGCGTCGCTCGGTGCTGGCGTCGTGCTTCTTCAGCACGTAGTTGGTGGCGAAGGCTATCTTGGGACTCTTGGCGAAGGGAATCAGGAAGGGGTGGTTACCCTTCTCCTCGCCCTTCATATCGCCGGTGATGCGTCCGAAGAAGAAGTCGTAGTTCAGCCGGCGGTCGCACTCGTCGACGATGATCAGGTCGGTGTCCTCGGTGACGCCGTCGAAGAGGAAGCGGTTGTCGGTGATCGTGGGCACGTGGGCATCGATGTAGAACATGTTGAGCAGACGGCTGACGGCCTTCAGGAAGAGCGACTTGCCGCTACCACCATTGCACTCGTCCTCGCTCTCGGCCAGCTTGGAGTCCTGACAGATGGGTGCCCAGGTCTCCGATTCCGACTTGTAGCCGAAGAGCAGGTAGCCGATGCAGGCCAGTTTGCTGGCCAGGCACTGGTGTTCCTCGCGCTGTTCCGTGTCGGTGAGGGTCAGTCCGCCTTCTTCCACCTTGCGCCAATGTAGTCGCGAGGTGTTGACGATGATCTGGAAGAACTTGCTGGGCGGCGCATCGGCTATCTCGACGCCATAGCCGCCGTCCTCGAGTCGTTGCACGTTGAACATGGGCTGCATCGAGCGGTAGTCGTGCGGAATGATGGTGTCTTCCCACACGTGGCAGCCGTCAAGATCGGCGTAGCGGTACTGCTTGATAGCGTCGGCGGTAACTTCGACCCAGCCGTTGCGGAAATAGAAACGCTGCGAGTCGGGCGTACACTTGCTGAAGTCGAGGTCGGAGCGTTCCTCAAGGTGGCTGACGTGGTCGGTGGGCAGGTCGCGGCAACGCAGCAGGCGGTTCAGCAGGGCCTCGTCCAGACCGTCGCGTCGGGCCTGACTGACGAGGAAGTTGACGATGGTCTTCGCCACTACCCGACGGACGCGCGCACCGTCGACGTGGATGTAGAGCGGCTCGCGGCGGGTGTCGTCCTTCAGCGTATAGAACCCGTTCATGGCCAGATAGTAGTTCAGGCGTGCGGGCAGTATGATGTACTGCGTCTGGCCGTCCTTATCGTCCGTCTTGGTCCAGTAGAGCGTACACTGGGCACGGTCGATGAGTCGGCGCATGTCGTCGCGGCGGGGATGCAGCTGGATGTAGTCCTTCAGATCCTTGCGCAGACGCTGGCGGTTGTCGTGCAGATAGCCCATATCTTCGGGTGTGAGCCAGGCGATGTAGAGCTGCGGAAAACGGAGTGCCAGGTGGCGGGCAGCCTTCAGACCGGTCGAGTCGATGTCGGGTACGAGGACGATTCGGCGGGCGTACTTCAGCAGCTGGGCCATCTGATCGTCGGTAAGGTCGGCGGTCTCGCTACTGAGCCATACGGGCTGGTAGCCCATGCTCAGGGCATTGACGGCATCGCTGCCACCGCTGACGATCAGGACCTCGCTGAGTTTCTCCTCGCCACGCTCGGCATACTTACGGCGCAGGGCCGTCAGTCCGAAGATGTAATGACGGGGCACCTGACCGACGGTGAAGAAACGGAAGGCCTTGTTGAAGCAACGGGGTTCGTAGACCTTCTGGAACTGGCGGGCGCAGCCCAGCTCGTCGATGTAGTCGCAGGTCTGGACGAAGATGGGATAGTGCTCGGTAGCCTTCTTGACGGTCGTCGTCTGGCGATGGGTGTCCGTATCCTCCTTGGTGGTCTCGACCGACACGACGGCTTGCCAGCCCAGCTCCTGCAGGTGCTCGGCCTTGACACAGGGCCCCCATGTGGCCAGTTCGTCGTTCGTGAAAGTCGCCTTGGTCTTAAGTCGCGGCGGCTGTCCCACCTCGCTGTCCAGGGCGTCGCGACGGGTGATGTCGGGGCGGTTGACACGGGCACTGAGCGTATCGCTGAC
Organism: uncultured Prevotella sp.; assembly: GCA_947169185.1. GTDB lineage: Bacteria > Bacteroidota > Bacteroidia > Bacteroidales > Bacteroidaceae > Prevotella. Next base: position 20,609 of record CAMVOS010000034.1, read on the forward strand.
GTTGTATTTCTCCATCAGTTCGTGGAGGGCCAGCGAGAACTGGTGTTGCGAGTAGCCCTTGTCGCGCATGTAGAGGTCGATGGGCGAAAAGCAGCGTTCGCCATCGCCGCCGCCATAGTCGACGACACGCCAGTAGTCAACCTTTTGTGATGGTTCCTTCAGACATGCCGAAGGAGTACGTTCGCCCGTGCGAAGACGGAATTTCTTCTTTTTACCATCAGAGCTAAGAGCCTCGGGAAAAAGCTCGGTGATGATGTCGCGTCCATGGTTAGATGCATCGTAGATTTTCTGTAAGAGTTCAGTAATGTTTGCCATAATCAATCATTGTTTTACGATGGCAAAATTACGAAGAAACCGTGGTAAAAAGTGCCTACGTAGTACCTACGCGTAGGCAGTCTGATCAAGGTATGTCGGCCAGTAATGTCTGGATTTCTGTTCTGAAACGGTCGGCTTTCTGTTGGTTCAGCGAACGGTAATGGTCAGCGCGCATATTATTCCTGTTCCAAAGCAGTTCGAACGGTCGCCACTTGTCGTCGATGCCCATCAGCTTGTCGTTTTCATTGGACAATAGCATCATCATCTCGTCGGCCAACACAGCCGACAGTGTACGCGACAGATTGACGGGCTGGTAGTGGTCGTCGATGTAGCCCGACTGTTGCAGCCGCTGCCATACCAGCATGGCCTTGGGCGTACTGAGCTTAGGGGGCAAGCCATTATACGACGGGACGGAATCCTTGTGCGGAGAGCCTGACTTGATGACACCCATCATCGTCAACATCAAGTCGCGCTGCTGTTGCTGCGCACGATCCTCAGCACGCTGCTGTTCTTCCTTTTCAGCCTGCGCTATGAGGGCTAATGCATTAAGATAAGCATCGTTGCTGTCGGCGTAGAACTTCAGTTCGTTGGCCAGCCGCTCAACATGTTCCCTGGCAACCGAGGGGCCGCCATTGGCCAGATAGAAGGCAACGGCATCGGCCATCACCTTGCGGGCGATGGAGAATCCCTCCTGGGGACTGGCACGTGGCAGTTGCTGATTGGTCATAGCGGATAATGTGAGTTTGGGGGTGAATGATAGTAGAAAATACCGTTTCGTCGTGCGACTGATCAGAAGAACTTGGCGATATTCCCCCACTATTGATGCCAAGACGCTGTAGCACGACACTGCTGGCACGTCGACCCAAGGCCGCACTGCCTGCCGCTTCATACCGTATATGTATTCTTGACATCAACATTTCCTTCCTTTCTTTATTTTAGTGTTTTCGTTTTTAAGTGCAAATAGACTACAAAGGTACATCACTTTTCCGGCATCCTGAAAAAATAATCAATAAAAATTCATTCTGCACCCTCAAAAATTGATTTATGTTAACTCAAGAAAACATGAAAATAATGGCCGAAATATTTGCATATCTCATATTTTTTTCGTACCTTTGTAGTGTATTCAGATGGTAATCTAATACCATGATACACAAACAATTAACCCTATTTATTAACACTTTAAAAACACACAGAATTATGAACAAAACAACGAAAATCATCCTACAGGCACTCGGGTACATCATCAGCCTCGTCCTTGGCGCTTCAGGCGCTGCCACGCTCATGTAAAATTACACAAAAGGTACACAAAAGGGACGGTTCTTTTTGTGTAAAAATTAACATTTGCTATGGAAAACACACGCTTTAAAGTCTCTCAGTACGCCTGTGCGGTGCTGCTCATCGTGAGTAGTATCGCATTGGTGGCGTATCAGGTCATCGACATCGACGACGTGGCCTCAGGGCTGCTCTATTACGTCGCCCAGTCGTTCCTCTTGGCCGGCAGCATCTTCGGCCTCGATCAGTACATTCGAATCATTAAACGTCACTATCATGAACACACACAACAATGAAAACCACACAAAGGGTCAGACCCTTTGTGTGAATGACATCCAATTGTCGCAGCATTTTAAGCTGTCAGAGTTCTGCAACTGGGAAAAATACCCCAAGAACATGCCCACCATCCAGCAGATTGCCAACATGGCTTACGGTTGCCGCCAGCTGCTGGAGCCAGCCCGCGAGGCCATCGGTTGTCCCATCATCGTCAACTCCGGCTTCCGCAACCCACGCGTAAATGCCCTCGTCGGTGGTGTCCGCAATTCCCAGCATCTCCAGGGGCAGGCTGCCGACATCCGCCCTCGTGACCCAGCGATGTTCCAACGCCTGGTCTCATTCCTAAAGGCCCACGCTCTGACCGACCAACTCTTGACCGGTCCCGGCTGGCTCCACATCTCTTGGTCGCCCTTCCGTCCCCCCAGACATGATGTCCGCATCGGCTACTACAAATGACAACAATCCCCGAGACTCGCCATGAATCTCGGGGGTATTTTTACATAAAGGGGTCTCTGAATCTAAAGGTTCTCAATAGATATAGGTCGTGACGAAATCCATCACCTCCTGCTTGGTTCCCGCAGGGCAAAAGTCAGGGTCATTGATTTTGGGACTATGAACGCCGATGGGGTTGATGATCTTCCTGACGTTGGGACCTATCTTATCGGGCTGACCACCCGACCAGGGATCGTCCTTCGAATAGAAGAAAAGCAGGGGCATGGTGGAGCTGACGAAGAAATTCTGCCTGATGTCAATACGTTGGCTGTTGTCGTAATGGTTCACCAGCCAGCGGTCTTCCTCTTTCAGTAAGGATGCCAACACGTCCTCAGCCTTGAAGCTGGTACCCTCCAGTAAATCAGCGAAATAGTCAAAGCCCGGGTTGGGTAGGCCCTGCTCCTTGGCGCAATCCACAAAGTAGGTATAGTAATCAGGATTTCTGTTACCCTTTATTGAATTACAAATTTCCATCACATACGACTCATCATCTTTTGTCATGTACTCAATCGTTTCTTGGTGCTTACTGGGGAGCGTGTACTGGAATACGTTGAAATAGGTGTCGAAGACATTGAAAACATATTCGGTGAACGTAGGCTCGGGCGCACCTTCCTCCTTCAATGTCTTGCAGGCCGACAGGTAGAGTCCCTTTTCGCCATCGGTCAACGCCCTGCGGATTTTCTTTTTTATCACGTCGCGCAACTCCGCAGTACTCGCCTCGTTGAAGAGATACTGGCCGAAAGCCTTGTCAGAGAGACTGACGTTGAATGGCGAGCAAAAAGCGGCAGCCAGATCCATATCGTTCGGATAATAATAGGCATAGTCCATCGAGGTCTCACCGTTCTTGCTGGTGCCCGTGCTCATCCACTTGCCCTTGAAGATGGGCTTCAGCGCCTGATAGACGGCATGCAGGTCTGCCGATACCTGGGCGCTCGTTTCATACTCCCACTTGCCTTTGTCCTGATTGTACGACTCGCCAAAGTTGCGATGCTCCACGTGTACCATATTGGCATTCAGGTTGACACCAATGTCTTCAGCATCGTAAAAACGGCTCCACATATAACCCTCCGTGACCATGATAGTAGGACGGTCATAGCCTCGGAACAAGATGCACACCTTCTGCTTGAACTTGTCGCCATCGGGCTGGTTGTGGTTCACGGGCTGACTGATGAACATGCTGTATTGCGTTTGGTAGTTCAGTTCGCCCTTCTCTTTCCTCTTCATCGTCTCTGTGTCGGGATTCTCCTTGATGTCCGTGAAGGCTCCCGTTGCGGTCAGTTTCTGTTCCAGGGAGGTGTAAACCACAGGGTTGTCTGCGGTGTCTACAGTACATGACACGATGCTCAGGACTATCAACAGCAGCATCCATGATTTCAAAGTCTTTTTCATTGTTATTTTCTTTTAATTAGGAATTCTGTTTGCAAAGTTACAAAATCTAATCGAGATAGATACGAAAAGTTTTAGAATAGTGGAAGGAATGAGGATATTTTTATCGTTATTTCTGCAAAAATGATGAAAAAAGGTGCGGAAATATTTGCATAATTCAAATATTTTTTGTACCTTTGTAGTGTAGTTGAAAGGCATGCTAATGCCATGAAATACACATAATTAACCCTATTTATTAACACTTTTAAAACACACAAAAAAGTTATGATTGAACTGTATTTGAGTAAGGTCAATGAGACCTCAGAGTCGGAGATTGCAGGCAAGACTTATGCCCGCGTAGATTACAAGCAGACGCTGG
>CAMVOS010000035.1 GCA_947169185.1 uncultured Prevotella sp.
TCGGCTTTTGGATAAGCGGGGGTTATTGGAAAATAACCTTGGGTTATTCTGAAATAAGCGGGCATTATTCTGATAGAAAGTTTGGTAATGACGGGAAAACTTGTTACTTTTGCATCGTTATGGCAGCACACAATGAATTAGGAGCATGGGGCGAGGAGTTGGCAGCAAGCTATCTGCAACGGAAGGGTTATGAGATAGTGGAGCGCAACTGGAAGTCAGGACATCGCGACATAGACATCATTGCTATGGATGGTAGTGTGATGGTGTTTGTCGAGGTGAAGACGCGCCGTAACCGTATGTTTGTAGAACCTGAGGAGGCTATAGATTACATGAAGCTGCGCAATCTGCGTGCCTCGATCAATCATTACGTGAAATTCAAGCACATCAGCTGCGACATCCGGCTGGACGCCATAACAATAGTCGGGACTCCCGAAAACGGAAGTCCCGACATCGATCATATCGTGGATTTTCCTATCTATTAGCCGAACTTGATGGTTCCCTGTATGGGTCCAGACGGCTGAGCGGTCTCTGCCTGAGGCATGATATCCTCGCCATTGGCCTGCGTATAGATGCTATCCAGAATCTCACGGGTACGCTTGTAGGTAGGCGTCTGCTCTACGGCTGAGATGACGTCGTCGTTGTCCAGATCCTCAGGACGGAACAGGAAGATATGTGGACGACGCTTGTAGCGCTTGCCCTGACCATCGTTGCCGTAGTAGCGGTTGCGGCGGTCTTCGCGCTGTGCCTCCTTCTCCTGCTCGGCAGCGATACGGGCAGCAGTCTGCTGGTCCATCTTCTTGATATGGTCGCTCATGCCGTCGACATTATCAATGCCGAAGCCTGTAGCGAGAATGGTCACCTTCACCTTCTTGCCCAGCTCTGGGTCGACAGCCAGACCCCACTTGATTTCGAAGTCACCAAACTTAGCCATGAAGTCGTTGACATCGTTCATCTCCTCCATCATGAGCGACTCCTTACCGTCCTTACCGCCTGAGAACGAGATAGAGAGCAGGATCTTCTTCGAGTTGAACACGTCGTTCTCGTTGAGCAGGGGTGAGTTCAGCGCGTCCTCAATGGCCTTGCGAACACGGCCTTCGCCCTCGCCATAACCCGTAGACATGATGGCTACACCACCATCCTTGAGCACGGTCTTCACGTCGTTGAAGTCGAGGTTGATGAGTCCGTGAACAGTGATGATCTCGGCAATCGACTTAGCGGCTACCGACAGGGTGTCGTCAGCCTTGCCGAAAGCATCGAGCACGGTCAGCTCGGGGTAGATCTCACGCAGACGCTCGTTGTTGATGACCAACAGGGCATCGACGTGCTTCGACATTTCCTCGACACCATCCAGCGCCTGGTCGATTTTGCGGTCGCCCTCAAAACGGAAGGGGATAGTGACGATACCTACCGTCAGGATGCCCAGTTCCTTAGAGATACGTGCAATGACGGGCGCTGCACCAGTACCCGTTCCACCACCCATACCAGCAGTGATGAAGGCCATGCGGGTGCCGTCGCTGAGCATCTTCTTGATGTCGTCAAGACTTTCTTCGGCTGCTGCGCGTGCCTTTTCGGGCTTATTGCCAGCACCGAGTCCTTCCTTGCCCAGTTGCAGATGAACAGGAACGGGCGAATCGTTAAGTGCCTGATTGTCCGTATTGCAGAGTACGAAGGTCACGTCGTGTATGCCTTCACGATACATGTGGTTAACGGCATTACCGCCACCGCCTCCTACACCAATCACCTTGATGTAGCTGTTCTCTTTAGCAGGCTCGCCGAAGTCGAGCAATATGTTGTTGTCCATACGATAATAATTTACTAGTTACTTCTTATTCTTCTTCCTTGACAATCTCCGTCGCTGCTTTCTTCAGCCAACGGCCAGCCTTATTCCAGAAGGAGTTCTCCTTCTTGATGCGTGCAGCCTCGCGAGCTTCTTCTTCAGCCTTCTCGCGTGCAGCACGCTCTTCGGCTTCTTTCTTGATGCGAGCCTCCTCTTCAGCACGACGAATCTCATCGGCAGTGCGGACCACACCAGCGGGAATCTCGTTCGGCTGGCGAGGACGACGCTGTTCTGTAGCGCCATCGAGCGTAGAAACGCGTTGTCCGGCAAAGAGGTCGCCATTGGGATCGTATTCGTCGCCAGCACAATTGATATCGCCCTTGGCCATCAGTCCGAGAACGGTGTTCATCATACCATCATGGGCATTGATTTCGTTGATGTTCGACGTGATGGTCTGGGTGACGAACTTGGCGATGCGTATCTTGTCAACGTGGGTGTAGTTCTGGAATGCCTTTTCGATGTTCGTCATGTTAGAACCACCACCGGTAAGGATGATACCACCCAGCAGCTTGTCAGCATACTCTTCGGGTACCTGGCACCATACGTTGGCAACAATCTCCTCCAAGCGTCCCTCGACAATCTCGATGAACTTGCGAGCCTCTACCTGACGCTCGTTATCGATGGAGTATTTCAGATTGTTGTCGATCTCGTTGTTCTCCGTATAGGCAGAGCCGTACTTCAGCTTCATGCGCTCAGCATCGCTCTCTTCCATCTGCAGCGAGGCGATATCCTTGGTGATGTTGTTGGAACCAAGAGGAATGACAGCCAGATGACGAAGGATGTTCTTGGAGTAGACGCTGACGGTAGTGGTGTCGGCACCCAGGTCGACCAGCACACAGCCCGAGCGGCGTTCCGTCTCGGTGAGCACGCTGTCGGCCAATGCCAGCGGGGCAAGATACATCTCGGCAACGGTGATGTTGGCGGCCTCGAAACAGCTGTTCAGATTCTTGTAGAATGCCTTGCGCTGCAGGATGTTAAGGAAATTACCCTCAATGCGAGTACAGGGAATGCCTACGGGCTCCAACTGGTATTGCGAGTCGACCTTATACTCCTGAACCGCAGCATCGAGAATCTCCTGGTCGGGATATTTCATGTTCCGGTTGGCATCCATCAGTTCTATCACCATGTCCTGAGTGACGGGTGTCTCGACAGACTGTTCCTTGGTGATTACGTTGCGAATAGAGCGAATAGACTGTCCGCCCACGCCGACATAAACCTGTGTGATGGTTGTCTTCAGCTGTTTCTGCAGCTTGTTGACAATGGTTGTCAGGCATTGAGCTGTCTTGTCGATGTTGTATACCACACCTTTGCGGATACAAGAGGTAGAGTCCTCCTTGACGCAAGCCAACACCTGAATGCTTCCGTCCAGATTCTTCTTACCTGCGATACCAGTCATCTTAGATGACCCCAGTTCGATAGCTACGATAAAATCCTTTGACATCATATTGATACTTATAATTTACGTTTCTTACAGATGATTTGATTGTTGAACTCCAAGCTGATATAGGAGTATTTGTTCCACCCTGCATGGCTGAGGCCGTAGCGGTAGAATTTCTCCAGACGGGTGAACTTCTTGTCGAGATTGACAGGATTGCCGAAATAGATGACGTGGTCGCCCACCTTAGGAACGGCTTCGACGGTGCCATCGGCCAGCACGTTGATTTGCTGAATCTGGCACCGCCACAGCGGGTGGTGGATGAGGTAGTTGCCTATTCGGGTCAGCACCTTCTGGGCATATTTCTTCGAGATGTTGCCTGTAGCCACCACGAGGTCGCTGGCATAGGTGGTGTTGGGCATGATGTTGCCATACTCGTCCACATAATAGTCGTCGCCATTATCAGCCTTGACGCGGACGACGGGGAGGCGCTGCACCATCTGGATATTCACGCGACCAGTCTGTGTCTTGTAGCACTGCACATCCTCGACAATAGGATTCTTACGGAGAGCCTCCTCAATGGCGCGTGTGCTGATCTGGTCCATAGGGTCGCCCAGCGGGTAGAGCTTGGCCCGTTGCAGCTGCGACCTGACTTCGCCGGCATTCAAGAAACCCTTGACAACACCGTCCTGGATGTCGATGTTCACCTCGCTGCATACGTTGCTCAGCTCATCAGGGCGGTTGAATGCCGTGATGGCCAGCAGCAGGTAGACTGCAAGGAAGAAGTCGACGGTGACGATGATGGTCTTTTTCAGATTGAATGCCATAATTGCGGTCTATAATTTGTTGTTCAGAATCTTAGTGATTTCGGGCACCTGGTTGTCCAAGTCGCCAGCACCCAGAATGATGAGTACATCAAAATCGCGTTGCTCGATGAACTGCAGCACGTCGTCCTTGCGAATCAACTGCTTCTGGACGCCAGGCTTCAGATTGTCGTAGATGAGCTGCGACGTGACACCCTCGATGGGCAGTTCGCGTGCAGGATAGATCTCGGTCAGGATGACCTCGTCGAGCTGGCTCAGTGCATCAGCAAAGTCCTTGTAGAAATCGCGGGTGCGGGTGTAGAGGTGTGGCTGGAAGATAGCCGTAATCTTACGGTCCTTATACAGCTCACGAATGCTCTTGGCACTCTGATAGATCTCCTTGGGGTGGTGGGCATAGTCGGAGAGGAATACCAGACGGTCGTTCTTGATCTTGAAGTCGAAACGACGGTCTACGCCTCCGTAGGTCTTCATGCCCTGACGCAACTCGTCGGCGGTGCAGCCTGCCAGCTGAGCCATCGCCATAGCGGCAATGCCATTCTCGATATTGATGGGAATGGGCTGTCCCAGTTCTACATTCATGACTGACTCGATGGGGGAGATGAAGTCGAAGGTAATCTCGCCATTCTCAATGCGGATATTCTCTGCATGGAAGTCGCCTTCGGTGAGTGCGTAGTCGTAACGGCGCACACCTGCAGGCAGGTTCTCTTTCATCTCCAAGCCACGATGGATAATGAGTGCTCCCTCGGGCTGGATCAGTTCGGTGTAGTGACGGAAACTCTCCAGATAGGCTTCTTTGGTACCGTAGATGTCCAGATGGTCAGGATCGGTCGAGGTAATCACCGTCATATATGGTGCCAGCCAGTGGAACGAACGGTCGAACTCATCGGCCTCGATCACCACATAGTCAGAGTCGCTGAGGATATAGTTGGTGCCATAGTTCTTGGAGATACCTCCCAGGAAGGCATTGCAGTCGATGTGGCTCTGATGCATGATGTGTGCACACATGGTGCTGGTGGTTGTCTTGCCATGAGTACCTGCCACGCAGAGTCCCTTGTGCTCGTGGGTCAGCGTGCCTAATACCTGAGCGCGCTTCTGTATCTCAAAACCGTTCTTGCGGAAGAACTGCATCTCCTGATGTTCCTCGGGAATGGCGGGTGTGTAGATGACCAGACACGAGTCCTTCTGCTGACAAGCCTGAGGAATCAGGTCGACACGCTCTTCGTAATGGATGAGCATGCCCTCCTTTTCCAGCTGTCGGGTGAGCGTACTTGGCGTCTTGTCATAACCGGCTACGACAAGACCTTTCTTGAGGAAGTAGCGGGCAATGGCGCTCATACCGATGCCGCCAGCCCCTACGAAATATACTGCTTTAATATCCTTGATATTCATTGCTTTGCTAACTTGATCACTTCTTTGGCTATGATGTCTGCCGAGTCGGGCAGCGCCATCTTGAGAATGTTTTCGTGCAGACTCTGCAGCTTGGCAGCGTCCTGAACGGTGTCGATGGCCAGGGGGATGAGAATCTTCGATGCCTCGACATCCTTGACGTAAATGGCAGCTTTCTTGTTGACCAGAGCCATTGCGTTCTTGGTCTGATGGTCTTCTGCCACATTGGGTGACGGAACGAGGATGACGGGCTTGCCCAACAGACAGAACTCGCTGATCGATCCTGCACCAGCACGGCTCACCACGATGTCGGCAGCCTTGTAGGCAGCGCCCATATCGCTGATGAAGTCGGTGACTATCAGGTTGGGGATGTGCTTGTCCTTCATGCGCTCGCTGATCTCAGCACTATAGTACTTGCCAGTCTGCCAGATAAACTGGACGGGGCTGGCGAGAATTTGGTCGAGATATTGCAGCACGCTCTCGTTCAGCGTGCGGGCTCCCAGGCTGCCTCCCACGATGAGCACCGTCTTCTTCGAGGGGTCGAGTCCGAACGATTTGACAGCGTCGTCGTGTGTGATGGTGGTGTCCAGTAATTGCTGGCGCACGGGGTTGCCCGTCATCATAATCTTATCGGCAGGGAAGAAGCGCTCCATTCCTTCGTAAGCGACACAGATCTTGGCAGCCTTCTTGGCCAGCGTTTTGTTAGCCAGTCCGGCAAAGCTGTTCTGCTCCTGAAGTAGGGTAGGAATGCCCAGACTATTGGCAGCTCCGAGGGCTGCACTGCTGGCATAGCCGCCAACACCCACAGCCACCTGAGGCTTGAACTGTTTCAACAACTTCTTAGCCATCCATTTGCTCTTCAGATAGTCGATGCCAACACCGATATTACCGATTCTCCATAGAGGACGAAGGAAACCTCGGATGGGGAGTCCCTTTATTTCGTAGCCAGCAGCAGGCACGCGCTGCATCTCCATACGACCTAATGCTCCTACGAACAGGATTTTAGCATCAGGGCGCAGGGCCTTGATGGCATTAGCAATAGACACTGCAGGGAAGATATGTCCTCCAGTTCCACCTCCGCTGACGATCACTCTTAACTCACTCATATTTCTTTCTCTTATAGAACCTTGCAAAATTACGAATTTAATTTCTTATAATCGCATTTTTGAGTTGATATTTTCTTCTTTCTTCATTTTGGCCGAACGGCTGACACTCAGAATGGCTCCGATATAGGCGCAATTGATGATGGTCGACGTTCCACCCTTGGAGATGAGCGGCAGTGGCTGACCGGTTACAGGAGCCAGTCCGACGGCTACCATCATGTTGAACGTAGCCTGAATGACCAGCAGCAGTCCGAGACCCATAGCCAGGAAAGCAGGGAAATTGTTCTCGCAACGGCTGGCGATACGTGCACAGCGATAGAGCAGGATGATGTATAGGAACACCACCGCGGCAGCGCCCATGATGCCTAACTCTTCAATGACGATGGCAAAGATGAAGTCGGAGAAGGCCTGTGACAAGAAGTCGCGCTCGGTGCTCTTGCCTGGTCCCTTGCCAATCACTCCACTGGAGACGATGGCGATATTAGCATGTGCCACCTGTGCGTCTTTGTCGAGGTCGTATTCCTGTGGCGAAACGTCGTCCTTGCCAAAGTTCAGGATTCGCGCTTTCCAAGTGTCGGCACGGTGGAGCAGCTTCTCAATCTTAGATTTCTTCTTCTTTGGCTGGTCCACCTGTTCTACCTTCGCCACCTCTTGTTCCTCCTGTGACTTGTCGTGACCTACAATCATAATCATAGAGACGGCAAACACGCCCAAGACAATGATGATAGCAGCCAGGCGACCCAGCTGCCGCATAGGTACGAGACCAATGAACATCATGAGGAAGACGACGGCAAAGAGCAGCGCTGCGGTCGACAGATTCTCCAATCCTATCAATACACAGGCAGGGATAGTAATCCACATGATCCATTTGAAAGCATTCCTGTCAGCACCTTTCTCGTTCTGCATAGCGCTGAGAATCTGAGCTACGACCAGCACAATCGTTCCCTTGGCAATCTCGGAGGGCTGTATGGTAATCGGTCCTATCCGGATCCAACGTGAGGCATCATTGGTGCTCTCGCCACCTCCTAAAGCCACAATGATGAGCATCAGTCCTGTAATGAGTATGAGGAACGGTGTCATCAACTTGAAGTAGCGGCAGGGGATATTGAGCGTGAGGATGGTAATCAAGGCACCAAAGGCGATGGTAAAGGTATGGTAGGCTATCGGACCGATGTAGTTCTGGCTCTTATACGTCAGTCCGCTGGAAGCTGAGAAGACCTCCACAATACTGATCATACAGAGGAAGAAGAACACCATCCAGATGACCTTGTCGCCCTTGAAGATTCTGCCTATCTTTTTATTCATACCTCATTATAGATTTCTTGCAAGTTCCTTAAACTGCTCGCCACGATCCTCCATGTTCTTGAAGAGGTCGAAAGAGGCGCAACAGGGTGAGAGCAACACCGTCATGCCTGGTTCTGCCATCTCATAACAAGCCTCGATGCACTCCTTCATAGAGTGGGTGTCGCGAACGGGAATGCCCAGTGCGTCGAAGTTGTCGTGCAACTTCTGGTTGTCAGCACCCAGGTAGACCAGTCCGGCACATTTCTCACGTACCAGCGGCTTGATGGGGTCGTAGTCGTTGCCCTTGTCCTTACCGCCGATGATGAGGATGGTCTTGGTCTTCATCGACTCCAGTGCATACCAGCAGGCGTCGACGTTGGTGGCCTTTGAGTCGTTGACATATTGTACGCCACGAACGGTACAAACCTTCTCCAGACGGTGTTCTACACCGGGGAAGTCGCTGAGGCTCTTGCGAATAACCTCTTTCTTGATGCCGGCAATGTTGGTGGCGATACCTGCTGCCAGCGAATTATAGATATTGTGCTTGCCCGTCAGGCTTAGCGATTCCTGTTCCATATTGAAAGGCTCGGGCTGCTCTATCTTATACTGCCCTTCTTCGATATAACCGATAGAGCCTTTCTCCTTCAGTTCAGAGAAGGGGTACTGGATGGCTTGTATGTTGTATTTCTCCAGTTCCTTTTTAATCACAGGGTCGTCGTTCCAATAGATGAAAGCATCCTGTGGAGTCTGGTTCTGGATGATGCGCATCTTCGAGTCGACATAATTCTGCATCTTGAAATCATAGCGATCCAGATGGTCGGGGGTGATATTCAACAAGATAGCAATGTTGGCACGGAAGTCGTACATGTTGTCGAGTTGGAATGAGCTCAACTCGATGATGTAGTACTCATGTGGATCCTCAGCCACCTGCAGGGCCAGCGAGTTACCGATGTTGCCTGCCAGACCAGCATCATAGCCAGCCTGCTTGAAGATATGATAGATGAGCGAGGTTGTTGTGGTTTTACCATTTGAACCCGTGATGCAAATCATCTTGGAGTCGGTATAGCGACCTGCAAACTCTATCTCACTGATGATATGGATGCCCTTGGCCTTGATTTTCTGTATCATGGGGGCTGTGTCAGGGATACCCGGACTCTTGATGACCTCGTCGGCATTCAGAATCTTCTCTTCGGTATGCTGGCCTTCCTCCCATTCTATCTGGTGGTCGTCCATCAGTTTCTTATACTTATCGTGAATCTTCGACATGTCGCTGACGAAGACCTCAAAGCCCTCTTTCTTGGCAAGAACGGAAGCACCTGCACCGCTCTCTCCTGCTCCTAAAATAACAATCCTACTCATCTTACTTTCAGTGTGATAATGGTTAATGCTGCTAATATAATACTTACAATCCAGAAACGGATGGTAATCTTCGACTCATGGAAGGGACGATGGGGCCATCCTTTTAGGATATAGGTACTCGTCGGGTCGAGCTGGGAGTCGAGACGACGGAACGTGTCGTGAATCGGGGTGGCTCGGAACACGCGTACACGCTTGCCCTTACGCTTCTGAATCTTGAACCATTGGGTCTGGATAATGACGCTGAGGCTCTCGATGAAGAAGATGCCACAAAGGATGATCAGCATCAGCTCCTTGTGGATAATCAGGGCACATACACCGATGATGCCACCGATGGTCAGCGATCCTGTATCGCCCATGAATACCTGGGCAGGATAGGCGTTGTACCACAGGAAACCGATCATGGCCCCGATGAAAGCGCTAAGGAAGACTACAAGTTCCTCAGAATGTGGGATATACATAATGTCGAAGTAGGCCGCATAGACGATGTGCGACGAGACGTAGGCGAACACCATCAGGGCTATACCAATGATGGCCGAGTTGCCAGCACACATACCATCCATACCGTCGTTCAGGTTGGCACCATTCGACACAGCCGTCACGACAAAGATAGTCATGAGGACAAACAGCACCCATCCCGCAGCCACCTTGTACTTTCCACAGAAAGCCATCACGTCTGAATAGTTCAGGTTGTGGTTTTTGATAAAGGGAATCGTGGTCTGCAACGACTTCACAGCTTGTGGCTTGTGCTTGACAACAATCTCTTTGTTCTGTTGGGGTTCTGAGGTGTTCTCGCGGACAACAGCATCAGGACTGAGCCATAATGTCAGACCTACGATGAAGCCGATGCTTACCTGTCCGATGATTTTATATATACCCTTCAGTCCTTCCTTATTCTTTTTGAATATCTTGATGTAGTCGTCCATGAAGCCGAGGAAACCCAGCCAAACGGTCGTCACAATCATCAACAGCAGGTAGATATTGCGCATTCGACCTAACAGCAGGACAGGAACCAGTATGGACACGATGATGATGATGCCACCCATGGTGGGCACACCTTTCTTCTCGACACCAAAAGGATCGATACTCGGGTCACGGGCTGTCTCAGAAATATTGCGACGCTTCATCCATTTGATGAAATACTCGCCAAACCAAGCTGAGATAATCAGCGACAAGATGAGGGCGAGCAGCGAACGGAACGATATATACGACCAGATGTGTGCTCCTGGAATATCGTACTGTTCTAAGAATCTGAAAAGATAGTATAACATGGCCTAATTAATTTTCAAAGATTTTACGTACTTCTTCGCGATCGTCAAAATGGTGCTTCACACCTTTGATTTCCTGATAGTCCTCATGACCTTTGCCGGCTATGAGAATGACATCACCTTTCTCTGCCATCATCGTAGCGGTACGGATGGCTTCACGACGGTCTACAATGCTGACTACTTTCTTCATCTGCTGGGGAGTGAGACCTGCCAGCATATCGTTGATGATATCTTGTGGCTCTTCGTTGCGAGGGTTGTCGGAAGTGATGATGACACGGTCGCTCTGTTTGACGGCTTCCTGAGCCATCAGTGGGCGTTTACCCTTGTCGCGATTGCCACCAGCTCCGCAGACGGTGATGACCTTACCCTGCTTGCCCTCTAAAACCTCATGGATGGCATTGAGCACGTTCTCCAGTGCATCGGGGGTATGGGCGTAGTCGACAATGGCCGTAACTCCTTCTTGGGAGCGGATGGGCTCCAGACGTCCTGCCACACTTTTCAGGGTGCTCAGTACAACGAGAATATCGTCAGGCTGTTTGCCTAACATAACAGCAGCGCCATAGACGGCCAACAGGTTAGAGACATTGAACTTGCCGATGAATTGGACACCTACCTCGCGGCCATTGATCTCAAGGTACATGCCCTCGAAGTGACACTCAATGATGCGGGCTCTGAAATCGGCCATCGTACGGGTGGAGTAGGTCTTCACTTGGGCCTTGGTGTTCTGCACCATCACGCTTCCGTTCTTATCGTCGGCATTGGTAATGGCAAAGGCATCCTTCGTAAGTCCGTCGAAGAAGGCTTTCTTGGCATCGCGATAGTTCTCGAAGGTCTTGTGGTAGTCCAGATGGTCACGTGTCAGGTTAGTGAACAGTCCACCAGCAAACTTCAGACCACCGATGCGCTTTTGGGCAATGGCGTGGCTGGAGCATTCCATAAAGGCATATTCGCAACCTGCCTCTACCATCATGTGCAGCAAGTGGTTCAACTCAATGGGGTCTGGCGTAGTATGGTCAGCCGGGATGGCTTGATCCTCAATATAGTTGCATACCGTAGAAAGCAGTCCGCACTTGTGGCCGAACTTACGGAACATATTATATAATAAGGTAGCGATGGTGGTCTTGCCATTGGTACCAGTGACACCAACCAGCTTCAGCTTCTGCGAAGGCTCGCCATAGAATACGGTGGCTACAGGCCCGACGGCATCTTCCGTGGAAGCGACCTGAACATAGGTTATACCCTCTTGAAGATTTTCGGGCATGTCTTCGCACAATACCGCTCCGGCGCCTAACTCCAAAGCCTTGGGAATGAAGCGGTGGCCATCCGTCTGAGTGCCTTTCATGGCCACAAAGAGATGCCCCTTTTCAATTTTGCGTGAGTCAATGTTCACGCCCGTAATCTCTGTCTCTGCATCACCGATGATGGTGATGGGATTGACGTATTTAAGCAGTTGGCTTAGTTTCATACACCTTATTATATTTAATATGTTACTTTATTCTAATATCAAGACGCACTCGCTGCCCTCTACGATTTGCTTGCCGGCAGGATAGCTCTGTTTCTTCACTTTACCACGTCCATGAACTTTGACGCGCAGCCCTCGGTTCTCCAGCATATAGACGGCATCGCGGGCTCCCATGCCTACCACGTTGGGCGTGATGTCTTCGCTAGGCACGTTTTCCTTTGGCATGCGCTTGTTGATGCCCAGTTTTCCCAATACGTAGTTGGCATCACGTGTGTTTCCTTTCTTTATATCGGGAATGGCAACAGAATTCTCGTCGCGAGCATCTTCAACGCTCATTTTCAGGTTACGAGCCATCACGCCTTCAGCGATATGGTGGAAGACAACGCCGCTCATGCCACCACCCGAAGCGGGAAGTCCAGACTTCTTCAAGCAGACAATGCATGAATAACGAGGATTGTCGGCAGGGAAATAGCCTGCGAACGAGAGCCAATACTGTACGGTACCGCTCTTATAACCGGCCTTACCTTGTGAAACCTGAGCCGTACCCGTTTTTCCTGCTACCTTGAAAAGCGGAGAGCCTGCCTTTTTGCCCAATCCCTGACTGACCACATGTTCCAGAATGGTCTGCATGGTCTTGATGGCTTTGGGCTTAGCGATACGTTCTTTGATGACCTCAGGAGGATACTCTCTTACGGTCTCTCCGTTTTTCAGTACTTTCTTGACAAAACGTGGACGCATCATCTTACCATTGTTGGCAATGGCGTTATAGAACGTCACGGTATTGATGGGTGCAATCTGTGTCTCGTAACCGATAGACATCCAAGGCAGCGTAGTGGCATACCAGTTGTCGTCGTATCGGCCATTCTTCTTGCGCTGTGGCATACGGATCAGTGGGGGACGATAGCCAGGAAGGATGTTCTGTAGTCCCAGATCCTGACCGATACCGACACGATACAGTCCTTTGACGTAACGCTCGGCTTGATCGTGATAAATCTTGTCAATCACATGGCTCACACCGATGTTGGAGCTGACCTCCAGCGTGCGTGCCATATTGATGTCGCCATAACCACCACGGCGCCAGTTGTGGTCTTTCATCTCACGACCGTACATGCCCCTAACACCACCGCCTGTGTGAATGACGTAGCTGGTGTCAACTTTCTGTCCGTCGATGTTCAGTTCGTCATCAAGTGCCACAAGGAATGAGGCCACTTTGAATACAGAGCCGGGTTCACAACGGTAGCTGATGGCGGAATTGACGGCCTCAATGTATTCTCCCTTATCGTTACGTGACATGTTGACAATGGCCTTTACATCACCGGTCTCTACTTCCATCAAGATAGCCACACCCATTTCACCGTTAATGAGTTTGAGTTCGTCAAGCACGGCCCGTTCGGCTAAGTCCTGCATATTCACATCGATGGTGGTCACGATGTCACCGCCGTCAATGGGCTGGGTGACAGGGATGTTCATGTATTTGTTGAGGATCTTACGGCGACCCGTGATGCCTGGTGTACCTCTAAGGATAGAATCGTAAGCCAGCTCCAGTCCGAAGTAAGCAGAGTCGGTAGCCATCATGGTACCTCCCAGGGTGCGTTGAGCCAGGGAGCCGAAGGGACGGCGGCGGGAGTTGAACACCTCTTCGTGGAAACCGCTTTTGTATCTGGGCATATTGAAGAATGGCAGACTCTTCACCTCCATATAGGTGTTATAATCAATGCGTCTTGGATAGATAGGCCAGTGGCGCGCTCCAATGGTACCGTTGCCGTTCTTTTTCTGCTTGCCTTTGGTCAGCAACACCTTATACTCATGAGCAGTATAGGGGAATATTTTACTCAAGCCCTCACATACGGAGTCGACTTTGTCGTTCCATAATGAATCATCCTCAAAGGCGGCAGCCTGGAAGTCGATAAATATCTTGTATTCGGGAATGCTGGTTGCCATCAGCTGTCCGTCGCAACTGAGAATATTGCCTCGGTTGGGTTTCACGCTTACCGAGTCGCGCTTCAATCGGTCGGCCACTTCGGTCCAATACTGTTTCTTGGCGGTCATGATGTAGAGCGCCTTGCCGATGACGGCAAAGCCTATGAGCGTCAACACGATGGCAATCACCATGTAGCGAGGCATCACTTTATCGTTTTCAAACTTGCTCATATCTGTTCTCTACTCGGGTATCTCTATTATATAAGGTGGTTGATCAGCCTGATGCAGCAACGAATCCTTGTTCTGTTTCAGAATGTCGAGGACATGACTCTCGCGACATTTCTCCGTCAGGGTACTGGATGATGAGAGCGCCTTGAACTTGGCGTCCTTCAGCTGTCCTTCCAAGCGGTCGATGGTCAGCATGTCCTGTTGGCACTGGTAGCGGAAAGCCACATAGACGATAGTGAAGCCTACAATCAGGAGGAACAGCCAGATTTGTGAACGTACAATCTGTGTGGTCAGCAAGTCACCACCTAAGATCGTTCGCAAGTTAAGCTGCTGCGAGGGGCGCGGATCTTCCTCGCTGGCAGTCTCCTTGATCTTCTCCAGCGTCTTTTTCAGCTCCTGACTGGGATGCTGCTCTTCGGATGGTTCTTCCTCTGAGATGACTACTTCTTCTATCTTGTCGTCTTCGGCCATATTTCTTATACCTTTTCTGCTATTCTCAGTTTTGCACTTCTGCTACGCGGATTCTGCTGTTGCTCTTCGTCCGATGGGGTTGTTACCTTGTTCACCAGGCGATAAGGACTGCTGATGCGTCCGTAGAAATCCTGTTCTATCTTCCCCTCTGCATTGCCTGCTTTCATCACGTTCTTGACGATGCGGTCTTCTAGCGAGTGGTAGGTGATGACGCTGAGCCGTCCACCCGTGCGGAGAAGGGTGGTAGCACCAAGCAGCATGTCACGTAAGGCATCCATTTCGTGATTCACCTCTATGCGCAGGGCTTGATACAGACGGGCCATATCTTTCTTCTCGCGTTCAGAACGCATCAACGGCTCAATGACCTCGCCTAGGTCGGCTGTGGTCTGAATAGGCTTTTTGCTGCGATAGGTACAGACGGCTTTGGCTATCTTGCGGGCATTCTTCATCTCTCCGTAGAGGTAGAAAACATCAGCCAGTTGTTCTTCTGTATAGTTGTTCAGCACGTCAGCAGCAGTCTGACCTGCCCTTTTGTTCATTCGCATGTCGAGCGGAGCATCGAATCGGAAGGAAAAACCACGTGTCTCATCGTCGAAATGGTGACTCGATACACCCAGGTCGGCCAGTAATCCGTCAATCTGTTCCACTTCGTAGTACTGCATCCAGTTCTTGATATATCTGAAGTTGCTCCTTACGAAAGTAAACCTGGGGTCGTCGACGATGTTCTTCTCGGCATCAGCGTCTTGGTCGAAACTGTAGAGATGACCTTTCTTGCTCAGTCGTGAGAGAATCTCCTTTGAATGGCCGCCACCACCGAAAGTCACGTCTACGTAAATGCCGTCGGGCTGGATATCCAGCCCGTCAACACTCTCCTTTAGGAGAACAGGAACGTGATATGTGTTGGCCGTGATCGTCATTGTTCTTCCGTTGTCATCAATTCTTCAAGAGCCTGCCCGAATTCTTCCGGTTTCATCTGCAGTTCTTCGGCTTTTTTGTTGCTCCATATCTCAATGGTGTCGCCCATTCCGACGAACTTGATGTCTTGTATGATGTCAGCCATGCGTAAGTAGCGCTTAGGAATCAGAAAACGGCCGTTACCATCGAGTGTCAGCAACTCCACCTCGCTTACGAACTGGCGGAAAACCTGCTGGTGCTGCTTGTTCCAGCGGTTCAAGCGCGAACGCAGGGCATCCATCTGTTCGTTCCATACACTTTCAGGGTAGAGCACGAGGCACGGCTGGAAAACATCCTTGCGGAGCACCAGTCGTTCGTCGCCTCCACCTTGCAGCACCTTACGGAAGGTGGCAGGTAGGAAAGCGCGTCCTTTATCGTCGGTTTTGGCCTCTATGTTACCTAAAAATCGCATGCGTACTTCTTCTATTTTTAAAGTTTGGGTGCAAAGTTAATCATTTCTCCCCACAATTCCCCACTTTTCTCCACTTTTTTTAGTGAATATTTTTTAAAACGCGAAAGTATCGCGATTTTTTTCAAGAAAAGTTTAGGTATTCGCAAAGTTTTTCCTAACTTTGCATGCTGTTAGTTATCCTTGAGAGAAATGGGTCAAATTACGGAGAAAACTATCGACATTGATAGCATACTGCAAAGCAAGATGGGTGCGAAGGCCAAATGGATGCCGCGCCCTTTGGTGTCGTGGTTGAAACGTATCATCCATCAGGATCAGGTGAACGCATACCTTTGGGACTCGCGTGACAAGGTTGGAACCGAATGGTTGGAGGAGTGTGTTCGTTACCTACAGATGTCGTTAAGGGTGGAAGGTATGGAAAACTTACCCGATAAGAACGACGGACGCTTGTACACCATTGTCTCAAACCATCCGTTGGGAGGTGCTGATGGCGTGGCTTTAGGGGCTATTATCGGTCGTCATTTTGACTCCCGTTTCCGCTATCTGGTCAATGATTTGCTGATGAATCTGCCAGGACTCGCTCCACTTTGCATTCCCATCAATAAGACGGGTAAGCAGAGCCGTAATTTTCCTGCTATGGTCAAAGCTGGTTTCGAGAGCGAAAACCACATGCTGATGTATCCAGCAGGCATCTGTTCCCGTCGTCAGAAAGACGGTAGCATACGTGACATCCCCTGGACCAAGACCTTCATCGTGAAAAGTGTTGAGTATCAGCGTGATGTAGTGCCTATCCACTTTAGTGGACAGAACTCCAACTTCTTCTATAAGTTGGCCAATTTCAGTGATCGTTATCTACCTTTCAATCTTGCTATGCTCTTTTTGGTCGATGAAATGTACAAGAATGTAGGTAAGACCTTTGAAATCAAGATAGGAAAACCTATTCCTTGGCAGACCTTCGACAAGAGTAAGACACCCCAGCAGTGGGCACAATACGTACAAGACATAGTTTATAGCTTATAATAAAACATGGAACAACCGATTATCCAGCCAATTAGCAAAGATGTACTCAAAAGCGAGCTGACTCCTGACAAGCAGTTACGCTTGACGAACAAGAGCAACAATGAAATCTACATCATTACGGCACATAATGCGCCTAATGTGATGCGTGAGATAGGGCGATTGCGTGAGATTGCTTTTCGTGAGGCTGGTGGTGGCACCGGCAAAGAGGCAGATATTGACGAGTTCGATACCTGCGAGAACTGCTATAAGCAGCTGATTGTATGGAATCCCGACGAAGAGGAAATTATCGGCGGTTACCGCTATTTGCTGGGTACTGACTGGCAGTATGATGAGAAAGGTCAGCCTATATTGGCTACCAGTCATATGTTCCATTTCTCGGAGAAATTTATCAAGGAGTATGCTCCACAGACTGTTGAGTTAGGCCGTTCATTCGTTTCGCTGCCTTACCAGTCGTCGCGCAAGGGTGCCAAGAGCCTGTTCGCTTTGGATAATCTTTGGGATGGTTTGGGAGCACTTACCGTGATTCGTCCCAATGTCCGTTATTATTTTGGCAAGATGACCATGTACCCCTCCTATATCCGCAAGGGACGTGATATGATATTATACTTCCTGAAGAAGCATTTCGATGACAAGGAGAACCTTATTATCCCGATGAAACCGCTGAAATTAGAAACAAACCAGGATGAATTGGATGAACTCTTCTGTGGTCAAACATTCAAGGAAGACTATTTGATATTAAATCGCGAAATTCGCAAATTGGGCTATAATATTCCACCATTGGTCAATGCCTATATGGGGCTTTCGCCTACGATGAAACTTTTCGGAACGGCTATTAATTATGGTTTTGGTGATGTGGAAGAGACGGGAATCCTGATAGCTGTCGATGAGATTTTGGAAGATAAGCGTAAGCGCCATATCGATACTTTCATCGCTGCCCATCGTGATGAATTGGTCATCACATCTGGTGCCAACAAGGTCATCTACAAATCTAAAGAACAGAAATAAATGCACCGACTTTTGCTGCTGTGGGCTCTTTTGCCTGCAATGGCTTTTGCCCAGAGTCTTGATACCCTCCATATCATTGTCGATGCGGAGGCATCTAGTGAGAATCCTTATGTATATAAAACCTTTCAGGAGGCAGCTGCCCATTTTCAAGATGGTACGCCTGAGCATCCGATGACAGTTTATGTCCGCCCTGGTGTCTATTGGATAGATGATCCTGATGATTCCACGGTCAAGGTAGGCAAAGATGGGCGCGAACCTTTTGGCATGACCATTCGCTGCCAGTATCTGAATTTGGTTGGATTGGGTGCTCATGCTGAAGATGTGGTACTTGCCAGTCAACGCGGACAGATGCAAGGTGCGGTAGGCAATTTTACCATGTTCGACTTCTGGGTGAAGACACTTAGGGTATCGAATATGACGCTCGGAAACTATTGTAATGTAGATCTTGTTTACCCCAGGAATCCTCGATTAAATCGGCAGAAACGCAGCGATGCTATTACTCAGGCTCACGTGGGTTATGTGCATGGCGACACGCTGATAGCCAGTCATGTACGTTTCATTAGTCGTCTTAACCTAAACCCATTGAACGGTGCCCGTCATTCTTATTATGAGGGTTGCCATTTTGAAAGTACCGACGATGCTCTGAATGGTACAGCAGTCTATCGCCATTGTACCTTCGACTTCTATGGACAGAAACCTTTCTGGAGTACTTTCGGACGCGGGGTGTTATTTGTCGACTGCGATTTCTATGCCAAGAGCGACAACCGTGAACTCTTTTTCTGTAAGCAGGGTGGACCTGTCACTCTTGTTGACTGTCGCTATCATGCACCAAGCGATAGTGTTTATATTGGTTGGACAGCTTATCCTCAACCTTGGCTTCGCTGCTATCAACACAACTTTACGTTGAACGGGAAACCTTACCAGATAGGTAGTCGTCAACCGCAGAATACTATACAGCCTTCATTTTTATCCTCATCGCAGACTGCTGCTCCTTTCCTCGATATCAATCAGCATACAGCTACGCTACAGACCGGTTGTGATACGCTTGTCCTTTCTACCTCAGAACCGGCCGACTGGCACGTCGAAGAAGGCTATTCGGAGTATGTCTCTCTGAGTGCCCAGACTGATCATTCCGTCACACTTAGACCTACCAATAATACCGATGAAACCGTTAGTTTTTGCGCTGTTGCTGCTACTGCCGATGGACGTGAGGCCGCATGCTATCTGATCGTCAAACCCTCTCAGTTGGCACCACCTACATTCAAAAATACTCCTCGTATCGTGCTTAAAGGTAACGAGTTGCAGTTGTCCTACCATCTCAACTTACAAGGTCGTAGAGATGAATCGCTAATCACATGGAGTCGCAATGGCATACCAGTTGCTGTTTCCCATGTCGCTCCTCAGTTGAACTACCTTTTGACGGAGGCAGATCAGGGACAGCAGATTACTGCCACCATCATGCCAAAACACCAGCGTAGCAACTATGGGTCACCATATGTAGTCCGATACCAAGTCTCCAAAAAATATAAATGTCAACCTACGCGCACTCTTTCTACTGACTTTAGCAATTTTCCCTGTCAGTGGCAACCTGTTGTAAAGGCTGGCTATTGGACTGTTGACGGTAACAAACCTGCGGATACAGCATCATTTCCATGGGCTTTTGATGACCAAAAGCCAATGTGGGAATATGCACAAGGTTTCAATGGTGCCGTTGGAATGGGACTTTTGCAGGCTCAGCGGGGTGCTCGTCTGATGTATACACCCATGCCGCGCTCCTATGGAAAAATGTCGCTGGTTTTGGAGGTCGATCCCACAAAGACGGCTGGGCAAGGCTTCGGCTCAGCTACAGGACAATACATGGATGTTTGTTTAAAGTTTGATACTCAGCGGTTGACGGGTTACGGCTTGCGCATTATCCGTACAACGAAGCATGCAAAGGCTGTCGACTTCTTGCTTGTTCGTTATGACGAAGGACGAGTGACACCGATTTCCGATCCCGTCAGTGCTACCTGCTACCGTACGGGT
Source organism: uncultured Prevotella sp. (assembly GCA_947169185.1). Taxonomy (GTDB): domain Bacteria; phylum Bacteroidota; class Bacteroidia; order Bacteroidales; family Bacteroidaceae; genus Prevotella. The sequence continues at coordinate 19,928 of CAMVOS010000035.1, forward strand.
TGTAGGATTTTCATCGATTTCACCGATAATCAATTGTCAGCTTATGTCACCACAAAGACTCCACGTCCTGCTGATTCAACATTGCCCCATGAGGTGAGGCTGAAAGCAGATGTCTCCTCCAATCCGTTTGGCGGCATTCATCTCCAGCATACGGGTTCTTGTGGTGAGAGCACCACGATGCTTCACCAACTTTGTGTCAGCTGGTATTAGACAATGGGCAGTGAGATACCGTTGATTTTCTGGTAGACATCCAACGCATAGACGTCTGTCATACCAGCAATATAGTCGATGACAGCCATCAACCGAGTTTCCAGATTGGGTGCACTGATGTCGTATTGTGATGAGACGCGATCGATAAGTTGCTGTGAGTAGTAGCGTCCAGGGTGCATCACCGCCTCCGTCATCTGTTCCATCAATGTGGCCATAATCTTGTAACCAGACAACTCAACATCCAGTACAGGACGACTCCGATAGATCCGTTCCATCGACAACTTGGCACATCGTTCGTAGGCGTGTCGCTGTCGTTCGTTGATGTGCTTGATGAGTGAGCCTTCATAAGTACCGTTTAGTATTTCGTCTTCGTGCTGTACGAAAGTTTTGACACACTCATTCTCTAGTTTGCCAATCACACAGGCACGCATGTATACCACTTTCTCATTGGGGTCTCGCAGTTCTTCGTCTGTGATGCGCTGAAGAATTTTATTCTGGTTTTCCTCGTCGAAGAAGCCCAATAGTAGCTCTTCTGTTTCCTGATAGGAGAGGATTTTCAGTTTGTGTGCATCCTCCAGATCCATGATTTCGTAGCAGATATCATCGGCAGCTTCCACCAGATAGACGAGTGGATGACGTGCATATTTTAACGGCTCGTCAATCTTGGATTTGCAAATAATACCCATTTCATCGGCAATTCGCTGGTAATATTCCTGTTCGGTTTGGAAGAAGCCGAACTTGCCTTTTCTGCCTGCAGCTGACGATGCATAGGGATATTTTACGATGCTGGCCAAAGTGGAGTAGGTCATCACGAACCCACCTGAACGACGTCCCTTGAATTGGTGCGTCAGTAGTCGGAAGGCATTGGCATTACCCTCGAAGTGTGTGATGTCGTCCCAGAACTCCGGTGAAACCTGTGATTTTAGTGTACTGCCAGGTCCTTCCGTAAAGAAGGTCTGTATAGCTTTTTCTCCACTATGTCCGAAGGGTGGATTGCCCAAGTCGTGAGCCAGACAGGCTGTAGAAACAATCTGCCCAATCTGTTCAAACATGCTTCCCTTTAGTTCTGGGCGCTTCTCCTGCATGATGCGCTGAGCTACATCATTGCCTAGCGACATACCTACGCTGGCCACTTCCAACGAGTGTGTCAGTCGGTTATGTACGAAAATGCTTCCTGGCAGTGGGAATACCTGTGTTTTGTTCTGTAGTCTGCGGAACGGGGCTGAGAAAATCAGCCTATCATAGTCGCGTTTAAACTCTGTGCGGTCATCGTGGCGTTCCGTGTGGCGGTGTTCCTGCCCCAGCCGTTTGTTTGATATCAGTTGTTTCCAATCCATCATAGTGTGTGCAAAGTTACAATAAGAATATCAAAAATCGTTCAAATATAGAAAAAAAAGCTACAATGAACTTTTTTTCTTATTTTTTGCATCAATATTTATAGGAAAGAAGGCCAAAAACTTATAATTTTGCAACCAAATCATTTAAGTGTAACTTTAAATTTAGATATGATGAAGGATTTGATTATCGGACTGGGCGAGGCATTATGGGATATGTTGCCCGAAGGAAAGAAATTGGGTGGTGCACCTGCAAACTTTGCCTACCATGCAGGACAGTTTGGCCTTAATACGCTGGCTATTAGCGCTTTAGGCGACGATAAGCTAGCAGAGGAAACTATTGAGGCGCTGGAGCAGAACGGACTCCGCTACCTCATGCCTCGCGTACCTTATGCTACAGGTACTGTGCTCGTTACGCTGACGGGTAATGGCATTCCCACCTATGAAATTAAGGAGAATGTGGCTTGGGATAACATCCCCTTCAATGCAGAGATTGAGGAAGCCGCCCGAAACTGTCGTGCAGTCTGCTTTGGCTCGCTGGCTCAGCGTAATGTGGTGAGTCGTGAGACCATCCAGAAGTTCCTTGATGCCACACCTAAGGACTGTGTGAAGATTTGCGACATCAACCTGCGCCAGCAGTTCTTCTCGAAGGAGATCCTTGAAGGCTCGTTCAAACGTTGCAACATTTTGAAAATCAATGATGAAGAACTTGTTGTTGTGGCTCGTATGTTCGGCTATCAAGACTTAGACGATGCTAAGGTTTGTGAGCAGATGGTCAAGGACTACAACCTACAGATGCTCGTGCTCACCTGTGGCACTAATGGCAGTCATGTGTTCACAGCGGACGGCAAGCACTCTTTCCAGGAAACCCCGAAGGTGAAGGTTGCTGATACCGTTGGTGCTGGCGACTCTTTCACTGGTTCTTTCTGTGCAGCCATTCTTAATGGTAAAGCTGTTGAGGAGGCTCACCGCATAGCCGTTGAGGTGTCAGCCTATGTCTGCACCCAGAATGGTGCCATGCCGAAGTATCCCGCTGAACTCGTTGCAAAAGTAAAGTAATTAATAGTTTTAAAAGTGCGAAGAGTGGGACTACCTGTTATGTGTAGCCCCACTCTTCTTATATAGTATTACGGATTATGCCCACTGGTTCTGCCATTTTACGGAACCGATAGCGAACTCCTTGCAGGTGATGGTGATCTCCTCGAAGTGACCCATCTTGTCCTCCCAGCGCTCCTCGAAATTCACGCAGTAGCCATTCTTGAACTCGATGGTCTTCATGGCCTTACCGGTCTTCGTCTCCAGGAACTCGATCTTACCATCCTTCGGCAGATTGCGCTCTACCATCCAAGCCATCAGGTCGGGGGTACCGTCATTCAGCGCCTTCACGCGAACTGTAATCTTACCACCGCGGGGGATGCCGGCCATCTGGCCTTCTACGTCTGTTGCCTGATCGAACTCGTAGGTTACCATCAATACTTCGCGATCTTTGTAACCGTCAATCTTCATTGTAACTGGTGTTGTTGCCATATTCTTGTTCCTTTCCTAACTTTTAATTTTTAACTTTTTTACTTTTAATTTAGCGAAGCGTTCAAGCCCAAGGATTGTCAAAGGGTACTGAGCCGTTTTCGAGTTTCTGGCATACGATGTCCATCTCCTCGTAGTGTTCTTCACCATCTTCCCACTTCTCCTGGTAGTGTACGCAGTAGCAGCCTGTGCCCTTCAGCTCCTTCATGGTCGATCCGTCAACGGTGTTGTAGAACGTGATCTTGAAGTCACGAGGATCGTTGGGAGAAATCATCCACTGAAGCAGCTCTGAGTTGCCGTCGTTCAAGGCCTTCACACGGATGTTTACGCGGCCGCCACGGGGAATACCTGCTATCTGTCCTTCACGATCGGTTGCCTGTTCAAACTTGTAGTCAACCATTAATACCTGACGCTTTGCGAAATCCTTAACCTCGAGGGTTACTGGTGTTACATTCTCTGCCATAATCTGTTTCCTTTCTTAATTTTTAATTTGTGAATTCTGTTTGTTGTTATTTTCTGAGTGCAAAGTTAAGGGCAAAATCAATTGGTTCCAACTTTTCTGCTGTTTTTCCTCTCAGGTTGTTCGGACAGTAGGTAGGATTTCGGACAAAACGCGTCAGAGGATTAGATTCTTGTCCGAAATGCACGTAAAAAGAGTGGGGCTACACCATTTACGGGTAGTCCCACTCTATAAAGTGTATCTCTTAGGTTTACTCTGCCTTCAGACGCTCAGCCATAGCGCGGCCTAAAGCTTCGCATTGTGCCTTAGTCTCAGCATTGAGGCTCTGCTTGATCTCCACAGGAGTACCAACCGCTTCGAAGTGCAGGTGCTCGTCGTTCCAACGCTGAATCTCACCAACGGCCTTCGATGCCCAGCCATATGAACCGAACCAGCCCAGCAGATGGTTCTTGATGTCCTTGCCAGCCAATTCGCTGAGCAGTACGTCCATCTCGTGATAAAGGGCGGTGTTGTAGGTGGGAGCACCTACGATGAGTCCCTTGTAGCGGAATACGTCGCGGATGATATAAGAGTGGTGGGTCTTCGACACGTTGTAGACAACGATGTTCTTAACACCGGCCTCAGAGGCAGCACGGGCAATGACCTCAGCAGCACGCTCTGTGTTGCCATACATGGTGCCATAGCAGATGACGAGGCCAGGCTCCGTCTCATATTTCGAGAGACGGTCGTAGATGCCTATCACCTTGTCGATATATTCGTGCCATACGGGTCCATGGGTGGCGCAGATGTAGTCGAGCTTGACACCAGCGAGTTTCTTCAGGGCATTCTGGACGGGTGTGCCGTACTTGCCCACGATGTTCGAGTAGTAGCG
>CAMVOS010000036.1 GCA_947169185.1 uncultured Prevotella sp.
TGGCTCGTGCCGTCGGTATCCACATGATTATCGCTACCCAGCGTCCTACCACGAACATCATTACCGGTACCATCAAGGCTAACTTCCCAAGCCGCATAGCCTTCCGTGTAGGTGCAATGATTGACTCGCGCACTATTCTTGACCGCCCAGGTGCTCAGCAGTTGGTTGGTCGAGGCGACATGCTCTACTTGAACGGCGGTGAACCCGTCCGTGTACAATGTGCCTTCGTAGATACACCTGAGGTAGAACGTATCAATCAGTATATTGCCAACCAGCAGGGCTACCTTGGTGCCTTCGAATTGCCTATGCCTGACCTTGGCGAAGAGGAAGGTGGCGGTGAAGGTCGCGACGTGGACATGCAGCATCTGGATCCAATGTTCGAAGATGCAGCCCGTCTCATTGTTCGTGAACAGAGCGGCTCTACGAGTCTTATCCAACGTAAGTTCGCCATCGGTTACAACCGTGCAGGACGTTTGATGGACCAATTGGAGAAAGCAGGCATCGTGGGTGCTGCTCACGGTTCAAAGCCTCGCGAAGTATTAATTATGGATGAAAACAGCTTAGAAAACTTATTAGCACAATGGAGATAAAAAAGTATATCATTGGCGCCATGTGTCTGATTGGCGCCCTCAATATCAACGCTCAGACAGCTAAAGAAGTATTAGACAAGACAGCCAGTACTGTTGCAGCGAAAAGTGGTGCACAAGCCAATTTTACCATCAGCGGACAAAGCATGAATGCCACCGGCACCATAGCCATCAAGGGCAAAAAGTTTCATGCTACTACCCCACAGGCTACCATCTGGTTTGACGGTAAAACGCAATGGACCTATATGAAGAACAACGACGAGGTAAATATTGCGAATCCAACGGAATCGCAGTTAGCAGCCATCAATCCTTACAACTTCATCTATATGTACAAGAACGGCTACAACTATACGATGGAGAAGAAGGGCGGCAACTTCATAGTACATCTGACAGCATCGGGCAAGAAACCTATTCAGGAGATGTATCTCACCATCGGACAAAAGTCGTATACACCTTCGCAGGTACGCTATAAGACAGCTAAAGGCTGGACAACGATTGATATCCGTAACTTCAAGGCTGCGAAACTTGCCGACAATATGTTCCGTTTTAACTCAAAAGACTTTCCGAAAGCAGAAGTCATTGACCTTAGGTAATTGAGAATTGAAAATTGAGAATTGAGAATGAATAAGTTTCAATTGTTTTTCTTGCTTCGCAAAAATACCAAGCTGAGTGAAAAACGCCACCCGATGTTCGAAGCTAACCAATATGGAAAGCTCTTCGGATATATCGCCATTGCCATCTTTGCCATTGAGTTCATTGCCTTAGGCACTTTCTTAGGCTGGTTAGCCGCAAAGGAAGACATACCAGAGATGCTGTTCTACGTGATGTTCTTCTTGCTGATTATCGATTTCGGCATGCGTTTTATGACACAGCAAACACCGCTGATGTTGGTAAAACCCTATCTGCTGACGCCAATCAGCAAGTATTCGGCCATCGAATGCTTCCTCATTTCCCAGATGCTCGACTTAGGCAATCTGGTATGGATGTCAATATTCTTACCTTATGTGTTCATCGTGTGGTGTGGCGGCATTACTACTTGGGCAGCCTTAGGTATGCTATTCCTGCTGCACCTAATGGTGGTAGTCAATAGCCAATGGTATCTACTCGTTCGCACACTCATCAATCAGAGCATGTGGTGGTGGGCATTGCCTGCCGTTGTCTATGGCTCGCTGGTACTACCGTTCTTCGTGTTACCCGAACATATCTTGGATAAGGTTATGGATTTCATTGGCGATGCACTGGAAGGCTATGCTTTCTCTTGGTGGTCGTTTGCATTCTTTGCCCTACTCTGCACGATACTGTTCTTGATTAACCGCTGCTTGCAGATGCGACTGATCTATGATGAAATCTCGAAGAACGAAAAGACCAAGCTGAAGCACGTTTCGGAGTTCAAGGCCTTGAACCGTTTCGGACAGATTGGTGAATACCTGAAGTTGGAGATTAAGAGCACCATGCGCAACAAGGCCATCCGTTCACGTTTCATCCAAGGGGTATGCATCATCATGTTCTTCTCGCTGATGATAGCTTTCGGTAGCGTCTACAATTCGTCGTTCGAACGCAACTTCTGGTGCCTCTATGCCTTCATCTTCTTTGGCTCCGTCAACCTCATTAAGGTGATGTGTCCTGAAGGCAACTTCATCGATATGCTGATGGTACACGAAGAGAACATCCTGACGCTGCTACGCGCCAAGTACTATTTCTATTGTGCCATGCTGATACTGCCTTTCCTGTTCTGTCTTATTCCTGTATTCACCGGCAAATACTCTATCCTGATGGTTCTGGCCTACCTGTTGACCGCTACAGGCCCCGTGTATTGCATGCTATTTCAGATGGCTGTCTACAATAAGACGACCCTGCCACTTAACGATAAGATAACTGGCAAAAATCAGATGGAGAACAAGTGGCAAGCCATCGTATCAATGATAGGATTCTTTGCACCAGTCTTGCTGGTAATGCTCCTGCAGGCTATCTTCAGTGATGACGTAGCCTATTTGGTACTTATCGTCATCGGACTGGCTTTCACACTCACCGAGCCTTATTGGATGCGTAACATCTATCGTCGCATGATGCTACGCCGCTACGAAAACCTTGAAGGATTCCATACGACAAGATGAAGACCATTCTGATTCAGGTTGGCAAGACGGTGAACAAGCACTTCATAGCCAGTATCAACGACTATGTAGAGCGCATCGGCCACTATATGCCTTTCGACATCGTCACTATACCCGAACTGAAGAATACCAAGAATCTGACGGAAGAGCAACAGAAGCAGGCCGAGGGTGAACTGATTCTGAAACTTTTGCAGCCCTCCGACACCGTCGTACTCTTAGACGAGCACGGACGTCAATATCGCAGCATCGAGTTTGCACGCTGGCTGGAACACAAACAACAAACCGCCCGCCGTCTCGTCTTCATCATCGGAGGCCCCTACGGTTTCTCTCCCGATATCTATGCACGAGCTAACGAGCAGCTAAGCTTGTCTCTGATGACCTTCTCACACCAAATGATACGCCTCACCTTTACCGAACAGATCTATCGTGCCTGTACGATTATTAAAGGTGAGCCCTACCATCACGAGTGAGTCACCATCCTATTTCTTTTCAAAGGTGTACTGACCGTCCCAAGTAAAACCTTTGGCAGTAAACAACGTCACGGCCTTGTCGCCACTCTTGGGCTTGTTTTGGGGATTCAGACAGACGGCCTTACCTTTTTGATGAGCCTCGCTAATCTCTGAAGGTGAATTGGAATTATACGAATAACAGAAAGTGACATCAGTTTCCAAGGCAGTCTTCAATGGCATGTTTAACGATAGTGCCATCTGGTTAATAGGATATTTTGCCTCGTAGAGTTGCTTGAAAATGTCACGCAAATCATTGGCAATATCCTTATGGCAAATCACACCACCAACCAAGATACCAGAGTTATTGGCATTTCCTGGCTCTTGCCAAAGGAAAAGGGTACGAACCTCACACAAATCACTCTTCTGAACACCAGCTGGCAAATCCTCACTAAAACGATTGTCGTCAATGTCAACGACTGTAAAGCAGTTGTTATACCCAAACGCATCAATGGCCTCCTGATCTGTACCATTATTAATAATCCAATATGTCAAGGCATCACGATGGGCTTGTTTTTGAGCCTCAGTCAAAGGTTCTATAGCTTTATCTAAGCCCTTCTCGATGGCATCTGCAATATCCTTGGCACATGATGATAACACCATACTAGACATCAGCACGGCCAATACATACATAACATTAGTTTTCTTCATAATAGTATCTTGTTTAGAATAATGAACCGACCTGGTAGACAACAGCTGAGACTATCCATGCCAGTACAGTGGTGTAAATAGCAGCAAAGAACGCCCAACGCCACGAACCGCTCTCGTTCTTGATGGCAACGATGGTGGCAATGCAGGGGAAATAGATCAATACGAAGAGGAGGAACGAATAGGCCACCAATGGCGAAAAGTCGAAGGCTGCATCGCCATAAAGTACACCAATCGTTGACGCCACGATTTCTTTAGCACCCACACCGGCTATCAGACTGACGTCCAATCGCCAATCGAAGCCCTGAGCCAGGAATACAGGTTCAACAGCCTTACCTAAGAGTCCGATAAAGCTCGATTCCAACGAGTCAGCAACGCCAGAAGGTGAGAAGTAACCCAGTGCCCACACAATAATGGATGCCACGAGGATGACACCTCCCATCTTCTTCAGATATTGCTTGCCTTTTTCCCATGTATGCCGGAAGATCGCCTTGGCTGTTGGGAAACGGTATGGCGGCAGTTCCATCACGAATGGTGTATCCTCGCCTTTGATAACCCACGTGCTCAAGATACGGGCCATGATGACTGAAAACACAACACCTATAATGTAAAGCGACACCATGACCATACTCTGATACTGGACGGCAAAGAAGGCACCCGTTATCATAATATAAATAGGTAGGCGGGCCGAACATGACATCATAGGCAATACCAGCATCGTAATAAGGCGCGAACGACGGCTCTCGATGGTACGTGTGGCCATGACGGCAGGCACGTTACAGCCAAAGCCCATAATGAGCGGGATAAACGACTTGCCGTGCAGGCCCATGCCGTGCATCAGTTTATCCATGATGAAGGCAGCACGCGCCATATAGCCCGAGTCCTCCATCAGCGAGATGAAGGTATAGAGTATCAGAATTTGCGGCAGGAACACAATGACTGAGCCCACACCAGCGATGATACCATCCACCAGCATCGCCTTCAACGGTCCTTCGCTCATCGTGTCGCCAATCATGTTGCCTAACCATTCTACAGCGGCCTCTATCCAATCCATCGGATACTGGCCCAGCGTAAAGGTCACCTCAAACATCAGAAACAGCAAGGCAAAGAAGATGGGGAAGCCCAGCCAGCGATTGGTGATAAGCGCATCCAACTTGTGAGTAACATGATAGGTATCTTCTTGTTTACCCATCTTATAGCCAGCCTCTTGCAAGGCACCACGGATAAAACCGTATTTGGCATCCATGATGGCCGTCTCAGAGTCATCGCCTGTCTCTTCCTTCACACGCTTTACAGCAGTATCACGAGCAGACAAGATTTGCTCGCACTCCGGAAGTGTTGCTATTGCGCGCTCAGCTTCCTGGTCTTTCTCAAGCAGCTTCAATGCCAGCCATCGCGTGCTATATCGCAGACGCAACAAGTCATTGCCTTTCAGGAACTTCTGAATATTGGCAATACCGTCTTCTATCTCGTGTCCGTGATTGATATGGATGTGACGATAGTAGTTGTCGTGACCCTCCTGACTCTCGAAAATGTGAATCACCTCACGCATCAGTTCCTCCAGTCCCCTACCCGTCTTAAACGATGTGGGCACCATCGGCATACCTAATAATGAGGATAGCGTGTCAATAGCCAAATGATCGCCACGACGCTCCGTTTCGTCAAACATATTCAGCGCACACACCACCCTGAGGTGCATATCCATCAACTGTGTTGTCAGATACAGGTTACGCTCAATATTCGATGAGTCAATCACGTTGATAATCACATCGGGCGTATCTTCAACCAACTGTTTTCTTACATATAGTTCTTCTGGTGAATAAGCCGATAAGGAATAAGTGCCTGGCAAATCGACAAGTTTCAGATGGTAGCCTTCAAAATCAGCATATCCCTCTTTGGCATCAACTGTAACACCGCTGTAGTTACCCACACGTTCGTGAGCGCCAGATGCAAAGTTAAACAACGACGTCTTACCACAATTAGGATTGCCTACCAGCGCCACATTGATTGTATGACGGGCAGAATGCGTAGCATAGTGAGCTGTGACAGCTACATTTTGAGGTTCGCTGATATCCACAGCATCACGCTCATCCTGGCTCACCTCAATTTTCTCAGCCTCCTGACGACGCAGACTTACTTCATAGCCCATTACCTTGTATTTCACAGGATCCTGCAAGGGAGCACTCTGTAGCACATCCACACGTTGTCCCTTAATAAATCCCATTTCAACGATACGCTTACGGAAACCACCATGTCCTTGTACCTTGACAATATAGGCTTCGTCACCCGTCTTTAAGTCTGAAAGTCTCATTCCTTTGCACTTATTTGAGTGCAAAGGTACAAAAAAGATTCCACATCAGAAAACAATAGAAGAAAAATACCTAAAAATGATTACTCCGGAAGTTTTTGCTGTTACTCCGAAGGTATTTGCTGTTACTCCGAAGGTATTTGCTGTTACTCCGAAAGTATTTTACTGTAAGGGCTTTACGTACTTCATTTCGTGAAGAATACGCTTCTGTCGTTTCTTCATATACTTGCTTGGCTCAGCAGAATTGAAACGTCTGGGGTTAGGCAACGTAGCAGCAATCAGGGCACACTGCGCTCTGGTAAGTTCCTTGGCCGTAGTATTAAAGTGTTGCTCGGCTACAGCATCGGCACCATAGATGCCGTCACCCATTTCAATAGAGTTCAGATAGACCTCCATGATGCGCTGCTTACTCCACATCACCTCTATCAACGTGGTGAAATACACCTCGAACCCCTTGCGCACCCATGAACGTCCAGGCCATAGAAAAACATTTTTGGCGGTTTGTTGCGAGATGGTAGAAGCGCCCATCTTACGTTTCTCGGGATGTTTCATATTACGCATGGCAGCATGTTCGATAGCTTTGAAGTCAAAGCCGTGGTGCGTCAAGAAGTTAGCATCCTCCGAAGCCATGACAGCCAACGACAGCGAGGGAGTTATCTCTTCCAATGGCACCCAATGGTGATGCCACTTCATCTCCTGCCCTGCACCAACCTGCTGAGCCAGACGGATAAACATCAAGGGTGTGGCATATACAGGTAACCACCGCAGGGCGACTACAGAAAGGATAGTGGAGGCAAAGAATGCCACCACTATCCATAATATGATTTTCCTGATTTTATTGAAAATCTTCTTCAATTCTCAATTAATTTGCCTGAGCTTTGGCATCGTTGATCATCTGCTGAGAGGCGTACATGTAAACCTCCACACGACGATTCAGCTTACGACCAGCCTCAGTAGAGTTGTCTGCTACAGGATTGGTAGAACCCTGACCCTCAACGCGCTTAATCTGAGAAGCGCTCACACCACATGACTTCAGATATGCATTCACACTATTGGCACGACTTACAGACAAAGGCTGGTTAATAGCATCAGAACCAGTGATGTCCGTATGACCAATAATAGCAATATCGCAATCCTTATTCTCGTTCAGAACCTTGGCAAACTGTACCAGTGAATTCTTAGCAGATGTCGAAAGGTCTGCCTTACCAGTAGCAAACAAAATACCAGAATCGAACGAAACCTTCACGGCATCGAGACCATTGGTATCCTTAACGGTTTCAACCTTGGCATTTTCAACCTGCTGGGCTGCCTTCTTGGCCTTGTCCATCTTATGACCAATGATAGCACCAGCGCCAGCACCTACAGCACCACCAATAGCAGCACCAATAGCCGTGTTACCAGCAATAGCACCAATGATACCTCCTAACACAGCACCGCCACCAGCACCGATACCAGCACCTTTCTGAGTATTGTTACAAGCGAACAGCAGCCCCACACAGAGCAACAAAGAAACAATTTTTGTCTTCATAATCTTACTTGTTTTTAATGAAACATATAATTATGCTGCAAAATTATAAAATAATTCTCAATTCTCAATTGTCAATTCTCAATTATTTCGTACCTTTGCAGCAAAATTTAAGAAAATAGACAAGAAATATGGCAAAAGAATTAAAAGATTTAACGAAACGGGCTGACAATTACAGTCAGTGGTACAATGATCTTGTTGTAAAGGCCGACCTTGCTGAGCAGTCGGCTGTTCGTGGATGTATGGTCATCAAACCTTATGGCTATGCCATTTGGGAGAAGATGCAGCAGCAGTTGGACAAGATGTTTAAGGAAACGGGGGCTCAGAACGCCTATTTCCCCCTGCTCATCCCAAAATCGTTCCTGAGCCGTGAGGCTGAGCACGTAGAAGGTTTCGCTAAGGAGTGTGCCGTAGTAACCCACTATCGTCTAAAAGCTACTGAAGACAAGAGTGGCGTGGTGGTTGACCCCTCTGCTAAGCTCGAAGAGGAGCTCATCATCCGTCCTACCTCAGAGACCATTATTTGGAACACTTATAAGAACTGGATTCAGTCATGGCGCGACCTGCCCTTGATGTGTAACCAGTGGTGTAACGTCATGCGCTGGGAGATGCGTACACGTCCATTCCTGCGTACTTCTGAGTTCCTGTGGCAAGAGGGCCATACGGCTCATGCTACCCGCGAGGAGGCTGAAGAGGAAGCCAAGAAGATGCTGCACGTCTATGCCAAGTTCGCTGAAGAGTGGATGGCTGTTCCCGTGCTACAGGGTGTGAAGTCAGAAACGGAACGTTTTGCAGGTGCCCTCGACACCTATACTATCGAGGCCATGATGCAGGACGGCAAAGCGCTGCAGAGCGGTACCTCACACTTCCTGGGTCAGAACTTCGCAAAGGCTTTCGAAGTTACATATTTAAATAAGGAGAACAAGCCCGAATACGTCTGGGCTACCTCGTGGGGTGTCTCAACGCGACTCATCGGTGCGCTCATCATGACACACTCTGATGACAATGGTCTCGTACTGCCTCCACGTCTGGCTCCTATCCAGGTGGTCATCATCCCCATTGCCACCAAGCCTGAACAGATGGAGCAGGTCAACAAAGAGGTACAGCCCATCATCGAGAAACTACGCAAGGCAGGCATCAGCGTCAAGTTCGACGATGCCGACAACAAGCGTCCCGGCTTCAAGTTTGCCGACTACGAACTGAAAGGCGTGCCCGTTCGCCTTGTGCTGGGTGCCCGCGACTTGGAGAACGGAACTATCGAAGTGATGCGTCGCGACACATTGGAGAAGGAGACCCGTCCTTTGGAGAGTATCGCTGAGTACGTAGAACAGCTGTTGGACGACATTCAGAAGAACATTTTCGAGAAGGCTCGCAAGTATCGTGACGAACGTGTCTACGAGTGCGACAACTACGAGGAGTTCAAGGAGAAGGTGAAGGACGGCGGTTTCTTCCTCTGCCACTGGGACGGTACTGCCGAAACCGAGGCGCAAATCAAGGAAGAAACACAGGCCACCATCCGTTGCGTACCCTTCGCCTACGAGCAAACCCCAGGCACCGACATGGTCAGCGGCAAACCCGCCAAGTACCGCGTTATCATTGCCCGCAGCTATTAAGCAATATGCTATATCATTAAAGAGGTGGATTATTCGGTCCACCTCTTTATCATTTTACTCCAATTCGTAGGGTCCTGTTGGCGAGTTACGTTTTAACACCTCCAACTGCAGGTCAACACCAGGCACAATGCCATAGCTTCGTAAGATGCTCTCAACAGTTTTACGGGCCAACTCCGGATGGTTATTCTCCTCGCTGAGATGACAAAGCCATACATGCTTCAGATTCTCGCTCATGTTCTGAGCAATAGTCTCGCCACACGAACGGTTCGATAGGTGACCTGTATCCGAGAGAATGCGCTCTTTCAGGAACTGCGGATACGGACCGCTTATCACCATTTCTTCGTCGTGGTTAGCCTCAATGACCAGATAATGGGCACGACTGATATAAGACTTCATGTCTTCGGTCACCATACCTGCATCGGTAATCAGACAGAAGTCTGTACCACCAGCCTCGATGAAGTACCCGACATTGTCCGTACTGTCATGAGGTACATTAAATGGCGTCACCTGAAAGTCACCCAGCGTAATGGTCTGACCCTTCTCGACATAACAGGCCAGGCCTTCAGCAACTTTCTTAGTCACACAGTAGTTGCGGTTGATACCAACATGAACCTCGCGCGTAGCATAGACGGGCAATGAGAAGTCGGCACTTATCGAACCAACCGACTTAATATGGTCAGCATGATCATGGGTCACCAGTACATGATGTACCTTCTGCAAGCTGACACCATATTCATTGCAGTTTTTACGCAGGCCTCTTAGACCCACGCCGACATCTATGATGAGGGCATCGGTATCTGTGGACAAATAGTAGCAATTGCCACTACTGCCACTACCGAAAGATATGAATTTCAGCATCTTTTTTCAAAAATTTCTGCAAAAGTAATAAAAAGTAAGCAGTTTTCCGTATCTTTGCAGAGATTTTTTAGATATTTAATGATTATGAAACAGCTTTTACTTTTCATGTCGGCTATTTTGATAGCCGGATGTGACGCTGGACTGAATGGTGACCAACAGGCAAGAGAAGTCGCAGAGAGCTGGGCTGACGCCTATTTCAACTGCGACTACAAGGATGCTTGTGGCTATGTAACGCCAGAGAGCCAGAAATGGTTGCAATATGCGGCATCGAACACCACTGCCGAGAAGATAAAAATGTTGCAGGAGGCTGGCGGTGCGCAAGTCTCTGTCAGCGAAGAATTCGACGAGACCAATGACACTATGCGACTGGTAATGCTAACTGTAACGAATAGCCTGACGACAAGCAAACAAGGTGGAAGCGAGCTGTTGAGAGACGGTACTTTCAAAGTGGCAGTCGTGAAGCGCGATGCTGGTTGGCAGGTTAGAATGGCAGGCCTACCGCGAAGTGGAAAGCAAAGTCGCGACTGAGTTTCGGATAGAGCAATGGCAAGTGTTCCTTACGCGTCTCGTAGGCGGGATTCACGGCCTTCATACCCATATCAAAACGTACAATAAAGTAATCGAAGTTCAGACGTAAACCCAAACCATAGCTGACAGCCAGCTGTTTCCAGAAATTAGAGAACTTAAACTGACCGCCAGATTGTTCAGGATAGTCACGCAGCGTCCAGATGTTACCGGCATCAACAAAGAGAGCGCCACCAAATTTCCAGAACAGTTTAGCCCTATACTCCACATTCATATCCACTTTCATGTCACCTGTCTGGTTGATAAAGTCGATACGTCCGTCCGTACCCACGAACTTGCCTGGGCCTAATGAGCGGACGCTCCATCCACGCACACTATTGGCGCCACCCGAAAAGTAACGCTTCTCAAAGGGCAGAATGGTACTATTGCCGTATGGGTAGGCAATACCCAATCCGAAGTGGAACACCAACTCGTTGTTATAATCAAGTCGAATGTTACGCGTGAAATCGACATCAGCCTTGGCATACTGGGCAAAAGCAAGGTCCATAAACGTATATCGACCCTCGCTATTCCGATGAAATCGCAAAGTATGCGCTGCAGCATTCAACAGATTACCAGCCGTTTCCGCCTTAGCCTTGATAGCAATACGTCCGTTGTTGTACGTATAACCCACACCAAACTTCATGATGAACAGATTCTCGTAGTTATAGCGCAGGATGGCGTTTCGCGAACTGGTATCGAGCAAGTATTCATTATAGAATGTCTCACTGATCCACGGCATCGAAATATAGTTCAGGTCGAGCAGGTCAATCTGATAGCGGTCGTGGTGGCGATGATCATTCCATTTGTAACGCCAAGCAACTGAGAACACCCTGCGACGAAACTCTGGACGATTCTGCAAGTCATATAACAGCGACACCTCACTTGTTGCATTCGTGCGCCTACGGAAACTACGGGCAAGGAAAGGTGCGATGAAACGGGGAAAATTCAACTTGGTCTCCAAACTATATTCAACAAAGTTCTGTTGGGCATAACCCTCCAATCCTTCAATAGCTTCATAGGCACCACGCAGTTCGATAGTCAGCAGTTCAGAACCACGGAACAGGTTACGGTTCTGGTAGGTCAACGAGGCTGCTGCGCCCAAATCGCCAGCTGTATTCGTACCCTCAGGTTGGAAAGATATGGTCGATGGTTTATTCGTTGAAATGGCGATATTACAATCCAAGACAGGTTCCAACGCATGTTCCGTAAAAGAGATATTGGTATAGCGCACAGCTCCTAATCGCCCGAAGTGGTTATAGGTTTCCTGTAACTCACGCGAAGAATAATACTCACCTTCCTCCAAAAAGGTATTGTTTCTCAACACTTTAGGACGCAAATGAATGGTACTATCCTCCAAATTACTACTACCATAGTTGATGCTTCCTATCGTGTAGCGTTCGTGCGGTACATCTTTTACCTGATTATTACGGAAACGGTGTAATATCAACGTCAAATCAATCATCTGCGTTCCTGCGATGGAATCGGCCTTAAACGAGATAAAGTCTTTATTGAAACGGTAGTAACCATTTTGTGTCAGTTCATTTACAATACGCTTACGCTCGCCGTCCAGATTGTCTGCATCAAAAATCATACCGCTATACAGACCCCACGAGGTTGTATCGGCAATATTCAACAGCTCAGCTATTGCAGTATCTTGGATGTCATAGTTCATGTGGCGTATCTTGTAGCGCTTGCCAGGATGCAGATAGTAGATGGTGGTCACCTTCTTACCTTTCACCTTTTGACCCACATCTACGGAAGCATGAAGGTAACCCATATTCTGCAGATTGTCACGTAACCGAATCATCGATTGCATGGTCTGCAATGAGTCGTAAATCTGGGGGGGCTCACCAATAGAGCGCAGCGTACGGTTCATCCATCGCGTAGTATCGCGGCCTGACAGAGAATAAGTGAATAAGGGTACCTTGATGAGTGAGAACCAGCGAGAGTTACCACGTTGACGAACATACGACTTAAGTTCCGTCGTATTGATGGCACGTTCCTTTACATCGCTCTTGATCTTCACCTTATCCAACAACAGTTCTCCTTCGGCCACGTATTTCGTTTCCGAGCAGGCTGCAAACAGCACTAAAAACAAGGCTCCTAAGGCCAAAAAGATGATTCTCTCTCTCATTTTGTTGCAAAGGTACGAAAAAGTTTAGAGTTTAGAGTTAAGAGTTGAGAGTTTTTTGTATCTTTGCACACAAATAATCATTTATCGTATGCTGAGCAAGAACCAAATCAAGCTGATTAAGTCATTGGAAACGAAGAAAAATCGCAAACGCGAGGGATTGTTTGTCGCTGAAGGCCCCAAAGTGGTTGGCGATCTGCTGCGTGCAGGATATCGTCCCCACTCTATCTTTAGCACACAGCCGCGTCCTGATGCCGAGCCCATCACTGATGATGAACTGCGCCGCATCAGTTTCCTGCAACATCCACAGGAAGTGCTGGCAGTATTCCATATCCCCACTCAGCCATCAGCCATCAGACTTCAATCATCAACCCTCTCCCTCGCCCTCGACGGTGTTCAGGATCCGGGCAATGTCGGAACCATTATCCGCATAGCCGACTGGTTTGGTATTTCCAACATCTATTGTTCACCCGATACAGCCGATGTCTACAACCCGAAGGTGGTGCAGGCCACGATGGGTAGCCTGGCACACGTCACCATTACCTATTGCGACCTCCTGCCGTTGCTGTACAAGGCAGATGTTCCCATCTACGGAACCCTGCTCGACGGACAGAACATCTACGAGCAACCACTATCCGATAAAGGCATTATCGTGATGGGGAATGAGGGCAATGGCATTTCGCCAGAAGTACGAGAGTTGGTAACCAACAAGCTATTGATTCCAAACTTTAACAAGAATTGCGAAACAGCTGAGTCATTGAATGTTGCAATTGCAACAGCCATCACGTGCTCGGAATTCAGGAGAAAGTTCTAATGGCTTCATAGATGCGCTGAACGGGCAGGCCCATCACATTGAAATAGCTGCCTTCCAGAGCCGTCACCCCGATGTAGCCTATCCACTCTTGTATGCCATATGCGCCCGCCTTGTCCATAGGGTGATAGGTGCGTACATAGTAGTCGATTTCATCAGCACTCAACTGTTTGAAGGTTACGTTGGTCACCACCGAAAAACTCATCTGACGCTCACGGGTTGACAGCGTCACACCTGTAGCCACCTGATGCGTCCTACCGCTCAACTCATTCAACATGCGCTTGGCATCAGCCTCATCGTGTGGTTTACCCATCACCTCGTCGCCCAATATCACCACAGTATCTGCCGTAATGACCAACTCGTCGTCTGACATCGTCTCGACATAGGCATCAGCCTTCTTTTTCGAGATAAATTCGGCAATTTTTTGCGTTGGCAAGTCTGCAGGATAGCTTTCGTCTATATCCTGCAACACACGGACTTCGAACTGAAGGTCCAATCCTGCCAGCAATTCTTTCCTTCGCGGCGAATTACTCGCCAATATAATATGATAAGGTATTACCATCCAAACGCCCTTTCATCTTTTAGCCATTTACCTTGTGCACGCAGCACCTGCTCTATGACATCGCGGCCACAACCCTGTCCGCCACAGTGCTCGCTAACGTAACAACTGATGGTCTTTACTTCCGGACATGCATCCTTCGGGCATACCGCACACCCCACACGACGCATCACCTCAAGGTCGGGAATATCATCACCCATGAAGAGAACCTCGTCATCTCTAAAACCATATTTGGCGATGAAATCGTCGTAAATCTTGATTTTCACCGCAGCGCCCAGGTAGATATCCTCCATCCCCAGTCCTTCGTAGCGCTTGCGAACGGCCTCAATCTTACAACCAGAGATGATTGCCACCCGAAGTCCCATCTTCATGGCCAATTGTATGGCATATCCGTCCTTGATATTCACGGTACGAAGAGGTGTCCCATCAACGCCCAAGGCAATGGTCTCTGACGAGAGTACGCCGTCCAGATCGAACACCACAGCTCGTATCTTCAATAAATCGTAGTTAATCATGATTGTCAGCTAATCGTTGTATATCGTTTGATAATGCTTCGTAAATGTGTTGTACGGCAGGAGTTTCTGCCAACATCGCAACTTGCATCTGCATCACGTTCTGATCGTCCCTTACAGCAGGACCCGTCTGTGCATCCTTGGGAGCCAACTCGTGAACTTTTCGTGCCGTTTCATCGACTAATGGCAACATCACTGAGAAAGGCAGCCCTTTTGCTTTCAGCACCTCAGCAGACAAGGCATAGCAGTGGTTGACGAAGTTGCAAGCAAAAACAGCAGCTAAATGCAGATGCTTACGCCCCTCGCTATCCAATTCATAAATGTGGGGGGTTAACGTCGCAGCAAGCATTTTCAACCGTTCCATCGAAACCTCATCGTTCGTCTCAACGAATACTGAAATGTCGTTGAAATCGACCAATCGTTCCTTCGAGAACGTCTGCATAGGATAGAATACGCCGTAATGCGCCGTCAGTCCCTTAAATAAATCCATCGGCATCGAGCCCGCCGTATGTACGAACAACTGGTTTTCGCGTCCTTTCGTAGCCACATGTATAACATCCGCTAGTGCAGCATCCTTCACGGCAACAACAAAGACATCAGCCTCTAAAGGTAATGCCTCTAATGTGCGGCTATTGATGCTGACCACCTCGTGACCTGCCGATAGCAAGGCATGTTCAAGATTCGTTGCCAGGCGGCCGCGTCCGATAATTACAATTTTCATTATTTCGGTATTTCGATGTTTCGACGTTTCGATGTTTCGAAATCTCGACAATCAAAACTTATTCAAATGCACGTTCTCCCACTTCAACTTGTCCTCGTTCTGAGGCTTGCGCTCGTCGGCCTTATGCCCCACCGCCAAAATGCATAGACACGACAGATTCTCGGGAATGTCCAGCACGCCCTGGATGACAGTGTCGGCACTGGTACCGTCGCTGAGTCCACGACCACGCATCTGTATCCAGCACGAGCCCAGACCTAAAGCTTCAGCCTGATACTGCATTGAGATGGCAGCTATCGAACCGTCTTCCACCCAGCAGTCGTTCTGCATCGGGTCGCCCAGCACGACAATGGCCAATGGGGCATCCTTCAAGAACTGACCACCCATATCTTTAGCATCAGCCAGTTTCTCAAGGTCAATCTTATCGTCAACCACCACAAATTGCCAAGCTCGCTGACCTTTCGAGGTAGGAGCCATCAAACCTGCACGTAATATCAGTTTCACGTCATCACCGTCAATCTCCTCAGCCGTAAACTTACGGTGAGAACGGCGCAATTGTACCAAATCCTTAAATTCCATAACCGTTTTCATTGATTTGCCTGCAAAGATACAAATTAGTGGGCAAAAAGCCAAATTTTTCATCTTTCATCTTTCATCTTTCATCTTTATTTCGTATCTTTGCCACATGAAAGTAACGATCTACCGTCATACTGATCAATTGCCAGAGCTCACATCAGGCAACTTCTTCCATAGCAGGGAGCTCATGGCACTATGCGAGCAGACTCCTCGTCTCAGACCTTATATGACGGTAGTTACTGATGATGATGGAAACGTTCAGGCTCACCTACTGGCCATCATGCGCTTCCGCAGGTCGTTGTTCCCCCCCTACCTTTATACCCACGTCCGCATCTATGGCGATAACGGTTGCAATGCCGAGCAGTTTGGTATGATGATGCAGGAGCTTACCCAGCTGTTGCAAAACCGCACACTATATATTGAGTTAAGCCACCTGCACGAAAAGATGTTCGGCTATCGTGAACTGCGCCAGCAACGTTTTTTCCCCGTTCGCTGGATGAACATCCACAACTCATTGCACTCACGAACACCAGAGGAACGTATCGACAATCAGCAATTGCAACGCATACAGCACGCCCAAGATCGTGGTGCTGTGACCAAACCCGTTGAAACACTCGAAGAATTCGAGGCTTTCTCAAAACTGCTGCGCAGTCACCACTGGTTGAAGCCCATGCGTTACATCCCCGATGACAGTTTCTTCCGTGAGATGATGCAACGTGGTATGTGCCAGATATTGATTACGAAATATCACGACCACGTTATAGGCACTACCGTCACCGTATTCAGTAATGGCGACGCCTACCTATGGTACTCCGCCTCACGCCGTAAGAGCTTTGCCCCACTCCATCCTAATGCTGTTACCATGTGGGGCACCATCAAAGCTGCCCATCGTGCCGGTTATCAGCACATCCGATTCATGGATGTCGGACTGCCTTTCCGCAGGAATCCCTATCGTGACTTCATTCTCCGCTTCGGTGGCAAGGAGGTCAGCACCTACCGCTGGTTTCGTATTTCCATCCGATGGGTCAACCAACTAGCGTCCTGGTTATGGAGAGAATAGCCGATTATACGGTGTTTATTTCGTATAAAAGTCTATCAGCCGGATGAGGGCTTGTTTACAGACAAGACAGAACTCTGGTTCCTCGTTGGTGCGCATGCGACAATTGTCGAAACCTCGCCATACGCCTTTTGACAGATAGCCACCGCCCTCTACTAGACCGGCTTTGCCCACCTTTACAAGGTTTTCCCACTTGCCATTAAAATCATGCTTTGTCGTGAGGTTGGGCTCCCAAGGCTCCGTATCTGCAAAATACATAGGGTCACTGTCACCATAGGGGTATTCATCGCCCAACCCTCCAAAACTATGGCCGAACTCGTGCACTACCACTGGACGGAAGCGATCACCGTGAGCATAGGTCAGGTTATAGGAGTTATAGATGCCGCCACCGCCATAATGATCGGTATTCACAAGGATGATGATATGTTCGTAGGGGATTCCAGCCAAAACGTCATGCAGACGTTTCAGATGCAGCGTCGTCAGATATCGGTCGCTATAGAAAGTATCAAAATGGGTACCTAATACCGTATTCTTCCAAATGCCCTTTGACGGTTCGCTGGTACCACTTTCTGCCGAAGGCGACATAACTGCCACCATATTAAAGCGGTCCTGCATCTGACGGAACGGCTCGTGCTGGAAGAGCGACTCCATAGCCGTCTTGCAATCCTCAAGGAAAGTTTTCATCTCATGCTGCTGATAACCCTCAGCCACATAGGCCACATGGATACAATGCGAAGAGTCGGCAGACTGCTGTAGAGTGACATAAGGCGTTACGAGTTGTTCACCCGCCTTTCGAATCAAGATATCATCAGGGTCCACACTATGCGTCATTGTGGCACTTATTTGATCATGATAATCGCGCAACTCGACTGTAATGTCAACAGGCTCTTTTGGGAATGGGATAAGAAACACATTCTCAAACGACTTCTGGGTATGCTTCGCCTCTTTTGTGGCAAGCCATTCCTGGAAGAGACTGGAGAAACTATGACGGTATATGACCAATCCGGTTCGTTTAGACTTAACCGTGAGCTGTCCATTTCCTTTCAGGGGCAACTCTGAGAGCCGCGTACGTCTGCCATACCAGCGGGGCAGCGACACTAGTTCGTCAACATACAACTGTTGACGCTTATAATTGCCACTGAACGAATAGTCAATTCTAAGCGTACGGTCCTCAAAATAGTCTTCAAAACGCTGTGCCCACGTGCTCGTCATCATCAGAACGAAGAGCGGCAATAGAAGTAGTCTTCTCATCATAATCTCAATAAAATGAATTGCAAAAGTAGCATATTTTCACGAATTACAAAAGAAAAGTTTGGTTATTTTACAGAAAAACATTACTTTTGCAAATTATTTTAGAAGCTATGAAGAAATTACTTACATTAGTCATCATTCTGCTGATTGCAGTGCTGATGACGCAAACGGTGCCTGACAAGAAAGCCCATAAGGAGGCTATGATGAAGGCAATTAAAGAGTATGTTGACGAGAAGGCTGAGGAACAGGGCTTTGGCAATAACGCGCTAACGAAAATTGGCAAGTCTGTTGTGAACAAAGGTATCGAAATAGCGCTGAACACGAAGCTGAAGGTTCATAACTACTATCTATTCAATACTACCAGCGTGCGTATGGATGGTAAAGACCAGCTATTGTCCGTAGGGTTGTTTGGTCAGGTCATTACTTTCGACAAGGACATGCTAAAAGAGCGACTTGAGAAAGCGGACACAATAGAACAAGAAGAATAATAAATAGCGGGGGCGAAAAAAATTCGTCCCCGCTATTTTTATCATATTCGGTTTTAACCTCCGAAGTTATCGTACATGATGGATTCGGGATCGACGCCAAGGCTGTCAAGCATCGATACGACAGCTGCTGACATCGGGCCAGGACCGCACATGTAGTACTCTACATCCTCTGGGGCCTCGTGATCCTTCAGGTAGGTGTTGAGCATCACCTGATGAACGAAGCCAGCAGTGTACTTCACGCCTGCAGCATCGGCTGCTGGGTCTGGACGGTCGAGTGCCAGGTGGAAGTGGAAGTTTGGATACTCCTTCTCCAAGCCCAGGAAGTCGTCGAGATAGAACACCTCGTTGAGGGCGCGTGCTCCGTAGAAGTAGTGCATCTCGCGATCTGTGGTGTGCAGAGTCTTTGTCATGTGCATGATCTGTGCGCGCAGAGGAGCCATACCGGCACCGCCACCAACCCAAATCATCTCCTTCTTCGAGTCGAAGTGTGGGTGGAAGTCGCCAAAAGGTCCGCTCATGATAACCTTATCGCCCGGCTTGAGCGAGAAGATATAAGATGAAGCGATACCTGGGTTAACATCCATAAAGCCTGAGCGATCGGGCTTGAATGGAGGTGTAGCGATACGGACTGTCAGCATGAAGACATCGCCCTCAGCAGGATAGTTGGCCATTGAGTAGGCACGGATGGTATCCTCGGGGTTCTTACACTTCAATGGGAACAGACCGAACTTCTCCCATGATGGCAGATACTCATCGCCAATCAGGCTCTTGTCGATATCCTTATCGTAGTCGATGCAATCGAACTTAGGAATCTTGATCTGAGCGTACGAGCCAGGCAGGAAGTCCATATGCTCGCCTGGAGGCAGCTGTACCTTGAACTCCTTGATGAACGTAGCCACGTTCTTATTAGAGATAACGGTACACTCGTACTCCTTAACACCAAGGATACTCTCGTCGACGTGGATTTTCAGGTCGCCCTTTACCTTACACTGACAGCCTAAGCGCCAGTGGTCCTTAATCTGCTTACGTGTGAAATGTGGCTTCTCAGAGTCGAGGATCTCGCCTCCACCCTCAAGAACCTGTACCTTACATTGTCCGCAAGAGGCCTTACCACCGCAGGCAGAAGGCAGGAAGATGCCGTTCTGATTGAGCGTCGCCATCAGGTTATTTCCCTGAGCTACAGAGATGGTACGGTCGCCATTGATCTCGATATTCACATTGCCCGAGGGCGAGAGATATTTCTTCGCTACGAGCAGGACGATCACCAGGAGGATGATCACCAGGAGGAATACTCCTATACTATATGCAATAAACTGTGCCATACCACATTAAATATTAAGTCCAGAGAAACACATCATCGCCATAGCCATGAGGCCGACGGTGATAAACACTATGCCGAGGCCCTGAAGGGGCTTGGGAACGTCTGAGTACTGCATTTTCTCGCGAATAGCACCCATAGCCACGATGGCCAGCGTCCAACCGATACCTGAGCCGAAGCCATAGACAACGGCATCCCAGATAGAGGTGATGGCCTGAGAGTTAGAGGGGTCCATGAGGATGCGCTGCTGCATGAAGAGCGAAGCACCCATGATGGCGCAGTTTACGGCAATCAGAGGCAGGAAGATACCGAGAGCTGCGTAGAGCGATGGCGAGTACTTCTCGACAGTCATCTCCACCAGCTGCACCATACCTGCGATGACAGCGATAAAGAGGATAAACGACAGGTAGCTCAGATCCACTCCCTCAGCGAGGCAGTCAGGACCCAGCACCTTGGTCTGTAACAGATAGTTCACAGGAACGGTCACTGTCAACACGAAGGTCACAGCGAGTCCGAGTCCCATAGAGGTCTTCACCGTCTTCGACACAGCCAGATATGAGCACATGCCGAGGAAGAAGGCGAAGATCATATTGTCGACGAATATCGACCTGAATAAAAGACTTATTGCGTGTTCCATATCTTACTTCTCCTTATAAAAATATGCACGATGTACCCAAATCACACAGCCAACGAGGATGAGTGCCATAGCTGGCATCGTCATCATACCGTTGTTAACATAGCCGAAGTCGTAGCAGGCATTAGGGATAATCTGGAAGCCCAGCAGAGAACCACGTCCGAGCAACTCACGAACAGCACCCACGATGACCAGGATCATAGCGTAGCCAAGACCGTTGCCCACACCATCGAGGAACGAAGGCCAGGGCTTGTTCTGCATGGCAAACGCCTCAAGACGTCCCATCAGGATACAGTTGGTGATAATCAGACCGACATACACAGAGAGCTGAACGCTGACGTCGTAGGCGAAAGCTTTCAGAATCTGAGAGACGATAGTTACAAGAGCAGCCACAACCACCAGCTGCACCACGATACGGATGCGGTTAGGAATGGTGTTGCGGATGATAGAGATGATTACGTTAGAGAAAGCGGTAATCACCGTCACGGCAAGACCCATCACGATAGCAGGCTTCAGCTGCGACGTGACGGCGAGTGCCGAGCAGATACCCAATACCTGTCCGAGGATCGGGTGGTCGAGGTTCAACGGATTTGTAAAGACCTCCTTATTTTGTTTACTGAATAATGCCATAGTTTACTCCTCCTCTGCTTTAGGTTCACTTTCTGAACAGCAGTCCTTTGTCTCACCCTTGGCGCAACATGAATCTGTCTGTTCGGCTTCGCAACATGACTGAGTATCCAACTTGATGTTCTTCAGGCAATCCTTCAACATGGCATCTACACCATTAGAAGTCAGGGTTGCACCTGTCACTACATCAACCTGAGTAGCGGGATCCTCCACTTTCTTCACAATCGAGAGAACGACATTGCCTGCCTCGTCCCAGATTTGCTTACCAATGAACTTCTCCTGCCATTCCTGAGAATCCTTGATCTCAGCACCCAGTCCGGCAGTCTCACTCTCGTGATTGAAATAGGCACCAAATACCTTACCGTCCTTATCGATAGCCACATAGCCACTGATGCCACCCCAAAGACCCATACCTTTCAGGCTCGCAACGAGGATGTTTTGGCCATCAATCTGGCACTCATAAATCTTTTGTCCATCAAGATTCTTCTCTTCCTTCACCACCTCGGCATATTTTGCCTCAGCCTCTGAACCGTCAAGGTTGCGGATATTCAGCGAATAGAGAATCTGCTTCTTCACATCGAGGGCAACGTTAGCGTCCTGCATAGGCTTCAATGCCTGATAGACGAATGCCAACAGAAAAGCCACAATGACCACGAGTATCGCACTATATATAATAATGTACGAATTGCTATTTGTATTCAGTTTCATTTGGTACCTCCTCTCTTTAAGCGTTTGCTGATATTGCGCTCAACGATGAAATGGTCAATCGTTGGAGCGAACATATTACCAAAGAAGATGGCGAGCATCATACCCTCAGGATAGCCGGCATTCATCACACGGATGATGATGGCCATAGCACCGATAAGGAATCCGTAGATGTACTGACCTGTGGTTGTGCGGCATGATGTAACAGGGTCGGTAGCCATGAATACAGCACCGAAGGCAAAGCCACCCAATACGAAGTGATGCCACCAAGTCATCGACTGACCTGTCTGCTCGAAGATACATGCCAGCACAGCACCACCAACGAACACGCTCAGCATCGTGCGCCAAGAAGCGATGCCTGCCCACAACAGGATAACAGCACCAATAGCGATGGCGATGAGCGAAGTCTCACCGATAGAACCTGGGATGAATCCACAGATCATATCGCAGATAGAAGCATCTGGATTGATGCCCTGAGCCATCTGTCCAAGCGGTGTAGCAGCAGTGAATCCGTCGGGCAGAGTGTTACCCAGTCCGAAGATAGAGTCCTGAGCCACCCATACCTGATCGCCCGTCATCTTTGAAGGATAGGCGAAGAACAGGAACATACGGGCTGCGATAGCAGGATTGAAGATGTTCATACCCGTGCCACCGAAGATCTCCTTACAGAAGATGACAGAGAATGCGCAAGCCAGAGCCAGCATCCACAGAGGACAACCGATAGGAATAATCAATGGGATGATGATACCAGAAACGAGGTAACCCTCCTGAATCTCTTCACCCTTCCACTGAGCCCAGGCAAACTCGATGCCAAGACCTACGATGTAAGATA
>CAMVOS010000037.1 GCA_947169185.1 uncultured Prevotella sp.
GCCATAGTAAAATATTGATAAATAACGAGTTAATAATTAATATCGGCTAAGGTATTAAAAGATTTCGAGAATTCCAAATTTTACGGCCTTTTTTTCATCGTAGCGCTAAACTTTTGCATATTTCTTCCACCATAGCGTTAAGTGCTACGCAATCTGCACGACTGATGTGCCGTTTGTTGGCATCGTATGGCCAGGGGCTAAGAATCAGGACGTGTCCTGAGGCACAAGCGTCAAAAAGGCAACATTGTGGTGATTTAGTCCGTCCCGTCGGACTGCGAGTTCGCTGCCTACGGACTGCGAGTCCGAAGCCTTCGGACTGGGAGTTTAGATACGTTGGACGGGACGATAGGAACGATTGCGGATTTTTGATGCTTCGAACGCAAAAAGAAGACGAATTCTAAAATGTCCCTCACTCCCTCACGTCAGAGGCCTCAAACGCCGATGTACAAAGGGCTGAGGGCACGTGAGGGATATTGGTTCTCCCTCACGTCTCCCTCACTTTTTTCGCTTCGAACCCTCACATTATGCTCTCTGGTGAGTATATGTGACCCAAAATGTGAGGGTAATGTGAGGGACATTCGTTCCTCCCTCACGTCGTCAAACGCCCTGTACATAAGGGCTTGAGGGCTGTGACGTGAGGATGTGAGGGTAATTTTGAAAATAAATCTAAATTTATTTTGCATTTTATTCTATTTGCACTACCTTTGCAAACGATATGGCTCAAGCAGCAGTGACATACGACAGCGTGATGAGCGAGCTGAAGGCTCGCCAGTTTAAACCCGTCTACTATTTGGCGGGTGATGAGTCGTATTATATCGATAAGATTAGCGACTGGATAGCTGAAAACGTGTTGCAGCCTGAGGAACGCGACTTCAACCAGACCGTTTTGTTTGGTTCTGATGTGACTGCATCACAGGTGGTTGATGCTGCCAAACGCTATCCGATGATGGCCGAGCACCAAGTGCTGATCGTAAAAGAGGCGCAGAATATCAAGAATACAGAGCCGCTTGAGAAGTATTTCAAGCAGCCTATGGCATCGACTATCTTGGTAATGTGCCATAAAAACGGCAAAATTGACGGTAGGAAGCGCGAATACGTGAAGACGATTCAGCAGGCTGGCGTGCTGTTTGAGAGCATGAAAATGAAGGATCGTGACCTGCCATCGTTTATTGAGCGCTATCTGAAAGCCAAAGGTGCGACGATTGACCCCAAATCGACACAACTGATAGCTGATTCCATTGGTGCAGACCTCAGTCGTCTTACTAGCGAGCTGGATAAGGTGCTACTTTCGCTGCCAGAAGGGGATAGGAGAGTGACACCACAGGTTGTTGAGGATCAGATTGGTGTGAGCAAGGACTTTAATGGTTTTGAACTTCGCGATGCCATTGTGAACAGAAATGTGTATAAGGCAAATCTTATTATCAAATATTTTGACGAAAATCCGAAGGCAGGCAGTATCTATGCTTTTCTCCCATTGCTCTTTAATTACTTTCAAAATCTCATGATCGCCTATTATTGTCCACAAAAGAACAGTCAAGAGGCCCTAGCTCAATGGTTGGATATGAAGAGTCCGTGGGGTGCTCGCGACTACCTGACAGGTATGCGAAATTATACTGGAACGAAAGTTCTCCAGATAATTAGTAAAATTAGAGAAATGGATGCCAAAAGTAAGGGCCTTGACAACCCCAATACGGGCCCTGGAGAGCTCATGAAAGAGTTAATTTTCTTTATACTTCACTGAAAAATGACCTCGAAAAGGGGTCATTTTTTTCTAGAATGACAGAAATACCAAACAAGGATTTTTGCCATCAAACGCCCATCTATAAAGGGTTTCTTAATGAAAATAAGCCCTCATATTTTGCGTATTTTCTGTTTTTCGTAGAATGATGCAGAATTCGTTCAAAATGCTAAATTTTCGTTTTTTACGAAATGGACAATTTAGGTTTAATAAATTTTTAGTTTTAGTTTTGTTAATTCAAGAAGCTAAACCGGAGGCACATTCCTATCAAGTTAGGAATTCTAAAACTTAATAAAAGTGTTTGTAAATTCAAAATAAGACTATGAAATTTACTTTTAAAATCTAAATATCCAAATTTAGAAGAGTGTATTTGTGAATATACAAAGCGCTTATTGTGTACGTAAAGTATTGGAAACCAATATGTATTTACTATTTATTAAAGTAAGTTTATCACTTTTTCTCCATTTAGGAGCCTTAAGAAATGCATATCAGAAAGCAAAGAGCATATCAGTCACAATATATACTTAAAAATCAGTCAATTACAAAAATTAAATCTTTTAAACCTTTGTATCAGTTTGTTTGTCTAAATTCGGATTTGTTATTCTGAAGTGTAAAATTCCATATTCTTGACTTTATAATTTAGAATATTGAATTAGAAACTAAAACTTAAGAAATAAAAAATCTCTTTAGATTTCTTGCATATATCAAATAAAAGCTTTACCTTTGTAAACTGAAAGAAAAACGGCATTTTTGCCCCTATTTTAGACCTAAATGGAAACAAAAGACAGAATTCGCACGATTATGGAGGATCAGCACATGACCCAACAAGTGTTTGCAGATTTCCTTCAACAGTCACCAGCTACCCTGAGTAGTATCTTCAACGGACGTACCCGTCCTACCCTTCAAGTGATCGATGCCATAAAAACGAAAATTCCTGACATTAGTATTGAGTGGCTTCTTTATGGTACTGGTGATATGTATATCTCCCACTCTCAAGGTACCGAACAGCCTGTTTTGGGTGCTCAAATGGTAGGTCAGGAACAGACCCTAAATTTTGATTCCCCACTCCCCTTTAATAATAATATGCCACAAAATGGTGGTTCAGCAGTCGGATATCAGCAAGGTGTAAAAAATACGCATTCTGAAATTGTTCGTGAAGAAATCAAAATTGTTGACAAACAGCCTCGAAAAGTCACAGAAATCCGTGTTTATTACGATGACCAAACTTATGAGACTTTTGTGCCTGCCAAAAAGTGAGTTGTATTATATATAAATAAGGTGTTTTTTGATTAAAAATGGCTTTTGCAGTATTTTTTAGTGCCAAAGATGAGTGATATTCAAAAATTATGCTTACCTTTGTCGTGTTAAACTAAAGACTATGCAGAAGCTATTTATATGGATGAGCACATTGCTGCTCGCTTTTGTCACTATTTTATTACCATCGGCATGTACACTTCCATGGATGCAGGAGGACGATCCGTTGAACATCACGTCGAAGTTTAAGGCTACATGGAATGTTCATGAGAAGTTTGAGCAAAATAGCGACGGAAGTGTTACCTACAATTCTGTTACCTGGGGTGGATTGGTGGCCCTGGTAAAGGAACATAATTTGCCAGTCGATTGGTCTGGCTATGAATCCATAACCCTTGAGTTTGCCGAACCAACTGAGGTGGATACCCATATTTTGGTGGCAGGTATCTTGTGTTTTGGCAGAAAGGGTATTACGAAAATTACCTGTTATTTTGATGGTGTAGATATGCGACAGGTTGATCAGGTTGTGTTACAGACTTCCAAGCCCACAACGCTGACCATCAAGAGAGCTACGCTAACGCCTGTTTCCAATTCGTGGGATTCTACGCCAATTTGGGAAGGCGAATGTGCTTTTAGGAATTGGGAGGATGGCTTCGTCATTCAGCCTGAAATGTTTTCTACAGCTATCGAAGGCGATAAGCTCGAGTTTATCTATAAGGCCGATTACAGTGATCCTACACGCGTGTATTGGCAGATAAAGTCGATATATAATGCTACAGACCAAACCCTTGAGGGCAACTATAACGAGCAGAACGAGTGGGGGTGTGCTCAAGTTGGTCGTGATGCCACCTCATATCGTATCCGGTTGACAGCGAAGGATGCCAAAGAATTGAAGAAAAGGGGACTGTTCGTTAATGGATATTATGTGACCGTAACACAGGTTAATTTGCTCCGTAAGGGTGTTATAGGCGGTAGTGAGAATAGTGAAAGACAAGAACAAAAGCGTGAGGAAGACAAAGAAAAATACAATCAGTGGCAGTAGAGATAAAGAAGCGGGGGGATGTACATCACCCCGCTTCTTATGATAATACATAGCTTACTTCTGAACTGGGATTTTGTCCACACGCTTCTGATGGCGACCGCCCTCGAAGGTGGCGGTGAAGAACTCATCCATAATCTTACGAGCCATGTTGTTGTCGATGAAACGACCGGGCATAACCAGTACGTTAGCATCGTTGTGCTGACGGATAAGATGAGCAATCTCGGGAATCCAGCATAAGCCAGCACGCACCTGCTGGTGCTTGTTCAGTGTGATAGAGATGCCTTCGCCAGAGCCACAGATGGCGATGCCTGGATACACCTCGCCACTCTCAATGCCCTCGGCCAGAGCGTGACCGAAGTCAGGATAGTCTACTGAGGCATCGCTCCAGGTGCCATAGTCCTTTACAGGATAACCTTTCTCCTCAAGATACTGGAGAACGAATTGTTTTAATGGGTAGCCTGCGTGGTCACAGGCTACACCAACTGTTTTTACTTCCATAATTGTCAGTTATCGATTATCATTTAAGCAAGCAATGCCTTCACCTGCTTGTAGACATTCTCACCGGTGAAGCCGAGCTTCTCGTCGAGCACCTTGTAAGGCGCAGAGAAGCCGAAGCTCTCGAGACCCCATACAGTACCGTCGGCACCTACCAGACCCTCGAGGTTTACAGGCAGACCTGCTGTGAGACCGAACTTCTTCTTACCAGCGGGCAGAACGCTCTGCTGATACTCCTTGCTCTGAGCACGGAACAGACCCTCAGAAGGCACGCTGACCACGCGTGTCTTAATGCCGTCGGCAGCAAGCAGCTTGGCACCAGCCTCCAGCGTAGAAACCTCAGAACCAGAAGCAAGCAGGATTACATCGTAGTCCTCGTCTGAGCCTGCAACCACATAAGCACCCTTAGTAGCTTGGTTGTAGTCGTTGCCCTCGGGCAGCATCTCGATATTCTGACGAGAGAAGATGAGAGCTGTAGGAGTATCGACATTCTCCATAGCCATGCGCCAGCAAACGGTGGTCTCCTCAGCATCAGCAGGACGAACTACCAATACAGAGTTCTTGCCGTGGTGGTTCTTCAGCTTCTCCATCAAGCGGATCTGTGCCTCCTGCTCTACAGGCTCGTGGGTAGGTCCATCCTCACCTACGCGGAATGCATCGTGAGTCCAGATGAACTTCACTGGGAGCTCCATCAGAGCGGCCATACGTACGGCAGGCTTCATGTAGTCAGAGAATACGAAGAAGGTACCGCAAGCGGGGATGACACCACCGTGCAGAGCCATACCGATACAGCAGCAAGCCATGGTGAGCTCAGCAACACCAGCCTCGAAGAAAGCACCGCTGAAGTCGCCACGAATCAGGTCCTTGGTCTTCTTCAGGAAGCCGTTTGTGTTATCAGAGTTAGAGAGGTCGGCTGATGCACAAATCATGTTGGGCACCTGCTCAGCCAGCTGACCCAAAACAGCTGCACTTGCACTACGTGTAGCGCTGCCAGCCTTCTGCTCAACCTTGCTCCAGTCAATCTTTGGAGCCTTGCCGCTGAACCACTCCTCAAGCTGCTTAGCCTGTACGGGATGACCCTTAGCCCACTCAGCCTTCTCGGCGTAGCGCTCAGCAACGATCTTCTTCAGCTCCTCAGCACGCTTAGCGTACATCTCCTTAACCTCTGGGAAGATCTGGAATGGATTCTCAGGATCAGCACCCAGGTTCTTCATCGTGTTGATGTAAGCATCGCCACCGAGAGGAGCACCGTGAGTAGCGCAGTTTGACTCGTAAGAGCTGTTGTCAGCCTTACGGGCACCCTTACCCATTACGCAGTGACCGATGATGAGTGAAGGACGGGCGGTTTCCTTCTGAGCATTCTTGATAGCCTCGCGAATCTGGTCAACATTGTTACCGTCAATCTTCTGCACATACCAGCCCCAAGCCTCGTACTTCTTGGCAGTATCCTCGCAGGTTACCACCTCAGTCTTGGTAGAGAGCTGAATATCGTTAGCATCGTAGAACATGATCAGATTGTCGAGACCCAGGTTACCGGCAATACGGCCAGCACCCTGAGAAATCTCCTCCTGCACACCACCGTCAGAGATGTATGCATAGATGGTCTGATTCATAACATTGCCCAGACGAGCCTTCAGGAACTTAGCGGCGATAGCAGCACCAACTGCGAAGCAGTGACCCTGACCAAGAGGACCAGAGGTGTTCTCGATGCCACGCTCAATCTCGCGCTCGGGGTGACCTGGAGTAACTGAACCCCACTGACGAAGATTCTTCAGATCCTCGAGGGTGTACTTGCCGATGAGGCAGAGCTGGCTGTAGAGCATTGGAGCCATGTGACCTGGATCCAGGAAGAAACGGTCGCGACCCTCCCAAGCGGGATTCTCAGGATCGTAAACCAGGAACTCACTGTACAGTGTGTTGATGAAATCAGCACCACCCATAGCACCGCCTGGGTGCCCAGACTTAGCTTTCTCAACCATTGAAGCAGCAAGGATACGGATGTTGTCCGCTGCCATGTTCATAATTTTGTTGTCGTTCATAAAAAAAATAGTTATTTAAGTTGTTATAAACATAATCTGTTTAGAAAAGTTCTGCAAATATAGTCAAAAAAATCCAATTCCGTCACCTTTTTTATGTTATTATTGCTTAATGATACTCGAAAAAATCATTTTGATACAAATGAAAAACCCTAAAACGGCATTTTTGTCCTACTTTTATACTAAAAAAACGTAGATTTAACTTTTTTTTATAAGAATAATTGTCCTAATGTGGAAAATTTTTGCTAAATTTGCAACGTAAAAATCTTTAGGGTTATGGCAAAGTACAACATTACAGAAAAGAAAGAAAAAGAGGCCCATTACAGGACTCTTGTGAACCCTAAGTTGATGGACGAGATGAGGGATCGTATTCTCAACATTATCGTCATGCAGAAGAAGTACAAGGAGAAAGATTACTCAGCCAAAAAACTTGCCGAAGAGTTGGGAACTAACACCCGTTACATTTCTGCAGTGGTGAATGTTAAGTTTCACATGAACTACACCTCGTTCGTTAACAAGTTCCGTATTGAGGAGGCGATGGCCATTTTGGTGGACCGTCGTTATCAGCAGTTGCGCATCGAGGAAGTCAGTGACATGGTGGGATTCTCGAATCGCCAGTCTTTCTATGCCTCGTTCTACAAAGTGATGAATATGACACCACGTGAGTATCGTATCAAGCACTTGGACATGCATCCAGGTGAAAAGGTGGTGGTTGCCAAGAAAACGAAGAAAAAGGTAGAAAAAAAAGGAAGGAAGGCTAAGAAAAGCGTTAAGAAATGAATTATCAAGACAAGCATATGTCACATTTCGACTATGTCGAAGAGCGTTTTGAAGACTTACAATTGCTCAGATACCGTTTAGAGGGATTTGAGCAATTATCTTTATATCAAAAGAAACTGATTTATTATCTCTCGAAGGCTACACTTTATGGACGTGATATTACCTTCGACCAGTTTGGAAAGTATAATCTCCGTATTCGCAAGTTGCTGGAGACCATTTATACGGAGCAAGGCATCGACCACGATACAGCCGATTTCAAGGCCATGGAGATCTATCTGAAGCGCGTTTGGTTTTCGAATGGTATCTATCACCACTATGGCTGCGACAAGTTTGAACCAGGATTCAGCCCTGAATGGTTAGCGCAGGTAATCAGCCAGATTAGTGCCGCTAAACTGCCACTTTACAGGCAGGAAACTCCGAGTCAGCTGATGGATGAACTTTTCCCCGTCATTTTTGACAAAAATGTGATGCCAAAGCGCGTCAATAAGGCCGATGGCGAGGATTTGGTGCAGACTTCAGCCTGTAATTTCTATGATGGTGTGACCCAAAAAGAAGCAGAAGCCTACTATCAGCAACAGAAGAATGCTACGTCAGACGATAAACAGCCCGTTTCCTATGGACTCAACTCGACGCTGGTCAAAGACGCTGATGGTATTCATGAAGTGGTATGGTCAGCTGAAGGACGTTACGCCAATGCCATTCGCCAGATTGTATATTGGCTGGAAAAAGCCAAGGGCGTGGCGGAGAACCAGAAACAGGCCCGTGTGATAGAACTCCTTATTAGATATTATAAGACTGGCGACCTGAATGTGTTTAACGACTACTGTATTGAGTGGGTTGGTGAGCATGAGGGTAGGATAGACTTCGTCAACGGATTCATTGAGGTATATGGCGACCCGTTAGGCCTAAAAGGCTCGTGGGAGGGTATCGTGGA
Organism: uncultured Prevotella sp.; assembly: GCA_947169185.1. Taxonomy (GTDB): domain Bacteria; phylum Bacteroidota; class Bacteroidia; order Bacteroidales; family Bacteroidaceae; genus Prevotella. The sequence continues at coordinate 8,277 of CAMVOS010000037.1, forward strand.
ATATAAGGATTTAGAGGCCACGAAGCGTACGCAGACCATCAGCCAGAATGCCCAATGGTTTGAAGACCATTCGCCTGTGGATCCTCGTTTCCGCAAGCCACAAGTGAAAGGCGTCACCGCTAACGCTATTTGTGCGGCTATGCTGGGTGGTGACGAGTATCCGTCGACAGCTATAGGCATCAATCTGCCCAATGCTGACTGGATTCGTGCAGAGCATGGTTCGAAGAGCATCACCATATCGAACATCACTGATGCCTACAACAAGGCGGCTCATGGCAATGGGTTTAAGGAAGAGTTTGTCATTGACGAGGCAACACTTAACCTTATTTATAAATATGGCGATGTTTGTGACGATTTGCATACTGACCTTCATGAATGTTTGGGACATGGTAGTGGACAACTGTTGCCTGATACGGATCCTGATGCGTTGAAAGCCTATGGCAATACCATTGAGGAAGCACGAGCCGACCTCTTCGGACTCTACTATATTGCCGATCAGAAGTTGATAGACCTTGGGTTAGTGCCTGATGCTGAAGCGTATAAGTCACAGTATTACAGCTACATTATGAATGGTCTGATGACTCAGCTTATCCGCATTGAGCCTGGTCGACAGATAGAAGAAGCCCATATGCGCAATCGTGCCTTGATAGCCCATTGGTGTTATGAGCAGGGTGGTGGAGTTATTACGCTGGAAAAACACGAAGGCAAAACGTTTGTGAGTATTCATGACTATGAGGCCTTGAGAGGTTTGTTTGCACGTTTGTTGGCTGAAATTCAGCGTATTAAGAGTGAGGGCGACTATGATGTAGCCCGTCAGTTAGTGGAAAAGTATGCTGTAAAGGTTGATGCAGAACTACATCAGGAGGTGTTGGCCCGATATAAGAAATTGAATTTGGCACCTTATAAGGGGTTCATCAATCCCCAGTTGATTCCAGTTCTGGATGAGAATGGCGAAATCAGCGAAATAAACGTCAACTATTCAGAGAGTTATGTCCACCAAATGCTACGTTACAGTAGTGAGTATGGTACGTTGATTTAAGGATATAAAAAGTAAGATGGAAGACATTAATCAGATTATCAAGGACATCAAACAGTCGTTTCGTCAGATGATGGACGGATCGGTGGCCCAGTCGATGCGCGACAAGGGCTTGAACTATCACCTGAACTGGGGCGCCACCTTACCACGTCTCAAGGCAAAGGCAGAGGAATTGGGGCATAACTACGATTTGGCGATAGCTCTATGGAAGGAGAATGTTCGCGAATGCAAGATACTGGCTACGATGCTGATGCCTCCTGATAAGATGCTGCCTGAGGTATGCGATATCTGGATGGAGCAGGTGCCTTCGCAGGAAATAGCTGAACAGGCAGCTTTCAATCTGTGGCAATATTTGCCTTATGCACCTGAGAAGGCCTATCAATGGATTGCTATGGACAGAGAATATTATCAGTTATGTGGCTTCCATGTGCTGTCGCGATTGTTTATGAATGGTCAGGAACCTAACGAGCGAGGCATCAACGAATTTATCGATCAGGCTCTTTCGGCACTTCAAGGCCCCTATATTTCTGTGCGTAAAGCGGCCATGCAAAGTATGCTGCATTTTGCAGAATTGGGTCTTGTATACGAGCGAATGGCAAAAAGTGCTATGAAATCCATCAATTTAGATATTTTTTAAATAATTCTTTCTTTTTTCTCTCAGTTTTTTTGTACTTTTGTGCGGTTTTTAACCAATTTAACCACATAATAATGAGAGAAAACGATAAGGTATCGGTCAGAAATATACTGACCAACTACTTGGAATTGAACAATCATCGCAAGACGCCAGAGCGCTATGCCATCTTGGATGCTGTATATAGCATGGAGGGACATTTTACGCTTGAGGAGTTAGGCGAGAAACTGAACGGGGAACTGCGATTCCCTGTGAGTCGAGCCACATTGTATAATACGTTAAAGCTACTTATGGAGATTCGGTTGGTGATTCGTCACCGCTTCCAGGGAACTACGCGTTATGAGGCTTGCTATGATAATAATAGCCATTGCCATCAGGTGTGTACTATATGTGGTAAAGTGACTGAGTTTAAGTCGATAGCTGTCACCCGTGCCATTAACAATGTGCGCTCCAAACGTTTCCGCAAGGATGGTTTCAGCCTCTATGTCTATGGTGTATGCAGTACATGCCAAGCTAAACTCACTCGACAGCAAAGAAAACTAGAATTAGACAAAAATAATAAGCAACAATGAATCAAGGTAAAGTTGATGTCCTGCTCGGTTTGCAGTGGGGCGACGAAGGAAAAGGAAAGGTGGTCGACGTGTTGACTCCTCAGTATGATGTGATAGCTCGCTTCCAGGGTGGTCCTAATGCGGGCCACACCTTGGAGTTTGAGGGTCAAAAATATGTGTTGCGTTCCATCCCCTCTGGTATTTTCCAGGGTGGTAAGGTCAATATCATTGGTAACGGTGTGGTACTGGCTCCTGACCTGTTTATGGACGAGGCCAAGGCGCTGGAAGCCAGTGGTCATGAGCTGAAGGAGCGCCTGCACATCTCGAAGAAGGCCCACCTCATTATGCCTACCCATCGTGTACTCGATGCTGCCTACGAAGCTCAGAAGGGTAAGAATAAGGTAGGTACTACGGGTAAGGGCATTGGTCCGACATATACGGATAAGGTGTCACGCAATGGTCTGCGTGTAGGCGACATCCTCGAAGGTTTCGAGGAGAAGTATGCTGCCCACAAGGCTCGTCATGAGGCTATTCTGAAGTCGCTGAACTTTGAGTATAACATCGATGAGGTCGAGAAGAAGTGGCTCGAAGGTATCGAGTACCTGCGCCAGTTCCACTTGGTGGACAGTGAGCACGAAATCAACAATGTGCTGCGTTCTGGCAAGAGCATTCTCTGCGAGGGTGCTCAAGGTACGATGCTCGATGTCGACTTCGGTAGCTATCCTTTCGTAACGTCTTCAAATACCATTTGTGCAGGTGCATGCACAGGTCTTGGCATCGGTCCTAACAAGATTGGTGAGGTCTTTGGCATCATGAAGGCCTACTGCACACGCGTTGGTGCAGGACCATTCCCCACAGAACTGTTCGACGAGACAGGAAAGAAGATTCGTGACCTGGGTCATGAGTATGGTGCTGTAACGGGGCGTGAGCGTCGTTGTGGTTGGATTGACCTTGTGGCATTGCGTTATTCTATCATGGTTAATGGTGTCACACAGTTGATTATGATGAAGAGCGACGTGCTGGACGATTTCCCCACCATCAAGGCTTGTACGGCTTATAAGGTGAATGGTGTCGAGACACGCGACTTCCCCTACGATATCGAGAAGGGCATCGAGCCCATCTACGAGGAGATGCCCGGATGGCAGACCGATATGACCCAGTTCACCAGCGAGGACCAGTTCCCCAAAGCTTTCAAGGATTACATTGCCTTCCTTGAAAAGGAACTCGAAACACCTATTAAGATTATCAGCATCGGTCCTGACCGTGCTCAAACTATTGTACGTAAATAATGGCACAAAAACCTTCAATTCCAAAGGGAACGCGCGACTTCGGCCCCGTTGAGATGGCCAAGCGCAACTATATTTTCAACACCATCCGCTCCGTTTATGAGCTCTATGGCTTCCAGCAGATTGAGACACCCGCTCAGGAGACGCTGGCAACGCTGATGGGCAAGTATGGCGAGGAAGGCGACAAATTGCTCTTTAAGATTCTGAACTCAGGCGACTACCTTAATAAGATTGACGATCAGGAACTGACCGAGCGTAACACGCTTCGTCTGGCTTCGAAAATCTGCGAAAAAGGTCTGCGCTACGACCTTACCGTGCCTTTCGCCCGCTATGTGGTGATGCATCGCGAGGAGTTGCAGTTGCCGTTCAAACGCTATCAGGTGCAACCCGTGTGGCGTGCCGACCGTCCGCAGAAGGGCCGCTATCGTGAGTTCTATCAGTTTGATGGCGACGTCGTTGGTTCCGACTCGTTGCTCAACGAGGTGGAGCTGATGCAGATTGTCGATACGGTATTTACCCGTTTTGGCGTTCGCGTGCAAATCAAGATTAATAATCGCAAGATTTTGACAGGTATTTCCGAGGTGATTGGTGCCGCAGACAAGATCGTAGACATCACCGTTGCTATCGATAAACTCGACAAGATTGGTATCGATAATGTGAATGCTGAGTTACGTGAAGACGGATTGACAGATGAACAGATAGAGAAACTGCAGCCCATCATCATGCTCGAAGGCACGAATGATGAGAAGTTGGACATCATTGCTGAAGTCTTGAAGAATAGCGAAACAGGTTTGAAGGGCGTAGAGGAAACTCGTTATATTCTTGGCTTCCTGAAAGCGCTGAATAACGAAATCCAATTGGACTTGACACTGGCACGTGGCCTGAGTTATTATACGGGAGCTATCTTCGAGGTGAAGGCACTTGATACGCCTATGGGTAGTATTAGTGGCGGTGGACGTTACGACAACCTGACGGGTATCTTTGGTATGCCTGGCTTGTCGGGTGTTGGAATTTCGTTCGGCGTGGACCGCATTTATGACGTGCTGAATGCCCTCGACCTTTATCCAAGGGATTCTGTCACAACCACCCAATTGCTCTTCATAAATTTTGGTGAACAGGAAACAGCTTACTGTCTGCCATTATTAAAGGAGATACGTGCAAAAGGCATTCGTGCTGAGCTGTATCCTGATGCTGCTAAGATGAAGAAACAAATGTCGTATGCCAATGCCAAGCAGATTCCCTTTGTTGCTTTGGCTGGCGAGACGGAGATGGCAGCAGGTAAGGTGACACTCAAGAATATGGAGACGGGTGACCAAGAAATGGTCGACGTCAACGAACTTATCGGGTTGATTTCGAAATAACGATATTACGAAAAAAACGGAATAGCGAAATTATAGCAGCCCCTTGGTAGATGGCAGTTCGTAGTGGTATATATCACGGCGGACTGCCATTTTCAAAGCACGTGCAAGAGCCTTGAAGATGCCCTCTATTTTGTGATGCTCGTTATCACCCTTCGCCTTGATGTTCAAGTTCATCTTGGCAGCATCGCTAAGACTCTTGAAGAAATGCAGGAACATTTCTGTGGGCATTTCACCAATCTTTTCACGATGGAATTCGGCATCCCATACCAGCCAAGGACGACCACCGAAGTCGAGAGCCACTGAACACAGACAATCATCCATGGGCAGACAATAGCCATAGCGTTCTATGCCACGCTTATCGCCTAACGCCTTCAGCAGGCATTCACCTAACGCCAGAGCGGTGTCTTCGATGGTATGATGTTCGTCAACGTCAAGGTCACCATAAGTATGGATGGTCAGATTCATCATGCCATGTTTGCCAATCTGTTCAAGCATATGGTCGAAAAATCCCAAACCTGTATGGATATCACATTGTCCGTTGCCATCGAGGTCTACCTTAATATAGATGTCCGTCTCTTTGGTGGTGCGCTTTACTTCCGCTGTACGTTCGCCACCATAAGCTATTTCAGCAGCCTTGTCCCAACTGCCAATCTGCAGGAATCCGCATCCGATATTTTCCGCAAATTTGCGGTCTGTCTCGCGATCACCAATCACATAACTATGCTGAATGTCATATTCAGGGCTGTCGATGTATTTCTGTACAAGCCCCGTATTGGGCTTGCGTGTAGGGGCATTATCTTTAGCGAAGTGGGGGTCTATTAGAATCTCGTCGAACTCCACACCTTCACCTTTTAGTGTGTCGAGGATGAAGTTCTGAACAGGCCAGAAAGTATCCTCTGGGAATGCATCAGTTCCCAGTCCATCCTGGTTGCTCACCATGACGAATTCGTAGTCAGTATGTTGACGTAGAAATATGAGGTTACGGATGGCGCCAGGTACAAATTTCAGTTTCTCGAAGGCGTCTATCTGTTCGTCAGCAGGCTCTTGAATAATAGTACCGTCACGATCTATAAAGAGGATCTTTTTCATCTTATGTCTTGTTTTTGTTGTTCGCGTTCCGTTTCTTTTGTCTCAATGCTGCCATAGATGTAGTAGAAGTGTACTAACACAATCAGCACTACATAGAATTCAATAAAATGTGTCAGCGTGAGCGTACCGAATGTCAGTGGAAGAATATAGTTGGGCATTCCCAGCGCATCACCAATCAGAAGACCTTGATGAGCTTGTGCATTAGCTAAACTGAGAATGATGGCAGGCATCATGATGATGGTGCTAATCAACATCACAAGCAGCATGCTGACGAATAGTACCAAAAATGTGCTACCCCAATAGCGAAGTCCACACTTATAGCTGCTCCATAATGATGGCCAGAAGCTTTTTCCTGGTGTTAGAACATATTTTATGTTGACGTAACAGATGGGCAGCATTAATGGGAATAAGGGCAACAGAATGATGCAGACTGGTAGTGAAAAGATAGTAGCCTTTAGCGTGCGCCCCATCAGATTGCTTTTTGGCTTTAGCCAACTGAGAGGTGTGGTAATGGCATTGGTGTCTTGGTGTTCTTTTAACTTATTGATAACAGTAGCTACAGCAAGCGATTCTGTAATGATTGTCAGCATAATTAGTACCACAAGCGCCATAACAAGTGCTGTTATATTGGGTAACTGTATGATTCCAAGCATACCTATGGCCGCTCCGACAACAGCAAAGCCCAGTGTCATGAGCCATGATGCCTTGAAAAGTTTACGGAAGTTTTCATTATAAAATCGATAGCCATCAGCCAGTATGCTACGGTAGCTACGAGCCTTCATCAGGGTCAATTCTTGTTGCTTCTCCATTTTTTTATCTGCTATTTTCGCTGCAAAGGTACAAAATAAAGTGAAAAGTGAAAAGTGATAAGTGAAAAAATAGTGTTGCTTTTTAGGTATTTCACATTATTTTTGTAACTTTGCACGTGAATATGAAAATATTGCAGTGGGGCTTCATCGGATGCGGTGAGGTAACTGAGAAAAAAAGCGGTCCTGCATTCTCTGAAGTTGAAGGTTCAGGAGTGGTGGCTGTCATGAGTCGTGACGAGCGTAAGGCACGTAGCTATGCTGAGCGTCACGGCATTCCTCGTTGGTATACTGATGCACAGGAACTGATAGACGATCCTGACGTCAATGCTGTCTATATTGCTACGCCTCCCTCAAGCCATGCCACCTACGCCATTATGGCTATGAAGGCTGGTAAGCCCGTCTATGTCGAGAAACCATTGGCTGCCTCGTATGAGGACTGTGCTCGCATCAACCGTATTAGCGAACAGACTGGCGTTCCCTGTTTCGTAGCCTACTATCGTCGCTACTTGCCATATTTTGAGAAAGTGAAAGAAATTGTGGACCGTGGCATCATTGGTAAAGTGGTTAATGTGCAGGTGCGTTTTGCCGTTCCTCCTCGTGAACTGGATTATGAGCATGCTGAAAACTTGCCTTGGCGCTTACAGCCCGATATTGCGGGTGGGGGCTATTTCTATGATTTAGCGCCTCATCAGCTCGACCTCCTTCAGCATTTCTTTGGAGTGATTATTGAGGCTCGTGGAATTTGCGCCAATCGCGGTGGACTCTATAAGGCTGAAGATTCCGTTAGCGCGTGTTTCGAGTTCGAGAACGGATTGCCGGGTTCAGGCTCTTGGTGTTTTGTGGCCCATGAATCGGCTCGTGAGGACCGTATTGACCTCATTGGCGATCGTGGCTCTGTGTCGTTCTCGGTATTTGATTATCAGCCCATTCGTTTGCATACTATTTATGGCGAAGAGATTTTTGCTGTGCCTAATCCACCTTATGTACAATTCCCACTTATTAAGAATGTATGTGAACATTTGCAGGGTATAGGTATTTGTGACTGTACCAGTATATCTGCAACTCCTGTTAATTGGGTGCTCGATCGCGTGTTAGGAAAGTTCTAAGTCTTATGAGAAGAGTGCGGTTGGTGATATTGCTGATGGTAGCTGTGCAGATATATGCTTCTAATTCAGATACAATTCAGGTTGAGCAGCCCCAAAAGGAACTCAGCTGGTTGCAACGCACCATCGAAGGCTTCACCTATATCGACACAAACTATGTAGAACCACAACACTACAATTGGTCGGTGATGTTTCAGGGCACTTACAATTACGATTACTACCGCCTTAGTTCTACAGGGGTTAATCGGCAGAGCGTTACTTTCGCCCCTGCTCCCACATTCAAGTTCGGACCCTATTTTGGATGGCGCTGGATATTTGCGGGTTATACCATCGACCTCAAGAATGTTGATGTGAGTAATGTAAAGCAAGAGTTCGATTTCAGTTTCTATGCAGCCCAACTAGGTGCCGATATCTACTATCGTCGTACAGGTTCAGATTATAAGATTCGCGATGTTGATTTAGGCAAAAATTTTTCAACGGAAGGATTGGATAATACGCCATTCGACGGACTGAGTGTGGGCATTACAGGTTTCAACATATACTATATATTCAACCACAAGCGGTTCTCCTATCCAGCAGCCTTTGCACAAAGCACGATGCAGAAGATTAGCTGCGGATCGTGGATGGCTGGCTTAGGTTATATGCGCAACTCGCTGGAATTCAACTATGACAAGATGGAGGACCTGATACAGGAACGCACGAGACAATCTGTAAAACTGGACAGTGGCCTGATGTTCAACAGCGTGAAATACTATAATGTCAACGCTTTGGTGGGTTATGCCTACAATTGGGTGTTTGCCCGCAACTTCCTGTTTTGTTCGAGTGCCTCGGTGGCTTTAGCCTATAAGGCAACACGGGGCGAGACTACCGACAAGGATAAAAGCGGTTTCGATATAGGTAACTTTAATATCGATGGTATTGGACGTTTTGCCTTGGTTTATAATAACAATCGTTGGTATGCTGGCGCATCGGCCATTGTGCGTGCCTACAACTATCATAAGTCGCGCTTTGCTGCCAACAATATTTTTGGTAGCTTCAACTTCTATGTAGGTTATAACTTCGGAGCACGTGCAGCATATAAGAAAAAACGACTATGAAACGACTCTTTATATATATAATAGGTACAGTACTCGTGCAGGGTGTCATGGCCCAGACGACGTATCAGCAGACTGACAGCCTGAAAATCTGTCAGTTGCTAAGCCAGGCTAATCGTGAGACAACGGTGCTATGGTTTGCATGCCAATTCTTAAATATACCTTACATAGCCCATACTCTCGAGGTTAATGACGATGAACGTCTGGTGGTCAATACGCGTCAGTTGGATTGTACAACGTTTGTCGAGACGGTGACAGCTCTGAAACTTTGTGCACAGCAGGGCAAACGAGGTTTTAACGACTATCTCTATATCCTTGGACAACTGCGCTACAGGCAGGGAAGAATGGCTGGCTATACCTCGCGTTTGCATTATTTTACCGATTGGATTCGCGACAAGGTTGCGATGCAGCTTGTTACAGATATCCAACAACCTAATCCACCCTTTGCCGCTATACAGACTGTTAATGTCAACTATATGTCGACACATCCTTCAGCCTATAAAGCGCTAAAAGCCAATGCTACGCTCATTCCTGAAATCCGTGCCCAAGAGCAGTCGCTGACAGGTCTAAAGGTGCGCTACATTCCTAAGCGCTTGCTTCGTAACAATAAGCTGCTGCGTAAGGCTGTGAAGGATGGTGATATACTGGCCATCACATGTAATAAGAAGGGTCTTGAAATTGCTCATTTGGGCTTTGCCGTATGGCGTAACGACGGACTTCATCTGCTCAATGCCTCGATGATCCATAAAAAGGTTGTCGAGGAGCCTATGACGCTCTATCAGTATATGCAGAAGCATAAGACTCATACAGGTATTCGCGTGCTACGCATAAATTCTCAAGACACTACAGACTAAAAAAATAGAAAAAAATATGGAATTACCCGATTTTATGAACTATGGCAACAAGTTCTCGAAGCAGGACTTTGTTGAGAAGATTGCCCGTATTGCCAAGGGCGCAGGCTCTAAACTGGTTTATGCTGCCTTAATTCTTTACTACACCTTGCAGAGTCCCAAGGTCAGTGCAACTAATAAGGCCATGATTATTGGTGCCTTGGGCTATCTCATCAGCCCACTTGATGTGGTACCTGATGCTATTCCTATTGCAGGCTTGGCTGATGACTTGGGTGTATTGATTTTTGTCCTTAAGAAGGTATGGACCGATGTCGATCCTGATATCCAGATAAAGGCTAAGAAGCGTTTGTCTAAATGGTTCGATGAGGATGAGATTGCAGAAATCAACGACCTTTTTGATGGCGAAAAGTAAAACGTGAATGACTAACGAATATCAGATTCGTGTGCAACCCCATGTGGCTGCCAATGAGCAGGCGCTGCGTAGTTTTTTGGCTGACGAGTACGGATTCGACGTTCGTACACTGACTGCTGTGCGTATATTGCGTCGTAGCATTGATGCCCGCCAGCGCACTATCTTCGTCAATCTGAAAGTGCGCGTCTACATTAACGAGCAACCACAGCAGGACGAGTATGTGCATACCGACTATCCTGACGTTTCAGATCGCCCTCAGGTCATTGTCGTTGGTGCTGGCCCTGGCGGTTTGTTTGCTGCCCTGCGCCTTATAGAGTTGGGTTTGCGTCCCATCGTACTTGAACGGGGCAAGGATGTCCATGAGCGTAAGAAGGATTTGGCACAGATTGCTAAGACCCAGCAGGTCGATGGCGAAAGCAACTATTGCTTTGGCGAGGGTGGGGCTGGGGCCTATTCCGACGGCAAACTCTATACCCGTTCCAAGAAGCGTGGTTCAATAGAGAAGATTCTTAATGTATTCTGCCAGCATGGTGCCTCGACCAATATTCTGGCCGATGCCCATCCCCATATCGGTACCGATAAGTTGCCGCGTGTCATTGAGAACATGCGCAATACCATTCTCCGCTCGGGTGGCGAGGTACACTTCCAAACTAAGGTAACGCGTCTGATTATCGAAGGCGACCGTGTAGTCGGCTGTTTTGCAGCCGACAAGGAATTCCTTGGTCCTGTCATCCTCGCCACCGGTCATTCTGCCCGTGATGTCTATCGTTATCTCGCTGAATCTAATATAGATATCGAGGCCAAGGGTATTGCCGTCGGTGTCCGCTTGGAGCATCCTTCTGAGCTGATCGACCAGATACAGTATCATAATCGCCATGGACGTGGCAAGTATCTGCCTGCTGCTGAATACTCGTTTGTCACGCAGGTCGACGGACGTGGCGTCTATTCCTTCTGCATGTGTCCTGGCGGCTTTGTCATTCCTGCCGCTACGGGGCCCGAGCAGATTGTGGTCAATGGCATGAGTCCTTCGAATCGTGGTGGACAATGGAGCAATAGCGGAATGGTGGTCGAATTACGTGCTGAAGATATAGAGGGCGACGATCCCCTGCGTGTGATGGCCTTCCAAGAACAACTTGAGCGCGACTGCTGGCAACAAGGTAATCGTCGTCAGACGGCACCAGCCCAGCGAATGGCCGATTTCGTCAACAACCGCCTGTCGTACGACCTGCCTAAGAGTTCGTATGCCCCAGGCCTCATTTCTTCGCCCCTACATTTCTGGATGCCTAAGTCCATCAGCCATCGTTTGCAGGAAGGCTTCAAGGCCTTCGGACGCATGAGTCACGGTTTCCTAACCAACGAGGCCACGATGATTGGTGTTGAGACTCGCACTTCCAGCCCTGTTCGCATCCTCAGAGACGCAGAAACCCTGATGCATGTACGCATTCAGGGTCTTTTTCCGTGTGGCGAGGGTGCTGGCTATGCTGGTGGCATCGTATCTGCCGCTGTCGATGGTGAGCGCTGTGCCGAGATGTGTGCTCAGTGGCTGTTGGACTAAAATAATTTTCCTTGCTTGTTACTGTTGAGAAGAAATCCTTGCCCTTGGCGTGCCGATGCGTGGTCCGACAGCAATCCATTCATTTGTTGTGTTATAGAATGTATATGTCGTCCGTGGAATCTTCGATCTTGGAGGACTGAGTATTTGATGTTGCTTTCTCCACCTTTACTTTTTTAGACTTCGCGGATACAGGTTGAACGGTTCTTGTATCAGACAGTTCCAAGTCGATGCGGTCATCGCCACTATTGGTGGGGTCGAATCCACTATCGGCATTGTCATATGAACGCTGACGGGAAGATCTGTACTGTGACTGCTCGCGACGGTATTGTTGAATCTTTTCCTCTTGTTTCTTTTCCTCGGCAGCACCAATGGCAGCACCGACTGCAGCACCACCTGCCATGCCGACAATTTGCCCGATATTGCTGCCTTGCCAACCTCCAGAGATTCCACCAATGGCCGAGCCAATCATAGCTCCGAACATTCCACCGGTCATTGCGCCATCAGCGGTGTATATTCCGCAACTGCTCATAGTCAGCAATGACAGCATTATTACAACGAAACTCTTTTTCATAATCGACTGTTTTTTAATGTTTACGCTGCAAAGATACTGACTTCTTGACTTATCATCAAAAGGAAAATCCCGAAAAAGTGAAAGGGAAATCCCTATTAAGCACAAAAAAAGATTAAGAGCATGAAGGATGTCCCCATGCTCCTAATCATTATATTTTTTGTGATCCGGTCGGGATTCGAACCCGAGACCCACAGCTTAGAAGGCTGTTGCTCTATCCAGCTGAGCTACCAGACCGACCACAAAAAGAGCCGAAAATCGGGTAGAATCCCGAATTTCGGCTGCAAAGGTACTAAATATTTGTGAGACCTACAAATTTTCGGCCTACAAAATTTATTTGTTTACCTGGAACTTGGTGTCGCCATCCTTGAAGAAGGCGTTAATCTGCTTAGCAGCAGCAATACCGGCATTGATGTTAGCCTCGGCTGTCTGAGCACCCATCTTCTTCGGGGTAGAGAAGTAGCGACCCTCGAACTTCTGGAACTCGTCGTTGGCATCGGGCATGATGTCGGTGACGAACTTCAGGTCCTCGCGCTCCTGCATCAGCTTGATAAGTCCGGCCTCGTCGATGACCTCCTTGCGGGCGGTGTTCACGAGAATGCCACCCTTCTTCATCTTACCAACCAGGGCGTAGTTGATGCTCTGCTTGGTCTCGGGAGTTGCGGGGATGTGCAGTGATACGACATCGCAGGTCTCGAAGAGAGCGTCTTGGTTAGCAACGGCGTGAACACCAGCCTTCTCGATGACCTCTGCGGGGCAGAAAGCATCGTAAGCGTAAACATCCATGCCGAAGCCCTTGGCGATGCGAGCCACGTTGCGGCCAACATTACCGAAGGCGAGGATACCCAGCTTCTTGCCGAGCAGCTCGGAACCGCTCTTGCCATTGTAGAAACCACGAACGGCCATGACCAGCAGACCGAACACGAGCTCGGCTACGGCATTGGCATTCTGACCGGGAGTGTTCTCGGCAACCACATTGTGGGCGGTAGCTGCGGCGAGGTCGATGTTGTCGTAACCGGCACCGGCGCGAACCACAATCTTCAGCTGCTTGGCAGCGTCGAGCACCTCGGCATCCACCTTATCCGAACGGATAATCAGCGCGTCGGCATCCTTCACAGCGTCCAGCAGCTGGGCTTTCTCAGTATATTTCTCGAGCAGGGCCAGCTCATTGCCGGCTGCCTCAACTTCTGCTTTAATACCATTCACAGCTGCTGCTGCGAAAGGTTTCTCTGTTGCAACTAATACTTTCAT
>CAMVOS010000038.1 GCA_947169185.1 uncultured Prevotella sp.
GGATATAGTTACTTTGGCGGGGCAATTTGTTTTCTATTTATAGAGGAAAGATAGCTATTTTTTTTGTAATCGAGTGCAGTTATCCCCCATTTTTTTCTACCCAAAGGGAATCGCCAACAAAAAAAACCGGCCTGTGTGGTTGAAATGATGCTGAAAGAGTATAGGGCATGGTCCTGCTTGGCATCGAGGTCCCTGAGCGCATGTAGGCTCGGTCTGTCAGAAAAGAAGAAGTACGGATAAGACGATGACGATAGCAAGATTCTGTGCTGTGCGGTTGACGCGAACAGCCTTCCGCATATCGGCTGTGGTCAGTTCGCGTTCGTTTTTGCCTATATAGGGTTTGTCGAACAGTTCACCGAAATAGTAATGCGGGCCGCCAAAACGGCAGTCGAGAATGCCTGCCAGTGCTGCTTCAGGGTAGCCGCTGTTAGGTGAGGCATGCATTCGTCCGTAGCGACAGACGAAAGTGAAAAGCGAAGAGTGAAGAGTGAAAAGTGAAGGCAATATCATCAGCAGGGCGGTGAGGCGGGCGGGGATGTAGTTTGCCACGTCATCGATGTGGGCTGCCCAGCAGCCGAAGTCTTTATAGCGCTCTGTGCGATAGCCAATCATCGAGTCGAGCGTGTTCACCATCTTATAGGCCATCATGCCAGGCACACCTGCAATGGCAAGCCAGAACAGCGGGGCAATCACGCCGTCGCTCAGATTCTCGGCCAACGTCTCCAAGGCTGCTGTGCGAATTTCCTGTGTACTGAGTTCCGAGGTGTCGCGGCCTACAATGCGTGCCACCTGCTTGCGGCCCTCTTCCAACGAACGGTCAACGGCACGGAATACCTCGCGCACCTCGCGGATTAGCGTCGTGCCTGCCAGACAATAGAAAATAAGGATAGCCCCCACCGCAGCACGCACAATTGGTGGAAGAATGGCAAGAAGACTATAAGTCGTGCTGAAGACGAGGACAATGAGGAAGACTGCCATCAAGGCTCCTTTCAGTTTCCGATGGCTGCCCTTATTCAGGTGGTGCTCGCCAAATGCAATCATCTTACCAAAACCAACAATTGGGTGGGGCAACCATGCAGGGTCGCCCAGCACGAGGTCGAGCAGCCAGCCGATGATTAGGGGCAATATGACAAGTAAACAATCAGGCATTCCGTTTTATCTTATAGACATACGTTCTGATGGCCTCCACCAGTTCATCATTAAATTCCGGCAGTTGGGTGGCAATGCGGAAATGACACGCGGAGAGACCTTCGAAGTTGGAAGCGTCGCGAATAAGGAATCCGTGTTGAGCCAACAAATACTCCTTCAGTTCTGCTGCCGTGCTCTGTTGGATGGAACAGAGCATGAAATTGGTGCTGGTTGGATAGACGTGAATACCGAAAATGCCACGAAGCCGTTCTTGCATGTGTCTGGTATGTGCAAGGAGCAGTTTCATTTCTTCTCGATAAAACGGCATCTTGTGTTCCAGGAGCCAACGCCCTGCCTCTATCGCCAACGCGTTGACGGCCCAAGGACGATAGTTGGCACGCAGTCGGTCAATGACAGCGGATGGTGCGATGATGTAGCCCAGTCGCAGTCCTGGAATGGCAAAACGCTTGGTCATAGAATGAATCACAATGACGTTTTGCATATCGATAGCCGTCTGTGCGGAGAGCTGTGGTGCCCAAGTATAGTCTTCGTACGACTGGTCGATAATGAGCCAGTGATGACGACGCGATAGCACCTTGATGGTGTCGGTAGTGCGAAGTTCGCCTGTGGGGTTGTTGGGATTGCAGAGCCAGCGAACTGCACCACCCTTTGGCACCTCTTCGTAGCCATACATCCGACAGGCATCGGCATACTCGCTGAATGTAGGGCGCTTAACAGCAAAGGTCCGCTCGCTGCGAAGTGTCTGAGCTATTAGATAGATGGCATCCGTAGCACCACTGGTAACAAGTACCTCGTTAGTACTGACACCGTGTTTGGCAGCAATGAGCACTTCCAAGGAATAGGCATCAGGCTCTGGATAATGGTCAATGACCTCCATTCGTTCGGCCAGATGCTGACGCAAAGGACTGGTGTCAATCAAAGGCGAGATGTTGCTGCTGAAGTTGCAGCGCAGCTCTCCATGCTGATATATGTCGTCTCCGTGTCCGTTAATCATTGCCTTGAAGAATATGATAGAGTCGAGGTATGTCAACGTGTTTGCGCACGTGATCGGCGAGCTTGTCGTATTGCAGCTGTTTGAATTCGGCATAGCTCTGCACAGGAGCTGCCGCAACAGCCTTGTCCTTCAGTAGATAGTCGATGACGGGCTGATTATCGAGGAAACCATGAATATAGGTGCCGATACAATGGGTGGTCTGCAGGATGGGCTGGTCTGTATTACTAACGCCTTGATGAATCTCATAGCCTTGACACGCCTGACCTTCGAATTGGAAGGTAACCTGTCGGGTGGTTTTCTCAGAGGTTATGGTTGTATGGATGGGTAACAGGCCAAGGCCTGGCAGGCTGGCGATGGTACCCTCGATACCGTCGGGGTCGCTGACTGCCTGTCCTAACATCTGGTAGCCGCCACAAATACCAATGACCGTCTTACCGTCGCGATGGGCACGGACGATGGCCTGTGCACAACCGTTACGACGCAGTTCTAACAGGTCGTCCAACGTTGATTTCGTACCAGGCAGGATGATGATGTCGGCTTGACTGATGTCGGAAACATTATTCGTATAGAAGAGGTTGACGCGAGGGTCTCGCTCCAACGTATCGAAGTCGGTAAAGTTGCTGATATGGCGCAGCAGCACTACCGCAACGTTCACCTTTCCTTCGATTAACTCGCGCTGTTTCTTTTCCAGACTCACGGAGTCCTCTTCCTCGATGTAGATGTCTTTGAAATAAGGCACGACACCCAAGACGGGAACACTGCAGATGTCCTCCAGCATACGTCGTCCCTCCTCGAAAAGCCGCATGTCACCTCGGAACTTGTTGATGATGATGCCCTTGATGCGCTTGCGGTCCTCTGGCGTCTGTAACAGGATACTGCCGTAGACAGAGGCGAAGACACCACCGCGATCGATGTCGCCGACTAAAATCACGTCGGCGTTGGCATATCTGGCCATCGGCATGTTGACGAGGTCGGTATCACGCAGATTGATTTCAGAGATGCTGCCTGCACCCTCCATCACGATGGGGTGGTAGCGGGATGCCAAGCGGTCGAAGGCGGCACAGACCTCTGCTTTAAGGTAAGAGTGAAAAGTGAAGAGTGAAGAATTTGCTTCCGCGCTTCTTTGTTCGGTAGGAAATTTATCACTATTCACTTTTAACTGTTCCCTATAAAAGTCGTAGGCGCTTTTATTCCCTATAGGCTTGCCGTTGAGAACCACCTGACTGGTATGGTCGCTTTGGGGCTTCAGCAGCAGTGGGTTCATGTCCGTATGGCAGGGGATGCCTGCTGCTTCGGCCTGTACGGCCTGTGCCCTTCCTATCTCAAAGCCTTCGGGGGTGGCGTAGCTGTTCAGTGCCATGTTCTGGGCCTTGAAGGGAGCGGGTAGGTATCCGTCCTGTTTGAAGATACGGCATAAGGCAGCAGCGATAACGCTTTTGCCTACGTCACTGCCAGTTCCGGCCAGCATTACGGGGTGAAGTCTATTGCTCATTATCTATTGCCAATAAAAAAAGGTAGTCAGACAAGCGATTCATAAACTTTAGGATATCATCGCGTACAGGATAGACAGCGTTCAATGTCCATAACCTGCGCTCGGCTGTTCTTGCTTGGGTACGGGCCAGATGCAAGAAAGAAGATGTCTCATTGTTACCGGGGATGACGAAACGGGGCGATACGTCTGCTTTTGCCAGTGCCAGTTCTATTGTCTCCGTGAGTTCTGTTACATGCAATATCCGGGGATTGTCTTCACCCTCGGGTGTGGCTACATGGCTCATAATAACCATCAACTCGCGTTGGATGGCAGCAATCGTCTCATGGTGCAGGCAGTCCTTTGGCAGTTTGAGCTTGACAATTCCCAGTAGGGCGTTCAGTTGGTCTATCTGTCCGTTGGTTTCGATACGGATGTCGTCTTTCGGCACTCGTATGCCTCCTCGCAGGCTTGTCATACCTTGGTCGCCTGTCTTTGTGCAAATAACTTTCATAGCACGTCTCCTATTTTATACAGGTGAGTATAGCTCGCCAGTACGTTCTTATATCTTATAACGGGCGTGTCTACAGGGTCGCCCTTGGCATTGTAAACCTGTACGGCAGTGGCAATCTTCTCACCTCTTTCCACTTTCTCCTTGTCTCTATGGAATTGTGTATAGTGAAACTCATGCCCTCTAAATTCCGTGCCATTGAGTTCAAACCTCCGATAGCCGAGTGAAAGCTTGCGGTCAGCCCTACGCGCTGTGATGGTGTAGGACAGCACTCCGCACATGGGGTACTCACCGTCGTCAGTCACGATTTTCTCGCAGAGATACATCATGCCGCCACATTCCGCGACTATTTTTCCGCCTTTCTCCGCATATTCCTTGATAGCTTTGCGGCAAGCCTCGTTCGTCACCAGAGCATCTAAATGTTTCTCTGGATAGCCGCCTGGCAGATAGAGCAAATCAGCAGCCGACAAGTCGGGTACGTCTTTTTCCGGGTCAAAGAAGGTAATATGTTCATAACGTTCTAAGTTCTCTTGATAAAGGAATGAGAACGACTCTTGGTTACGGGCTACGACGAGCCGTATTCTCATCGTCGACGAGCCGTATTCTCGTGGGCAACGAGCCGTATTCTCGTTCAAGGTGAGCAACCGTTTCCATTCCACACGCTCTTCCAGCGTCTTGATCAGCTCTTGGCTTCCTGTCGGCACGGAGAAGTCAAGTCCCAAGTATCGCGAATCTTGTTCGAGTGTCTTCTCCTTCGGAAGGTAGCCGAAACACGTTATACCAAGGTCGTCGCAAACTTGTTTCAGCATCTGGAAATGCCGTTCGCTTCCCACCTTATTATATATAACGCCTGCGATATGCACGTCCTTTCGGAAATTGATAAAACCGGAAAGTAGCGGAGCAATCGAGTAGGCTGCCGACTTGGCATCGACCACCAGCACGACTGGCACATCCAGCACGCTGGCAATCTCAGCCGAAGAACCCTTGTCGCGGTCGTAGCCGTCGAACAGTCCCATCATGCCCTCAATGATAGCGACGTCGGCATCGGCACTATAGTGAGCAAATAGATGGCGCACATGCTCTGGCGTAGCCATGAAGGTATCAAGGTTGATACTAGGCCGTCCGCATACCGTTTCATGGAACTTGGTGTCGATATAGTCTGGACCGCACTTGAACGGTTGCACCTTGAAACCCCACTCCGTCAGCAGCGCCATCAGTCCCCTAGCAATGGTCGTCTTGCCAGAGCCACTTGTTGGTGCTGCAATCATAAAACTCGCTTTCATTGGGGCAAAGGTACAAAAAACATTGAACATTGAACATCGAACCTTGAACTTTTTTTATCAGCAGTGGTTAAATTTTCACTTTTCGTTGTTCACTTTTCACTTCTTTTTCGTACCTTTGCAACCGAAATTAGGCAATCTGGTGGCTGTAGCCACTACGATGTAAGGGAATTCGGTGGAAATCCGAGACTGTACCTGCAGCTGTAATCCCCATTAGGAGGTCTGCTTGTATAACGCCACTGACAAGACGTCGGGAAGGTAAAGCAGACTGGGGTAAGTCAGAAGACCTGCCGTGTCAATTGACAATGGATAATTGAAAATTGATCATTTAAGTAAGCCCGTACAGGGATATGCGGAGCCGGAAAAGAACTGTTTTATGAAGAAAAGACAGAAATTGGCTGTATGCCTTTGGCTGTTTGCTGTTGGCGCAAATGCACAGACTGACGTCTGGCGCTCTGATAGTTTGCAGGAGGTGGTGGTGACGGGAACCGGAACTCAGCACCTGCTGAAGGATGCACCTGTGCAGACCGAGGTCATCACCAGCAAGATGCTGCGCCAGTATGGTGGTAAGAGCTTAGAGGATATCCTCGCCGGTCTTACGGCTTCGTTCGCATTTTCTCAAGATGACATGGGTTCGCAGATGCAGCTCAACGGTTTGGGTAACGACTATATCTTGGTACTCATCGATGGAAAGCGCATTCATGGTGATGTCGGTGGACAAAACGACTTAAGCCTGATAGACCCTCAGAATATCGAGAAGATAGAAATTGTCAAGGGCGCCTCAAGTGCTTTGTATGGCTCAGATGCTATTGCTGGTGTGGTGAATATCATCACTAAAAAGCACCATGAGAGTCTATTGATAGAAAACAGTACCCGCGTGGGCAGCTATGGCGACATTCGTCAGCATAACGGGCTGGGGTTGGCCCTTGGGAAAGTGAAGAGTTACACGAATTTCCAGTTGCAACATTCAGACGGTTGGCAGAATACTTCAACGGAAGACCCCAAACAGACGGAGTTTCTGATTACCGACTCGCGTAACATGACTGTCAATCGACACACCAATTGGCAGATGTCAGAGCGTCTGACCTACGAACCCACCAAGAATCTGGAGTTCTATGCAGAAGGTTCAACGTATAGGAAACGCATATATCGTCCCAGTGGCAAATATGCAGCTGTGGATGTGAAGACCTACGACCTGCAGTACCGTAACCAAAGTCTGGCAGCAGGTGGCATGTGGAAGTTGAGCAAGACAGATCAGCTGACACTTGATGTCAACTGGGATCGTCACGCGTACTATTATTATTATACGGCTATTACGCTGACGGATGGCTACGATCCCTACGGAAACTTCACTCCCTATTATCCCTATTTCCCTGACGACGAAGAGCTGCAGAGCGATCAGCGACGGATAATGGCCCACTTGAAGGGTATCTTCTCGTTGCCTGCAGGCAATCGTCTGAGTGCAGGTCTGGAGTGGCGCTATGACTATCTGGAAGCTCCTATGCGCGTACAAGGCGGCTTGGCCAGAGACAATACCGAGGCTGTTTATATGCAGGACGAGTTCAGCCATGCCTTTAGTCCCAAGGTTAGTATGAACATCACGGGCGGTTTGCGACTGAATCAAAACGTGCAGTTTGGCACAAATTTTTCTCCGAAAGTATCGGGCATGCTCTCGTTAGGCGACAATATCCGTCTGCGTGCCACTTGGAGTCAAGGCTTCAAGACGCCTACACCCAAAGAAATGTATTACCGTTACGTGAAATACATGAATGCTACCTATCTTTATTTAGGTAACGAAAGTCTGAAGCCACAGTCCTCCAACTACTATGCGTTAAGTGGAGAATACAACTGGAAAGGCCTGAACATTACGGTGACAGGCTATATCAACAATGTAGAGGACATGATTACACTTGTGACTATTCCCAACACGCAAGCACCAGCAGAATATATCGTCAAGTATGAGCCCAGAAAGACGCGCCAGTATCAGAATCTGGAAACGGCAGAAACTAAAGGAGTCGATGTCAGCATTCGCTATCGGTTGAATGGTGAATGGATGATGGGAGCCAGCTACAGTTATTTGGACACGGAGGCTAAGAAATACGACTCCACACACGAAAAACTGGTGGATGTGGTCATCGATGGCACGGCCCGCCATAAAGGCAGTTGGTTTGCCACCTGGAACCATGCGTTCCGTTCGGGCTATCAGTTGGGGGCTGGCGTCTATGGACGTATGTCGAGTACACGCCACTATCAGATTGATGGCGACGGTAAGGGCTATCAGATATGGCGGTTTGCCACCAACCATGAATTGCCCCTCAGCAAGAAACTGCTGCTTCAGGCTGAAGCTGGTATCGACAATATCTTTGACTACGTAGATCGCACCTATCACGGACTCCACCTGGGTACCACAACGCCAGGACGGACGGTCTATGCACGCCTCACCATCCGCTTTGCTCAAGGAAAGAAACTTAAGTTTACAAATAATAAGTCTAATTATAAATCAAGTAACAATGAAGAAGATTAAATTTTTCGCGATGGCAATCACTGCTGTTTGCCTCGCAGTAGGTCTCACCTCCTGTGAAAAGGAAAAGGAAGTCGAGAAAATCGTTGAGAAACCCGTTGAGGTGATTGTCAAAGACACCGTGGAAGTGGAAAAGGACAATAACTGGTCACGTTATCAGGCTATTGTCACTAGTGATGTGAAAGCTAACAAAAAGCATGGCAAGGTGATTCTGCTTGTCGCTTTCGGTTGTACATGGGAGCAGGGATTCAATGCTTTCGATGCAACAATTGAGGCTTACAAGAATGATGCTCGTTTCAAGGACTACGACGTGTTCTTGAGCTACTCGTCAGCTATCTGTATCAACCGTGCCGCTGCCGGTGAGAACGGTGTCACCCGTAATTACTATGCCCCTCCCTTCTGGCTCAATGCTTTTGCCGACAAGGACGTGATGTATAGCGAAATTGTGGTACAATCTCTTCAGGTGATTCCTGGTGAGGAGTACACCCGTGTTATCAACTACATCAAGGACTTCGCCAACAATGCCAACGGTGACCTGGACGATGACTATCTGGCACGTGTAACCCTGAGACTTGGTGTGCCCCTGCTGCAGAACAAGGAGGAAGATATTCCTGCTGTGGCCAAGGAGTTGAACGAGCTGTTCAAGACGCAAGCTGCCGACGGTGTGGTTGCCTTCATGGGTCATGGTAATCCTGATGAGTACGATACCTATAAGGCTAACATCCGTTATACGGAACTGGAAGAGGCCCTGCAGACCTATAGCAAGAGATACTTCGTAGGAACTGTTGACATGATGGAGAACTTTAAGACCAATGTCTATGCTCGCATGCAGGCAGCAGGTTTCACCAGTGGTAAGGTCTATTGCGTACCTTTGATGTCTATCGACGGTGATCATGGTCATAACGATATGGCTGGTGACGATGACGACAACTGGGAAGACGGTAAGGGCTTCACTCCTAATGATGAAGGTGAGGTCGAGGATACTTCTTGGAAGATGTACTTCCAGCATCTTGGCTATACCTGCAACAACAGCACGATGATTGAAAAGGGCCTGCTGGAACTGCCCTCCATCCGTAACATTTGGATGAACCACACGAAGGCAGCCATCAATGGTGAACCTCTCGACTACTATCACTCCAAGAATCCTGAGTAAGTAATTCTCTCTTGACAAAATAAGCATGAGTCATTCTGACCATGAATAAGAAACTTTTATCTCTCGTGGTGGTACTCCTTTCGGGGAGTGCCGCTTTTCCCCAAATCCATACGGGAGTTTCCTCGATGGACGAGGGAACGGCTTCGCGCCAAGGGGGCATCAACCGTACATACAATCTCAACCCTGTAGTGGTCACAGGCTCTGGTCACCACCAGCGTCTGAAATCGACGGCTACGCCAGTCCGTGTGCTTTCAAGTCAGGAGATACATGAACAAGGCATCACCACTTTCGAAGGTGCGCTGACACGCATGATGCCACAGGTCTCGATGGCTCCCAACTCTATGGGCTCCTTCCTCCGCCTGAACGGACTTGGCAATAAGTATATCCTCATTTTGGTCAACGGTCAGAAGCTCTCAGGCGACATCTCGAACAATGTCGACCTGAATCGTATCAACATGAGCCGTGTGAAACGAATCGAGGTGCTCGACGGAGCTGCCTCTTCGCTCTACGGCTCCGATGCTATTGCTGGCGTTATCAACATCATCACCGATCAGCCCACTGCGTCTGACGGTTCTGCCGTCAGCATCACTAATGACACCAAGGTGAGCGGTCACGGCATCTTGACCGAGGCCGTGTGCCTCGACATCTACAAAAACGGCTTCGGTTCCTACACCTCGTTCAGTCACGACCGCGCCGACAGCTACCAGACTACAGACCTTGAATACATCAAAGGCTCAGATACTGAGACACAGCGAACGATAGCCCCTTATTTCACAGGTTATCGCTCGAATATCATCGGACAGAAATTCACCTATAGCTCCAACAAGCATTTCGCGATGAATGCGGGCATAGACTATTCATACAAGATTACTGACCGTCCAGACACCCGTGCAGATGTAACAGGTGGAACTGACTATGAGATGCGCTACAAAGGGCTGCGCTGGAATTTGGGCGGTATTTATAAGTTTACGGCTAAGAATTCCTTGCAGGCCGACTTTACGGTGGACCGTTTCCGTTATGGCAAGGAGTATGACGTCGAGACGAAAACGAACGCCATTGGCGACTATGTGGAGTCGAAGAAGCAGCGCACGATGGATGGCGAGCTCAAGGCTATTCTTGGACTATCGGCTCACAGTACAACCATCTTTGGTGCCGATTGGCGCAAGGACTATCTCACTGCCACCTCAGGGAGCATCCAGCAGGATGTCTACACCCTTGCCGCCTATGCCCAACACGAAACGAGGTTTAGTGTGGGCCGTGGTTTTGTCACGGCTACTATCGGTGCCCGTCTCACTCATCATGAAACTTTCTCGAACCACTTCACTCCCAAGGCAACCCTCATGTACAGCATCGGTTCTGTGAACCTCCGTGCCACCTATTCTGCAGGCTTTCGTGCCCCAGGTCTTGACGAACTCTACTATCACTACTACTCCGTGAATCGCGGTAAGCCCCAGATTAGTTTCGGCAATCAGGCCTTGTCGCCAGAGAAGAGCGATTACTTCTCGTTGAATGCCGAATACCGCAGCGAAGTGATTGCAGTCAGCACAACAGGCTACATCAATAAGATCCGCGACATGGTGGTCAAGCAGAACATTGATGTCACCTCATCCTCGTTGGCTATGTTAAGAACGGAGTTCCCAGAGATGACTGATGCAGAAGCAGCCAAGCTGGAGCGTTACTCGCTCTATCAGAATAGCGACAAGGGCGACGTGAAGGGCTTTCAGCTGAACATCTCGACCAATATTCTTCGAGATTTCAACCTCTCAGCCAACTATGTTTATACATACGCCCGCACCAAAAGCGACGATGCATGGTGCCTGCTCGAACGCAGTATCCGCCACGCTGCCACCATCGCCGTCAATTATCACCACACGTGGGGACGCTATAGTTTGAACGTCAACCTGAACGGACGCCTGCAGTCGAAGACCTATTATCCTGACTACGAAGACGCTCCCGGCTATGGCATCTGGAACCTTGTTGTTAAAGGATATGGCGGATGGGGGCTGTTGCAAAGTCTGGAGCCCAGCGTGGGCATCGATAACCTCTTCGACCGCGTTGACCGACGCATCGACTCCACGAATCGAAAGTATGCCCTCTACTCGCCTGGTCGCATGCTGGTGCTTGGGCTGAAAGTGAAGTTCAAAAAATAAATCGTCAAATGGGAAAGATTATTATAGCCGGCATAGGTCCTGGCAGTAAGGAAGATATCACGCCTGCAGTATTGGCTGCGGTGCAGGGAGCAGATGCCATCGTCGGATATAAGTATTACTTCCAGTTCGTCGAACCGTATGTGAAGCCTGGGTGTGAGTGTATTGACACAGGCATGAAGAAGGAACGCGAGCGGGCAGAGCAGGCCTTCCTCTTGGCCGAACAGGGAAAGACCGTTGTGGTGATTTCCAGCGGCGATGCGGGTATCTATGGTATGTCACCGCTGATTCATGAGATGAAGCATGAACGTGGCTTGGATATTGAGATTGAAACACTTCCAGGCATTTCTGCCTTCCAGAAGGCTGCCTCGCTCTTGGGTGCTCCCATCGGCCACGATATGTGTATCATCTCGCTCAGCGACCTGATGACACCTTGGGAGGTGATAGAGCGACGTATTAAAGCAGCAGCAACAGCCGACTTTGTGATCGCCGTCTATAATCCTAAGTCCCACGGTCGCTACTGGCAGTTGTACCGATTACAAGAGCTGCTGCTTAAGCAACGCTCTGCCGATACTCCTGTGGGTTATGTCCGACAGGCTGGGCGAGAGGAGCAAACCGTCAAAGTTACCACTCTGGGCAGTTTCGATCCTGAGAATGTCGATATGTTTACCGTCATTCTTATTGGCAATTCGCAGTCGTATATTGCGGATGGTAAGATCATTACGCCAAGGGGATACAGCCTCACCCCCGCCCCCTCTTCCGCTCTTGGCCAACAGATTATGATAGAGTCTTTCCGCACCATCAGAGGCGAGTTGCGACGAAAAGACTACCCCTTAGACCATCTTTGGGCATTGCTGCACGCCATCCACACCACTGCCGACTTCGATATGGAGCGTATCCTCTATACCGATGATGGTGCCGTAGAAACTATATATAATAAGGTGAGTGACGGAAGCCTGAAAACCATCGTGACGGATGTGACGATGGTAACGAGCGGTATACGCAAGGGAGCCCTCCAACGATTGGGCATCGAGGCAAAATGTTATCTGAACGACGCTCGGGTTATTGAAATGACAAAGCTCCCCCGCTCTTTGGATGGGGATGAGGGAAGGGTCATCACCCGTACCCAGGCAGGCATCCGCCTCGCTGTCGAAGAACACCCAGATGCGCTCTTCGCCTTTGGTAATGCCCCTACTGCTTTGATGGAACTCTGTGACTTGATTCGCAAGGGAAAGGCCCGTCCTGCCGGCATTATTGCTGCCCCTGTAGGCTTTGTCCACGTCCGAGAGTCGAAACACATGGTGAAGCCTTTCAAGGACATTCCGAAGATTATCATTGAGGGACGCAAAGGAGGTTCGAATCTCGCAGCCACCCTATGCAACGCTATCCTGACCTTCGACGATGCCGCACAACTAAAACCAGGACGAGACCTATAAAGATTGAAGAGTTAAAAGATTGAGGAATTGAAGTTTATTGTTATTGGAATTACGGATAGTCCACGCCCTTGGTTCCCACCAGAGGTGATGGAAATAGTCAAGCAGGGAAAGGTGTTCTCTGGAGGAAAACGCCATCATGAGATTATGTCACCATTCCTGCCCGCTGATGCAGAATGGATAGACATTGTTGCTCCACTCGATGCCGTCTTCGATAATTATCAATTATCAATTGTCAATTGTCAATTAATAATAGTTTTCGCATCTGGCGATCCCCTGTTCTTCGGCTTTGCCAATACCATCAAACGCAAGATGCCTGAGGCAGAAATCACAATCTATCCCACATTCAACTCCCTGCAGATGCTGGCCCATCGACTGGTGATGCCTTATCACGATATGCGTATAGTATCGCTGACAGGTCGTCCCTGGCCTGAGTTCGACCGTGCCCTTATAGAAAGAGCCGCAAAGATTGGCGTACTGACTGACAAGGAGCATACGCCTGCTGCTATTGCCCATCGGATGCTGGAATATGGCTATAACGGTTATGCGGTGCATGTAGGTGAGCATCTTGGCAACCCATCGAAGGAAAAAATCACAACGCTCACCCTCGAAGAAGCGGTCAGCAAGGATTTTGACTATCCCAACTGCGTGATTCTCATTGGGAAAACCTTAGAGCGCACTAAACCATTCGGTATTCCTGATTGCGAGTTCACGCTCCTTGACGGTCGTGAGAAGATG
Source organism: uncultured Prevotella sp. (assembly GCA_947169185.1). GTDB lineage: Bacteria > Bacteroidota > Bacteroidia > Bacteroidales > Bacteroidaceae > Prevotella. The sequence goes on from CAMVOS010000038.1 coordinate 13,395, forward strand.
ATTACCAAGATGCCCATCCGCTTGCTGACGCTTCAGGCTTTGGAACTTCCTAAGAAGCATGTGCTTTGGGACATCGGTTTCTGTACGGGCAGTGTATCGATAGAGGCCCGCCTGCAGTTTCCCAGTCTTCATATCGATGCCTTCGAGATACGTCCAGAGTGCGAGGCCATCATCCACGAGAATGCCACAAAGTTTGGCGCTCCTGGCATCAACGTCCATATCGGCGACTTCCTGACAACTCCCATCCCTTTGGGTGAGATGCTTCCTGACGCTGTGTTTATCGGTGGTCACGGTGGCCACCTGAAGGAAATCATGGCTAAGGTGCTGACGGTGCTTGCTCCTGATGGCATCATCGTGATGAACAGCGTTAAAGCGCCTCTTGTCAAGACTGACAGCCACTGGCTTTGGGACGAGGCTTGCACAGAACTTGGCCTCCGTCAAGAGCCACCCACCAAGATGATACTTAACGAAAACCATCCCATAGAGATATTAAAATGCAGAAGATAGCAATTATACAGATTAGTGAGGCTGGCAAAGACATCGCACTTTTACTGCAACGTAAGCTCCATGCCACCATCATAGAACGTAGCAGCGTGGGTAGGCAGTGGCAGCAGGTCGATGCCTTCGTCTTCGTCGGAGCAATGGGCATCTGCGTGCGCACGATAGCTCCTTACATCAGGGACAAGCACGAAGACCCGGCGGTGGTGTGTGTTGACAGCTTCGGCTTGAACGCTATTTCTGTGCTCAGCGGACATGTGGGCGGTGCCAACGACCTGACACGAGACATCGCCGCGATGATTGGAGCCCATGAGGTAATCACGACCCAAAGTGATAACGCAGGACTCTGGGCGCTCGATACGTTTGAACAGCGGTTTGACTGGCACGTTGCCAGCGCCGGCGAGATGAACGACTGCATCTTTGCCTTCGTCAACCGCGAGCCCACCGCACTCCTAATGGATGTTCGCGATGAGGGAACGGACTATCTGGAAAAGACTTTGCCAGACCATGTGACCATCATCAACAATATCCGTGAAGCCGATCCCGACAAATACAAATTGCTCATCATCGTGTCGCCCTTCATCCGTCATGCGCCAGCGGGAATGCTCGAGTTGCATTTTGTCCCCATGGTGGGAACCGTAGGCTTCGGACTGGCACACCATCCCGAGAACTATGAAAGTATATACGACGAGATTGACGAGGCTTTTGCAAATCGTGGCATATTACCCTGCACCCATCGGTACTGCACCATCGACGTGAAAGCCGACGAGGAATTTGTTGAGATGCTTGAAGATGAGTACGATGAAGAAGTGGTGTTCTTCACGGCAGAAGAACTGGCTGCCGTCGAGGTACCAAATCCCAGCGATACCGTTGCCAAGCACGTCGGTACCCCAAGCGTCTGCGAGGCAGCCGCCATCCTCGGTTCCAATCATGGCAAACTCATTGTGCCCAAGGTGAAAGGTAAGAACTGGACAGCAGCCCTCGCTATAGATTACAAATATTTACCCACGGAGGAACACGGAACATCACAGAAAGACAACTCTTTCCGTGTCAATCCGTGTCAATCCGGTGCTCATATCGAGATTGTCGGTGCCGGGCCTGGTGACCCAGACCTCATCTCTGTCCGTGGCCGTAGGATGCTGGAACGTGCCGACCTCATTCTCTATGCAGGCTCGTTAGTGCCCAAGGCCTTGACGGAATGCCACAAGCCCGGCGCCGTTGTACGCAGCTCTGCCGACATGGCGCTCGAAGAGCAGTGCCAACTGATGAAGCAGTTCTATGACCAGGGGAAGTACATCGTCCGCCTGCATACCGGCGACCCTTGCATCTTCGGGGCTATTCAGGAGCAGATGGCCTTCTTTGATGCCAACAACATGAACTATCACATCACGCCTGGCATCTCGTCGTTCCTTGCCGCCGCTGCCGAATTGCAGAGTCAGTTCACCATTCCTGAGCGTTGTCAGACCATTATCCTTACAAGAGGCGAAGGGCGTACACCGATGCCAGACAAGGAAAAGCTGCACCTGTTGGCCCGTAGCCAGAGTACGATGTGCATCTTCCTCTCGGCATCCATCGTCGACGATGTGCAAAAAGAACTCCTAATGGAATATCCAGAGAACACACCCGTCGCTGCCTGCTATCACCTGACGTGGCCCGACCAGAAGATCTATCGCGGTCAGCTCAAGGACCTTGCGAAGATTGTTCACGACAACCACCTGACGCTCACCACGATGCTCGTCGTAGGTGAGGCCATCGACAACCGCAGCGGCCTCTCCGAGCTTTACTCGAAGCACTTCACACACCTGTTCCGCCAAGGCCAGCCCTAATTTGTTGCTGAGTTTTTTGCCTACCGCAGATTTCGGATTAAACGAATGAAGAAAAACAAGTACTAAAACTTACTTTTTAAGTTAATAATTTGGTGGTTTACCGGAAAGATTGTATCTTTGCAGCGGATAACTTAAAAGTTAAGAACATAAATGAAGCAAGAGTACAGTATAGAATTACTGGAAGAGTACGATAACGTCAACTTCTACAGCATAAGAATGGCGGGAAAAGAGTTGACAGAACTGGAGGCGTTCTTTGAGAAGTTCTCTGAGGGCTGCGAATATGATGACGAGGTGGATGTTATCATTTCATGGATAGACCAGATAGCAGAACGTGGTGCCTTAGAACGTTATTTCCGTCCAGAAGGCCACTATGGAGATGGGGTCGGGGTGATTCCCATAGACGTGGGAAACAAACTCAGATTATATTGTCTGCGACTGTCGGATAAGATTCTTGTGTTTGGAAACGGTGGCGTGAAGGATGCAAAGACTTGGCAGGAAAGTGACACGTTGAAACCATACGTAAAGCTGCTGGTGGACACAAGCCGTTTCATCTCGTCAAGAATAAAGGATGGCACAATGGTGCTTGTTGATAAAGAAATTGTTGGAAACTTAAATTTTACAAGGTATGAGGAGGAATAAGATTTTAGAGGAGAGACGCAAACGGGTGAATCCGGATGTGCGTGACTCTGTGGCTTTGTCTTTCCGCATTGTCGACAGAATACATGAGATCTTGGAAGAGAAAGGGCTGAAGCAAAAGGATCTGGCCCTGAAGTTAGGGAAGAGCGAGGCCGAGATAAGCAAGTGGATGCGTGGCACCCATAATTTCACGATAGACACACTGGTATCTATCGAGGATGCCCTTGATGCTCCTATTGTTCAGGTCTACCATTCACACATTTACCCGGCCTATGAGTTTGAGCCCATGGTAGCTGCAGAGCCATGATTGTTCACGCCAACTACCTCACGCTCACCACCATGCTTGTCGTAAGTGAGGCCATCGATAACCGCAGCGGCCTCACCGAGCTTTACTCGAAGCACTTCACACACCTGTTCCGCAAGGGTGACAAATCGTAAATTGTAAATCGTCAAATCGTTAATAATAAATGGTATTGGTATTCGGAGGAACGACGGAGGGTCGCAAGGCCGTGGAGGTATTGGAAGAGGGCGGTACACCTTATTTCTACAGCACAAAAACGGGCGAACAGGACATCACCCTGCATCATGGGCAACGCATAGACGGGGCGCTTGATGCTGAGGCGATGCTGACGTTCTGTCGTGAGCATGATATCCGGCTGATGGTCGATGCTGCCCACCCCTTTGCTTCACGACTCCACCAAACGATTGCCCGGACAGCCGAATCACTGAACATACCCATCGTCCGCTATGAACGTATATATCCTCCTCGCGATCCAGAGATTACGTGGATAGACAACTACAACGAGATTCCTCACAACATTCTTAGTCTATTAGCCACAACGGGGGTGCAGAGTATCGCCAAGTTGAAACTGTTGGAATCCAAAGGCATTAAGGTGTATTATCGCATTCTCAACAGGCAATCGTCCATAGCATTAGCAAAGTCACAAGGTGCAAGCGACGACCAGCTCTGCTACTACGAAGACCCGAAGGACATTCCCGTTGAGGCAGATGCCATTCTATTGAAGGAGAGTGGCATCTCCGGCGGCTTTACAGAGAAGGTCGAGGCCGCCAAGGCGCAAGGCATGCGAATCATTGTATTGAAGCGCCCCCCAATACCCAATACCCATCACCAAACACTCATCGTCAACGGCCCTTACGGCTTACGTCGCGCAGTGGAGAAGCTCTTGCCAGAGTTTTATCCTCTGCATAGCGGCCTGACGACCGGCACTTGTGCCACGGCGGCAGCTGTAGCTGCAACGCTGAAACTGGTGAAAGGCGAGAAGCCCGACGAGGTGCCCGTCATTCTGCCCAACGGCGAAACCATCACCGTGCCTGTCGGCCATGGCGACGGGTATGCCTACTGCATCAAGGAAGCGGGCGATGACCCCGATGTGACGAATGGCATCGAAGTGAGGGCGAGTGTCAAGCCTTCTAATGCTTTTGAGATTCTTGGTGGGGAAGGCGTGGGAGTGTTTACGCTCCCGGGCTTTGACTATCCCCCCGGCTCGCCAGCCATCAACAAAGCGCCTCGCGAGATGATTCGCAAGAACCTGGAACAATTACCAGTTGTTAATTGTCAGTTATCAGTTACAATATCTGTGCCCATGGGTGCTGAGATAGCCCGTCGCACCTTTAATCCCCGCCTCGGCATTGAGGGCGGCATCTCGATCATTGGTGTCTCTGGCATCGTCAAGCCTTTCTCGGAGGAAGCTTTCATCGACAGCATCCGAAAATGCATGACGGTGGCGCAGGCCTCTGGTTCGGAGCGTGTAGTCATTAACAGCGGTGGCAAGAGCGAACGTTTTGTCAAGGCACTCTACCCAACTCTGCCTCAACAGGCATTCGTAGAATATGGCAACTACATCGGCGAGACACTAAAGATTGCTAACGAGCTCGGCATTAAGAACGTCACACTTGGCGTGATGCTGGGCAAGGCGGTTAAACTTGCCGCAGGTCATCTTGACACTCATAGTCGCAAGTCTGTGATGGACAAAGCCTTCATCCAACGGATGCTCACTGAATCAGACTGCAATATTGACATCAGCAATATCACTCTGGCTCGTGAACTATGGGAAAGACTACGGGTAGGCGACCAAAAGTCGGGAATGAAACTACCAGCCGATCAATTAGACTCCTTTGCCAGAACCATCATCCGCCATTGTGCCTACCATTGCAATCCTCTTATGCCAAACGGCGAACTGACCATCCTCTTGATAGATGATGAGGGCAATATCTATGCATAGAGTGCCTACTCGCCTACCTCGTTTCTGCGACGACGGAAAATGACGGCGGCAATGACGGGAGCACCAATAAGGGCAGTGACACTATTGACGGGCAAGGCACCTTCGAAGCCAGGCATACGGGCAATGAGGTTGCAGACTAATGCCAACGCTGCTCCACAAAGGGCAGTACCTGGCATCAGGATGCGATGGTCAGAGCTATGGAACAAGGCGCGTGCCAGATGGGGAACGGCCAGACCGATGAACATAATAGGCCCGCAATAGGCGGTGACGATAGCCACAAGGATGCCCGACGAGACAATCACCAGCAAACGGGCTCGCTTCACGTTGAGGCCAAGATTAGCGGCATAGCGATCGCCCAACAGCAGCAGGTTCATCTGCTTCACTAAAAGACAAGACAATGGCAGCAGAATGCACATCAGCACTACGAAGAGAATCATCTCGTCGCCTGAAACCCTTGAGAACGAGCCAAGTCCCCATACTACGAAAGTCTTCACATCTTCCTCTGGGCTGAGGAACTTCAGCACACCGATAATGGCGTTGGCCAGATAGCCAATCATCACACCTATTATCAATAGGGTGACATTGCCTTTTACTTTCTGCGAAATCCAGACAATGAGCATCAGCACGGCCAAGGCTCCGATGATGGCTGCGACGCTCATGGCGGCATCGCCGAGATAGCCGAGACGACTCAGGGCCACACCGCCAATCCTGCCTGAGAGCAGCACCACGAAGGCCACACCTAAGGCCGAGCCGTTGGAGATACCTAACACAGAGGGACCAGCCAGAGGATTACGGAACACCGTCTGCATCTGAAGGCCACTCACCGCCAGTCCAGCTCCTGCTACGATGGCCGTCAGTGCCTGCGGAAGACGCGACTTCCAGATGATGTTGGTCCATATCTCAGAAGCCTCCCCCTTCCCCTCCAAAAGAGGGGAGAACAAAATGCCACATACGTCAGCAACAGGTATGCGGACGGAGCCGATGAGCAGGTTGACGATGACCATCACGGCTATCGCCACCATCAATAATATAATTAGTGTAATTCGCGTAATTCGTGGTTGAAAAATCATCTCAGCAGTTTGTAGTATTTCGGTTTGTAGTCGGGCTCCACAAGTTCCGGATGGAAGATGGCCACGAAGTCCTTCAGCAGCACGTCGGGCTCTACAGGCGAGATCTCGTAATAAGGTGTCTGCTTCATATTGCAGTAGATCACTTTCCGTTCCTTGTAAGCCTTGAACAGTTCGTTGCGAGACTCCGAGGCTTTCAGCGCATCATAGGAGAACTCGCCAGGATAGCTGTTCAGTATGCGCCAGTAGTCAGCGTTGGCAGCGAGCGAATACATCTTCTCAAACTCTAAGTTCTCGCCGGCAGTCTCCTCGTCATCAATGACATAGTCGGCACCGGCATCGCGGAATATCTGAGCCAAGTAGTTCTTGCCACCCACGGCATGCCAGTTTCCATAATGCATCTCGCCACTGAGCACTGTGGGACGCTCTTCGGGTTTGATGTTTGTGGTTTGTGATTTGATGTTTAGGTATCTGCTCTCAATGCCTGCAAACACCTCGTAGGCTTCCTTCTCCTTGCCAATAAACATACCCACAAACTTGACCCACTCTGCCTGTCCCAGAGGGTCGAGCTCCTGATAGCCCAGGTGAGGAACCATCGTGATACCCGTCTCACGGATGGCGTCGTAGCCGCCACGCTTCGAGGGCGAGATGAAGATAACATCGGGATTAGCCGCCAGCACCATCTCTGTATCGAAGTTACCCTCCATACCTATCTTCACGATGCGTCCGTCTTTCACCCGCTGCAGGATGTCCTTGTTAAAGAGGTTCTTCGTGCCTGTCAGTCCTTTCACCACGTCATGGGCATCCAGTATCGTAAAGTTCGACAGTTGCAGTGCTGTCATGCAGATGGTGCTCTTGATGGGTACACGCACCTTGGCATATCCTTCTGGCACTTTATCGTTATCAGCTGACACTAACGCAAAATGGTAGTCGGTTCCTACATCTACCAATCGTACGCCGGCGCTGTCCTTAACCTGATAGCCCGTCGCGTATGTAGGGCAGACAAGAGTGTCGGTGTAGGTTGCACTTGTTGGCACCATGTTACTATTCTGTTTGCATGAACTTACAAACAGGATTATACAAACAAAAAGGAATAATATAAGTCTTTTCATATTGGATGCAAAGTTAATTAAAAAAAATGAGATGAGCAGCTTATAGGGATAAAAAAAGAAATAAAATTTGGTCATTCGACAGGTTTATGCTAACTTTGCACCTTGAATTTATGAACATACAGAATCCTCCAGACTATAGAAACGACACTGTGCTTCCTTTGCCAATGGAGGTGAAGGCCGATGCTTGGGCCGTGGATGCTGCCTGTAGCGGCAACCCTGGTCCTATGGAATATCAGGCTATCGACCTGCAGACGGGAGCTCGGGTGTTTCATTTCGGTCCTATGAAGGGCACTAACAACATTGGTGAGTTCCTTGCTATTGTGCATGCGCTGGCCCTTTGCTGGCAGAAAGGGCTCTATGACAAGACCATCTATTCTGACAGCTACAACGCTATCCTGTGGGTACGCAAGCGACAATGCAAGACCAAGTTAGAACGCACTCCTGAGACCGAACAGCTCTATCAGATTATTCTCCGTGCAGAGAACTGGTTGCGTACGCATAATTACCGGAATCCTATCATTAAGTGGGAAACATCGAAGTGGGGTGAGGTGCCTGCCGACTTCGGACGAAAATAGGCTGTGGTAAAAAAACGTGTGCATCCGATGTCGTGAAAAACGAATGCCACCACCCTCGCGGGCAGTGGCATCACAAGCCTATGTTAAACTAAAAATCCTTTTCCTGTTTTCCGCGCCCCTTTGCCTCAAATTTTAAACTATCCTAAAAATCA
>CAMVOS010000039.1 GCA_947169185.1 uncultured Prevotella sp.
CTTTTCAGTAAGAAGCCCTGTTATCATGACGATAGCAGGGCTTTTTCGTTTTTATAACACGCCATGCTAAAGAGTCCGTTTGAGCGTGAAACATTCGCTCAGACGGATTTTTTGTGCTATGACTCTTGTGTTTTTTGGGGTTTTGTTTTGTGGTTTGCTCTATTTGCGCTACCTTTGCAGCAAATTTCGATGATGTTATGAATACTATCTTTATCGTGTTGCCGATTTTGACGCTGCTGATGTTCGATTTAGGACTGGCTTTGCGCCCTTCCGACTTCAGACTGCTGGTGGAGCGTCCTTACGCCGTGATGGCAGGCCTGATAGGTCAGATTATCTGTCTGCCATTGATAGCTTTGCTGGTTGGAAACTTGTTTCACATAGAGCCAATCTTCTTTCTGGGTGTCATGCTGATAGCGTGCAGTCCTGGCGGCAGTTCGAGCAATGTGTTCTCGATGCTGGCTGGTGGCGATGTGGCGTTGTCGGTGTCGCTGACGGCTTTCAGCAGTATCATCACGCTGTTTACGAGTCCGCTGATAATGGATGCGATGGCGTCGTATATGGGCAGTGCTGTTGATGTGCATCTGCCTGTTGGTAACCTGCTGGTTCAGAACATCGTGCTGATGGCTGTGCCTATTGCTGTCGGTTTGCTGGTTGCTGTCTATAAGGAACCCCTGGCCCAGAAGTTGCATGGCGTGCTGAAACGTTTGGCTTTCCCCTTGCTGATTCTTCTGGCCTCGATATTTTTTATTCAGAACAGGGAGACCATCGTTGATGAGTTCCCTAAGTTGGGATTGTCCATCACCGTCCTGATATTGCTGTCGATGCTGTCGGGCGTCCTGTTGTCGTGGGTGATGCGCCTGACGCAAAAGGAGCAGCGCACCATCGTCATCGAGGTCGGCATGCAAAATGCAGCCCAGGCCATCACCATTGCCAGCAGTCCCTTTGTGTTCAACAACGACGTCATGGCTATTCCTGCCATTGTCTACGCGCTGATGATGAATCTCATCCTGCTGACCTATGTCGGCGTCATCAACTATCGTAAAAAGTAAAGTTGTAGGAAACAAAAAAGCAGCCTTCTAGGCTGCTGTAGTTGCGGAGGCAGGACTCGAACATGCGACCTCCAGGTTATGAGCCTGGCGAGCTACCAACTGCTCCACTCCGCGATGTTTTTTTCTTAAGCGGGTGCAAAGGTACGACTATTTTTTGAATTAGCCAAATATTTTGCATAAAAAATGTATTTTTGGGTTGTTTTCATTGTTTTTATGGCGAAATATTTGTTTTATTGCTCCGTTTTTCTTACTTTTGCACACTGTAATGCCCATGTGCAATTGCTAAATGATGGAGACTTAGAGTTATGTCAGTATCGAAAACGCGTCAAAAGTTAGTGGATGTTGCCCGCCAGTTGTTCGCCAAGAACGGCTTGGAAAGTACGACCATGAATGACATTGCCACTGCTTCCGGCAAGGGTCGTCGTACGCTTTACACCTATTTTAAGTCTAAGGAGGAGATTTATTTTGCGGTTATTGAGAGCGAGTTGGAGCGCCTGAGCGACCAGCTTGACGAAGTTGCCGCTCGCCGGATTCGTCCTCAGGATAAGATTATAGAGCTGATATATACCCATCTGAGCATGATTCGTGAGACGGTGGTCAGGAATGGTAATCTGCGTGCCGAGTTTTTCCGTAACATCTGGATGGTTGAGAAGGTGAGGAAGCATTTTGACGATGCCGAAATCGAACTGTTCCGCAAGGTGTATACTGAAGGTAAGGAAGAGGGTGAGTTCGACATCGACAACATTGACCTTGTGGCCGACATCACGCACTATTGTATCAAGGGTCTCGAGGTACCTTATATCTATGGGCGCATTGCGCACGGCATGCGCGAGGAAGACACCAAGCCCCAGGTGGCAAAGGTGGTGTATGGTGCGTTGGGAAAGCTGAAGTAATTGAAAGATAAGAGATTGAAAACCAAGATTATACAATTTAAGAATTAAAGTAAATTATGGGATTATTAAGTGGTAAGACAGCGCTGATTACTGGTGCTGCACGTGGTATCGGAAAAGCTATTGCATTGAAGTATGCTTCTGAAGGCTGTAACATCGCTTTCACCGACCTCGAAGTTAACGAAGAGACTGAAAAGGAGATTGCTGCCCTGGGCGTCAAGGCTAAGAGCTATGCCTCGAATGCTGCCGACTTTGCACAGACTGAGGAAGTCGTGAAGGCCGTGAAGGAAGAGTTTGGATCAATCGATATTCTGGTTAACAATGCCGGTATCACGAAGGACGGTCTGATGCTGCGCATGACCGAGCAGCAGTGGGACGCCGTGATTGCCGTGAACCTGAAGTCGGCTTTCAACTTCATTCATGCCTGCGTGCCCGTCATGATGCGCCAGCGTGGTGGTTCTATCATCAATATGGCCTCTGTCGTTGGTGTTCACGGTAACGCTGGTCAGGCTAACTATGCAGCTTCTAAGGCTGGTCTGATTGCCCTGGCCAAGAGTATCGCTCAGGAGATGGGCCCCAAGGGTATCCGTGCCAACGCCATTGCTCCTGGCTTCATCGAGACAGCCATGACCGCAGCCCTGCCCGAGGAGGTTCGCAAGGAGTGGTGCAACAAGATTCCTCTGCGCCGCGGTGGTCAGGTTGAGGATATCGCCAACGTTGCTACCTTCCTGGCTTCAGACATGTCGAGCTACGTCAGCGGACAGGTTATCCAGGTAGACGGTGGCATGAACATGTAATCAGTTGACAGTTGAAAGTTGACAGTTGATAATTATGGAGGTAATTTACGAGGACAACCATATTATCATAGTAAACAAACAGAGTGGGGAGATCGTTCAGGGCGATAAGACTGGCGATCGCCCCCTTTCTGAAATTGTCAAAGACTATATCAAGGAGAAATACCACAAGCCCGGTGCCGTATTCCTGGGCGTGGTCCATCGCCTGGACCGTCCCGTGTCAGGACTGGTCATCTTTGCCCGCACATCGAAGGCTTTGCCCCGTCTGAACAAGATGTTTGTCGAGGGCGAGGTGCACAAGACCTACTGGGCCATCGTGAAAAACACACCCCGCGAACCAGAAGGGACGCTCACCCACTGGCTCGTGCGCAATGAGAAACAAAACAAGAGCTATGCTTACGACTCTGAAAAGCCGAATGCGAAAAAGGCCATCCTGAAATACCGCACCATCGGCCACAGCGACAACTACACCCTGCTGGAAGTGCAGCTGATGACCGGTCGTCACCATCAAATCCGTTGCCAGTTGGCCGCTCTGGGTTGTCCTATTAAGGGCGACCTGAAATACGGAGCGCCACGCTCAAATCCTGATGGCAGCATATCGCTGTTGTCGCGTAAAGTAGAGTTCATTCACCCCGTTTCCAAGGAAAAAATCAGCGTAGAAGCGCCCGTTCCGGACGATAATCTGTGGCAAAACATAAAAAAAACGGTAAAATAGTTTCATATTTCCTTTTTTTCATGTATTTTTGCAGCATACTTTGCAAGTAAAGCTATGAAGAAGGCTCTTTGGTGGATTTTGGGCATACTGCTTAGCCCTATTCTGCTGTTCTTGATATTGACAGTTTTGCTTTATCTGCCGCCTGTACAAAACTGGGCAGTCGATAAGGTTGCTGCCATTGCCTCAGAGAAGACCGGCATGGACATCAGAGTCGGTTACGTGAAGCTTGCATTCCCCTTGGATTTGTCGATTGACAATTTCGTTGTCATCCACCAGCCAGATACGATAGCCGACGTGGAACATCTGACTGTCGACGTGCAGCTGCTGCCTCTTTTCAAGAAGCAGGTTGTCATCAATGAGCTGGAGGTCGACAATACCAAGTTAGACACCAATGGCTTTGTGGAAGCTGCCAGGGTTAAAGGGCAGTTCAAACGTCTTTTCGTGTCAAGCAAAGGCATCGACCTTGATGGTCAGACGGTAGCGGTGAATGGTGCCCGCCTGGAAGATGCCAACCTTGACGTGCAGCTGAACGACTCGGTGCCTGAAGATACGACGAAAACTGAAACCCTGTGGAAAATCAATATCGACAGCGTGGTGGTGAGCCGTTCCGATTTGGCGTTGCACATGCCTGGCGATACGATGAGCGTCCGGACGCATATTGGTACGCTGACAGCCCGTGATGCCCTGATTGACCTTGCTACTGAGACCTATACCGTGGGTAGTGTCGACTGGGTAAACGGTGCCTTGGCTTACGACCAGAACTATCAGCCCCGCATCGAAGGTCTCGACTTCAATCATATCGACCTCACTCACCTGAATATCGGCATTGACTCCATCTACTATCACGACCCAACACTTCGCCTGACGATGCGTCATCTGGCGCTGAAGGAGAAGAGTGGGTTGCAGGTGACAGACCTCAGCGGTCCGATAGCAATGGAGAATGGCAGCATTCGTTTGCCAAAGTTCCATCTGAAGACTCCCGAGAGTGACATCTTGGTGGATATGGATATGCCCATGTCGCTGATGGACGCTGTCAATCCTGGTAAACTTCGTCTGCGTGTCGATGCCCAGCTGGGACGTCAGGACTTGATGCGCTTCATGGGTGACCTGCCACAAAGCGTGCGCGACCGTTGGCCATATTTCCCCTTGACGGTGAAAGGTTCGTTGAAGGGCAATATGGACTTTATGGAGTTCAAGGATCTCGACATCCAGCTTCCTACCGCTTTCTATGCCAATGCCGACGGTTTTGTTGCCAACGTCAATGACCCTAAACGCTTGCGTGCCGACGTGCAATTCAAGGCCAAGAGCCAGAATCTGGCCTTCCTGATGGCCATGCTGCCTCGCGACATCCAACGCGACTACCGTCTGCCACCGATGTCTTTCGAAGGTCGTGTGAAGGCCGATGGTGCGCAGTATTCTGCTAATATCAAAGCCCGAGAGGGTAGTGGTGTCATGAGTCTGGATGGTGACTTCAATGCTAACGACATGAGCTATAGCGCCAGTATCAATATTGAAGATATCAATGTTCACCATTTCATGCCTCGTGGCAGCATCTACAATGTCAATATCGGCATGATGCTCAATGGTCACGGTGTCGATATCTTCTCGCCAAAGACCGATGCCATCTCCACAATCTATATCAACCAGTTGAAAACCAGTTTGTGGAATATGAGCGACATGACCGCCCTTGCCGTTGTCCGCAATGGTCGCATACAGTTTGATGTCGAGAGTCGGAATAAGCTGCTCAGTGGCGAGTTCAACATCGACGCCCTCTTGAATACAGAGAAGCTCGTTGGCACGTTCTCGGCCGATGTCAACCATGCCGACCTCTATGCGCTTGGCTTGATGGAATCGCCGTTGACCGTACAAATGTGTGGCTCTGCTGATATCAATTCCGACATGAAGATGAATCACTATGTTACCGGCCTGATTAGTGACATCGTGGTAACCGATACCGCCAAGACTTACCGTACCGAGTGGATAGGCCTGCATCTAAAGACCAATACCGATACAACGATAGTCCGCGCGCAAAGTGGTGACCTCATCGTAAAAGCAGATATCCGTGGTAATTACGAGCAGCTCATGGAAACGTTCAGCGTACTGGGCGACTCCGTCATGGCACAGCTTGAGCAGAAGAAGATTGACCAGTCTGCCTTGCGCCGTTTGTTGCCAACATTGAAGATGCATGTGGAGAGTAAGCGCGACAATCCTATTGCCAATCTGCTGTTAAGCGGACATGGAATGGACTTCCGTGAACTGCTGTTCGACATGAACATGGCACCATCAACAGGTATCAATGGTAATGGCTATGTCCATTCTCTGATAGTCAGCGGTGTGCGTCTGGATACCATCAATTTCCGGCTGACACAGCGGAAGGAGCGCCTGTCGTTCGGAGGCCAGATACGCAACAATAAGAAGAACCCGCAGTTTGTGTTCAATGCCCTCTTCGACGGTATCCTGCAAGAACGTGGCGCTACCTTTGGCGTTCGCTATTATGACGCAGCCAACAAATTGGGTGGTCGACTGGGTGCCAAGGCCGAGGTCGTTGACAGTGGCCTGCTGTTGAATCTCATGCCCGAGCAGCCAACGTTGGGTTACAAGAAGTTCAACCTTAACAAGGATAATTACCTGCTGTTCAGAAACAATAAGAAGGTGGAAGCCAATATCAACCTTGTGGCTGACGACGGCACCGGCGTGAAGATCTATTCAGAATCTTCCGACTCGACAGCCTTGCAGGATATTACCGTCAGCTTGAACCGTATCAATCTCGACGAGATTACTTCTATATTCCCCTATGCTCCCCGCATGTCAGGCTTGTTGGATGGTGACTACCATATCATACAGGATGCTACGAGCCGCTTCTCTGTAGTGGGTGATATGTCTGTTCGCCAGCTGACCTATGAACACAGTCCTATTGGCAATGTCAGCACGGAAATGGTTTACCTCCAGAAGAACGATTCATCTCATGTTGTGGATGCCCGTCTGATGAAAGACGATATAGAGATTGGATCGATTACAGGAACCTATTTTGATGTTGGTGATGGTGCTGTAGACCTTCGGTTTGTCATGGATCATCTGCCTTTGGATATGGCCAATGGCTTCATTCCTGACCAACTGTTCGGTTTGCAGGGCTATGGCGAAGGCATGTTGGATATACGAGGACCGCTGGACAAGTTGAAGGTGGATGGTACCGTCGTCCTTGACTCGGCCTATTTGGAGAGTGTCCCCTATGGCGTCAAGATGCGTTTTGCCAAGGATCCGCTGGTCATAGAGAATTCCAAGCTGACCATCAACAACTTCAATCTCTATTCGTCAAAGAATGACGAGCTGAACGTTCATGGTAGTGTTGACTTTGCCGATTTCGACCATATCATGACGAATGTCCGTTTGCGTGCCCAGAACTATCAGATTATTGATGCCAAAGAGAACAAGCAGAGCATTGCCTACGGTAAGGCCTTCGTCAATTTCTTTGCGCGTATCAGCGGAACGTTGGACAATATGGTGATGCGTGGCCGATTCGACGTGCTGGGCTCTACAGACATCAGCTATGTGCTGCGTGACAGCCCCTTGACGACTGACAACCAGTTGGACGAGCTGGTGAAGTTTACTGATTTCAGCGACAGTACCCAGACGGTCGTCGAGCGCCCGCAGCTGACAGGCTTTAAGATGGATATGACTGTCAACGTGTCGAATGGTGCCCATGTGATGGCCTATCTGAATACCGACCACTCGAACTACATCGACCTGATGGGAGGCGGAACGTTGCGCATGTCTTATTCGCCTACAGACAATCTGCGACTGACCGGCCGCTATACGTTGTCGAACGGTGAAATGAAGTATTCATTGCCTGTCATCCCGCTGAAGACCTTTACCATTCAGGATGGTTCTTATGTCGAGTTCACGGGCGAAATGATGAATCCTACGCTGAATATCACGGCTACCGAACGCACCAAGGCTACCTATGGCAAGGAAGGAGAAGTTGGAAGGAGTGTTGAGTTCGACTGTGGTGTCATTATTACCAAGACACTAAGCAATATGGGTTTGGAGTTTACACTCGATGCTCCTGAGGATATGCAGTTGCATTCAGAACTGCAAGCCATGTCGCCGGAAGAACGTGGCAAGTTGGCGGTAACGATGCTCACTACGGGCATGTATCTTAACGATGCCAGTACGGGTTCGTTCTCAATGAACTCTGCACTCTCGTCGTTCCTGAACTCACAAATCAATTCGATATCAGGTAGTGCTTTGCGCACCCTCGACCTGTCATTCGGTATGGATAACACGACTGATGCTACAGGTCAGGCGCATACCGACTATTCGTTCAAGTTTGCTAAGCGATTCCTCAATAACCGTCTGAAAGTGGCTGTGGGTGGTAAGGTTTCTACCGGTGCCGAGCTGCAACAACGCAACAACTCGTTCTTTGACAATGTTTCGATGGAATATCGTTTGGACAATACTGCAAACAAGTATATCACGTTGTACTTCCAGAATAACGCTTACGACTGGCTCGACGGCTATACACAGAAGTATGGTGGTGGCTTCACATGGCGTCGCTCAATGGAACGCTTTCTGGACATCTTCAAGTTCAAGGAGACGACGACATTGATGCCGATGCGTGCAACAACGCCCGTCGTGCCACGTGATAGCGTCAGACGTGACAGTGTGAGAACAGACACTTTAAAGACCCGTGCCCATGAAACGAAATAGCATCATATCATACACCATCATTCTGATATCCGCCCTCGTGCTTGTTTCATGTTCTATGACAAAGAACATCCCCGAAGGCGATCAGCTCTTTATCGGATTGAAGGACGTTACTTATTCTGACTATGAGGAAAACGACAACTTCACCAAGACACAGGAGGAGGTTGATGCAGCCTTGGCGACAGCGCCTAACGGTTCGCTATTTGGCAGCAGTTTCTATCGCGTGCCCTTCTCGATAGGCGTGTCAATATGGAACAACTATTCGGAGAAGAATTCTGCTTTTGCCCGCTGGATGACTAAAAGTTTTGGCAAACAGCCTGTACTCATGTCGTGGGTCAATCCTGAATTGCGTGCCAGCGTAGCCAAGTCAGTATTGCGCAACCACGGCTATTTTGGCGCCTATGTCGACTATGAATGTATTCCCCAAAAGAATCCTAAGACCGCAAAGATATCCTATAACGTCTTCCCTGGACGACTTTATACCCTTGACTCCGTTAGTGTCGTGGGTTTCCCTGCTGAGGCAGACAGCTTGATACAGTCCACGGCCAAGGAGTCTTACGTGAAGAAGGGAGATCCCTTTGTCATCGGAAACCTCGATGCTGAGCGCCAACGCATCAGTACCCTGTTGCGTAATAACGGCTATTACTTTTATCAGCCAGGCTATGCCTCCTATCTTGCTGATACCTTCGTCGTCGATGGTAAGGTACAGCTCCAGTTGAAGCTGGCCAATGAAATCCCTGTGGCCGCTACCCATAAATGGTATATCGGAAATATCGATGTCAGTATGCGAAAGACGAATAGGGAAGTGCTTACTGACTCCATCAAGAGACGCATCACAATCCGCTATGCAGGCAAGAAACCTCCTATCCGTGCACGTGTCTTGTTGGGGGATATCAAGTTGCGTCCACGCCAATTGTATCGGCACGATGACTACCTCCAGTCAGTGAGTAAGCTGAATGCCATGGGACTGTTCTCTTCAGTCAATATGACGTTCACACCACGCGACACCACGGCACTCTGTGATACGCTCGACTTGGCGATGACCTGTACGTTCGACAAACCTTGGGACTTTTATGTCGAGACTAATTTCAATAACCGTACTATAGGTCGTATGGGTCCTGAATTACGAATGGGTGTTACACGCCGTAATGCTTTCCGAGGTGCTGAGAAAATCGATATCAATGTGCATGGCTCTTATGAGTGGGCAACCAGCAACAACTCGTCGGGTATGAATAACTATGAGTATGGTGCTGATGTCTCGGTAGAGTTCCCACGTATTATCGCCCCCTTCTTCGGTAGCAATCGCATTCGTCGCGACAGCCAAGGGCGTCCGGTTCCTCGCCGGCGTTTCTACTCTACGCCTACCACATTGGCCAAGGCCTCTACTGATATCATCTACCGTCCAGGCTACTACAAGATGCATGTAGTATCGGGCGAATGGACTTATCGTTGGCAGACATCTGCCCAGAGTCGCCATGAGTTCTCACCACTGACTGTGAAATACCAGTTCATGAACGACCATACGGATGATTTTGAAGCCTTGGTGATAAAGAATCCCTATCTGGCTGTTACCATGCAGGATTACTTCATTCCTGAAATGCGCTATACCTACACCTACTCCAGTCCGTCAGGAAAACTGCATCCTATTCGCTGGGAAACCACGTTGGCAGAGTCGGGTAATGGCGTGGCTCTCTATGATCTCGCTACAGGCAAGAAGTGGAACGACAAGGATAAGAAGATGTTTAAGAATCCTTATTCGCAGTTCGTGAAAATAGAGACAGATTTCACCAAGACATGGACTCTTGATGCCGTCTCTAAACTTGTAGGACATGTCAATGCCGGTTACATCCACTATTATGGCAATAGCGACTGGGTGCCTAATAGCGAGATGTTCTATGTGGGTGGCGCTAACAGTATCCGTGCCTTTACCGTGCGCGGTGTAGGACCTGGCGCAGTCAAGAGTTTTGGCAATAACGCTATCGACTATCTGATGCGCAACGGCACTATTAAGTTTGTTTGTAATCTCGAATATCGTCGACAGTTGTTTGGCAGTTTACATGGCGCTATTTTCCTTGATGCTGGTAATGTGTGGACACCACCGGGTGATCGTTATGGAGATGACGATTTGGATAATATTACTACGGCAGGCAACTTCAAGTTGCGTAATTTCTTTCGAGAGCAGGCCATAGGTACTGGAGTCGGTATCCGTTACGACCTTGACTTCCTGATTATTCGTCTTGACTGGGGCTTGGCGCTTCATATGCCGTACGATACCGGTAAATCCGGTTTCTACAATGTTGAGAGTTTCAAGGGCAGTCATACCCTCCACTTTGCTATCGGTTATCCATTCTGATAGTCTAATCGTTCGACAATAATAATAAAAAAACGTTTTTTTGTTTTGTGTTGTGCTCACTAATTTGTACCTTTGTAGGCGCAAAATGATTAAAATTAAAATATAAACATCATGAAACCAACATTGTTTCTTTTAGCAGCAGGCATGGGCAGCCGTTATGGCGGTCTGAAGCAGCTTGACGGTCTGGGCCCCAACGGTGAGACCATTATGGACTATAGTATCTACGATGCCATCCAGGCAGGTTTTGGCAAGATTGTATGGGTTATTCGCAAGGATTTCGAGGAGCAGTTCCGTACTCAGATTCTTTCAAAATATGAAGGTAAGGTACAGTGTGAATTGTGCTTCCAGGCACTCGATGCACTACCTGCAGGCTTTAGCGTTCCTGAGGGACGTCAGAAGCCATGGGGTACTAACCACGCTGTGCTGATGGGTAAGGACATCATCAAGGAACCCTTCTGCGTCATCAACTGCGACGACTTCTATGGTCGCGACTGCTTCATGCAGATTGGCAAGTTCCTGAGCAGTCTGCCCGAGGGTGCCAAGAACCAGTATGCTATGGTGGGCTTCCGCGTCTGCAATACGTTGAGCGAGAACGGTAGTGTGGCCCGTGGTGTTTGTGCCTACAACGACCAGCGTCACCTGACGGACGTGGTGGAGCGTACCGAAATTCTGCGCAAGGATGGCGTTATCCAGTTCAAGGATGAGCAGGGCGAGTGGCAAGCTCTTGACGAGAATGCTCCTGTATCGATGAATGTTTGGGGCTTCACCCCCGACTATTTCGAATACAGCGAGGCTTACTTCAAGGAGTTCTTGAGCGATCCGAAGAATATGGAGAATCTGAAAGCTGAGTTCTTCATCCCCTTGATGGTAAACAAACTGATTACTGAAGGTACAGCAACCTGTGAGGTGCTTGACACCACCAGCAAGTGGTTTGGCGTAACCTATGCTGCCGACCGCGATGACACGGTGGCACGTATTCAGAAACTGGTGGACGAGGGTGTCTATCCTAATAAACTCTTTTAAATGCTGACAAATATTATGAGTGAAGGGGAGTGCAGCTTGCTGCGCTCCCTTATAGCCAGTGCTGACAGCATTGTCTTGTGCTGTCATCAAAATGCTGATGGCGATGCCTTGGGCTCAATGCTGGGGTGGTGCGAGGTTTTACAGCAGATGGGTAAGGAACCGCTGATGGTGGTACCTGACCAGTATCCGGATTATTTGCAATGGTTGCCGAATACGGAGAAAATTGTGCGCTATGACAAGCGTCGCGATTATGTGGATACCGTATTGAAGATTGCTGACCTTGTGTTCTGTCTGGACTTCAACTCGCCTCACCGTACTGATGAAATGGCGGATGCGCTGTGTGCCTCGCCTGCCAAGAAGGTGCTGATAGACCATCACCCTGATCCCGACGTGCCTACCACGTTGTGTATCTCTCATCCAGAGATGTCGAGCACGTGTGAATTGGTTTTTCGTATCGTTTGGCAACTCGGATTGTTCGACCAGTTGGGCAAGCACTTTGCCATTCCCGTCTATTGTGGTATGATGACAGATACTGGCGGTTTTACTTTCAATTCGAATAATCCCGAGATTTTTTACATCATTAGTCAGCTGCTTACCAAGCGCATTAATAAAGATAAGATATACCGCAATGTATACCATAATTATTCGGAGCATCGCCTGCGAATGGTTGGTTATGTGTTGTGCAATCGTTTGGTGGTAGACGATAGACGTCATGCTGCCTATTACACGCTGACTCGTGAAGACCAGAAACAGTTCCATTTTATTAAGGGTGATGCAGAGGGACTGGTCAATATGCCTTTGCAGATTAAAGGTCTTAAATTGAGTGTTTCGTTGCGCGAGGATACCGACCGCGACCAGACAGTCTGGATAAGTTTGCGTTCGGTTGATGACTTCCCATGTAATGAGATGGCTGCACGTTTCTTTAATGGTGGCGGTCACCTGAATGCATCGGGCGGACGACTGAATTGTAGCATGGAGGAGGCTGTGAAAATCGTGGAGCAGGCTCTTATTGCGTTTGAAAACAAGTTAAAGTAGCCTAATAAAACGTTGATAATGCATAATTCATAATGCATAATTCATATTTATTTTGTAATTTTGTGCCCGAAAAATAAGAAGAGAACGAAATGAACAAAATCTTTTATACGTTAGCCTTTGTGCTTGGCATGATTGGTCTGACCAGTTGTAACGACTATGAGACCTATGCAGATATGAAGGAAAAAGAGCAGAATGCCATCAGTAATTTTATCGCTCGTGAGGGTATTCAGGTTATCGACGAGACAACTTTCAAGAATCAGGGCGAGACTACTGATGTCTCAGCCAACCAATTTGTGCGTTTGTCACGTACTGGCGTGTATATGCAGATTGTCAGAAAGGGTTGTGGCAACAAGTTGGAGGATAATAAAAGTGCCAGCCTGCTCTGTCGTTTTGTAGAAAGGAATCTTCTGACGGACTCTATCCTGATTCGTAACGATCGGAGAGGTAGTATCTATATGTCAAGTCTGGGCATGACTATCGATCCTTCCCAGTATGTCGACAAGATGTTTGTAACACGTACTGGTACGACGATTACGGCGATGTTTGTGGCCGATCCTCAGCCCGGTATGATGCAGTCTTATCATAGTTCAACCTCTGTGCCTGGAGGATGGTTGGTGCCCCTGACCTATATCAATGTTGGTCGTCCGGAGAATATTGATGATGAGACAGCTAAGGTTCGACTGATAGTACCCCATTCTCAGGGAACCGCTGATGCAACGTCAAGCGTTATTCCATGCTATTACGAAATTTCTTACGAACGAGTGAAATAATAAATATATGACACTGATTAAATCTATTTCTGGTATCCGCGGAACAATCGGCGGAACTACGGGGGATACTCTGAATCCCTTAGATATTGTGAAGTTTACGTCGGCTTATGCCTCCTTCATCCCTCGCAAGACGGGCAAGATTGTGGTAGGTCGCGATGGTCGTATCTCTGGTCCTATGGTGCGCGACGTGGTTTGTGGCACTTTAGTGGGCATGGGCTTCGATGTTATCGATATCGGTTATGCTTCTACGCCAACCACTGAACTGGCAGTTCGTATGAGCGAGGCCGATGGTGGTATCATCATTACTGCATCGCATAATCCACGCCAGTGGAACGCTTTGAAGTTACTCAATAGTGAGGGTGAATTCTTGACAGCTGCCGATGGCCAACGCGTGTTGGAAATTGCCGAAAACGAGGACTTTAGCTATGCCGAAGTCGATAAGTTAGGACATGTTACTGTCGACAATAGTTTCGACGATCGTCATATCCAGTCTGTGGTCGACCTGCGTTTGGTTGATGTTGACGCCATCCGTCAGGCCCGTTTTACGGTATGCGTAGACAGTATCAATAGTGTTGGTGGCATTATCCTGCCTAAGTTGCTGGAGCGTTTGGGCGTCGGATATACCTTCCTGAACCGTGACGTGACAGGTGACTTTGCCCACAATCCTGAGCCTTTGGAGAAGAACCTTCAGGGTATCATGACTGAAATGAAGTCTGGCAAGTATAATCTGGGTATCGTTGTTGACCCTGACGTTGACCGTCTGGCCTTTATTTGCGAGGATGGTACGATGTTTGGCGAAGAGTATACGCTGGTCAGCGTTGCCGATTATGTGCTGTCACAGACACCAGGCAATACCGTTAGCAACCTCAGTTCTACACGTGCATTGCGTGATGTCACTCGGAAGCGTGGTGGTGTTTATACCGCAGCTGCTGTTGGCGAGGTTAACGTGACAACCAAGATGAAAGAGGTAAATGCAGTTATCGGTGGCGAGGGAAATGGCGGAGTCATCTATCCTGAGAGCCATTATGGACGCGATGCCTTGGTGGGTATTGCCCTCTTCTTGACGTCTTTAGCCAAGAAAGGCTGCAAGGTCAGCGAATTGCGTAGTCAGTTCCCTGACTATCAGATAGCCAAGAACCGTATCGACCTGACGCCTGAGACGGATGTTGACGCTATCCTGGTGAAGGTAAAGGAGATGTTTGCCCAAGATCCTACTGCTCAGGTTAACGATATTGACGGTGTAAAGATTGACTTCCCAGACCGTTGGGTACATCTGCGTAAGTCGAACACTGAGCCAATTATCCGTGTATACAGTGAAGCTGCCACGATGGAGGCTGCTGACGAGATTGGCAAGAAGCTGATGCAGGTCGTATACGACATGCAGTAATTAATCCCGTTATTCCGTTATAACGAAATATCGAGAAATATCGAAATAAATAAAGGAGACTCAACTGAGTCTCCTTTTATGTTGTTAATCTGCCTCTTTGTAGATGATATCTTTTGGCGTGAGAATCTTCTGGCGCCCGTCTTTAAAGGTGAGAATCAGTTTGCTGATGGTCAAATCTGTTGATAGGGGAGGAACCGTATTCGCAGGGTCGTCCCATGACCAAGACTTAGTTTCGAGCATCTCGATAGGTCCAGTAGCCTTGAGTTTGATAACTTTCTTAACATTCTCGGCAGGATTAAGGATGTCGCAGAAGATATCGATACTCTTAATGACTTTCTTGTTGGTATTTGTGTACGAGAAGTCGAAAATCAGGTGGTCTTCCTGGAAGTCATATCCTGTGTTTTCCACGTAGCCATTGGGCGCTTTAGTGCTGATGAATTCTGCGTAGGCTGCATAGGTTTTGTCGTTCTCCATCTTCACATACTCTGGTGTCAGATAGGGATGGCTGGTCAGACTATCGCGGAACATCTTGACATGATAGTGATATTTCACTTCGTTCTTCAGTCGGGGGTTGTATTTGCTTACATGCAGTTTCTTATACGTGGCGCCCATGATACCTGTGGCATTCTCGACATAATAGATGGTGTCTTTGACGATGCCTTCACAGTAGACGATATCCTCATAGACGTGATGTCCGCAGAGGATACACTCCAAGCCAATCTTGTTCATAGGCAGATCATGCCAGTTATGGGTCTGACGATACTTGAGGTCCACAGCTTTTTGGAAAGCCTGTTGGATTGAGTCCTGACGAATCTTCTCCAATGAGTCATTCATGGCTTTTGCCGCAGAGTCTTGCAAATGCTTGGTGCGTGCTGCGTTGAGCGATTCGAAGCGCTCTTCAAGCATGCGGTTGACGCGTTCTATCTCAGCATCAACCTGCTTCTCGTCGATAAAAGGCGCTAGCTTGCTTTGCTTGTAAATCTTGGCGTGCTCCTTGTTCAATACCACGACGTAGTTACCATTTTCTGTCTGCACGTAGAGGTTGGATGATTTCTTGTCGAAGGCATAAAGGGAGGTGACGTTTTCCACTTTGTCGACAAGTGCACCCTCCTTCTTGTGGTAGTATCCGTTGCTGTTCATTTCGTACACTAACAGCGTCTTGCGGACAACAGAGTTCGTGTTGTCGAATTGTGCCATACAACAGATGCTCACCAGCAGGAGCATGCAAGTAATTAATCTTCGTATCATAAGGCTCTTAGAAATTTACACCAACATTAAAGAAAAAGCTCTGATTGCGGGCGCTCTTGAAATTGTTGTCGCTGATGTTGGCAATACCGAAGTCGAAGCCTAATTCAGCATAAATCATCTGATACTCAACACCACAGCCAAAACGCAGGCCGCCATCCAGACGGTTGAAGTCGTCGAAAGAGTCGGCGGCAATCTCGTCATGGTAGAGTTTGGTCTTTCCGCCTACGCCAAGTGCCAGATAGCCGCCCAGGAATGGCTGCACATAGAAGTCGTCGGCCACGTCGAAGGCATATTTGATGACGATAGGAGCCTGCAAATAGATCAGACGGGTGGTCTTCTTCTGGAAGTATTCTGTCGTTTTCTCATTGATTGTCTTTGTCGACAGATAATCCTGAGTCTTACCACCTTTCTCGGAATAGAAGAGACCTGCCTCCAACCAAAGTGGCGTACTGTTGGCCAGCTGCAGTCCGTAGATGCCACCAAAGGCGAATCCACCGTAGCCTTCCATATCTATTGCGGCATCGCTGCTGTTGATACTTGCATAGTTGTAGCCCAGTCGCAGACCGTAGTATTGTTCGACATTGCTGTGGTTGAAGCGGTCTCTTGTCTTGCGACTGCCAAGCTGTGCGAATGTGGGTATGGTAATGGCAAAAGCCATCATTAAGGTAAGCAATTTTTTCATCGTCTTTTTGTTTTTGTCGTTGCAAAGGTACAAAAAATCAATAGCAAACCAAAGAAACTTATTCTTTTTTTGTGTGATTATTCATTATATCTTTAAGAAATCCTAAAAAAATGGCGTACTGATGGTCGTATGTGTTTTTTTTACTACATTTGCAGAAACAAATTTTATTCATCTTAACTACTAAAACAATACACGTGTTATGAAAGACCTTAGAATGTACATTAACGGTCAGTTCTGCGAAGCATCGAACGGCCAGTGGATTGATGTGTTGAACCCCTCAACGGAAGAAGTCATCTCTCGTCAGCCTAACGGCACTATTGAGGATGTGAACCGTGCTTTGGATGCCGCTAAGGCAGCCCAGAAAGCATGGGGCAAGACACCTGCCATTGAGCGTGCCGCTTGGTTGAAGAAACTGGCTAATGGTATTCGTGAACGTCGCGAGGAGTTTATCGACATCATCATGCGCGAACAGGGTAAGACCCTCACATGGGCTACCATCGAGGTTGACGTGACTGCTGAGTACTTTGACTACATGGCCAGCTTTGCACGCCACATCGAGGGTGAGATCATCCCCAGCGATCGTCCTAACGAGACCATCTTCCTCACGAAGAAACCTATTGGTGTTGTTGCAGGTATCCTGCCTTGGAACTTCCCGTTCTTCCTGATTGCCCGTAAGGCTGGTGCTGCCCTGATTGCTGGCTGTACCATCGTTATCAAGCCCTCACAGCTGACGCCTGAGAATTGTACCGTATTTGGTGAGGTTGTCGACAAGGTTGGTCTGCCCAAGGGTGTCATCAACATCGTAACAGGTAAGGGTAGCGTCATTGGTAACGAGATGGCTGGCTCGCCCAAGATTGACATTGTCAGCGTTACTGGTTCTGTTGGTGCTGGTGAGAGCATCATGGCTGCTGCTTCTAAGAACATCACGAAGGTCAGCCTCGAGCTGGGTGGTAAGGCGCCTGCTATTGTCTGCAAGGATGCCGATCTCGAGAAGGCTGCCCAGTGGATTGTCGACAGTCGTATTGGCAACAATGGTCAGATCTGTAACAATGCTGAGCGTGTCTACGTTCAGAAGGAGGTGAAGGCCGAGTTTACGAAGATTCTGGTCGAGAAGATGTCTGCAGTCAAGGTGGGCGACGTCTGCAAGGATCATACCGTTGACATGGGTCCGTTGGTAGAGGCTCGTGCATTGGAGAGCGTTACCGAGAAGGTTGAGCGTGCCATCAAGCAGGGCGCCAAGTTGCTCTGTGGTGGTCACCGTGTAGGCGATAAGGGTTACTTCTATGCTGCTACCGTGCTCGACAATTGTACGCAGGATATGGACATCATCCATGAGGAGACCTTTGGTCCCGTGATTCCTTTGGTTGAGTTTGATACCTTGGATCAGGCTATTGCTTGGGCTAACGACTGCGAATACGGTTTGGCATCCAGCGTCTTTACCAAGGATATCGACACTGCTACCCGTGTGGCCCGTGAACTGGAGTTTGGCGAGACCTACATTAACCGCGAGCACTTCGAGGCTATGCAGGGCTTCCATGCTGGTGTCAAGAAGTCTGGTATTGGTGGTGCTGATGGTAAGCATGGCATCGAGGAATACCTAGTCACCCACGTTACCTACCTCGACACACATTACGAGTAAATGATATTTGTAAACGCCTCGCAAATGACATGCGGGGCGTTTTTTATGGTGTAAATTGATATAAAATTCTGAAACTTTTGTTGTCTTCTCAAACTTTTTTCGTATATTTGCACTCAGTAATAGTAATAATTCTTAAATGCCAAAAACTATGAATAAACAGGAGAAATTTGTAATCACTATCAGCCGCCAGTTTGGTACGGGCGGACATGAGATTGGTGCAGAGCTGGCTCGCAGGCTTGGTGTGAAACTGCTCGACAAGCAGATCTTGAACGAGGTGGCTGCGCGTATCAATGCAGTTGAGGAGGCTGTCGAGAAGATTGAGGCCCGTAACCCGTTGTGGCGCGACGACTTCACAAACTTCTATCGTAACTACATGGCCAATGCCGAGTATAACGGACAGGAACAGGACCAGACCAGTCATGCCTTGTTCCGTGCACAGGCTGAAGCCATTCGTCGTATTGCCTCAGAGGAGTCGTGTGTTATTGTGGGCCGTTGTGGCTTCGACATCTTTGCCGACCATCCCAACGCGCTGAAAATCTTTATCCACTCCAGCCTTGACTGTCGCAAGCGCCGCATTGCTGTGAAGTACGACATCAGCGAGCACGATGCTGCCGCTATGATAGTCGACAACGACTACAGTCGCGAACTCTATACCAAGACGTATACGGGTCGCGATTGGAGGGATGCCACCAACTACGATATCTCACTCGATGTTCGTAAATTTGGCATCAATGGTGCCGTCGACTTCTTGATGAATTGTATCGAGTAAGTAGTACTTACAAAAGGTTCGTTTGGTACTTACAAAAGGGTCGTTTGGTACTTACTAAAAGGTGCAAAGGCAAGGCGTAAAGTTAAAACTGCGACAGCGTTTGTTAAAACCGTGACGGTGTTTGTTAAAACCGTGGCAGTGTTTGATAAAACTGCGACAGTGTTTAGTAAAACTTCGGTAGTGTTAAGTGGTTAAAGGTCGGAGTGTGGTAAGCATTTGAGCAGGATTTCTATCAGACGGGGTAGGGCATAGTTGTCGATGTCGACTTCTGGAATCCAGATGTAGTCAGCGGGAAGCGAGGGCTTCTGGTTGACTTCTAAAAGGTAGAAGTCGGCATAGAGCACGCGATGGGTAAGGACATGCTTGACGTTCTGGCGCAACAAGATGGCACCATTCGGGATCTTTGATTCATCGTCGACGAGCCAAGGCTGCCACAGTCCTTGCCAGATGTCGCCTACACCACGACGATGGATGGCTGTCTGACCTTGACAACGTATATATATATAAATAAGGTGGCGCTCACGAATCTTCAGCGTCTTCAGCTTGACAGGTAATTCCTGGATGCGGTTGGTACGGAAGGCATCGCATGACTCCATCAGTGGACACTCGCTGCAACGTGCGCCTTTTGGGGTGCAGAGCGTAGCTCCAAAGTCCATCATTGCCTGATTAAAGGCTGAGGCTTCGGTAGGTGGCAGCAACTCTTGGGCCAAAGTCATAAATGCTTTTTTGCCTTCAGTGGTATTAATAGGCGTGTTGATACCAAAGTAGCGTGAGAGTACGCGATAGACGTTG
Organism: uncultured Prevotella sp.; assembly: GCA_947169185.1. Taxonomy (GTDB): domain Bacteria; phylum Bacteroidota; class Bacteroidia; order Bacteroidales; family Bacteroidaceae; genus Prevotella. The sequence goes on from CAMVOS010000039.1 coordinate 19,851, forward strand.
CCATCGACAACGGCTGCTGGCAGATTGAAAGCAATGGAACCAATGGCAGCAGCAGTATAGTCGCCAACACCTTTTAGCTGTTTGATTTCTTCTATCGTAGTGGGAAAACCGCCCATTTCGACTATCTGGTGGGCAGCATAGTGCAGATTGCGGGCTCGGCTGTAGTAACCCAGTCCCTGCCACTCGCGTAATACTTCGTCTTCTGTTGCTGCAGCAAGCGCTTCGACGGTGGGCCAACGACGCATAAAACGTTCCCAGTATTCCCAGCCTTGCTTGACCTGTGTCTGCTGCAGGATGATTTCAGAGAGCCAGATGGCATACGGGTCGCGCGTCTGTCGCCAAGGCAGGTCGCG
>CAMVOS010000040.1 GCA_947169185.1 uncultured Prevotella sp.
TACCATTCACAGCTGCTGCTGCGAAAGGTTTCTCTGTTGCAACTAATACTTTCATAATTATTAATTGTGAATTATAAATTATTAATTATGAATTAATGGTTTGCCTCGAATTCCTTCATGCAGGCAACGAGGGCGTTGCAGCCTTCGATGGTCTGGGCGTTGTAGCAAGAAGCGCGGAAACCACCCACTGAGCGGTGACCCTTCACACCAACCATACCCTTAGAGGTAGCGAAATCGAGGAAGTCCTTCTCGAGTTCCTGATACTCAGGAGCCATCACGAAGCAGATGTTCATCAGCGAACGATCCTCAGCCTTGGCGGTACCCTGGAACATCTTGTTGCGGTCAATCTCGCCATAGACGATCTCAGCACGCTGCTTGGCCAGCTTATCCATAGCCTCGACACCACCGTTCTTCTTGATCCAGCGGAGCGTCTCAAGAGCACTGTAGATGGGAACCACAGGAGGTGTGTTGAACATAGAACCCTTGTCGACGTGTGTGCGGTAGTCGAGCATGGTGGGAATCTCGCGGGGAGCCTTACCAAGCTTCTCATCCTTCACGATAACGATGGTAACACCAGCCATAGCCAGGTTCTTCTGAGCACCGGCATAGATGGCGTCGTACTTCTTCACGTCGATGGGACGGCTGAAGATATCAGACGACATATCGGCAATCAGAGGCACGTTAACGTCGAGGTCCTTACGGATTTCGGTACCATAGATGGTGTTGTTCGTGGTGATGTGCAGGTAGTCGGCATCAGCGGGAACTGTCCAATCCTTGGGGATGAAGGTATAGTTGGCATCAGCTGAAGAAGCCACCTCTACTACCTCACCGAAAAGCTTTGCTTCCTTCATGGCTTTCTTAGCCCAAACACCGGTGTTCAGGTAGGCAGCCTTCTTAATCAGGAAGTTGTAGGGAATCATGCAGAACTCGAGACTGGCACCACCACCGAGGAAGATCACGGAGTAACCCTCGGGGATGTCAAGCAGCTCCTTTACCAGAGCTACAGCCTCGTCAACAACGGGCTGAAAATCCTTTGCACGGTGGCTGATCTCCATCAGAGAGAGACCCGAGCCATTGAAATCAAGACACTGCTGAGCGGTCTTCTCGATGACCTCGCGGGGAAGCATAGAAGGACCGGCATTAAAGTTGTACTTCTTCATTGTTCTAATGTTGATTTAGTTGTATATTAAATGTTCGTTTTCTCTTAATGTTTGAAATTGTGGCGCGAAGTTACACTTTTTATTTCATTTGGCCAAATATTTAAGCAATAATTAAGCAAAATATGCTTTTTTGCTTGCTATTTGTCAAGTCAGAGTGGCAATTTATTGACTATTCTCTCTTTGAGAGTGTGGTGTTGCGAGGAGCATTGAACCGTTAGTGGATGGGTTCGATAATAGTTTTAAGACCTTTAATCTTTTGCCCCTGTACCAGATGCAAAGTCTGCTTGAGTTTCTCGCGACGGATAGCCACGTAGGCATAGCGGTCTTTCACATCGATACGTCCAATCTCATCAGCCTTCAGTCCGCCATTTTTGCAAAGGAATCCTACAATGTCACCTTTTGATATCTTGTCCTTCTTGCCCTTGCCGATGTAGAGGGTCGTATTCTTCGGGGCTTTTGGCTCTTGGCTGTTAGCTTTTGGCTCAAATTGTTCGACATCGCCTTCGACGTAGTCGGGAATATGCTCTGAGGCGTTGAGGATGAAGAACGAACGGCCTGTGGCATCCCAGCGAGCCGTACGTCCCACGCGATGGATGTAACCTTCCTGGCTTTCAGGCAGGTGATAGTGGATGATGTTCTGGATGTTGGGGATGTCGAGACCACGTGACGCTAAGTCGGTAGCAACCAGGATGTTGGCAGAACCGTTGCTGAAACGGTAGAGCTGGTCTTCGCGTTGACGCTGTTCCAGTCCACCATGAAAACAGCTGGTGGTGAAGCCCTGTTCGACCAGATAATTGTTGACACGCTCCACAGATTCGCGGTAGTTGAGGAACACGATGCTGCTCTCGTCGCCAAAGCTTAACAGTAGCTGACGCAACGTGTCGAGCTTGTCTTTCTGAGGACTGTGTACTTCGTAAAGTGTGACACGCTCGGAGGTCTGTTCTTCTTCAGGCAGGAAATCGATGAGCGTGCCTTTTTTCGACATGTTGACAAACTGCGGAATCTGTTCGGTATTAGTAGCCGAAAGCAGAATGCGACGCTGAAGACCTGGCAGGCTCTTGATAAGTTTCTGCATCTCGGTCTGGAAGCCCATCTCGAGGCATTTGTCGAACTCGTCGATGATGAGATAGCGGATGCTGTAGCGCGAAATGTTCTCTTTGTCGAGGTGGTCGTTCAGTCGTCCGGGCGTGCCAAAGACAATCTGTGGCTTTACTTCTTTCAAAACCTTGTGCTCGTCCATCGCTGCACGTCCGCCATAACAGGCAGTAGAGCGCACTCCACACCCCATACTTTTCAGTACAGTATCTGACTGTAAGGCCAGTTCACGTCCAGGGGTGATGACCAAGGCCTGAACAGCATCGTATGTGCTGTCAAGCAACTGTACGAGGGGTAGGAGATAGGCCAGCGTCTTACCTGAGCCAGTGGGTGACAGTAAAACAACATCACCGTCGGAGCCTGTGATGGCTTCGGCGGCGTGTTGTTGCATCTCGTTAAGTTCTGTGATGCGGAGCTTAGTCAGAATTTTCTGTATGTCCATATAGCTGTTAGCAATTAGCTTATGGCTATTGGTGTCTTACTTCTTCTTCTCTTCCTTCTTGGTGTCAGCAGTCTTCAGTGTAGACTTGTAACGCTTGTTCAGACCGTTGATGACATCAGCGGTGATGTCGAAACGCTTGGCAGCGTACAGAATATTGTCGCCCTGCTTGGTCAGAATGAGATCGAACTTCTTGTCCTTGTTATAGGCATCGAGGAAGTGTGACAGCGAGTCGCGCAGACCAGCGTTATACTTCTGAGTCTCAGTGGCGAGCTCATTCTCCAGACGAGCCTGAAGCTCCTGAAGACTCTGCTGCTGGCGCTGGATGGCAGCCTGCTGGCTTTCGGCCTGTTCACGGCTGGTGAAACCATTGTTCTGAAGCTTCTGCTGGAAGTTGGCGGCAGCGTTCTGCAGTGCCTGACCCTTTGAGTTCAATGTGTTGCGGGCATTGGTACTCTTCTTCTCCAGAATAAGTGTGAACTCTTTGCAGAACTCATACTGGGTCATCAGCGAGTCAACCTCAACGTAGGCAATCTTTACACCGCCCTCCTGACCAGCCTCGGCTGCTGCGGGTTTCTCGTCCATCTTAGGGCTTTCGTTGTTGCACGATGCCAGAGCTACCATAGCAGCTGCGGCCAAAAACATGTACTTTTTCATTTTTTTTCTTTTTTATTTTTTGTTTCGATGTTTCGATATTAATTCTTCTCACTTACTGCTGTTCGGGATGGTTGGCGCATTTCGCGATCCATGTCGATGACGCAATGGATGCCTCGCTCACGCATCGCCTCACTATCGTGAATATGTTGCGACGAAAAGGTGCCATTCTTGCGAAAAAGCACTTTTACGAGGAAAAATGCCATTGCTATAGCAATTATTAACGTACTCGTTAGCAGTATTTTCATCATAAATGATTATCTTTGCACAATAATTTGCGGGTGCAAAGGTACAAATTTAAAGTGAAACATTATTATTAAACATTAAAATAAACATTAAATATGAATAAAAATGAGTTAAAACCAGCAGTTGTCTTCGATGAATTTGCGAAGATTAACCAGATTCCACGTCCTTCGAAGCGTGAAGAGAAGATGATTGAGTACTTGAAGAACTGGGGTAAGAGCCACGGATTGGATACTCAAGTCGATGAGACGGGTAATGTCATCATTCGCAAACCGGCTACGAAGGGTATGGAGAATCGTAAGACCACCATTCTTCAGAGTCATATGGATATGGTGTGCGACAAGCTGGTGGATGTGGACTTTAACTTTGATACCGACCCTATCAAAACATATATCGATGGCGAGTGGTTGACCGCCGAAGGAACGACCTTAGGTGCTGATGACGGCATTGGTTGTGCTATGGAGTTGGCTCTGTTGGGTTCTGACGATATAGAACATGGTCCCATAGAGTGTGTCTTCACGCGTGATGAAGAGACCGGTTTGACAGGTGCCGAGGGTATGAAGGCCGGTTTCATGACAGGTGACTATCTGATTAATCTTGACTCCGAAGATGAAGGTGAGATATTTGTTTCCTGTGCAGGCGGGCGCAATACGACAGCCAAGTTTGCTTTTAAGAAGGAGGATGCCCCTGCGGGTTCATTCTTTATACGTGCTCAGCTGAAGGGCTTGGTGGGTGGCCACTCTGGTGACGACATCAACAAGCAGCGTGCCAACGCTATCAAGTTGTTGGGCCGTTTCCTGTATCAGACCATCAATAAGTACGAGGGCGTTCGTCTGGCTCAGTTCAATAGCGGTAAGATGCATAATGCCATACCTCGTGACGGTATGTTTGTAATAGCTGTTCCCAATGCCGTGAAGGAGAACGTGAAGGCCGACTGGAATATTTTTGCCTCACAGGTTGAGGAAGAGTTCTGCGTAACAGATACACAGATGGTGTGGACGATGGAGTCGACGGAAGCAGAGCCCGTCATTGAGAGTGGGGTAGCCCGTAACTTCATCTTTGCCCTGCAAGCTGTCGATAACGGTATCTATGCCATCTGTCAGGATCCGGCATTGAACGGGATGGTAGAGACATCGAGCAATATTGCCAGCATCGAGACCTTTGATACTGAGATTAAGATTGTATCGTCGCAGCGTTCAAATGTGATGTCGAATCTCGATAATATGTGTGCTACCATAGGTGCATGCTTCCGTCTGGCTGGTGCCGAGGTGAAGCATTCGGATGGCTATCCTGCCTGGAAAATGCGCTCGAATAGTGACTTGCAGCGTATTGTGAAGGCTTCCTATGTAAAACTGTTTGGTAAGGAGCCTGTCGTTCGTGGCATCCATGCAGGACTGGAATGTGGATTGTTCTCTGAGCGTTATCCTAATCTTGACATGGTGTCGTTTGGTCCGACCTTGCGTTTTGTTCATACCCCTGATGAGCGTCTGCATATCCCAACAGTTCAGATGGTGTGGGATCACTTGCTTGACGTACTGAAGAATATTCCTCAGAAATAATGAAGCATATATATATAATAATAGGTGTAGCCCTGCTGCTGTTCGCATCGTGTGGACGGCAGCAGACGGCTAAGTCAATTGTCAAGGACTTTATGGAGACTTATGTCGAGGACTACTCGAAGGTGAGCTACCTGGATTTCTACGACATTGATTCGACACGCAACATCAGCGATTCTCTTATTCAGGTATTACATGGGCGTACACCAGCCCACTTCAGTCGCAATATCAACTATCAGCAGCGTGGTGGAAAGACTTTGTGGCATATCCGTACACGTTACATGATGAATGAGGATACCTGTAGTGCTACGTTCTATATTGACCAGAAATTGACAGGTGTTGTAGCATTCAAAGAAAACTAAAATATGACTATTTTAAATCTATGAGAAAACTGTTATTAGCCATCATGGCGATGGCGACGATGTGTGTTGCAGCACAGCAAGCCCCAGAGTGGAAGAATCCACAAGTGAACCAAATGAATCGTGAGGCACGTAGAGCTCACTTCTTTGCCTATGAGACACAAGAGTTGGCGGCACAAGCCCAAAAGCAGCAATCGGCACGCTATATGTCGATGGAAGGTATGTGGCGCTTCTGCTTTGTGAAAGATCATAACCTTGCTCCGAAGGACTTCTTTACTCTGAAGTATGACGATTCGAAATGGGTGGACTTCCCTGTGCCAGGCCTTTTTGAAATCAATGGTTATGGTGACCGAATCTATAAGAACATCGGTTATGCGTGGGGAACAACCTTCGACAGTAATCCACCTTTTATCGGCGAGACGAACAACTATACGGGCTCGTATCGCAGAACATTCACTTTGCCTGATGACTGGAAAGGTCAGCAGGTCTATTTCCACGTGGGTTCAGCAACGAGTAACCTGAAGGTTTGGGTGAATGGCAAATTGGTGGGCTATTCGGAGGATTCGAAGGTGGCTGCCGAGTTTGATATCACCAAGTATCTGAAGAAAGGCGAGAACCTGATAGCTATGCAGGTGATGCGCTGGTGTGACGGCTCGTATCTGGAGGATCAGGACTTCTGGCGCTTTACGGGTATTGCCCGTGAGGTGTATCTCTATGCTCGTCCCAAGCAGCATATTGAAGACGTCTTTGTACATCAGGACTATGTAGACGGTCGTGGTGTTTTGCAGGTAGAGGTGAAGGCTCCGAAGGGAACAGCAACAGAACAACTATTGACTGACGACAAGGGACAGGAAGTGGATTTGGCACAGGTAAAGCCTTGGTCGGCTGAGACCCCCAACTTATATAATCTTTATATTACGCTGAAGAAAGGCAAGGATGTCTTGGAGGTTGTCCGTCAGCGTGTTGGCTTCCGTCATATTGAAATCAAGAACGGTCAACTGTTGGTAAATGGAAAGGCTATTTTGATAAAGGGTGCCGACCGTCATGAACTGGATCCCGATAGCGGCTATGTGGTATCTGTGAATCGTATGATTCAGGATATCAAGATTATGAAGCAGCTGAATATCAATGCTGTACGTACCAGTCACTATCCAGACGATCCTCGTTGGTATGACCTTTGTGATGAGTACGGACTCTATGTGACCGCGGAGGCTAATCTTGAGAGTCATGGTATGGGTTACGGAGATAAGACTTTGGCTAAGCGTCAGGATTTCGAGCAGATGCATTTGGAGCGTAATCAGGCTAATGTTTTGACCTTCAAGAACCATCCGTCTATTATTGTGTGGTCGATGGGTAATGAGGCTGGCTATGGTCCGAACTTCGAAAAGTGCTACGAATGGATTAAGAAATACGATACCAGTCGTCCAGTGCAGTATGAACAGGCTGGCGATTGGGGAAAGACCGACATCTTCTGTCCAATGTATGCTGATTATAATCATTGTGAGAAATATTCGAAGGGTGATAACCCACGTCCGTTAATTCAGTGTGAGTATGCTCATGCTATGGGTAACTCGATGGGTGGTATGAAGGAGTATTGGGATTTGATTCGCAAGTATCCAAAGTATCAAGGTGGCTATATCTGGGATTTTGTTGACCAAGGTCTGCGTGACAAGAGTCCTATTACGGGACGTGAGATTTTTACCTTCGGTGGTGACTATGGCAAATATCCTGCCTCGGACTATAACTTCAACTGTAATGGCATCATAGCCCCTGATCGTCGTCTGAATCCGCATGCCTATGAGGTGCAGTACTGTTATCAGAATGTATGGGTGAAGGACATCGACCTGAAGCAGGGCAAGTTTGAAATCTACAATGAGAATTTCTTCAAGACACTTGACGATCTGCAGCTTGAATGGTTCGTAGGCGGTGCTGGCGAACATCACCATGAAAGTGCTGGACGTCCTGCTGGTATGACATTCGGACACGGCGGTACCATCGACATCAGCGGCATCCAACCCCAACAGCGCAAAGTCATCACCTCTGAGGAGATGCAAAAAACGATTAGTCGCGTGCTGGGTCATCATGGCGACAACGAGATATTTGTATCGTTCTACTTCAAGTCGAAGAACGGCGCACCCCTTATAGAAAAAGGTCAGACGATGGCCAAGCAGCAGTTCTGTATAAATGCGTATAAGTATCCTTCTATTAAAGACTACGGAGCCAATTCTGGTATCTGTGGTATTGAGAAGGAAGAAACCAATACCTACGTGAAGCTCTCAGCGGTAGGTACTGAAATTTATATAGGTAAACGGACAGGTTGGATTGACTATCTGACTGTAGACGGAAAGGAAATGTTACAAAATCGCGAAAGCATTGTACCTGAATTCTGGCGTGCTCCAACTGACAACGACTATGGTGCTCGTCTGCAACAGCGTTTTGCCACTTGGAAGTCGCCACGCATGGAAATCAAGAAATTCGAATCAGCAGGTAATACCGTTGTTGTCACGTTCAATATGCTTGATCAAAAGGCTACGCTTGAGATGACATACGCTGTCACGGTTAAGGGTGAAGTGGTGGTTAGAGAACAGATGATGGTAGACAAGGATGCAAAAGTCAGCGATATGTTCCGCTATGGTATGCAGTTACAGATGCCTAAGCAGTATGACCAGGTGGAGTATTATGGTCGCGGACCTGTGGAGAACTATATTGATCGTAACAATAGCGAGTTCGTGGGTGTTTATAAGAATGCCGTACAGAACGAGTACTATGAATATGTACGTCCGCAGGAGAGTGGTAACCATACCGATGTCCGCTGGTTCTCAGTGATTGACAACAACGGCAAGGGTCTGCAGTTCTACTCAAATGCTCCAATGGAGGCCTCGGCTATTCCCTATACGAATGATCAGATTGATGACGGCATGCACAAGGATAAGGCTTGGGGACACCATAGCGGTGACTTGATTCCTGCAGGGAAGACCTGTGTGCATATCCAGCAGCGTCAGTTTGGATTGGGCTGTGTCAACTCATGGGGTGCTTGGCCTCGTCCGGAGTATCGTTTGGGTTATGGTAGCAAGGTCTTTACTTTTGTGATTAAGCCTTTGCGGTAATAATAGATATAATGCAAACTTGGTGGTTATGAAAAAGATTGATTCGTTATTTTTTGAACTGATGCAAGTTTCTGTCGGACAGCTTGACTGTCTGGGGCGAGGTCCGGAACCTGATGAATGGCAGACGCTGTATGAGATATCAAAACAGCAACACGTAGAGGGTATCAGTTATCAAGGCGTGATGAAACTGTTTGAATTTGGTTTGCGTGCACCGCAGGATATCAGTCTTGATTGGATGGCCGAAGCAGAAACTATTCGTGAAGCCAACGAGATGGCAGTGAAACCATCCGTATTGGCTTCCTGCTATGACGAAGAACTTCTGAACTTAAGGCAGCGTGCCGACAATGAGGTAAAGGCTGTTTCTCAATTTAAGATACAGTATGTTTACCAACAATATCTGAGACATCAGTTGGATATGAGATTGTTGCTGGATTACTACCATGTATTGCGACAAACAAATGGTAAAAATGAAACCCTGAAGGGTGGAGGATTCATGGGCTCCTTAGGCATTCGACGCTTTGCACGTGGTGTGATGTGGATGCTGCAGGAGACGATGAGTCTTGACAAACAGCATATGCCCTTTGAACCTTTAGAAATAGAAGGACGCTTCCTGCTCAGCGATGTGATGCAGGAAGCGTCAACACTGGAACGTGTCGGACACGTTCTAATTACTTATCCTCTTGGAATAAAGGATCTTCGGGCATAACCATAACAGGTTTCTGCTCGTAGTCCTTCAGCAGTTTTTCGCTGACATACTGCTTGTCAACAACCAAACGGAACATGTATTCGCGGAACCAGCGGGCTGTCATAATAAGACAGCCTTGCTGTCCCCATGATGCTCCCCAAGAGTTTTCTACTTTCCACTTCAGAGGTTCACCATTCTGGTTTAGATCTACAGCGGTCAGGGTCATGGCATGTGTAGACCCACTGTCGAAGGTTGAGATACGCTCAGCCTTAGTCATATTGAACGTGGTGTTAAACAGCGATGCATAGTCATAGTTGTCGATGTCGCAATAGCCACGCTTACGGTCCAGTTGCTTGCCTACATCGTAGCTTGAATAGAGCTTGCGACCATCCTTCAACGAGGCGATAGCCAGCGTCTCAATATCCTCCATGGGGAGATTCAGATACTTCCAGTTATGACCATCGTAGGTATGGCGGTCATATTCCACTTCGTAGGTCTTGTAGTATTCGCGACGTGGGTCGTTCATCACCATGATGAAAGTACCATTCAGTGGTCCGCCGACAATCTCCTGATAGAATTCCTTTGGCGTATACTTCTTGGGAGCAGAGATGGCTTTACCATTCTTATCCTTGAAGGCAAAGGTAAACTCCTTGACAGGTTCGCCTAAAGTGATAGTTAGCATGTGGTAAACCTGTGAGAGCATTTCGGTCTTGCGTTGTTGGATAGCATTGGCTTTCTTGCCTTCTGCCACCATCTTGCGCAGTTCCAAACCAAATTCGCGTAGTTTAGACTTGATGATGGATGACATTTTGGAAGTATTTTCTGCAGAGTATGTCTCAGGCTGAATGCTTGAGGGTACCAGTCCATATTTTTCAGCTAAGTCAGCAACACCGCAAAAGGTTCCACCATCGTTAATAGGGTAGTGGAAGAAAAACTGTACGCGTTGGTCGTCGATAGGCTTCTTTCCCGTATCAATAATGCCCTGAAGCATCAGGTTTGACTTCTCTAACTGATCCCAGAAAAACAAGTAGTCCTGTGACAAGTTGACAGTAAGTGAGTCAGTACGCTTGGCGAAGTTAGAACGCAGGACATTGAGTCCACTAAACATCCAACAGCGTCCACTCGACTTCTGGTCAGTAATCGACTGTTTTTTGGTTTCTACGCTAAAGTAAGTGTCCAAAGCACCAGCATTCTTCTGATTCTGAGCTAACTGGTCAATATTGTTGGCCGCCAATGCATTACGCAGCGCCTTATCTGTAGGAGAAGGTGTATTCTGCTGTTGTATTTTCTGAAGCATTTGCTGAGAGATGCCTCCGTCTTTTGTTTGTGCCATTGCACTAAGGCTCAGCACACATGCCAGGCAGACTATTATTATTCTCATGCTCATTTCTTGTTTGCATTCTTCTTTACAATAGCTTTCTTAGTCGCTACAGTAGCAGTTGCAGGCTTGAAATACTTTTGTGCCTCAGGAAGCCAACCTTGAATCTGTTGGATACGTGTGGCATCAGAAGGGTGATCGCTGAAAAGCGAGTTAGAACCACCACCTGTAGCTGACGACATACGTTGCCAGAAATCAACAGCCACTTGTGGATCGTAACCCGCCATTGCTGCAAAGATCAGTCCCATATGGTCTGCCTCACTCTCTTGTTTACGTGAGAATCCTGATACTAAGATTTTACCTCCATATTGTTGGGCAATACCAATCAATTGTTGCCAACCTGCGCCGACACCAGCTCCCTGCAATAGGGCACTCAGAGCAGCTGAACCATATTGCTCCTTATAGGCATTGCTTAGACGTTCTGCTGAGTGACGAGCAACGGCATGTGCAATCTCATGGCCCATAACAATGGCCAGTGAAGACTCATTCTTTGTTACAGGTAGCAAACCTTCGTAAACGACAATCTTTCCGCCAGGCATACACCATGCATTAACCTGATTGTCTTGCACGAGATTGAACTCCCAAGAATAGCTTTTTACGTCCTCCGCCATACCGTTTGAAGTGAGGTAGCTCTCAACGGCCTTCGCAATGCGCTGACCTACACGCTTCACCATTTCCGTATTGGTCTTGTTTGTAGAAGGCTTTGCGCTCTTCATATAATCACTATACTGCTGAAAGGAAAGACTGAGCACTTGCTCATCACTAACCATCAGATTTTGTTGTCTACCCGTAATGGGTACAGTTTTTGTCGTTCCGCAGCTGACTAACACGGCAGCTAACATCGACATCAAAAAATACTTCATAGTCTTCATATTTAGCTCAATCCTACTAGTTGTTTCAAGTCATCTTCTTTGTATAAGATATAGGCAGTAGTGCCCAAGAAGGCGAGGAACAGGAAAATTAGGCACATTTGTGCACGCTTTGGCCCCGCCTTAACTACTGGTACAGTAGCACTCTGAAGGGTAGTGAATGCAGGTGTCTCCTGCTGTACTTTTGCCTCGGCAGCTAGCAACTGCGCAGCTACTTGTTGATAAGCATTGTATTGAAGTTGCATCTCGTTTTCCAACTCTGTCTGACGCTGACGGACAGACTCCAGCATAATATCTTGATTGTGGTCAACAAAGTCGGCATACATGCGGCGAGCTTTATCGTAACGTGCCTTAGCCTCCTTATAGAGCATTTGATTGTATTCCAAATCAACACGGGCTTTTGATGTCCGATATTCGGTAATGAAATTCTGCAGTCGATTCTTTACGGTATCAGCCATTGTAGCACAAATAACTGCATTCTGGTCGGTAACATTTATAGTAATGACCATCGTCTTCTTGTCGACATCGCAAACCACTAACCTATCGAGTGCTTTGACAATAGCGGACTGTTTTTTCGTCAGGCGGAAAGGATCGATAGCCTCTTTGGTTTCTTCCTTTTTAGTACCGAACAAACTAGCGATAGCCTTCATGGTGCCACCAATAGCAGCTGACCACCACGGTTTTTTCTGTTCCTTACTCAGATAGTCGTAGTACGACATTGTACGATCCTTTTCGCCTTTCTTCTTGTTGCCCTCAATGGTGACAGGTACCTCAAAAAGTGATGTCTTAAAATCGGTAGAGTTCATCAGGTCTGGATATAACGTGGGGAACAGAGCCTCAGAACCCATACCGGCAGCACTAGAGCTCAGATTAATGCCAAAGCTACTAGCCAACGATGCCAAACCACCAGACGATCGTGTACTGGAAAGTTCAGGACTCAACTTGACAGTACAAGAATAGAAATTTGGCTGTCCTAGCGCATAAATGGCTGCCAATACGAATGCCACAGGAAGCACAATGAAGTAAAGGCGTTTGTGCTTCAGCAAGTCCTTAAATATCTTTCCAAAGTCGATGGAAGACTCTTCCTGTTCGACAATATTGTTGTTTATTTCGTTTTCGTTCATATCCATTTATACTTATTTCGTCATATTAGCAATTGTTGCAATCATAGCTGCCAAACCTGTAACGGTGCTTCCGATAGACAGCCACTGCGTAATGGTAGACATGTCTTTCTTAGCCTTGGTGGGCACCACAATCTCGCAACCTGGTTCCACTTTCGTGCCTCGACCAACTTTTGCCATTGTACCATTTTGATAGATGATGAAGGTCTTTGATTTCTTGGCACGGCTACCAAAACCACCAGCCTTATTAATATACCACTTGTAACCCTTCTTCTCGTTGAAGGAAACAGTATTGGGAAACTGTACGTTTCCTGATATCTTCACGGTACCGTTATACTCTGGTACGATGATGCGGTCGCCGTCACGTAAGACGACATCATAGTCACCTCCAGGATTCTTCATAGCCTCTTCGAGGTTGATACCAACCGTGTAAGTTTTGAACAAGTTGAGCTGGCTGGTCTGAATCGTGTCATTCTGACTACCACGGGTTCTAATCTGTCGCATCAAGTCTGTAGCACGATTGCGTTCATCATCTGTTACAGTTCGCACCAAACGGGCTCCTTTGACGTATGCCTCTTCTGTAAAGCCACCAACGGCCTTAATGGCATCTGACAGACGCTGGTTCTTGGTGCTCAGCGTAACAGCGCCACCAAACTGTACCTCACCTTCAACGAAGATGTTACGAGGCTCTATGTATGTTGGGCTACGACGAACCTGTACAATATCGTATGGTTCCAAAATGAAACCTGGCTGTCCGTCAATGACGAAACCATCCTTCAATTCAAAGGAGAATGTCTTGGAAATGGCACTACTGCCTGCTTGGGCTTTCTGGTCAATGATACGGCGAGAAACGTCAATTTTTGCTGTTGATGCTACATCCGTCAGACCTCCTGCCTGTAAAATCAGGTCTTCGATAGAGGTGTTCTCTGCAAATTCATAGGTTCCTGGTGATATCACCTCACCCTCAATGGTCAGTATGCGCTCATTCAGGCGTTCACTTTCGGTAGGAATGAAGAGAACGTCCTCGCTCTTCAGAGGAATATCAGCTACAGTTCCATTAAGAATACCTGCTACATCGACGGCAATGACTTCAAGCGTTCGGTTCAGACGTAAGCGATGAAGTATGGCATGGGCTGTGAAGGCATCCTCCGTAACACCATCAGCAGCCTTAATCAGGCTACGTACAGAGGTAACATCCTTGCCTAACTGGAACTTACCAGGACGGAATACAGCACCTTTGATTTCTACCATGTTGTCAAAGCGGTTCAGAATTCCGTCAACACTGATAGCGTCGCCATCGTTAACCTTAAAGGTGTTCATGTCGAACTCCTCAATATTGTGAACCGTATAGCGGTCGCCACTCTTACGCATCAGGCGGACAGCCTTCTTGTAGGCATCGCCAGTGAAGCCACCTGCATACTTTAATAAGGTTCCAACACTCTCGGTAGGGCGCATCTCGTAGAACATGGGACGCTTGACATTACCCTCAATACCCACCAGACATTCGTAAGGACCAACCACAATCACGTCGTTCTCCATTAGTCGGATGTTGCCTGCCAAGCGACCATTAAGGATGTATTCGTAAACGTCGACAACGGTAATCTGACGACCGTTACGGAACACTTTGATGTTACGTAGTGTACCGATGTTGTTGATACCGCCAGCCATATACAATGCATGGAAGACGGTAGAGAAAGCCGATAGCGTATATGTACCAGGAACGCTTACCTCACCCATCACGTTGACAGTCATCGAGCGGGTTTGGCCTAAACTCAAACTGAGCTGTGAACTGCTATAGCGTGAACCTAAAGTCTTACGGATTTGTTCCTGGGCAGCAGCTACAGTCATTCCGCTGACCTTGACGGGCCCAACACCAGGGAGTGTCACTTTACCTTCAGGAGAGACCTGTGCAGTAACAGCCTTTTGGGAGGCACCATAAATATCAATAATGAGGTGGTCGCCAGGTCCTAAGACGTAGTTCGGGGGAGTGGCGATGTTCATGCTGGGCTCGAATGACAGCAGTTTGTTATTGAATATGTTACGTCCGAAAACGTTAGTGATTTGGCTGGCCTTTGATGTGGCTTGTTTCACATTACCCTGAGCTTCTGCATAAGCCACGTCGGCTTCAGGTTTAGCTGTCTCACCTGCTGTTCCTGCTTTTGCTGTTGTCACATCTTGTTTCTTGCTTTCAGTCTGACGCATGCGCGACTCTGCATCGGCCACAGCCGCATCGGCTTTACTGCTAAGTCCGGCCTTGCTGATTTGATTGGAATACTGGTTGCGCAGACGGCGAATTTGCTCGATTTTTACACCTTTCTGCATCAGTTTTGTAACGATTTGTGCCTGATTTGTACCAGCTTTTTGCTCTTGGGCAATAAATTCTATAATCTGCTGGTCAGACATCTGTGCATGAATACTTAGCGTGGTAGCTAAACACAACACTGTTGTAAATAGAAATTTCTTCATTTTTTGATTATCTATTGTTTGTATTTTCCTATTTTACATAAATCGGGTGCAAAGTTACAACTTCTCTATGAGAAAAACAAACTTTTTCGCATAATTCTATAAGAATGTACGCGAGAAAATGTAATTTCTATTGCTAAGAGTTTATGTTGCGCGACCTGCAATTTACATACCAGGACGTGAAACGTAAATCCCACGCCCTGCAATTTACATACCAGGACGTGGGATATAAAAAATCGTTGGATAAAAATACTTTTTCTTAACGCAGTCCGCGATTCAGGAGTGTTACATTCAATAGCATAACGTACTTACGGTACTGTTCCTTGCTCAGAATGTAGTCCATATAGGCCAAATCTTTCTTGATAGCTTTCTCAACCATCTTGTTACGCTCCTCGCCCTTGCTTTGTGCTGCAAACATCATTTCGGCTGCGAAAGTCTTATGAATTTCTGCAACACTTTCAATCTGGTCTTTGTTCAGACTTAGTGCCTGTGCCAGCTTCTTCATGTTCACCGTCATATTGTATGCTTCAGTGTTGTTAAGGCTGGCGGCGTTCTCGTTTTCTGCAAATGTCATAGTCATGCTCAGCACGGCTACCATAGTTAAAAACAATCTTTTCATTTTTGTTACCCTTTCTAAAAAACTTTAATGTTTAACTTATCTTTTGTTATCCTCTGTCAGGGTCAGCTCGCTCGCTGATTGACGATGCAAAGGTAGGACGTTGATATTCAAATTCCAAGTTTTTGAAGAAATTGTTTGCGAACACAATGCTAATTCTTGACCTTTGTCAAACTCTTGATTTTAATCATTCTGTATGTTTTTTATGCCTTTTCTTTGGCATTCTGCCTATTTTCTATTACCTTTGCAGTCAAAAAGTAAGATAACATCGTTTTATGGAGAATAAAAATAGGTTTATGTCTATATCCTACAGTTTGTATATAGACGAAGACGGAGAAAAGCGTTTGGTTGAAGAGACCAAAGCAGGTCAGCCATTTCAGTTTATCAGCGGTTTCGGCATCGCCCTTGATGCCTTTGAACAACAGCTGATCTCGTTGGAGGCAGGTGCCAAGTTTGATTTTGCGCTGACGAAGGATGAGGCTTATGGTGACTATCGTGAAGACATGCAGCTCGACTTAGAGCGTGAAGTGTTTAGTATCAATGGTCATTTCGACCACGAGCACGTTTACGAGGAAGCCATTATTCCTTTGCAGAATGAGGAAGGCAACCGTTTCTACGGACGTGTTGTTGAGGTAGGCGAGGAGAAAGTGAAGATTGACCTGAATCATCCTCTGGCTGGCGAAACACTTTACTTCAAGGGCGAAGTGCTCGAAAATCGTGAAGCTACTGAGGACGAAATCAATCATCTGATGAAGCATCTGACAGGTGGCTGTGGTGGCCATTGTGGCGACTGCGAAGGCGGTTGCGGACACGATCATGACCATGAAGGTTGCGACCACCATCATGAGGATGGTTGCGGTTGCGGACATTGCCATTAATAGCAAGGTACTATAATAAGGTAGAAACAGTGAATACGTTCGGACAGATATTCAGACTGACCACATTTGGCGAGAGTCATGGTGCGGCCATTGGTGGGGTGGTGGACGGTATGCCTGCTGGGGTTGAAATCGATGTTGACTTCATCCAACAGGAACTGGCACGTCGTCGTCCAGGACAGAGTGCCATAACCACGAGTCGTCAGGAACCTGATCAGGTCGAACTGCTGAGTGGTGTCTTTGAAGGTCGTTCTACGGGGTGTCCTATTGGTTTCATTGTGCGCAACCAGAACCAGCATTCGTCTGATTATGACAATATGCGTCAGCTGTTCCGTCCGTCACATGCTGATTATACCTATACATATAAATATGGTACGCGAGACCATCGTGGTGGTGGGCGCTCGTCAGCCCGTATCACCATCAGTCGTTGTGTGGCTGGTGCGTTGGCTAAGTTGGCCTTACGCCAGTTAGGCATCAGTATTCAGGCCTATACGTCGCAGGTGGGTGATATAGCCTTGGAACGTGACTATCGCTTGTACGACCTGTCGCAGACGGAGACCAATGCCGTTCGTTGTCCTGATGCCGAGAAGGCCGCTGAGATGATAGCGTTGATAGAACAGGTAAAGTCTGAAGGCGACACCATTGGCGGCATCATCACTTGTGTCGTGAAAGGCTGTCCTCCCGGGCTGGGCGAACCTGAGGCCCACAAGCTGCATGCTGACTTGGGTGCTGCAATGCTGAGCATCAATGCCGTCAAGGGCTTTGAGTATGGCGAGGGCTTTGCTGGTGTCACGCAGCGAGGCTCTGAGCAGAACGATGTTTTTGTATGTCGAAATGGCATTTCGGCATACGGGACAGCGCCCATGCTCACTACCAAGACTAATCATAGTGGAGGTATTCAGGGCGGCATCTCCAACGGACAGGACATTTGGTTCCGTGTGGCATTCAAACCTGTAGCAACATTACTGCAGACCCAAGATACTGTGGATGTCAATGGAGAGGCTACCATGTTGACTGCTCGTGGACGTCATGACCCATGTGTGTTACCCCGTGCTGTTCCCATTGTTGAAGCGATGACTGCAATGACGATATTTGACCATTATTTACTGAGCAAGACGGCAAAAATATAGAAAAAGAGCATTTTATGCAAAAAAATCCAAAAAAGCATTGCAGTTTAAAATATTTATACTATCTTTGCAGTGCTATTCGGGTTTGTGAAAATCAGAATATGCTTTAGTTAAGTCTAGTTTAGTTTTTGTGTTGGT
>CAMVOS010000041.1 GCA_947169185.1 uncultured Prevotella sp.
ATGGTTTCGCTGATGCCACAGGATACCTATAAGGGACATGGACTGCGCAAGGATCTGGCCCAGGCACTGGCCGACCTGCATCCTAAGTTTATGCGCTTTCCTGGCGGATGTGTAGTACATGGTGGTGGCGACGGTTTTTGGAATACCTATCGTTGGAAAACTACTATCGGACCAAAGGAACAGCGTCGCCAGCTGAAGAATACATGGGGTTACCACCAGTCTATGGGCTTGGGATACTATGAATATTTCCAGTTCTGTGAGGATTTGGGCATGCAACCCCTGCCAATCTTGCCTTGTGGTGTGAGCTGTCAGGGTACCAATGGTGGCTGGGGAATGAAAGACCAAGCACAGGACGTCGTGCCTATGTCCGAGATGGATGAGTGGGTGCAGGATGCTCTTGACCTCATCGAGTGGGCCAATGGCGATCCCGCTACCTCGCGTTGGGCTAAGATGCGTGCTGACGCAGGTCATCCTAAGCCCTTCGGACTGAAGTACCTGGGTATTGGCAATGAGGAGCGTATCTCACCCGAGTTTTGTGAACGTTTTAAGTATATGTACGAGCGCATCATGAAGGCTTATCCCGAAATCATCATCGTCGGCACAGCAGGACCAGGCTCCCATCCTGGCAATCCTGATTTGGAGAACGGTTGGCGTCTGGCAGAAGAACTGGGTATGCCCATCATCGATGAGCACTATTATGAGCCGCGTGACTATTTCCTGACCAGTCGCCAGTACGACCAGTATCCTCGCGACCGTAAGACAAAGGTCTATCTGGGCGAATATGCTGCTAAGGACAAAAAACTCATTGATGCCTTGGCGGAGGGTCTCTATCTGCTTCATGTCGAGCGCAACGCTGATATCGTTTGTATGACCAGTTATGCACCCCTTTTCGCCAAGAAAGATGCCACGAACTGGAATCCCGACTTGATCTACTTCGATAATGAGCGTCCTTACCTCACCTGCAGCTATTATATCCAGCAGATGTTCGGTCAGTCGAGTGGACAATATTACTATGGTGACTGTGTCACTTTTGGAGAGCAAGAAACATCTAATCTGCAGGGCCAGAGTGTCATCCTTAACGTGAAGACACGTCAGCTTTTCGTCAAACTCTGTAATGCCAGCTCGGAAAGTAAGACGGCTCACATTGACTTGTCCCGTTTCAAGCTGAAGAAGACTTGTACTAAGACGACACTCACAGGTGCTGCTGACGCTGAAAACAACTATGAGGCTCAGCCCATCAGTCCTCAACAGCAGACCATGAAGGCTGCTAAGAAGATGACGCTTCAGCTCGCTCCCTATTCATTTACCATGTTACAGTTTTCACTATAATACGCGATGATGAGTATTATCCTGTCACTATTAGCATTAACGACACTCCTGCCTTACCAAAATCCTAACCTGTCGGCAAGAGAGCGTGCCGTTGACCTCTGCAGTCGTCTGACTTTAGAGGAGAAGGCTCTGCTGATGCAAGACGAGTCTCCTGCCATTCCCCGTTTGGGCATCAAGAAGTTCTATTGGTGGAGTGAGGCCCTACATGGTGCTGCCAATATGGGTAATGTCACCGTATTTCCTGAGCCCATCGGTATGGCTGCTTCCTTCAATCCCGACTTGCTTTATCGGGTGTTCGATGCCACCAGCACCGAATTCCGTGCTCAGTACAACAAACGTATGCTCAACGGTGGCGAGGATGAGAAGTTTCATAGTCTCAGTGTGTGGACCCCTAATGTCAACATCTTCAGAGATCCGCGATGGGGACGTGGACAGGAGACCTATGGCGAAGACCCTTACCTGACCTCTGTCATGGGCGATGCTGTGGTTCGTGGTCTGCAGGGCCCTGAGACATCTAAGTATCGTAAGCTATGGGCTTGTGCTAAGCACTACGCAGTACACAGTGGTCCCGAATACACTCGCCATACCGCCAACCTGACTGACGTGTCGCCACGTGACTTGTGGGAGACCTACATGCCTGCTTTTAAGAAACTAGTACAGGAGTCACAGGTCCGTGAAGTGATGTGTGCCTATCAGCGCCTAGACGATGAACCCTGCTGTGGCTCACAACGCTTGTTGCAACAGATCCTGCGACAGGAGTGGGGCTTTAAGTATCTTGTGGTCAGCGACTGCGGTGCTGTCACTGATTTCTATACTACACATAAGTCTTCCAGCGATGCTGTCCATGCTTCCGTTGTAGGTACCCGTGCAGGTACTGATGTGGAGTGTGGTTTTGGCTATACTTATGCTTCTATTCCCGAGGCTGTACGTCGTGGTTTGATGACCGAGGAAGAAGTCGACTGGCATGTCATCCGCTTGTTAGAAGGCCGCTTCGACTTGGGCGAGATGGACGATCCCTCGCTGGTAGAGTGGTCAAAGATACCATATTCCAAAATGTCTTGTGCTGAACATCGCCAGCTCTCTCTCGATATGGCACGCCAAAGTATAGTGTTGTTACAAAACAATTTCGGTATATTACCCCTTGCCCCAGGAAAAGGGGAGCGGATTGCTGTTATCGGCCCGAATGCCGATGAAGAGCCACTGTTGTGGGGCAACTATAATGGAGTGCCCAACCAGACAGTGAGCATACTCAAAGGTATTCTCCAGAAGCATAAAAGAGTGACCTACCTAAAAGGTAGTGATCTTACTGATGATAAGGTGCTCCAGTGTCTGATGTCCGTATGTTCCATCGATGGCAAGAAAGGACTGCGTGGCACATTCTGGAATAATACCGAGATGTCTGGTCGTCCTGTCACTACACAGTATTACAAGAATCCGTTGGCTGTCACTACCAATGGTATGCACGAGTTTGCACCAGGAGTACGTATTGCTGACTTCTCTGCTCAATACGAGACAACCTACGTGCCCCAGCAGGATGGCGAGTTTGTTGTTAACGTCGAAGGTACAGGCCATTTTGAGGTCTATGTTGATGGTCAACTGAAGGCAAAGGAACATACATGGCGTACCACACCTACCCGCACCCCTGTTCAAGGCATCAAAGGCAAACCTTGTCAGATAGAAGTACGCTACCAACATGTCCGCACCTGGGGCGCAAATCTGAAGATCAATATCGCCACCGAGCATCCTATTGACTATCAGTCTATCATCGCTCAACTTGAGGGTATCCAGAAGGTTATCTTCGTAGGTGGTATATCAGCAACCTTAGAGGGCGAAGAGATGCCCGTCAATGCAGAAGGTTTCAAGGGTGGTGACCGAACCAGCATCGAGTTGCCTCGTGTACAGCGTGATTTCCTGCATGCCTTGAAGGCAGCAGGTAAAACGGTTATCTTCGTTAACTGCTCAGGCTCAGCTATTGCATTGGAGCCAGAGACTACAACATGCGACGCTATTCTCCAGGCTTGGTATCCAGGACAGGAGGGTGGACGTGCCGTGGCCGATGTCCTGTTTGGTCAGGTCAATCCATCAGGTAAGTTACCTGTCACGTTCTATAAACGCACTGACCAACTGCCTGACTTTGAAGACTATTCTATGCGTGGACGTACTTATCGCTATTTCAGTGATGCCCTCTTCCCCTTCGGTTATGGCTTGTCATACACCACATTCCAGATTGGTGAAGGTCAGCTTTCTCAACAGGGTGATGTAAGAAGTCTGAGCATTCCTGTCAGCAATACAGGTCGTCGAGACGGCTCGGAGGTACTACAGGTCTATGTTCGCAACACTGCCGACCCCGAAGCTCCACTGAAGACACTCCGTGCTTTCCAACGTGTCGATTTGAAGGCGGGCCAAAAAACGACGATAACCCTGCAGTTATCGCCTACGACTTTCGAATTCTTTGACCCTGAGACCAATACCATGCGTGTCAAGCCTGGTCGATACGAAGTGCTTTACGGTACCAGTTCAGCCGATCAAGACTTGAAGTGCTTGACGGTTGATCTCTGATTTTTCCAGTAACAAGAATGATTGAGATGATGAAAAGAAAAATTTTCGTAATGTGGTGCCTGTTGCTGACTACAATGTGTCTGCAGGCACAGGACTGGGTAGGTACATGGGCAACAGCCATTGAACGCTGTGGCCAGACCGATATGCCCAAGCAGGTGAGTTTGACGAACAATAGTATTCGTCAGGTTGTTCATGTCTCCCTTGGTGGCAGTGTACTGCGATTGCAACTGTCGAATCATTTTAGCGATGAACCGGTGGAAATCAAATCAGTCTATATCGCTGATGCGCTGGATGCCGAGCATGTCAATGCCAAGACGGCCAGATATTTGAAGTTCAACGGGAAGAAGAATGTCACCATTGCTCCCCATGAGATGGTATTCAGTGACGTGGTGAAATATGAGCTTCGCCCGTTACAGCGACTGACTGTCACCATCTGCTATGGTGCCACAGCGGAGACGGCTTCTGGTCATCGTGGCTCACGAACTACATCGTATATCATGCAAGGTGAAAGCAAGCCTAATAAAGAGTTTCTCGTGGCTGAGCAGTTGGACCATTGGTACAATATAGCGGCTATTGACGTTCTGGCAGAAGACCATAACTGTTGGGCCTGTCTGGGTAATAGCATTACAGATGGGCGTGGAACGACCACCAACCTGCAGAACCGCTGGACAGACATTTGTGCAG
This sequence comes from uncultured Prevotella sp., assembly GCA_947169185.1. Taxonomy (GTDB): domain Bacteria; phylum Bacteroidota; class Bacteroidia; order Bacteroidales; family Bacteroidaceae; genus Prevotella. Next base: position 4,573 of record CAMVOS010000041.1, read on the forward strand.
AGCAGTTGGGCGGTCATGTGGGCATTCTGAATCTTGGCATTGGTGGAAACTGTGTGCTGCAGGGAGGATTGGGTGAACCTGCCATCAATCGCTTTGAACGTGATATCATGAGCCAGCGTGGGTTGACGGGAATCGTGATCTACGAGGGTATTAACGACATAGGAAACAGCAGGAACAGTGAGCAAACTTCTCAGCAACTCATCAGTGCCTACCAAGATTTCATCAGCAAAGCCCATCAGCGTGGACTGAAAGTGGTAGGAGGTACTATAACCCAAATGGGAAAGACAGACTATTGGTCGTTTTTCCACGAGGCGGTACGGCAGACTGTAAATGAGTGGATACGTCATAGTGGTCAGTTCGATGCCGTCATTGACTTTGATCAGGTTTTGCTCGACCCCGCTAAGCCCACCCAGATGCGTGCTGACTACCAGTATGACTGGTTACACCCTAATGCAGAGGGCTATAAGGCGATGGGGCAGGAGGCCGCAAAAGTATTGCAGAATGTGAAGTAATTCAATATTTTATGCAGGTTGTTGCATGTCGCAAAGTCTGTGTTACACCAAATAATGGCATATAGAAAAAATGTTGCTAACTTTGCACTCAGAATGAAAAGATTTGTTTTAGTAGTAATATCATTAGTAGTTTGTTTTGTTACGTCAGCGGCTGTCGGAAAGCGTTCCGACAGCGCTGATGCTTTTATTCAGAACCCGATGTTATGGGCCGACGTGCCCGATCCCGATGTCTTGCGCGTGGGCGATACCTATTATATAATGTCTACAACGATGCACCTCATGCCGGGTGCACCGCTGATGCGTTCTCGCGACCTGAAGAATTGGGAGACCGTAGGCTATTTATTCGACAAACTGACTGACTCACCGAAATACGACATGAAGGGAGGAACCGTTTATGGGCGTGGCCAATGGGCTACATCGCTTCAATACCACAAGGGACGGTTCTACGCACTGATGTCTCCCAACGAACAAGGTCCAATGGGCAATACTTATATCTTCACAGCGGATGACATAGAAGGTGAGTGGACGTTGGTATCTCGCTTCCGTCACCTGCATGACTGTTCGCTTTTCTTCGACGATGACGATCGAGTATATGTCATTTATGCTACAGGTGAGATGATGGAGTTGAAGCCAGATTTATCCGACGTGATAGAAGGCTCGCATGTCAGATTATTCAATCGTGGTCCCCAAGAACAAGGACTGTTGGAAGGCTCACGTATGATAAAACATGGAGGACGTTACTATTTGCTGATGATAGCATGGCCACCAGGCGGACACCGCCACCAGGTTTGTTACCGGTCAAAAGATATTCGTGGACCCTACGAACGACGTGTCGTGTTGGACAGTGAGTTCGGTGGATTCGGTACAGTCGGACAGGGTACTATTTTTGATACTCCTGACGGTGACTGGTATGGTGTGATATTCCAAGACCGAGGAGGTGTGGGTCGTGTGCCTATGCTGATGCCCTGCCGTTGGATTGATGGGTGGCCGATGTTAGGCGACGAAGAAGGACGTGTACCAGAGCGTATGCGCGTATTGAGAAGTGGTGAGCCTGAACGAGGCATCGTTTGCAGTGATGACTTCTCGTCCACACAGTTGGGCAAACATTGGCAGTGGAATCATAACCCCAAGGATGAGGCATGGTCGTTGACGGAGCGTCCAGGATTTCTACGACTAAAGACTAGCACGGTTGTGGACAATCTCTACTTGGCACCTAATACGCTTACGCAGCGTATGGAAGGTCCAACGTGTAGTTCTGCTGTCCAGATGGATTTATCACACATGAAGGATGGCGATTGCGCTGGATTGGCAGCTTTCAATAGTGAGACCGGTGCGCTGGCAGTCAGGAAAATCGGTCGCCGATTGGTCTTGGAAATGGTGGAGATGAATGTCACCTTAACGGATAACGACAAAGCCGTAAAACAAGTCACTGAACAATGTGTGGAAAGTGTGCCTTTGAATCAGAATACGATATGGCTACGTGTGGATGCCGACTTCCGATTAGGTGAACACGGCGGACGTGATGCTGCTAATTTTTACTACAGCCTCGATGGCCAGCAGTGGACGAAAATCGGATCGAATGACTATAAGATGCGTTTCGATTGGCAACGTTTCTTTATGGGTTCTAAGATTGCTATTTTCTGCTATGCCACCAAACGAAAGGGTGGATATGTAGACATTGACAGCTTTAATTATAGCAAGGATTAAGGCCCCTTTTCTTCGTCAGATATATCTAAAACTTTGCGTCATGTAACATTTTTCGATGTTACGTGGCGCAAAGTTTGGTTGGTATTTTAGAATTTGTTACCTTTGCCCCCAGATTCAAACTAACTAATGATTACAACGTATGAGAAGTAAAGTAGTAATACTGCTAACACTGGTGACACTAACCATCGAAGCACAGACGGGGAAACACTTTGATGCTGACAATATGATGTCGAGCAGTTTCACCACACAAGTATTTATCGACCATGATGGTTTTATTTGGTCGGCCACACGTAACGGATTAAACCGCTACGACGGATACCAATATCAGATATTCAAAAAAGAGAAGAACGGCCAGATGGGTATGGCGAGCAACTACGTGAACTGTATGTTGCAAGACCGTAACGGGTTGTTCTATATCGGTATGTGGGGAGCCATCCAGACGTACGATGGACAACGATTCCGTGACGTGAAGACTCATGCTGTGGATGGTCAAGTGCTGCCATGCTATGTGACCAGTCTGGTAGAACGGAAAAATGGAGACATATTGGTGGGCACGTCAGGACATGGAGTGATGCAGATGACGGATGGTGAGAATGCCCACGAGATTGGTGGCGTATTAGAACCCTTGAAAATGGTGGCAAAGCTAATGGAGGATAGCAAGGAGCGTCTTTGGATTGTCACTCAAGACCAAGGCCTTTGGCTTTATGACGGCAAGGGGGTGAAACCGTTTTTCAGTGGTGAGACAGAGCGGGCATCGGTGCTTGATGTGTGTGAAGACCATCAAGGACAAATCTATGTGGGCACGTCAAACGACGGTATGTTCAAATGGCAGAACGGACGTTTCGAACACATAACCGCCACGGGTTCGATGCATATCGCCGTGCTTTACGTGAACCGTGCTGGCGACATCATGATGGGATGCGACGGAACGGGGTTGGCCATATACCATCCACAAACCGGACTGTTGGAGGATAATCCTTTCTACAGCCGAGAGGTTGACTTGTCCAAGACCAAAGTTTATAGTATTGTGGAGGATCTGAATGGCAACTATTGGCTAGGATTGCTACAGAAGGGTGTCTATATGCAGCCTGCCAGCGAGTCAGGTTTCTCATACATGGGATATAAGTTAGGAGCCCACAACGTGATCGGTACCGCCACTGTCACGAGCGTGCTTAAAAGTAAGAATGGCTATGTATGGGTGGGAACGGACAAAGATGGACTGTACTGTTTGACGGCTGAAGGCAAACCGATAAAACATTTCAAAGAGCATTTTCCCGCCACCATACTCGGCATGACCGAGGACGGGCAGGGACGCGTATGGACAGGAAGCTATAAGGAAGGTATGGGATGGATTGATACGAAGACGTTAACCTACCATCCCCATCAGTTGCCACAAGGACCAACCGTCAGTGTGTTTGGCCTTGAGGCTGACAGGCAGGGACGCCTATGGATAGCAACCATGGGACAAGGCTTGCTTCGACTGGACATGAATTCCGGTGAACTGAAGGCCTATACATCCACAGAGAAGTCAACCCTTGATCGTAAAGTCAATCGTATTGTCAATGACTATATTTCACATCTCTCGTTGTCGCCTGACGGCAAGCGTGTCTATGCGGCTACGACAATGGGTGTCTGTGCGATGAATATTGAGACAGAGAATTGGCTGGAGACATTTGGTGGCGTAAACTGCCCTAACTATGGTGTGCCCATCCGTGTCGTTCGTGAGTTTGGACATAAGCTACGCATCGGTACCAACGATGGACTACTTTGCTACGACTTGAAGAAACATAGCATGCATAAACATGGCATTGAGAGTGGATTGGGCGACAACGGCATCTGCAGTATAGAGCAGGATAAGAATAACAACCTTTGGATAGCCACAGACCATGGACTGTGCTGTGTGGATCCGAAGACGAAGCGGGTGACCAACTACTATGTAGATAATGGTTTGCAATCTAACGAGTTTAGCAATGGTGCTTCATGGACTGATCCTGATGGCATGATGTTGTTCGGAGGATTGGGTGGTATAACGTGGTTTAATCCCGATGACATCCGAAAAAGCGAATGGCGGGCAGAGGTAAAGCTGGTGGACTTCAAAGTGAATGGCGAGTCCGTTATTCCTGGTACGATGTCGGGTTTCTGGCAGGTGACCGACACGACGGTCATTGCCTCCAACCGCTTCGTGCTGAGTCCTGGCGACAACTCTTTTGCCCTGCAGTTGTCGACGCTGACCTTCGATAACCCTGAGCATATCGTATATCGCTACCGTATCAACGATGAGGAGTGGGTGCGCCTGCAACCTGGTGTAAACGAGATCACGTTCAGCCACATGTCGCCAGGAACCTATCATTTCTGTGTGGTGGCTCAGCGTAACGATGTGACTACTCCCGAGCGCTGTTTTACCGTCATTATTCATGCACCTTGGTACAACACTCCACTGGCCTATGTTATCTACGTGCTGGCTGCTCTAGGAGCCATTTGGTACTATCTTCGTCTTCGTCGTCGTAAAGAGCAGGATCATCTGCGCTTACAGGAACATATTCACGCCGAGGAAATGGCCGATGCCAAACTGAAGTTCTTCATGAACATTTCGCATGAGATCCGTACGCCTATGACGCTCATCGTGACTCCGTTGCTCTCACTGATCAAGCAGGATGATGACTCGCAGCGCCGCAGCATCTACGAGACGATGCGTCGTAATGCCGAGCGCATCTTAGGACTGATTAACCAGATGATGGATCTGCGAAAGATAGACAAGGGACAGATGCATATGCGTATGTGCGAGACCGAACTTGTTTCGTTTGTTGGTGATATCTATACACTCTTTGCCCAGCAGGCCAGGGCGAAGAATATCAAGTTCAGCTACGATCACAACACGGAGCATCTACCGGTATGGATTGACCGTGCACACTTTGACAAGGTGGTGGTCAACATCCTCAGCAATGCCTTTAAATTCACCCCGACAGGCGGACAGATTCATTTGGGTGTCACCCAGATGGAAGGGCAGGTGAAGATCACTATCAAGGACTCAGGTGAGGGTATTCCCAAAGATAAGTTGGATAAAGTGTTCGAGCGTTTCTATCAATTGCCTTCGAATGCCAATGACCGCAATACAGGTACTGGCATCGGTTTGGACTTGACACGGTCGTTGGTAGAGCTGCACCACGGTACCATTGCTGTGCAGAATAATAGCGATGGCCCAGGTTGTGAATTTACGGTAACCATCCCGTTGGGCAACGCCCACTTGCAGGCCGACGAGATGGTGACCGACAAGCAAGACGTGTCGCATAACGTCAGTCTGCTTGAGGAAGAGCTGGTGGATGAGCCTGTGGCAGAAAGCGAATTGCCCAAGGGCACCCGGCATTTGCGTATCGTCGTGGCTGAGGACGATGCCGAGATTCGCGAATACCTGAAGACGGAACTGTCGGCCGACTATGAGGTGGTGGCCTGTGAGAACGGCCGTGTGGCATTAAGCGAGATTCACAAGCAACTGCCCCATCTGGTGATTAGCGACGTGATGATGCCAGAGATGGATGGTAACACGCTCTGTTCGAAAATCAAGTCAAATGCGACGACGAGTCATCTACCGGTCATCCTGCTGACCGCTAAGAATCGTGATGAGGACATGTTGGAAGGTCTGGAGACGGGTGCCGACGCCTATATTGTGAAGCCATTCAATATGAATGTTCTAAAGCGTACTGTGGCGAATCTGATTCATAACCGTCAGCAGTTACAACTGAAATACGGCCGTAATGACCGGCTGGAGGAACAGGTGGACGATGTGGTCATGCAGTCGCCTGATGACAAACTGATGGCTCGTGTGATGAAAGCGATTAACCAGAATTTGACCAACAGCGATTTGAGCGTTGACCTGATAGCCCAAGAGGTGGGTATCAGCCGTGTTCACCTGCACCGTAAGATGAAGGAGCTGACAGGACAGACCCCACACGACTTCATCCGTAACTTACGAATGAAGCAGGCTGCTCATCTGCTGGCATCAGGAAATATGAACGTGACGGAGGTTGTCTATGCCTGCGGATTCGGTAATGTGCCGTCGTTCTCAACGACATTCAAGAAATACTATGGAATGACTCCTCGAGAGTATATGACGGAACACAACAAATCAAGCGAGAGCACTCACTCGGCAAATTGACGGAAGTAGTCGAGACATACATCGCGCCACTGGCGGGCATTGTCCAGCTGGTGGTGCAACCTGTTGTCCACTTCCTCCCATCGCTGAGCGTCGACCAAGTGTCGCATCTGGTAGTGCCAGATGAGGTGATGACGTTCAACGGTATTGACGCCAAGCTGGTAGTGATATTGCATGGATTCCCACAGTGTGCTGCCATCGTGCATGCGGTGCGTCCAGGGAACATGATGGAACCACAGCAACAGTTCGTCGGGACAGGTGTTGATGTCGTCGTACAAGGAGCGGAATGGCTCACGATACTGACTCGTGGCATCAGTGCCTGTATGGCTGCGATTGAAGCCAATGCCTTGCTTGTCGGCCTGATGATAGTATACTGGACACCACTCTAAGGGGTAGTCAGCCTTGAAACCATCAGGTTCCGGACCATAGTGATGGTCAAACTGGAAGATGTGGTGCAGGCCTAAGGGCATCATGTAGTTGACGCAGGCTTCATGACTCTCCATCATGACTGTCAGCATCGTGCTGACAAAATTGTTGTCACCAGTGAACGTCTGACAAAGCCACTCGCGGGCAATCTGCTCAGAACTGAGTGAAGGGTTCCAAGCCAGTCGGCCAAAGGCATACCAGTTGGCTTGCGAGAAATGATGACCACACCAGTTTGTGTCGTCACCGATGTTGGCTACGCCAGCAACACCCTTCAATGGGGTGGCGAGTGTGCTAAAGAACTCTTTCCACATGGGTGCCAGATAGACCAGATGACGTGACTGGCCAAGATACTCCTGGGTAATCTGTAGCTCAGCCATATTGGGAGTCAGTTTGATCTGGTCGAAGATGGGACTGTAGGGTTCGCGCGGCTGGAAGTCGAGCGGGCCGTTTTTTGTCTGCAGGATGACGTTGGCATGGAACTGTCCATCGAGGGGCTTGAACTCGGATACCGCCTGCTTGACACGATCTTCGCCTTTATGGTTGGCACCATATACGAAACAGCGCCACATCACGATGCCACCATAGGGTTGTAAGGCGTCGGCTAGCATGTTGGCACCTTCAGCATGACTGCGACCATAATCACTAGGGCCTGGCTGTCCTTCGCTGTTGGCTTTCACCAAAAAGCCTCCGAAGTCAGGGATGAGCTGATAGATCTCTTTGGCCTTATGCTTCCACCACTTGATGACATGCCGGTCTGTTGGGTCGGCAGTACGCGTTGCTCCCAGTGCCATGGGGGTGGCGAAGTTAATGCTCAGATAGACCTTGATGCCATAGGGGCGCAGCAGGTCTGCTATCTGGCGTACCTGCCGCAGATAGGGTGTGGTCAGCATGCGTGGCGAGGCGTTGACGTTGTTGAGTACCGTACCGTTGATGCCTATCGAAGCATTGGCCAACGCATAGTCCTTGATATGCGTGGCATTAAAGTGCCTATCAGGATGCCAAAAGATACTCTGACCGGCATAACCTCGTTCGATAGTTCCGTCGAGATTATCCCAATGGTTCAACAGCCGGTATTGGAAAGCGGGAATTGACGTGCCACGCTCACCGCGCAGCAGGGCAAAGGCACCATAGAGCAAACCTGGCTCGCTGCCTGAACTGATACACACACTATCGGCGGAACCGGCTATCTGGTAGGCTTCGTTGTTGTCGGCAACGGTGTGTAGTTGCAGGGTGACCTTGCGCCCAGGAAAGTAGTTGCGCAGGATGTCGGCAGCTAAACATGGATGACCAGTGACCTCGGCGGTGAGGCAGACGGGATAGCGTAGCCACAATCGGCTGCCATCTTCAGCATGCAGTGTGCAGATGCTCAATAATATAATGATGTAGATAGAAAAGGTTCTCTTCATGATACGTTTCTTAATCGTTTTCTGACTTCTTTGCGGGCCATCCCTAAGCGGTATTCCACGGTCTTGTAGGGCTGACCTAAGGCTTGCGATATGTCGCTGACCTGCATATTGTCGTACAGATGCAGGTGATAGATTTCGCTGCAAATGCTTGGCAGACGGCTGAGACATTGTTCGACCTCGCGTTCCACCTCATGAATCGCCACTAATGATTCGGTACAGGAAACCACAGTGGGTGCAGTATATTGCAGCTCATATTCATAGTCCTTACGAGGCTTGCGTCTGCGGTAGTAATCGCAGATTAGGTGGCGTGCCATCGTATACACCAGTGACGGCAACGTCACGGTGGTAATCAGCTGTTGGCTGGATATGAGGCGCAGAAAGACATCCTGGACGATGTCTTCTGCCTCGGTTGCACCCTGAAGGCGGCTGATCACATAGTTGAGCAGTTCGCCATGGTGTTGTTGGTAATACTGGGTGATGGTGTCTTGACTATTCATTCTCGACTTTCTCAATGCTTCCATCAGCACGATAATAGAGCCGTTGCACTTTGAGCGAACGCAGATGAGTAACGCCACCTGACGGCTGGCAGTCGTGATAGAACAGATACCATTGGTTATGGTATTCTACGATGCAGTGATGGGTGGTCCATCCTACGACGGGATCGAGCAGTACACCACGGAATGTAAAAGGACCATAGGGGTTGTCGGCAGTGGCGTAGCAGAGCAGGTGGCTGTCACCTGTAGAGTAGGAGAAATAGTAGGTTCCCTGATATTTGTGCATCCACGAAGCCTCGAAGAAACGGTGAGGATCACCGGCACTCATCGGCTGGCCCTGCTCGTTGAGCACGACAACAGAATGGGGTGCTTCAGCAAACTGCATCATGTCGTCGCTCATACGAACCACGAAGCTGCTTAGTGCAGGGACGTCAGCCGGAGCATAGAGCTGTGTCTTGCGGTCGGCGGCAGGACCCAGGTCAACGCCATTGCTAACGAGGCGCTGAGGAGCTTGGTACCATTGCAGCTGTCCACCCCACAAACCACCAAAGTAGGTGTATATCTGACCATCGTCGTCTTTGAATACACAGGGGTCAATGCTGAAAGAGCCTCGGATAGGGTGGGGCTGAGGTACGAAGGGGCCTTCAGGACGATCGCTGACGGCTATGCCCAGATGGAATACCCCATTGTAGTCCTTGGCAGAGAAAACGAGGTAGTAACGGCCGTCTTTTTCGACCACATCACTGTCCCATAGCTGTTTTTCAGCCCAGGGCACTTGGTCGACGTCGAGTATGACGCCATGGTCGGTGGCTGCATCCTTCTCCACATCGTCGAATGACAGCACATGGTAGTCGCGCATTTGGAAATGACCACCATCATCGTCGAAGGCATGACCAGCCTCACGATCGTGTGAAGGATAGATATACAGACGGTTGTTGAACACATGGGCCGAGGGATCGGCCATATAATCGGATGGGAAAAGATAACGTGGTTTCATATTACTTGACTAATTGGATGATTTTCTTGACAACGGGTTTGGGTTGACCTTGGCGGTCGAATAGTGTGGCATAGTCGGTGCGACCATGAATGGGGAAATCATTACGCCAGGAACAACCGTCGTGCAGGCACCAAAAACCAACACGCAGAATATCCTTCTGATGGCGTAGCAAGAGTTTGTAGAAGTCAATCCAGAACTGCTCGGCAGCAGTCTCCTGGCGCTTGGGAAGTCCTGACTTGTAGGGGTCTAACTCGGCACGGTAGGCAAAGTTGTCGCTGATGTTTGCGCCAGAAAAATTATAGGGGTTGGGGAGTACCGAGAGGTCGAGCTCAGAGAAGAATGCCTTCACACCCAATGAGGCAATAGTGCTGATGCTGTGTTCATACTCCTGAATATCGTTGTCCCCCAGAATCATGTGGCCTTGCATGCCGATGGCCGTAATAGGCAGTCCCTGTTGGATAAGCGGACGGAAGAAGCGGCAGACACCCTCTACCTTCGAGGCCTTGTTCATGGAAAAGTCATTGTAGTAAAGTTCCACGGTGGGGTCGGCTTCATGCGCATATTGGAAGGCCAGGGGGATATAGTCGCTGCCTAAGATCTGATAGAACAGACTTTTGCGGGGAGTGCCGTCATCCTCAAAAGCCTCGTTGACCACATCCCAGGCATCTACACGACCCCGGAAGTGGTTCATGACGGTGAGGATATGTTCGCGCATGCGTTTTTTTAGCACTTCAGGGCTAACGAGTTTTCCTTCGTCGTCGTAATGGAACCATTTGGCGCACTGCGAATGCCAGATCAGACAATGTCCCAGTACCTTCAGACCTGCAGCCTTGGCTTTGTCTACAAACTGGTCTGCCAGCGTGAAGTCGTAAACGCCCTCTTGGGGGTGTATCACCTCACATTTCATGCAGTTCTCAGCGACAACCCAGTCGAAGTTCTCGACGGCGATAGACCAGTCTTTGGATTGGTCGCCCTCAACCTGCCACTGGTTGACACTTACACTTGTACGCCATAGATTGCGGTAGGCATCCTTCAGGGTTTGAGCGGATGCCTGACGCGCAATCAGGGCAAATACAAACAAAACTACTAATTTATTAAAACTCATGATGCTTTTTATCTGTTACGTTTCTCGATTGCGATATTGATGTCGTCAATAACCTTATCGGTCAGTTCATATCGTGAGATGATAAACATCGCAAGACCTAACAGCAGGGCAGGGATGACACAGACCAGCCAAAGGATGCCTTGCTCGGCAAATGCCGTCTGCTGGGTAACCTTGGCATTGAACCCTACATATTCCAGCACCAAGCCGGGGACAACACCACCTAAGGCCATTCCGGCCTTGAAGAAGATACCCGTCAGGGCGTTGACGATGCCAGAGATGCGCTTACCTGTGGTGTACTCGCCATAGGAGATGACCTCTGGTACCAATGCCCACATATAACCCGTGGCCACGATGACACCCGTAGACTTGATAAACTGTGCCGTGTAGACTATCCACATCTGCGTCTTCAAGGCTGGGATGACGGAGACTACATAGAGAATGGCCATACCAATGATGGCGATGGTGAGGAAGATGTTGAACATACCCCGCTTACCTACCTTCTTCTTAATGGCGGGAACCATAGGCATAAAGATAAAGGCCGGCACGGAACCTAATCCCATAAAGATAGCCAGTTGGTCGCTGGTAGCCTGCAGGTTGCAGGTCATATAGTAGGAGCCAGCGGCATTGCCTACCGACATCATGGCAAAAGCTGTTATAAAAAAGAACGCGAGAACGCGTAAGGGACGGTTGCGCGTGAACTCTGTCCAGAGGTCTGATACCTTCACGTTCTCCATATCCTTGGCGTCCATCACCACACGCTCCTTGGTTTGCGAGAAACAGAACACCAGCAGCAGCAATCCTACAGCCGCATACAGACTCATGGTAATGAACCAGGCATTGGCTGCGCCGGGCGTGCTGATGATGGCTTCACCGCTAGCATCTTTAGGGGCAAATGCGGCCACAACAAGGGGAATACCTGAGGCTACACAGAGTCCGCCAACGTTAGCCAGAAACATGCGGACGGAAGTCAGCGTCGTAATCTCGTCGGTGTCGCGGGTCAGCGAGGAGTTCAATGCGCCATAGGGCACATTAATGAGCGTATAGAGCATCGACATGCCCACATAGGTGACGTATGCATAGAGTAGTGAGGGGGAGAATCCGTCGAAGAAGCAGAGTCCGGCAAAGGCTGTCAGTGGCAGTCCACCTAATACCAGGTAGGAACGGTACTTGCCCCAGCGTGGGTTGTGTTTATCGACATAGGTTCCCACCAAGGGATCCCATAATACATCGACCAGTCGGACGACCAGGAACATGGTAGCTGCGTCGGCAGGCTTAAGCCCGTAGACATTGGTGTAGAAGAACAGCAGATACATGCTGATGGTCTGGTAAATCAGGTTCTGAGCCAAGTCGCCCGAACCGAATCCAATACGTTGAATCCAGGAGAGTTTGTAGAAGCCCTTAGCTTCCTGTGTTGCATTTGCGGTCATTGTGACTTCAGTTAGGTTACGTTTTCTGTTTTCGTTTGCAAAGTTAGGATATTTCTTTGAAACCCTATTTTCTGTGTGTTACAAAAACGTCACTTTTTGTATCATCCTTAAAGAAAGCACATTAAAATAACATAATATGCAGTAGAAAGGAAAAAACGCTATTTTGAATCTTGCTTCCGCTTTAGCTTAAATGCTTCGTTAAAATCATGCTATTGGGGATTCCGTTCCAAATATTTTGGAATGAATAACTCTTCCACGAATTGGCGCAAGTCTTCCTGCGTCATTTTCGTTCCGCCCCGTTCAATGGCCAGCTTGCCATTGAGTGACTTGGCACTGAAGGTGGCTTTATACTCCTGTCCGTTGAGACGGGCCGTCAGTCGCATGGCGCCATTGCCCATCTCTTCCCACTGCGCATCCTCCACATGAATGCCTTGCAGGATAAAGCTGAACACATGGGGCTTAT
>CAMVOS010000042.1 GCA_947169185.1 uncultured Prevotella sp.
ACATATTGTGCAGCAGTCAACGGACTGGAGGTGACGACGGTTACTGTCGAGGTGAGCATGTCACGTGGCGTGCAGTTCCACCTGACGGGACTGGCCGACACCGCCGTCAAGGAAAGCCACGACCGCATCAAGGCTGCACTCATCAACAACGGGTTCAAGATGCCCACCATGGACATCACCGTCAATCTGGCACCGGCTGACATCAAAAAAGAAGGTTCAGGCTATGACCTGCCATTGGCCATCGGCATATTGGCTGCCAACGGTAAGGTGACGAGCGATATGCTGGAGAAATACATGCTGGTCGGTGAGCTGGGACTTGACGGGCGTCTGCAACCTATTCGTGGGGCACTGCCTATCGCTATCCGTGCACGGGCCGAGAAGTTCAAGGGTCTCATCGTGCCCCAACAGAATATCCGCGAGGCTGCCGTTGTCAATCAGTTGGAAGTCTATGGCATGGACACACTGTTGGACGTTATCAACTTCCTGAATGGCAACAGCAGCTATGAGCCCACCGTCATCGATACACGTCGTGAGTTCTACGAACAGCAAAACCACTACGAACTGGACTTTGCCGACGTCAAAGGACAAGAGAGCGTCAAACGCGCTTTAGAGGTTGCTGCTGCTGGTGGCCACAACCTGATTATGATAGGTCCACCGGGTAGTGGCAAATCGATGTTAGCCAAGCGTTTGCCATCGATTCTTCCCCCTCTGTCGTTAGCCGAGAGTTTGGAGACCACCCAGATACACAGCGTAGCGGGCAAGATAAGCCGAGACACCAGTCTTATCAGCCAGCGTCCCTTCCGGGCACCGCATCACACGATATCGCAAGTTGCTTTGGTTGGCGGAGGAAATAATCCACAGCCAGGTGAAATCAGCCTCGCCCATAACGGTGTTTTGTTCATCGACGAGATGCCAGAGCTCGCACGAAGCGTCCTCGAAGTACTGCGTCAGCCCTTGGAAGACCGCAAAATCAGTATCTCGCGTGCCAAATACAACGTTGAATATCCATGTTCGTTCATGCTTGTCGCATCCATGAACCCTTGTCCATGCGGCTACTATGGCGACCCCACGCACCATTGCGCCTGTACACCGGGTCAGATACAACGCTATATGAATAAGATTAGCGGTCCGCTACTCGACCGTATCGACATCCATTGCGAGATACAGGCCGTGCCCTTCGCCCAGCTCTCGCAGATGCAACCAGGTGAACCCTCGGAGAAGATTCGCGAGCGCGTCATTGCGGCACGCAAAATACAGGAGGAACGTTTCCGTCCTTTCAAGGGCATCCACTGCAATGCGATGATGACCGAAAAAATGCTCCACGAGTTTGCCGAACCCGATGCTGCCAGCCTTGATATGCTCCGCATGGCTATGGAGCGTCTGAAGCTCTCTGCCCGTGCCTACAGCCGCATCTTGAAGGTCGCAAGAACCATTGCCGACCTCGAAGGCGCAGAGAAGGTGCAGAGCCACCATATCGCCGAAGCCATCGGTTACAGAAACCTCGATAGAGGCGATTGGGCTGAAAGGGGAATTTAGAAACTACAAGAGGAAAGTAAAGACGAGCTTCTATTTCCTGTCAGAAAGTATCATACCGACAATGATGAACATACTGCCGAGCAGGAACCAAATAGTGATCTGTTCGTGCAGCAACCACCAAGCGAAGAGAATGGTGGTCATAGGGTTGAAGTACACCCAATTCGTGGCCACGATTGTGCCCAGCTGGTGTAACACCCAATTCCATACAAGGAAACAGACCATCGAGGCTATCACGCCGAGAAACAGCAGGTTCCAGATTACGTCGCGGCTAAAGATAACTTCTATTGACGGGAAGCCAGGGAATATGATGTAGTAAGGCAGTATGGTCAGCAAGCCATAGGCAAACACCTTGCGTGTAATAAAAAAGGTAGAATAGCGCTCGCTCACCGATTTTATCAGCAGCGAATAGACGGCCCAACAAAGACAGGCGCCAAAGGCCAGCATATCGCCAACAGGAGAAAGATGCAGCACGAAGCGTCCGTTCAAGACGACTACTGCCATACCCATACACGCCAACAACGACCCGAACACCTGCACACGCGTAAACCGCTCGGTCTGGCGATAGACCAACGCCACCAACAGCATGGCAAACAGCGGACACGAGCACACGATGAGTGACGTATTAGTGGCCGTTGTATAGAGCATGGCGGCATTCTCGGTGAGGAAGTAAACCGACCCGCCTGTGATGCCCAGCAACAACATGACCAGCTCGTCGCGCCACGATGTGCTGAACAGTCTGAACGACGACCACCTAAAAGCCAGTTCGAACCCCAGCAGCAATACGTATGCAATGATAAAACGCAACGTAAAGATTTGTGCGGGCGACAGGCCGTTCAGCAACAACATCTTGGTAAACACGAAGGTGCTACCCCAAATGGCCACGGTAACAAAAGCTATGAAATGTCCAAAATATTTCTTTCCCATTCTATACTTTATTCAACACTGTTAGCAGAGGGCGTGATCTTTGACGCATCCTTCTGAGCCTTTTTGGCTGCTTTAGCCTCAGCCTTAGCTGCTTTTTTCTCGGCTTTGGCCTCAGCCTTAGCTGCTTTCTTCGCAGCTTTCCTCTCTGCCCTTTCAGCTTTCTTTTCTTCAGAGAGTTTATGGAAGCGGATGCCTGGCTTAATCTTGGTCTTGTGCATCTCATTGGTATTGGTAAACGAGAAGCTACAGAGCAAATCGACACGTCCGCCCTTCATCACCAAATTACCTTCGGCCACAGCACCATCGCTCTTCATGTGTGCCTCTATATCATGCACCTTCACCTTCTTGTATTTGCCCTCGTAGACTTCAGCATCCACTTGTCCGATAGGCAGCTTGCCGCCCTTCAGCTGTCGCATCTTGGCTGTACGGGGCTTAGAGATGTCGAACTTGAAATCAGCTTTACAGGCTATCTTGCCAATATCGGGCATACCCATGACTTTTCCCAGCATGAAGGAGTCGGTACGAGTTGTGCCATAGACGTATTTGTTCAGCTCGTCGAGACTGAAATTGAAGTTGATGTTTCCACCTTCAGTATTCAGCAGTCCTTGGAACGTCTCCTTCTTCCACAACACGCTGAAGTCGCCCGTGTAGTGGATGGTACCCAGATTGTGCAGCTGTTTCATCATGAACTTCTTGACAGGAAACTGGCTGATGATGCGTTCCTTGACGCCACCTTTTGCCGTCATCTTGCTGACATGGAAGCGGACATTGAGCTGATGCTTGTCTTTCAACCCTGTGATAGCACCATTGGCACTAATCGTCAGCTTACGATCTTCAGTACTAACGCCAACGTTCTGAAACTTCAGCTGCTCAGCATCACCGCTGAAATCGACACGCAGCGACAAGGGTATCGTGAAGTTCGACAATACCGGCGCAAACGGACGGGCTATGTCCTTCAGGATGACACGTCCGGAAATGGGAGATGTGGCGAATTCTAGGGGACGCTCCAGCTTTTTGCTGGGTAGCTGAACGGTAGCTTTAGCAAACTTCAGCTGCGTGTTTGGCAACTGGATATCGATATCGCTAAGGTATGCCACACCGCCAGACACCAGAACTTTGGTCTTCAGGGATTTCAGCGTAAGTCCTGAACCTCTGTCGAGTGCCTGACACTGGGTAATGGTTGCCACGATGCTGTCTTTCTGAATGCTTTGGATGTCAGCCGTCAGACGACCCACAATGTCAAAATGCCCGGCATCGAAGGCGCCACGTTTGGGCTTGCCCACATTCTTGCGTGGCAAGTGGTTGTCTGTCACGAAATGCACGCTGTCTGCCTGTACCCTGCGATGGCCGTTAGTCTCAACGACCAGCAGCCGACCAACACGCAGCTTGTTGTCGACGGGACCCTTTTTAGTCCGACTGACCCATGTGCGCTGCAAGTCGGTGATGGTGGCCGACAGCCTATCGTTTTTACCTATCTGGCACATCACGTTCAACAGCGTGTAGGCCTGGTCGTTATAGGTCACGTCGACATGGCTTATGGACAACTGGCTAAGGCTCAGCATCAGTTTCTTTTTGGCCTTGTCCTCTTTCGACACCTCCTTTGGACGTGACAACGTGTCCTTCCGAAAGGCATCGATCACGAACTGATAGTTGGCAGCAGAGTCTGGCTTGGGTTTGTATATCAGAGCCCTGACACCATCTATCGAGGCATCCGTGATGCACACCTCGTTATGAAGCAGTGGCAACAGCTTCACATTGACTGACAGGCGGTCGAGCTGGAACATCTTACGATGCTGCAGGTCTTCAACGTCCAAACCATAGAGGTTGACGTCCTGAGAAAAGAGCCCGATGCTGACGCTGTCTATCTCGACACGTGTCTGCAACTTCTCTGATAACATGCTGGTGGCATAGTTGAGCAACTTGTTCTGAAAAGCATCGGTATCCAACACCAATACCGTCCCCACCACCAATACAATACAGGTGGCAATCAGACCTCCAAATAGTTTCAGAAACGTTTTCATGACGGCAAAATTACGAAATAATTATGAATTATGTATTATAAATCACAAAATATTTCGTAACTTTGCAACATGCAACATATTCTACGCCATATTGCCATGCTACTGCTCATGCTCTCCACGAGTGTCTGCGCCCAGTCCAATCATGGACGTCTGTCCACATGGCTACAAGAAAGCATCAAGAACGAAAAGCATGCAGGCATGACGGGACGCAGGGCTGACGCTACCAGTATGCTCACCACCGTCTTCGTGCAAATGAAAGACGGCATCAACGATGCGACGCTCGCACAATACGACTGTAAGAAATATGCCCAATTGGGCGACATTGCCATCGTCACCATTCCTTTTGACAAGGTCAGCTCGCTATCCCAGCAACCCGAGGTGTTACGTGTGGAAGCCAGCGACAAAGGCCATCCGACGATGGACACCGTACCCGACATCAGCAACGTGCTGCCTCTTTACCATCAGACCGCTGAGCATCCTGCCTTTACCGGACAAGGAGTTGTCGTAGGCCTGATGGACATTGGCTTCGACCTGACGCATCCTACATTCTACAATGACGTGACGTTGAGCCAGTATCGCATCAAGGCATTCTGGGACCAGTTGGCACACGACACCGACAACGACCGCTTCCCCGTCGGCTCGGCATGGACGACAACGGACGATATCCTGTCGAAAGGATGTGCTACCGACGGACACGAGCAATACCACGGTACCCACACCACCGGCATTGCTGCAGGCAGCGGCTACGACTCACCCTATCGCGGTGTGGCTTGGGAAAGCGATCTCTGTCTGGTGGCCAATGCGGTAACTGCCGATACGGCATTCATTGACAAGGCCGACTACTACCTCTACACCACAGCGACCGACGCCTTGGGCTTCAAGTATCTCTTCGACTATGCCGACAGCCAGCACAAGCCGTGCGTCGTATCGTTCAGCGAGGGCTACACCCCCTACATGGACGATGACGACCGTCTGTTCAGCCTCTTCCTCAGTCGTCTGGTCGGACCAGGTCACATTCTGGTCTCCGCGGCTGGCAACGAACGTCAGGAAATGACATACTTCAGCAAGCCTTTGGGCATTGAGAGTACAGGCAGTTTCATCAGGGTCTACCGTCCTACCGCCAGCTACAGGCTGTTGTCTGACGGCAAGCCCATTGTCCGTCTGATAGCCTATCAAGGGAAAAACGTCGTGGACCAAGAGCTGCGCCTGCCGATGGATAGTGAAAACTGGAAGGACGACCAACTCATCGACACACTATTTTTAGAGGGGGCAGAGTCGAGAGACACCTGTGCCGTCAGCATCAGCCGTTACCAGTCGGAGCTCATCGAGGGCAAGACGGTCTATTGGATTGTGCTCAGAGGCAGTCACTCATTCAACGAAATGGAGAATATTGCCCTGGTCATCGAGGGAGCAGGCTGCGAGGCCGAGGTCTACGGCAGCTCTTCGCAGAGCTTTGGCAATTACGATACCGATATTCAATGGAATGCCGCAGAGAAGACTCACAACATTTTGGCCCCTGGATGTCTGGAGGCTGCCATCACTGTGGGAAGCACGTCCTACCGGTTGTCATACACCAACACAGACGGTACTGTTGTCAGCGACGGCAAAGACCCGGAGGCAGGCCTTCTGTCGTGGTTCTCGTCAGTAGGTCCTACGATTGACGGACAAATAAAACCTGACGTGACCGCTCCTGGCAAATACGTCGTCTCATCGCTCAGTAGCCACTACTACGAGGCACACCCCGATGCGACCAGCTCCCATGTGAAGCACTTCGACGTCAATGGGCGCACATACGTATGGGGCATAGAATCAGGAACGTCCATGTCGACGCCAGTCGTTGCAGGCACCATTGCCCTCTGGCTTCAGGCCAAACCCACCTTGACGCCCGACGACATCCGTGGCATCCTGCAGCGCACCTGCAAGCACCCCGACGAGTTGCTTTCATATCCCAATAATTATTATGGATATGGTGAGGTGGATGCCTACAAAGGCCTGCTCGACATCCTCGGCATCACTGGCATCCAGGAGTTGAGCCACCACCAGCCACACGGCGTCCTGTTGACAGCCCACGACGGACAGCTTCACCTGCAGTTTGCCCAAAAGCCCTCAGAGCCCGTCCTGCTAAGCATTTACGCCACATCAGGCACCCTGCTCCACCGCCAGTGGCTCACCCCCACCACTCAGAACGTGACCATCCCCCTGCCTATCAAGCCACATGGCATCTATGCCGTCCAACTGACAGGTAAAGACCAAGCCGTTACAGGCTCACAACTCATCAGGTTGTAAAATAAATAGAAAAAAGTGTTACCATTAATGCTCGCAATTGCTGCTATTAATACTTACAATTGCTACTATTAATAGTAACAATCATAGTCTTTTGTTCAAAACAACTTGTTTTGGTATGAAAAGTATGGCATTTTACAGTGAAAGAAATGCCTTCTACGACACCAAAACAACTTGTTTTGGTAGTGTGATGCTTAGTGGTACTTTTCTTAGAACCATCACCTTAACTAATAAACTGACTTTAAATACGTTAGAAGCAAAAGTGATACTTTTACCAAAAACAGCACACTAAAATTCTTTCCACTTGTATGGTTACAGGAGGTTGCCATCATATATAAAGTACAAAAATCTTTTGGATTTTCGCCAGATTTACAAAAAAATCGTGAGATACAAGTAAACCTATGGACATAATTCATCAGATTATTGAACGGAACAGTGATATTAGAAAAAGAGATTGGAATAGTGGTAGAATGTTAAAAAGATATTAAAAGAATACTTTTCATCTTGTTTTCTTGTTTAGAAGTATTATTTTTATTACTTTTGCGCTCAAAAATTAATTAGAATTAAGATGAAAGCTTATAAAACTAAAGAAGTTATCAAACTGCTCGAAGCTGACGGTTGGTTTCTATGTGCAACTCGAGGCGATCATCGCCAGTATAAACATGCAACCAAGAAGGGTAAGGTGACAGTGAGCGGTCAATTAAATAAGGAAATGGATCAGAGGAATCTAAACAGCATCTGGCACTAGGCTGGATGGAAGTAAAAAATCCTCAATCAAGAAAGATGATTATTAGGAACTATGACTATGGAGAAGATTAGAGTTGACGTATCTTGGTGCGAGAACAATTTCTCGGCATCATTAGGGGACAATGTCCCTGGGGCTGTGGTATTTACAGCCGACACATTTGTTGATCTGCAGAAAGAGGCTCAGGAGAGTCTTGATTTCCACGTAGAGGGAATGATTGATGATGGTGATGAAGTACCACAGTGGCTTGTAAACAAGGAGTATGAGTTTGAGTACAAATTTTTGGATGCCACATCGCTATTGAGAGCCTATGGCCCGTATCTGTCACTGGCAGCTATCAGCCGGGCTTCTGGTATTAATCAGCATCAATTGTCCCATTATGCAAACGGGCTTAAGAAAGCCAGAGCCACTCAGCGCGAGCGTATAGTAGATGGTATTCATAAAATTGGTAAAGAGCTAATGGCCGTTGTGGTATAGACTCTTAAAACGATTACATTCTCAGCTCTGAAAGGAGCTTCAAGGCAAGTTTCATCGGCGAAACTTGCCTTTTTTCGCAGTTTTTTCGTCATAAAGACCTTATTTACAAATAAAATTTGTAATTTTGCAGCTGGTTCGGGGAGAAATCCGGACTAATAGAAGCATTTGCTTATTCAAAGGACGTCCTTGAAGTTTGGCCACAGATAGACGCTTCCAAATAGAATAATGCAGGTGCCCACATAGCGTGGGCGTCTGAATTGTCTATAGGAAGCGGGTTAGGCCAAACACCCAAGGACGTGGATGAGGAAGATTGTCCACGTTTTTATGTCCTGTTGGGACTGGGTGTTTGGGTTAGCTGTACGTTCTTAACGAGAAGCAGAACGTAGAACTAATAACGCCTAACCCGATGGTTAAACGAACGACAAGGCTGCAAGGCAGCAAACAAAAGCGGGACGACGAGTATTATACTTTGTTCCAAGATATTGCAGACGAGGTAAGTCTGTATCTGCCACAATTGCGTGGCAAGCGCATCCTATGTCCTTGTGACTGGGATGAGAGTTATAACGAAGAAATAGTCTATAAGGAGGAAGGCTATGTTTTGGGACGTGACCTGTTCGCTGCTGAAGGTACCATCAAGAACATAGATATTGCCAGGACTAAGGAGAAGATAGAGAAGCGGATGGACAGAGTGAAATGCCAATTCGTTTACTATTTGTTGAACCAAGCGGAAGAATGGGGATTCCGTTCTATCAGCGTGAGTGGCTACAATCCAAAGACAAATGAGGGTGTCCGCTTCCAAGACATAGACTACAGTTACTACGATGTAATTATCACAAACCCACCTTTCAGTCAGTTCGATGAGTTTATCGACTTGCTGATCAAGAACGGCAAGGAGTTTTTGGTAATTGGACCACAGACGGCTCCAACGGAGAAAAGCATCATCAAACATTTTCAGGAAGGCAATATCCGCATTGGTTACCATTATCATCTGAGCGGTTTCAATCGCCCTGATGGAACAACATTACCCAAACAGCATAATACACCACGTAGTTGTATGTGGTATACCAATTTGCAAGTTGACCCACAAACCAAGGAACTTACGCTGACAGCATCATACAATGAGAATCCGGAGAAGTATCCGAAATATGTCAATTATGATGCTATTGAGGTGTCTGCCGTAGCAGAGATACCTAATGATTATTATGGTGAGATGGGAGTCCCCATAACCTTTATGCAGAAATACAATCCCAGGCAGTTTGAGATTATTGGCTCAAGCCGTCAGTTGGGTAAAAAGATGAAAGATTGTGTAGATAAAGATGCTGTCTATGTTCAAGGGGGTGTTCGCTTTTATCTTGACGAAGGTAACAATCACTACAAATGCCTTTGGGACAGAATGGTCATTAAGCGCAGAAAGGAGGACTAAGTTATGACAGTAAAAGAACTATACGAGAAAGTCGTCAACGGCATTATCATCAGCGATATCGAATTGCAGCGTGCCATTGTCTATGATGCTGATAAGCAGGCGTTAGTTATAGATAGTATTTACACAGGAATTCCTTTGCCTGCTTTTTATCTTTGGCAGAGAGAAGATGGAAAATTGGAGGTGCTTGATGGAAAACAACGTATAGAAGCTATCAAGAAATTCAAGCAAGGCAATCTGAAATACAAAGATAAAACCTGGAAGGCATACGCTTATGATAGCGACTTGCAGCAAGTGGTAGATAATACGGATTTGACTACTATTATCTGCAGCGGTACAGAAGAGAAAAAACGTGAGATATTCAATCGCATTAACACCTTGGGCGTGGCGCTTTCGAAATTTGAGGTGCTCAATGGCTTGTATCACGGCAACTACATTGAAGGTCTGAATGACTATTTTGCACAAGACGCTAATGTGCGCAAGGTATTACCTAATGCGACTGTTGATCGTGGTGACAACAAATACCATCTTCTGGAGTACATCTACTATGTACGAAACAACAGAATATTCCCCAAAAGAAGCGAGTTGCACGACTATGTGCAGCAGCACAAGGACGAGTCGTTTAACGAAGATTTCAAGAAGATAAAGCCCTATATCAGTTTCATTCGCGATGTATTTGGCGATGGGTCAAAAATCGGAAGCGGGTTGAAGTTCAAACTATCCGTTGAGTATCTGAAGGACAGAGCCATCTGGCTGCAACACAAGGATGATATCTGCAAAGAGTGTAATGCCTTCATGAAGAGCGAAGGATATAAGTTGTCATCGACCAAAGATAAGGATATTGAGGCGATGATACTGGGTATCGTAGGCAACTTGCGAGTAGACCCAAAGCGCTTGTTTACTGCTGACGACAAAGCAGAATTACTGTCTAAACTCACACCCGATGAGCACGGGCTTTATGAGTGCGATGAATGTCATCAGCATTTCTCTGCTGATGAGTTGACAGTAGACCACAAAGACGCATGGAGTACAGGAGGCAGAACAGTTCTCTCTAATGCCCGATTGACATGCAGGGCTTGTAATAGTAGAAAAGGAAATAAATAAAAAGGAATAAGCAATGGAGATGGATAGAAGCTTTTTAGAATCGCTAATGTCAAAGGTTCAGAACCCTGCAAGGGTCTGTGTTAAGTGGTATGACCACAAGTTCTATTACATAGAATCGGTAGAAAGGACTAATGACACATTGGGGTGGTACCACATAAATAGCAAAGTAGTAGAAGAAGCACTGGAGGAAAAAGGATTCTCTTGGTGCTATGCCTTTGAGACCGCTCCCGAACAAAGCCCAATTATTTACATGTTCTTTGGAAATGGGATGACACAGGAAACTCTGGAGGAGGAATTTGGAGATTCCAGAGAGTCACTGCCAGAAGGCAGAAGTCTTTATTTCGAGGACGCACCTTTCTCTGCAATTGATGTTGACCAATACGATAATAGCATGACAGTATTGGAGCAAGAACTATTCAGAAAGGCGAGCGAAGTATTTAGAGTTTACGAACCGTAAGAAACAACGAGATATGGCAAGAGGTAAGGTTATAACAACGCACTTGCGTACTGGCGACCCCAACGGGATTCGCACCGTGTTCATCAGCAACAAAATCTGCGAGATGATAGTGTTCCCCAAATCGGAGTTTGAGATGGTGAGCAAGATGGAAGAGAGTTCGCGTCCTGCACTATACATCCTGCTGGGCGAGGATGAGAACGGCAGCGCACAAGCGTACATAGGCGAATCGACCAATGGCGTGAAACGTATCTATAACCATAAATCGCACAAGCTTTTCTGGAACAAGTGCCTGATGTTTGTGGCCAAAGACGAGAGCATTAACAAGGCTGACGTGCAATACTTGGAACGGAAAGCCATTGACCTGGCAACTGATTGCTCGCAGTATGGCGTGATGAACGAGCAGTCAGGCAAGGAGATTTCGCTGTCGAACTACCAGATAGACATCATGGAAGAGTTCTTCGACGATGTCCGACTGTTGGCATCGTTCATTGGCTGTCCTATCTTCGAGAAGCAGGAAAAGACGAAGATGAAGAATGGCGAAAACCTGTTCCATATCAAAGTGCGCGACTGTGATGCTCACGGCATTTTCAACGAGACCGACCACTCGATGCGTATTCTTAAGGGCAGCCTGCTGCCACAAAGCACGGTGCCCTCGTATAGAGACGGCGAAAAGCGCAACGCCATCATAGCTGCCATGTCGAAGCCCACCAAGGACGGCTTCTGGGAGTTGCAGCGCGACTATGTGCTGGCCAGCCCAAGTACCGCAGCCAGCTACTGCTCGGGGCGCAGCTGTAACGGCTGGATTCATTGGATTAACGATGAAGGTCAGTCGTTGGATGAATTATATAGGAGCGAGTGACTTAGTTTCATTATTTATTTGTACCTTTGCAGCACGAAGTTGAATTAAAAATAGATGCCGCCGTTAGCAGCGCATAGATGCCACACCGGCTGAGGGTAGACACCATCAGCTGCTTCTCGTAGATGAATTTCTCGGCTATCACGTGGCGGCACTCGTCTTCCTCGCTCTGTCTGCCCAATTGGTGACTTTGTATTTGGGCCAGGGTGTAGGAAGATAGTTATTACTAAACCTTAGGCATACTATAGGCTGTGGGGAACTCTCACCAGTCTTGTCTATCAACTTTACAGCTTGACGTCAGACAGGATTTTACGGGTAGCACCTGTCATCTGCTCGACAAACAGGCCTGACTGGCGACCAGCTTCCTTGATGGCAACAGGCTCGCTGATGAAGTGCTGCATGATGCGCTGGAAGTCGTCGGCATTATGGATTTCCAAACCACCACCGCAAGCCTTCAAGCCCTGAGCTTCCTGGAAGCGCTCGTTATTAGGGCCAAAGATGACGGGAACATCCCAGACAGCAGCCTCGAGCGTGTTGTGGATGCCCACACCGAAGCCGCCACCGACATAGGTAACGTCGGCATAGCGATAGATGCTGGACAGGAGGCCGAAGCAGTCGATGATAAGGACGTCGTGAGAGGTGAGAGGTGAGAGGTGAGAGTTGAGAGAATACTTTTCTGCCTCAGAATAGCGAATGACTTTACGGCCAGTCAATAGCTTTTCTATTTGCTGCAAATGGTCCTCACCAATGACGTGAGGGGCAATGATGAGCTTCCAGTCCGGATGTTCGTTGAAGAAGGAAATAAAGATATCTTCGTCAGGCGGCCAGCTGCTACCAGCGACAAAGACTTTGGGAGTATCACCTACAAAGGCCTCCACGACAGGCAATTGCTTAGCGGCTTCCTTGATTTGCAGCACACGGTCGAAGCGAGTATCGCCCACGACGGTGACATCGGTAATACCAATCTTGGCCAATAGTTCGCGACTGACCTCGTTCTGCACATAGAAACGCGTGAAGCACTTCAACACGTGACTATATTGGTGGCCGTACCAGCGGAAGAATACCTGTCCGGGACGGAAAATGCTGCTGACGCTATAGACGGGTACGCCTCGATGGCTCAAAATATGCAGGTAGTTGTACCAGAACTCGTACTTGATGAAGAACGCCATGACGGGGCGGATGGTACGCAGGAAGCGACGGGCGTTGGTAATGGTGTCCAAAGGAAGGTAGCAGATGATGTCGGCCCCCTCGTAGTTCTTGCGCACCTCATAGCCTGAAGGTGAGAAGAATGTGAGCAGAATCTTATATTCAGGATGATCGCGACGAAGCTGTTCCATAAGCGGACGTCCCTGCTCGAACTCACCAAGCGAGGCGGCATGGAACCACACATACTTGGCGTTGGGGTCGACCTTCTCTTTCAGGATACGGATAGCCTCACGCTCGCCACGCCACATCTTGCGCACCTTCTCGTTGAAAAGGCTTGCAATGATGACGCCTAAATAATATATGTATATAATGAAATTATACATCAGCCTAACACCTCAATGGCACGTTTCATGCGTCGGATGGTCTCTTCTTTGCCTAAGAAGGCGGAGATGTCGAACATGCCCGGACCCTTGCCTTCGCCAACGAGCGTCAGTCGCCAAGCATTCATGATGTTGCCCAGCTTATATTCCTTCTGCTCAATCCATGCGTGAACAATCTGCTCCTGATTCTCCAACGAGAAGTCGTCGATACCCTCGAGAACACCGATGAGTTCCGTCAGCTGGGCTGCTGAGTCTTCCTTCCAGCGCTTCTTGGCCGTCTTCTCGTCGTACTCGGTAGGAGCTACGAAGAAGAACGAGCACAGCGGCCACAGCTCCTTGACAAAGCTGACGCGGTCCTTCATCATCGCTGTCACTGCCGTTACACGCTCCAGCGTCTCCTCGGGACAATGTTCCTTGACGATGGGGAAGAACAGCTGAGCAATCTCCTCGGCCGACTTCATCAGGATATATTCGTGGTTGAACCAGATGCCCTTGTCGTAAGCGAACTTGGCGCCAGCCTTCGAACACTTTGAAATATCGAACAGGGGAACAAGCTCATCGAGCGAGAAAATCTCCTGTTCCGTACCCGGGTTCCAACCCAGCAGGGCTAAGAAATTGATGACCGCCTCGGGGAAATAGCCGTCCTCGCGATAACCGCGAAAGGTTTCGCCGGTCTTGGGGTCTTTCCACTCTAATGGGAACACGGGGAATCCCAGACGGTCGCCATCACGCTTCGACAGCTTTCCCTTGCCATCAGGCTTCAGCAACAGCGGCAGGTGGGCAAACTGCGGCATGGTGTCCTCCCAGCCGAAGGCGCGATATAGCATGACATGCAATGGCGCACTGGGCAACCACTCCTCGCCACGAATGACGTGCGAAATCTCCATCAGGTGGTCGTCGACGATATTCGCCAAATGGTAGGTAGGCAACTCGTCAGC
Source organism: uncultured Prevotella sp. (assembly GCA_947169185.1). Taxonomy (GTDB): domain Bacteria; phylum Bacteroidota; class Bacteroidia; order Bacteroidales; family Bacteroidaceae; genus Prevotella. Next base: position 14,288 of record CAMVOS010000042.1, read on the forward strand.
GCTCTTGTAGAGCACCTTATCGTCGCAGATGTCGCTCTTGACGCGCACCTCGCCACGAATGAGGTCGTTGACCAGAATCTCCTGTCCAGCCTCAACCTTGAAGCGTACGACGTACTGATGGCCATCGGCAATCAGCGCATCGACCTCGTCCTTCGACAGGGTCAGCGAGTTGCGCATCTGGCTGCGCGTATGACAGTCGTACTGGAAGTTCTGTATCTCCTGACGCTTCGCCTCCAACTCCTGCGGGGTGTCGAAGGCAATATACGCCTTATCGGCATCCAACAGCTGCTGGACATACTTCTTATAGATATCGCGACGCTCGCTCTGACGGTAGGGACCCTTGTCGCCACCGAACGAGACGCCTTCGTCGAACTGGATGCCCAGCCACTTGAACGACTCGATGATATACTCCTCGGCTCCAGGAACGAAACGCGTGGAGTCGGTGTCTTCGATACGGAATACCAGGTCGCCGCCATGTTGGCGTGCAAACAAGTAATTATAGAGTGCGGTACGTACGCCGCCAATATGTAAAGCCCCTGTAGGACTGGGTGCAAAACGCACCCTAACTCTTCTTTCTGCCATGTAAATAGTTAATTTTGGCTGCAAAATTACTAAATAATTATGAATTATGCATTATGAATTATGATTTATTTGTATCTTTGCACTAAAATATAATAGAACATGAGTACATTTAATATAAAAAACGACCCCTACTGGCGTCGTATGCTATTAAAAATCGGTCTGGTCATCGCCTCGGTAGGCCTCATCGTATGGTCAATGCCACGCGATAGTCGCACCTATTTCCACGTTGAACAGGGCAAGCCATGGAAATATGCTGAGTTCACAGCCCCTTACGACTTCCCTATCTACAAGTCGGAAACAGCTATTAAAGCCGAGCGCGACAGCGTGATGCGCGAGTATGAGCCGTACTATAAATGCAAGAAGGAGACCGCAGAGCAGATGGTTCATAAGTTTATGTACGACTATGCTCAGGGCATTCCTGGCTTGCCTGCCGACTACCTGTTTATCATCAGTAACCGTCTGCGCAGCCTTTACGACCAGGGCATCATGGAACAGAAGGAATATAGCGAGCTGCGTAGCGACACGTCGAAGACCATCCGTGTGGTCAACGACAAACAAGCGACAAGCATCAGTATTCAGGAAGTATATTCGCCCAAGTCAGCCTACGAGCAATTGTTTTTAGACCCCAAGCTATCGTCGCAGAGCAACATCTTGAAGCGTTGTAACCTGAACGACTATATTGTGCCCAATCTTGTCTACGATCGTGAGCGCTCCGAGTCCAGTCGCGACGAACTGTTGTCTGGCATTGCACTGGCCAGCGGTCTCGTACAAAAGGGACAGAAAATTGTGGATCGTGGCGAGATAGTAACAGAGAAGACCTACCACATCATAGAATCATTCAAGCAGGAAAACGAACGGCGCAATGAAGACATTACGCAGAACCAGATGTCGCTGACAGGTCAAATACTCTATGTGGCCATACTCATGATATGCTTTACCGTCTATCTGAGCCTATATCGCATCGACTACTTTGACAAGCCCCGCAGCATTCTGATGGTCTACGCCCTCATCGTCCTGTTTGCGTTGGCAACGGCACTCTTTATGCGCAATACATTTATCCATGTATACATCTTGCCATACGCCATGGTGCCCATATTCATCCGTGTGTTCATGGATTCACGAACGGCTTTCATGACCCATTTTACAATGATACTGATATGCGCGGTTATGCTGCAGCATCCCTTCGAATTCATTGCCGTAGAGACGATAGCCGGTTTGGTGGCCATCAGTTCCCTGCGCGAACTCAGCCAGCGCTCTCAGCTCTTCAAGACGGCGCTCATCGTCACAGCAGTCGCAATGGGCGTGAATATGGCTTTCGACTGGATGCATACTGACGCACTGAGTCAGATAGACTACTCGGCGTATAACTACCTTGGCGCCAATGGTATCACCATGCTCTTTGCCTATCCCCTGCTCTACCTCATAGAGAAAGCTTTCGGATTCACCAGCGACATCACACTCATCGAGCTATCAAACACCAACAACGAATTGCTCCGCAAGATGAGTGAGGTAGCGCCCGGAACCTTTAATCACTCTATACAGGTGGCGAATCTGGCTGGCGAAATTGCCAACAAGATTGGGGCCAAAGCCCAGCTTGTGCGTACCGGGGCACTGTATCACGACATCGGCAAAATATCAAATCCTATCTACTATACAGAAAACCAATCGGGCATCGATCCTCATGAGATGCTGACCGATATTGAAAGCGCCCAGATTATTATCAGCCACGTGACAGAAGGGTTGAAGATGGCCGACAAGTACAATTTGCCTAAGGTCATTCGCGAATTCATCTCAACTCACCACGGGCAGGGCAAGGCTAAGTTCTTCTATATCCGTTACAACAATGAACATCCTGACGAACCCGTCGACGACCTGCTATTCACGTATCCCGGTCCCAACCCATTCACCCGTGAGCATGCCTGTCTGATGATGGCCGATTCCGTCGAGGCGGCTTCACGTTCACTGCCAGACTATACTGAGCAGTCAATACGTCAGTTGGTTGAGCGAATTATCGACTCACAAGTTGCAGAAGGCTACTTCCGTGAGTGTCCTATCACTTTCCGTGACATCCAATATGCCAAGACTGTACTCATCGAGAAGCTGAAGACCATTTATCATACCCGAATCAGCTATCCTTCTGAAAAGAAAGAGGCTGATGTCGAAAAAAAGGGAGAGACGGAATAAAAACGTGGTGTTTGCGAACACAATTTTATGCACACTTTGGCACATTTGTGCA
>CAMVOS010000043.1 GCA_947169185.1 uncultured Prevotella sp.
TGCGCATCCTCCACATGAATGCCTTGCAGGATAAAGCTGAACACATGGGGCTTATAGCCATGCAATCCAGATAGTAGGTCGGGTGACATCTCAACAAAGTGGCGCTCGACTTTTTCTATCCAAGGCTCGCTGACATCATAACGCGCAGCAATCGTTCTGAACTCCATGACAGCATCCACACATTCCTTAATAATGGCATTGGGATTCTTGATATTATAGATGCGTCCCAATGTCAGCAGGTCATTGGCATTGACATTCATAGTCTTGCCGTTGAGGCTTAGGAAGTGGGCTGGATCGAACTTGTTGCCAGGATTGAAGCATGAGAATGTCAGATCGTAGGCTGGGGTGATATGCCATGACTCTCCTTCTTTCATCATGAACGAAAAGTTCTTGATGTGAGCATCTACGTTAGTGGTCAGAATGTTGAATACAGCACGTCGATAGGTCTCTTCCACCTCACTATATGACAGTTGCAGTTTCAGACAAACGTCCATCAGGTCTTCATATGAAGAAGCATCAGGCATCATGGCAGCTAGCGTCTGCGTGTGAATTTTCTGTCCGTTCTGACGGTCGTAGCGTTCCGTCAGGAAATGTCGCTCGTTTCCAATGTCGATTAGCTTTGAAGGCATCATGTGAATGGCGCACAACTGTGCCATATCGTAATAAGCCATCTCAATACGTGTCAGTGGATAGTGTTCGTGTTCCTCAAACTTCAGCAGGTAATAGGTGTAATCCTCCGACAGGTTAATCTGACCACTGCGAATCTCGCCTGTCTCTTTATTGATGGCTATGACAGCCTTGGCATGATTGCCGCCTGCTGACGTACCCACCTCGTAGAGCACGTCCATATTTAAGTGGTGGGTGTCTGCCGAAACTTGCTCTCGGCTTTCAAGAATCTCCTTAGCTCGCAGATATAGATCATTCAAGGCGATATCCTTGTTTTCGTTGACAGGAATAGCTGGTTCAAACTCCAAAGCACCCATACCACGACTTCCGATAAAGGCTAACTTGTCAATGGGGGTTATCTGTTTTGAACTCAAATGATGTTCTGCTATCCAAGCGCTATAGACAGCGTTACCCCAACCGCCAGGCAATGAGTCAGCAATAAAGGCAGGCAGTCCTGAGAAGATATCCCTGTCTGCCTCTCCTAAAAACGGCAGACTGTAGCGAGGGTTGTGTATGGATGCCGTTAGTGGTGCGATATCAACGCCTCGACTGATAAACTCCTTGTCGTAACTGAAAATGGCACGTTTGCGGTGAACGTCCCACATAATGGTGCCTACGGGCTTGCCCCAAATCTTAACCAATACTACGTTTTCCATGACTTGCTCGTTTGCGTTGTTTGCTTTGCATCTTGAATAATAAGTTAGGGTCAGGCAGCATCTCAGGGATTGTATCCTTCAGATTGTCGGCAAAGCCGATGGCCTGAAGCAGTGCAATGAAGTGTGCCAACGTGAGGTTAAAAGTCAGTCCGTTTTCAAAACGGCGTATGGTACTCAAGCTGATACCTGTCTTTTCTGACACTTCCTGCTGAGTGATTTGTAAGGCTATCCGTGTAGCTTTGAATTGTTGGCCAAGGAAGAGAATAATCCTTGCTGGCGACTGGTTTTGTGCGTCTAATCTTGTACTCATGAGTGCAAATATACGAATTAATATCTAAACATGTAACGAGTACGGTTATGTTTTATGTATTATTAACTTTGCGGTCATATTTGATAGTTTAATAAGCAGGATAATATATAACCAATCATATGTGAACGCAATATTCTTGTGTGTTTAGCATTTTAAGTATTCTTCTTTTCTCATCCGTATTTATAAAAAACGGATAAGATGAGGAAGAATCTTTTTATACTTATGGCCTTATTCTCAACAGTCGTTGCACAAGCGCAAATATCAGCGATGACATCGCCAACCGCCCTGAGTTGGCCCTGCTCCAGAAGAATGTCGATGTGAAGCGGGCTCAGTTGAAGAAGGAACGCTCCATGCCATTTTTTTCTACCGTTTAAATCATAAGTGTCTGAATATCAATATTTAAAACGTTCATTAAATAAATCTGGGTGCAAAGGTATGGTAAATTTCATGCGTACACAATCCCACTATTATGTCATTCCGTATATCATAAGTTTGGTATATCGTTATAAATCACTTCAAATCGTGGTCAGTCATCGCACAAACGCAGGAATCTGACCATACATTTTCGGCCGTTTCCACCATATCGATGATGGTATAGATGGGTAGGATGACACCCAGGATGGCGACGGGTGCACCGATGCCCGACATCAGCGAAAGTGTCAGGAAGAAGCAGCCCATGGGGACACCGGCATTGCCAACAGCAGAAACCACAGAGATAAGCAGCCATAGTAAGATGGTGCCTAACGTAAGCGGTGTACAACCGTTCTGCATCACAAAGAGTGAGGTAACGAGAATGAATGCGGCACAACCATTCATATTGATGGTGGTACAGATGGGCAATACAAAACGGGCTATCTCCTTACGAACCCCTAATCGCTGTTCTGCCGACTCCATCGTAACAGGTAGGGTAGCTGCACTACTCTTGGTAAAGAGGGCCATCAAGACGGCGGGCATCATCTTTCCCAAAATATGAATAGGATTCAAACCGCGAGCCAGGAGGAACAGCGGCAGGACGATGAAGAACTGAATGACATTGCCGCCCAGCACCACCAGGACATATTTTCCGATGGAGTCGGCCACGACACCTGCAGAAACCTGGGCCGAGAGTTGGGCGGAGAAAGCCACAATGCCGAGGGGTAGCGTCCAGATGAGCCATCGGATGAGCAGAAAAAGGAGCTCCTGAAGCCCTAACAGTCCCTTAACAACAACAGATTTATTCTCACCCTCAGGCAATTTCGACAACCCGATGCCGACGGCAAAGGCCAGTAGCAACAAAGAGAGGACATTTCCTTCGAGGAAGGGTTTGACGATGTTGTTGGGGATGACGTTCAAGATATGATCATATAATGATGTCTGAGGGCTGATGTCTGAGGGCTGAGTAGTGCTGCTGATGGCTTCCGCAGGTAGATTTCCAGGGGCAATCACCACATAAAGCAATGCTCCCACAGCAGCAGCGGTGAAGGTTGTCAGCAGGGTATAAATCAATGTGCGGCCAAAGATACGACCAGATCCTTTCGAACCGAAAGTAGCAAAGGTTGTGATGACTGCCAGCACGATGGTTGGCACAGCCAACAATTGGAACAGACGCGTATATACCGCTGCCACAAAGTCAGCTGTCGTGTTGAGCCACTCTAAACCCAACACACCAAAAATGGCACCCACTACGAGTGAACCAATCCATAATAACGTCTTTTTCATCCTATAATTCAAACGTCAAATTCATATAAATATTGCGCCCTTTCTGGGGAATGTGGTTCCAGTCGGCATAAGTGGCATACTGCTTGTCGAAAAGATTCTCGACACCCACCCTAATTGACAATTGATAATTGACAATTGATAATTGATACTGCGCAGCGAGGTTCAGAATCGTCCAAGCCTTGGCAGCCGTCTCGCCGTATTTTTCGCCGTAGTTGCTTTGGCGGGCGTTACCTTTCACAACGGCTCCAACTTGCAGACGCTTGTAATGGTATTGCAACTCCGTCTGCCAACTGACGGGGGAGATAAGTGGCAGTGGGTCACCGTCAGCATCGCGTCCACTGCTATAGCCCACTTTGCCATTCCAGCGCAGCTGTTCAGTCAACTGCCACTCAGCCGTCAGCGAAGCATTGGCAATGGTGGCATGCGAGATATTGCCATAAACCTTCACACCCTCGGCACCAACGGTCATCGGCGACAGACGCGTCTCGAACTGGCCGATGATATAGTTACTAAACAAAAAGACGTTTCCTTCAATTCCAATTGTGCATTGTGCATTGTGCATTGAGCATTTCAGAGCCCCGTTCAGCTCTACTGCCGACTCGTTCTTCAGCGAGGGGTTGCCGATGTAGTCGTACTGGTCGAACGTATTGTTCAGATAGTAGCCGTAGGCCTCCGTCACTGTTGGTGCACGACTGCCCCAACCTGCTCCGATGGAGCAATTTAAAAATTTAAAAATTAAAAAATTATAGTTGGCGGCTATACGACCTGTTGTCTGATGATATGCATCGGTCATGCCAGGGAAGAAGACCTTCAGGGCATGATAGCCCTCCTCGTTGTTCAGGCGCTGCTGCTGCCAAGCCACCTTGGCTGACAGACGCAGCGACTGGTTGCGGGCGATGCGCACGTTATCTGTCAGAGCCACTCCCGTATTCAGCGTCCCCACGTCGGGCCACGTCACCATATACATCGGTGCTGCACCACCCGGATACATCGTCATGTCGGCAAACAGACGATTGTAATAGAGGTCATAGTTCAGTGCGAGGTCGTGTTGCTTCAGCGATGTCGTCAGCAAACTATAGACGCCTGCCGTCCAACTCTTGCCCGGCATATCCATGTGGATCGCCACGTCGGGGCGCTTGGTATCATCCATTTCGTGGGTGATATGATTGTAATACGCCTTTGTCTCCCAACTGGCCTTGCGAAAGAGGTGCTTATACGACAGTGATGTGATCAGTCCCTCAGCTTTCGCCACGTCCATGTTCAGCGCAGGATAACCCACATCGGTGGCGCGGTCGAAGATGAAGGTTGCCTCCAGCATATCCTTCTCGGCCAGTCGAAGTCCCGCATTCGTAAAGACGTTCACTTTCTGGAACTGCGAAAACTGCAGTTCGTCGCCACCGCCCACCTTGTAGTTGTCGGCATGACGAAAGAAGGCACCCGCATTCAGATACGTCCTATGACTGCTCAGCGCCGCATCGGCACCATACACCTGCACGTGGCCGTTCCACTCATGACCTACCGAGGCGCTGGCGTGAAAAGCGTCATTATCGAAGCCCGCCTTGCGCAGTTTCAGGTCGAGACTGCCGCCGATGTTGCCTGTGGCCTGCGGATTGCCGTCGAGGCCGCTGTTCAGACTGATGCTTTGCAGATTGCCGCTCTCCACATACGAGGTCACTGGGTCCATCTTGTCTGTGCAGGCATAGAAGATCTTCATGCCGTCGATGGTCGTAGAGAGACGCTCCGTCTGCATGTTATTCACCACGGGTTCCCATGCATACGAGCCACGACGCACCAGATTGACGTTCTTCAGTTCACCGAGGTGCTCGTCGATACTGGCCACCTGTCCCTTCGCAGAGCGTTTCCGTCCTCGCCCCGTCTCCGAAACGATGACCACCTCGTCAAGGTTTTGCGCCTTTTCGGTGGTCACCGTGTCTGACAAAAGTATAGTGGATAGCAAAACTGTCAACATACTTAAATAGTTACTTCCCAATAAAGTGAACTGAAACCATTAGCGAGCTCATCGCCACCAGCCACGATGTTGCCCTGAGCGTCCTTCACCGTCAGGTGGATGCGCCACAGACCGGTCATCGTTAGGTTGATATTGCCCTGATAACTGCCGTCGGCTTGACGAGTCAGAGGTGTATTGTCAGGTGACGTATGGTTACCCATGTCGGGCATGCGCGGGTCAATCTCGATGGTGAACTGCTCCTCAGCCAGTGCGTACGGCATGGTGATGGGGTTGCTCTTCTGCGACACGTAGGCCGTGATGGTGTTCTTACCCATCTGCCAGTCCGTTGGGTTCACCAGCGACAGGAAGTACGTCTGGTCGTTCCACTTGAAGTTCTTCAGCCACGACTGACCATCAGGCAGCGCATTCACCGTGATGTCAGTCGCCTTGATGCCGCCTTTGCTACCCAGTACGTTTACGTCGTAACCCAGCGTCCACGAGCCTGACTCACTGCTATTCATCAGGAACGACACCCAAGTTCGTTTCACGGCCAGATAGTCGTTATTAAATGACTCCACCTTTCCACCTACGGGTGTGCTGTGCTTCATGTTCATCTTCACCATCAGCATCAGCGGCGTCACGTTCGTCACGTCGAAGTTCTTGATGTAGTTGCCATTCTTTTTCTTCGTAGCCACAAAGAACAATTCGTTGTAACCCGTGTGGAACGAACCCGTCTTCGAGTAGGCAAAGACATTGTACTGTCCGTCCACTACTGTCGAGAGTTCCGGAATAATCTTCACCGTCTGCAAGAAGCGGTACACCTGCAGCGCCTCCTCGGCTGAGCAGCAATCCACATCACCGTCTATCGTCACACCAGGAATCTCAATCGTCTGACTACCAAAATCATCGTTCGAGTTGCAAGCCGTCAACCCCACCAGGACTGCCGCGGCGAAAAACAATCTCATTACCTTTTTCATATCCTTACTACATTTTAAAGTTTGTAACTGGGTGCAAAGGTAGTGGGTTTCTATGAGCTGCACAATCGCCACTTCATGGCATTTCACATACCAAACGTTTGGCATACAGTTTTTATCATCCCTTCTCTGTCATTATCTTTAGGATGACTTTCTCAGTTTCTACCATACCTGGAGAGGCAATCATGCCGATATGACGCATGGTTTCTTCAGGCGAATGACCATTAATTCCGTGACTATTGCCGATGGCGATGCCTTCGAGGGCAAAGTTGACGGATTGAAAGGCTGCATCTACAGCAACGATGCCCTTCATGGTACACCCATGGTTACCTCCATCGCATATCATGCCGGTGATACTGGAAGCCATATTCTGGATGACGAGCTGAAGCGTTTTCAGAGTGCCTCCTTTCAGGAATGCGAGTCCGCAGGCCATGCCCGTACCTGCTGCTATGGCGCAGCCGCAAAAGGCAGATAGTTTGCCGGAATATTCTTTGATATACATGCAAACAAGGTAACTAAGGGCTGTGGCACGCAGTAATTGCTCTTCACTGTAATGGTTTACTTGCGCCGATGCATAAAGGGGCAATGTGGCGATAATACCGTGAGCCCCACTGCCAGTGATGCTCATAGCGGGCAGTGAAAGTCCCAGTACTCGTGCTTCGATAGCGGCATTGCAGAGCAGGGAGGCAGACGTTTGTTCGTTGTCGGAAATGATGCGCTGACCGTTTTTCTTAAACAAGTAATGCGCAAATGATGTGCGACGGCTTTTGAGGGATTGCTTGAACAGAGCCAGGTTAAGGTTGTAGGCCTGACGGATAAAGCTGATTTCCTCTATGGGAACCTTATGGGCGTAACTAAAGAGTTTGCGAAGGGTGTAGCGATGAATCAAGGGCACGGATTTGTTTTCTTTTGCCGACTGGTCATCTGATCTTTTCTCGAAGATAGTTTTTCCGTCTTTCGTAATCTGCGTGATGTTGGTGTGCGTATCACGAATTGTCACACTGGCAAAGCCTTCGTTAGTAGTAATCTCGGCAAAAATATAGATACGACTGCTGATGTCGCCCAGTTCTACTTTCACCTTCCCTTCCTTGATGAAGGTCTTGGCCACTCTGTTGTGATAAGGTTTCACGCCCTCAAGACATTCCAGACCTTTGTCGGCATTAGCTGCCACATAGCCGAGGGCTGCAGCATGTTCATTGCCCACCTCGCTACTATTTGGTATTCCACAAGTAAAGGCATTTTTATACATCCCGCTATTAAGTACCAGGCGTATGATCTTCACATCGCCCGTCACATACTTTTTTGCTGTTGCCACTGCAAAGGCTATAGCGCCTGGCTCCGTGACACCCAGTGCAGGACGCATATCGTCCAAAATCAGTCTCGTCAGTTCTTTCATTGAATCTTTCTTTTATAACCTGTTAAACACACCGCAAACATCACGACGAATAAGGTCCAGGGATAGATTGCGGTGAGGAACACATCAGTTGCACGGATACTTACTCCGCAGGTCGATGCTTCAATGCCTTTTTGCAGCAATAGTACACATCCGCCGTAAGGTAAGAAGAAGGGGAACGTGCAGATAACTGTTGCCAACAGCGTAGCCCGACGATAAGGATGAAGAGCGTGCTGATGACCAATGCTGTTGACAAACGGTGCAATGCAGATGTTGGCAATGGTGTTGACAGCAGCGATAAGAATACCTGCTAGCGATACCAAGGAGAAGATGGTCAACTCTGCATCCCTCTTCGAGCGGATGATATGACTGTTCAGCTTCCCAATGATAAAGTCCATACATCCACTACGGATAATCAGCCCCGACAACGATACCACTACCATAAGCAGAATACAAATGTTGGCCATACTGGCAATGCCGTTAACCACGGCTCCGCAAACTTTCCCATCGCTGATACTGATGAGTTCACTCATGTCAAACAGTTGAAATGAAAAGCCAATAACCACCGCCAAGAGCATACCCATGAAGAGAGAGATGAAAATATTGACTCGATGGAATGAAAGCAGGATGACCAGAAAGGTGGGAATCAACATGGTCAGCCCGTATGGCTGCATATCCGTATCTTCATCAAGAATGATTGTTGATGATTCGTTTGACAGCAGTCCCACAACAACAAATATTATCAGAGTGAAGAACGCAGCGATAAGTACAAACCAAAGTCTATTCTTTACCGTTCCACCAATATCCGCCACTTGCCTGCCGTCAGCATATTCTTGTGTGCTGGCAGCAATCACCGCCGTATCTGATACAGGGGCAATACTGTCACCCAATGCTGCCCCGGATAAGATGGCGCCACCAAGAAGGGCAGGATTGGCTCCCAACATGATGCCGGCGGGAAAAAGCGTGATGCTCATGGCACTGATGGTGCCGAAGCCTGATCCGGTACTGATGGCAAACAAACCTGAGAAAAGGAATACCGCAACGGTAAATACTGTTCCTCCTATTTGTAGCCTCTCTGCCGCCCACACCAGTCCTTCCACGATGTGTCCCTCTTTCAAGATGGCACCGTAAACCCCGACGATGAGCCATAATAGCGTAGCAGTAACAGCAGTTTTGCTACCAAAGAACTCGAATATCGTGCTCCAATACCAGTCTTTCCCTTTTGTAAGCAGTGCCCCAATTAGTATTGCCAGGATAGCGATGCTTACCAACAAGTTGATGTCAACAGCACCCACGAAAGAGATGCCGATGGCACTAATTACGAAGATGCTAAATGGTATCAGAGAAATGAAAGCGTTTTTCCTCATGTTCTTTCTCATAGAAAAATGAGGACTGGTATTACCTTTATGCCAGTCCTCATTTTCAATTATTATTATGAATGAGCCAAAAGATATGTTATTAGATTAATATCCGGGGTTCTGAGCAATACCGAGTGCCTCTCCAGAGAGACCTGTGGGGATGGGCTGGCGGTAGTGCTTGCCGCGAACGTTGTTGTACTTAGCCACGAGGTGGTTGTGCACCTTCTGGAAGTAGGCCTCCTGGTCAGAGGTGAAGGTCTGCTTCTCCTTCCAATCGTCAGCGAAGTGCTTGTAGTTCTTCACCTGCTTGACTGACGAGATGAGGTCCTTCCAGCGATAGCTGTTCAGCACGGAGAACTGCTCGTAGGTGAACTCGTAGTCCCACTCACGCTTGATCTGGTCGAAGGAGGGGGCGCTGACCTCGGCGATTCCGGCACGACGGCGCAGCTGGTTGAAGGGCTCGGCAGCCTCGCTGTTGCGACCCAGTTGCACAAGGGCCTCGGCCTTGATGAGCAGCACCTCGGCGTAGCGAATCTCGATGCGGTCGACAGAGTTCTGCTTAATCTCGAGGTTCTCGGCATCGTCGTAGCTCTGATCTACGCCCTTGCCGTTGATGGGGGTATAGATGGGCGAGTAGTAGTGGTGAGTGAGGCCTGTCTCGGGGTTCTTAACCTCGACGAAGTAGGTCTCAGCCAGACGCTTGTCGTTGGGCTGCTCAGCCTTCCAGTCGTCGTAGAGGTCGTCATCGGCCACCTCGGTGTGGTTCTGGGTGTAGCCATTGCCGTTCTCACCGTTCTGGAAGGGGAAAGTCCATGAGCAGTGTGTCTGGTGGTTGCCCTGAGCATCCTTCTTGTCGCCGTCGTGAGCAATAGTAAAGAGGTGCTCGTTGGTGCCGCGCTTGTTCGACTCGTAGTCACGTCCATAGAGTTTGTTGTACTCGGGGTCAAGGGCCAGACGGCCACTGCTGATCACCTTGTTAGCATACTCCACGGCCTTCTGCAGACGGGCATCAGTCTTCGAGAAGGCCGGATCGGACTGACCGTTGGCAATGGCTGCCACCTCGGCCTGCGACAGCGGGTTGTCACCCCATACCAGATAGGTGCGGGCAAGCAATGCCTGAGCGGCCTGCTTAGACGGAACACGTGGGTCACCGCTATAGTCGAGCAACAGCGATTCGGCATCGGTCAGGTCGCTGACTATCTGGTTGAATACGACATTAAGTTCCTGACGCTCAGTGGTTGAACCGCCTGCCTCGGTAAATACAGGCACTTCGCCCCAGAGTTGGGCCAGTTTCAGATAGGCCAGGCCACGCAGGAACTTGGCCTTACCCACAGCGGCATTATAACCCGCCTGTGTCACCTTGCCCAACTTCAGCGAGTTGCTGATGGTGGTGATGGCCTCGTTGTCCTGAGCGATACCCAACAGCAGGTGATTGAAAATCTTCACTTGATACCATGTCGTTGGTTCCTGCTCGAAACGGCTGTTCACAGGACCTGCCTCGCTCTCCTCACCCTCGAACGAGATGAGCTTGTTGGAGTTCAACTCGATGATGAACGAGAACGATGACGACAGGGGCTGCCAGTGACTATACACACCGTTGACCAGCGAAAGGGCCGAGGCATCGTCGGCTACGACATTCTGATCGTCGATCTGGTTGTTATTACTGCTGTTGTCGTCACTGTCACTTGAGCAAGCTGTAAAGCCTGTCGATGTTGCTACTGCCACAAGGGCTGCAAAAAGTAAATTCTTCTTTTTCATACTGAAAATCTCCTTTTACCTTTAAATTAATACTATGTTTTGTTTATAATGATATATTCACTCCAAACGTGAAAGTGCGCGAGGCGGGGTAAACACCACTGTCGGTGCCGCTGCTGACTTCTGGATCGTAACCTTTATAGGGTGTGATGGTGAAGAGGTTCGATGCCGTAGCGTAGAGGCGAATGCTCTCAACAACAGACTGCAAGCCAGCTACCTTAAACTTGTAGCCGATGGTCAAATTACGCAGTTTCAGATAACTGGCATTTTGCACATAGCGACTGTCGATATAGCTGAACGGACGGGCGTTGGTGGCCAGGGGGAGTGTCTGACTGCCGTTGGCAGGGGTCCAAGAGTCGAGCACGGTAGTCAGTACGTTGTACGAATCGCCCGTCTGTTCCAGTCGGCGCTCCAGCGCATTATACACCTTGTTGCCATAGCTGCCCGAGAAGGAGGCCGAGACATCAAAGCCACGATAGGAGAACTGCGACGAGAAACCATAGACGATCTTGGGCTGTGTGCTACCCAGAATAACGCGGTCGTTACCATCGATGCGGCCGTTTCCGTCGGTATCGGCAAACTTCAGGTCACCCGGCTTAGGTATCTGTCCGTTGACGCTAGGCAGCTTTGAGACATCCTCTCCCTGCTGAACGATGCCAGCAAACTGTAGGCCGTAGAAAGCACCAAGCGACTCGCCGCGGCGCAGTATCTGCTGCTTATCGGAGCCTAGGATAACATCGTTGGTGGTGCCCATGTCGGTAATCTCGTTCTTGTTATAAGCAGCATTTGCGCTGACAGTCCACTGCAGTTTCCTGCGTTGCAAGAGAGTAGCATTGACGCTGAGTTCGACGCCCTTGTTCACCACGTTGCCAACGTTCTGCAACTGTGAGGTGACACCACTGGCAAAGCCTACTGGCACAACAAGCAGCAGGTCGCTGGTCTTCTTGTAGTAAGCGTCGAAAACAATATTCAGGCGGTTTTTCAGCAGACCAAGGTCGAAGCCGAGGTTATAGGATGCGGTGGTTTCCCATTTCAGATGATCGTTCGACGCATTCTCCTTCGAGTAACTCGATGAGCCGGCATACGAGCCTGTGGCATACGAGGTGGTAAAGGCATAGTCGGGAATCTCCTGATTGCCCACGATACCGCCCGAGAGGCGTACCTTCAAGTAGTCGATGCTCTTGACATTAGCCAGAAAGCCCTCTTTGTCGACATTCCACGACAAGCCCAGCGAGGGGAACCAGCCCCAACGATAGTCTTTCGAGAAACGGCTCGAATTGTCGGCACGCAGGGTGGCAGTGGCATTATAGCGATTGAGCAGCGTGTAATTGACACGCGCTATCAGCGAGTTCAGCGTCGACTCTGAGATGCCCGTCTGCGGAGTATAGGTGCCCGAACCGTCGCCCAGGTTATACTGCTTCAGCGATTCGTTGGTATAGTGGTTGGTGCGGATATTGCTATATGTTGAAGTCGAGGTCTGGCGCGTAAATCCCACCAGCGCATCAATATAGTGGTGGTCGTTGATGTCCTTTGCGTATGTGGCGGTATATTCCTGCTGCCAAATGTCTGTCTGACGGTTGCCAGTTCCGCCTATGCCCTGAGTGGCCAGACCCAGCGAGGTGTAGGCACCAGAGAAGTAGTTCTGCGTCAGCTTCTCACTGCTCAGACCTACTGATGCCTTCAGTGTCAGGTCACCGATACGGTAACTCGCCCAGACATTCGACAACAGATAGTTGTTGATGTTCTCTGCCACACTTTCCTTGAGGTCGTAGACCGGATTGGCGGCGTGGTCGCCGATGGCGAAGTAGGCATACTCGTAGGGGTTCGTGAAATTGTAGGAGCCGTCAGCGTTATAGACACTGATGACAGGCGGCATCAGTAGGGCATAGACAAAGCTGTTGGTGATGCCTGCAGAGTAGGGCGAAGAGTTGAATACCTGTTCCTCAGTGGTGGTCAGCCCCTGCTGTTTGGATCGGCCGTAGGTGGCATTGACACCAAAGCGTAGTCCTTCGCGTAGTTCCCACTCCAGATTGGTATGGAAATTGTAGCGCTGAAATCCTGTATTCAGCACGATACCATCCTGGTCGGTATAGTTGGCCGAGAAGGCATAGCGGCTCTTGTCGCCTGCCCCTGTGATGCTCAGTTCATGACTCTGACCGATGGCGGTGCGCAGCACGGCATCCTGCCAGTCTGTACCACCTCCCAAAGCAGCAATCTCGGCATCGGTGTAGCCGCCCTTGTTGCTGAAATAGTCTTTCTGGAACTGTGCCCACTCTGAGGCATTCAGCAGGTCGAGTTTCTTGCTGATGTTGCTCACACCGATGTTATAGGTATAGCTGATATGCGCACGTTTGGCGCCGGCCTTACCCTGTTTGGTGGTGATGAGAATGACACCATTGGCACCCCGTGAACCATAAATGGCAGTAGCCGATACGTCCTTCAGTACCTCGACGCTCTCGATGTCATTAGGGTTGATGGTGGCCAGTGGGTTCAGTCCGCTGGCAAATCCTCCCAAACCCGTACTGCTGTTGGAAGCATCCTTGAAATAGATAAAGCCGTCGATGACGTAGAGCGGCTCGTTGGAGGCGTTGACCGAGTTGCCGCCACGGATGCGCAACTGACTGTCGGCACCAGGCTGACCGCTACTGGCCGTCACGTTAAGACCAGCCACCTGTCCGCTCAATGCGCCATCAAGCGTTGCGGCCTGCGAGGTTTCAAAGATGTCTGCCTTTACCGTTACTACACTTCCCGTCAGCTGTGTGCGCTTTTGTGTGCCGTAACCCACGACAACAACCTCGTTAAGCCGGTTGGTGTTTTCCACCAGTTCTATGTCGACGGATTCTGCACCATCGTAAACATCAACCTCCTGTGACCGATAACCAATAAACTGCACATCGAGTGTGAGTGGCAGTTTTACACGTGTGGTCAGTGTGAATTGTCCGTCGATGTTCGTCACAGCACCAAGTTCGTTACTCGATTTTGGAACTAATGTGGCTCCAATGAGTGGTTCTCCTGTGCGTGCATCGGTGATACGGCCTGTGATGACTGTTTGTGCTGTCGCAATAATAGCAGTAAGCCAAACTATGATGATAGAAGTAAATCTCTTTTTCATAAATACAAGTCTCCTCTAAAGGAACGGGCACTTATGGCCCGATCCTTCATCTAAAACAAATAATACTACTAATATATGGCTAAAGTTTGTGGAACCTATTTCTGTGCAAGATAATTCTTCGACAACTGAAGCAAACCATATTCGTGGACGTACTGCGTGCCATTGACAAGAGCCCATTGTACGAAACTTTCGAGCACGGGGTTGGCATGGTTGTACGACAGTCCGATAGTACCAACAGGAATCTCGCTATATGTCTGATTTTCGAGCAAAGTTATAATCTGGTCGAGATGTCCCTCATTGAGAACCTGCTTACCCTCCTTATTGATGTCAAGAGGGAGCAATGCAAGGTCGCTACGCACTTCTCGGCTCTGCAAGTCAAAGATATTGGAAAGCGGGTTGAAGGTAATACCCAGAGGGTCGCGGCTAATGGCGGTATTGAGGAAACTGTCGTCGCCTGATATCTTTTTACCTTTATAGTTTGCTGTCTCCTGTTTGAAATAAGATGCAATGAAACGGGAAACAGATTGTTGACCACTACCTGTATAGATATGGAGTGCTTGTTCGTTGTCGTTGTCTTCTTCTTCCTCGTCAAAATCTTCCTTCTCAAAGAAGAGACTCTTCAATTTCTTTGCATTAAGGCGATGGGATCCTATCAGCTGTTGTGCTTTTGATGCTTTGGTGGTAATGGGTAGTACGGCAAAGCGCGCGAAAGCAACGGCATCATCGTCGGTAGTGAATGAAATCGTGTTGTTGTTATCCTGGGATTTCCCTGAAACGAATTGGAAATCCACGTTGATGTTAGACTTCTGATACTCAGTAACCCACTTCTCAACTAACGGACGTACAAAATGAGGTACTCGAAGGGCTATCAGATCATTATTCTGTGCAACGGCTGTCAGACTAAGCTGCAGCCCTAAAATCAATGCTATTGTAAATACTGCTTTCTTCATGTTGTTGTCGTTTCTTTATATCTTTTTAGTGAATTTAATGTTTCTGGGTGCAAAGGTACGGCAGAAATAAAAAATGCGAAATACCACCAGCGTGGCATTTCGCATCACAAAAATATGGTATATTGACGATATACGGCTTATTTCACGGCATCTTGCAGCACCAATCCTGCCAACATAAAGCCGAAAATGGCGGTGATGTGTGACAGCGTGCCGTTAATTTGAGCCTTCGACGAGCACCATTCATGGTTCAGCAATGAAGGGTCACCAGGGCCGTTCTTGGCTTTGGGACACATACACTGCTCTGTACCGCAAGTAGCATTATGGCCTTTGTTTTCCAAGAGCTCGTCGGAAAAGACGCACTGGAACTTGCGCTTGGGGAACTGCTTGTCGCGCTTAAAACGATTGCGGAGCGCACGGGCAAGGGGGTCACCCTTGACCTTCCAGAACTCAGCCACCTGGATTTTGGTGGGGTCGAGCTTCAGGGCAGCACCCATCGACGAGAACAGCTTCGCCTTCGTCTGGCAAGCCATGAGGATGAGCAGTGCCTTGTCTTTCAGCGAGTCGATGGCGTCGATGATATAGTCGTAGCTGTCGAGTTGGAAGCTCTCAGCGGTTTCTGCCGTAAAAATCTGTTGCAGGGCTGTAATCTCTGCCGAGGGGTTGATGGTCAGCAGACGCTCCTTGAGAGCCTCCACCTTCACCTGTCCCACAGTCTTCGTTGTCGCCATCAGCTGACGGTTGATGTTCGTAATGCACACACGGTCGGAATCGACAATCGTCAACTTCCTGATGCCAGAACGAATCAGACTCTCAGCGCACCAAGAGCCAACGCCACCCACACCAAAGATGATCACGCGTTTCTCACCGATGCGGCTCATCGCTTCATCGCCCAACAGGAGTTCCGACCTGCGGAATATTGCTTGTTCTATTGCCATGAACTATCTCGATGTCTCTATTTTATTACTGCCAAATATGCGTGCAAAGTTAGCAATTTTTTCCAATAATTACTATATTTGCAAATAGTTTTAAGTGAAATAAGGCATTTATTTTCGTATTACACGCTCTTTGTTGAATCATTCCCGTTGTTCGTTGATTATTTTTCGATAGTTCTGCAGAAGAACTTACTTTTGCATCATAATTCTAAAATTGTAAGAAAATGAAAAAGGTTATTATGATGCTTGTTGGCATGTTTATGCTGTCATGTTCTCTGATGGCACAAGAGGATATGCCGAGAAGACAGAAGAGAGTCACCTATGAGCAGATGACTGAGAAGATGGTCAAAGAGCTGCAGCTTGACGAGAAGCAGCAGAAGAAAGTAGCCAAGCTCAATAAGAAGTATAAGACACTGATTGAGGGTGAGCAGGTGGAACGCCCACAGGGTCAGCGTCCACCGATGGGTGAACGTCCCAGTGGCAGACCAAGTGGCGGCATGGGTGGCCCCGGTGGAGGAATGCCCGGAGGTTTCGGAGGTGGTATGCCTGGCGGTGGAATGCCTGGAGAACAGTCACAGGAGAAGTCATACGACTATGACAAGCAACAGCAGAAGTACG
>CAMVOS010000044.1 GCA_947169185.1 uncultured Prevotella sp.
TGGCCAAGGAGGGCATGACCATGCTTATCGTCACCCACGAGATGAAGTTCGCCCACGACGTCTCGACGCGCATCTTCTTTATGTACGACGGCTACATCCACGAAGACGGCTCGCCCGAGCAGATTTTCGAGAATCCTGTCCACAGCGCCACCAAAGCCTTCATCCAGCGCATCCGTAAGGAGGTGTTCGAGATTCAGGGCCCTGACTTCGACTTCTTGGGTATGCACTCTGCGATGGGCGCCTTCTGCCACAAGTACGGCATCGCCGAGAAACTGGAGACCGCCGAGCGGTTGACCGACCAGATGCTCGATGATGTGATGGCCCAATACCGCCCCATCACTGTCCGCATCACCCACAGCGAACAGTCGGGCATCACCGCCCTCGACTTCATGGTGGAAAAGATGACCACCACGCCACTGGCCGATGCACAGCGTAACGCTCTCTCTGGGCAGTGCAAGCAGGTAATAGAGGAACCCACCAAGCGAGGCTTCCGTGTGAAACTGATTATATAATTAATAACAACAAATAAAGCGAAAATGAACAAGATTTTCAATTGGATGCTCGCTGCCATCATTATCTGTGGCATGACCATGGTGTCCTGCTTCTCCGACACGAAAAAGAGTGCGGCGGTCAGCGCGACTGACGATTGTAGTCAGTTTGTAACCATTACCGACGTGGTGCCAGATGTGATTCTGGAGATCCGTTACTTCGGCACGTACAACTTTGTGGGTACACGCATCGACGGCTACGAAGAACCAACGGCACTGCTCACAAAGCAGGCCGCTGACAGTCTGAAGGCTGTGAGCGACGACGTGATGTCGCAGGGCTATCGCCTGAAAATCTACGATGCATACCGTCCGCAGAACGGTGTTGACCATTTCGTGCGTTGGGCGCAGGATTTGACTGACACGAAGATGAAATCTTACTTCTATCCCGACCTCGATAAGAGTGTCCTCTTCGAACAGGAATACATCTACGAGCGGAGCGGTCACACGCGCGGCTCGACCGTTGACCTGACACTTTTCGATATGACCACGGAAAAGGAACTCGACATGGGCGGCACCTTCGACTGGTTCGGTCCCGAGAGTCACCCCGATTTCTGCGGCAATCCTGAGACAGGTGAATACACAGGCGACAATTCCAAATCGCCTGCCAATCCGAAGCGCAGCATCACCGCCGAACAGTTCAAGCACCGCATGATCCTCCGCCGTGCCATGCTTGCACACGGCTTCAAGCCCCTCGACACCGAGTGGTGGCACTTTACCCTGAAGGACGAGCCCTTCCCCGACACCTATTTCACATTCCCAGTCAAGCATAAATGAAGAAAAAAGAAATGAATTTCTTTTGTTCTTCACTCGTTTTTTTAACTTTTTCGCTTTGCGAGGAAGTTACTCAGCACTCGGAAGAAAAAAGAAATAAATTTCTTTTGTTCTTCACTCGTTTTTTCGTAACTTTGCCCCCGATATGATTAAGTTACTACATAATTGGCTGACAACGTTAGGGCGTTTCATCATTCTGATGGGCCGTACGTTTAGCGTGCCTGAGCGTTTCCGTATGTTCTGGAAACAATATGTGAAGGAGATGGCACAGTTGGGTGTCAACTCCATTGGCATCGTGCTGCTGATATCGTTCTTTATCGGTGCCGTAATCTGCATCCAGATGAAGTTGAACATCCAATCACCTTGGATGCCACGCTGGGTGAGCGGCTATACAACGCGCGAAATCATGCTGCTGGAATTTTCAAGTTCTATCATGTGTCTGATTCTGGCTGGTAAAGTAGGGTCGAACATTGCCTCAGAAATAGGAACAATGCGCGTGACGCAGCAGATTGACGCCCTCGACATCATGGGCGTCAACTCAGCCTGCTACCTGATTCTGCCCAAGATTCTTGGTATGCTAACCATCATGCCATTGTTGGTAATATTCTCGTCAGCAATGGGTATTGTCGGTGCTTACGGAACAGCCTATATAGGACATATCATCGTACCCGATGACCTGACCCTAGGTTTGCAGCATGCCTTCCAACCTTGGTTCGTATGGATGAGTATTATTAAGAGCCTGTTCTTTGCCTTTATTATTTCGGCCGTACCGTCGTATTTCGGCTATACCGTCGAGGGTGGCAGTGTCAATGTAGGTAAGGCCTCGACGGATGCTGTAGTATCGTCGAGTGTACTGATACTTTGTTCTGATGTATTCTTAACCCAGTTGCTGTCATGATAGAAGTCAAGAATCTATATAAGAGCTTTGAAGACAAGGAGGTGCTGAAGGATATCTGCACCGTCTTCGAGGATGGCAAGACCAATCTGATTATCGGACAAAGCGGTTCGGGTAAGACTGTGCTAATGAAGAACCTGGTAGGGTTGTTGGAGCCGACCAGCGGACAGATTCTCTACGACGGTCGCGACTTTGTGGGCATGTCGAAACAAGAGAAGGTTCACATGCGCCGTGAGATGGGCATGATATTCCAGTCGGCAGCACTCTTCGACTCACTGACAGTACTGGAAAATGTGATGTTCCCACTCGACATGTTCTCAACGATGAACCTGCGCGAGCGTGAACGCCGAGCTATGGAGTGTCTGGACCGCGTGAACCTGGTGGGGGCAGAGCAGAAATATCCTGGCGAAATCAGTGGTGGTATGCAGAAGCGTGTAGCCATTGCCAGAGCTATTGCCCTGAATCCGAAATACCTGTTCTGTGACGAGCCGAACAGCGGTCTTGATCCCAAGACATCACTGGTGATTGACGAATTGCTGCACAGTATTACGCAGGAGTTTAATATGACCACTATCATCAATACCCACGACATGAACTCGGTGATGGGTATTGGCGAGAATATCATCTTTATCTATGAAGGGAACAAAGAGTGGCAGGGTGTCTCAGCAGATATTATGGGCTCGACAAACAAACGCCTCACAGACTTTATCTTTGCCAGCGACCTGTTGAAGGAGATGCGTGAAGCTGTAACAAACAAAGGTTAAGCAAGCGTATTATCCTTCTACCAAAGAAGATAATAAGAAGCAATAACGGGAGGGCTAATGTCCTCCCGTTATTGCTTTTTACCTTTAGTTAAAGATTTCTGTTGCGAAGCGTCGCAAAGATAATGCGCATGTAATCATGGAACTGTTTGTCATTAAGCACTTTTCTCATCTGCTGGGCATCCTTCCTGACGACCTGATGAATCTGATGTCGCAGCCAAGGCCCCTTCAGTGCTGATAATGACTTCATCTCGCTGCTGAAATTTTCTTGAATCTCTTCAACGGCATCCATCTGACGCTCATCCAAGTCGAGCACGGTAGCCAGACGATAAATGTCGCAGCTCATATCAAACTTTCTATCAAAATCTTTACTCTTTGTCTCTGCAAAGCTAAAAGAAAATGCCATCACGGCAACCACTGTCAATAAAATCTTTTTCATAATCTTCAATTTTTTAAGTTGTTATCCTGTTTGTAAATTTTAATTCGTTATCCTGACTGTTATCCTGATTTCTGATTCTTTGACGACGGCAATTGTCAAAGGTTTAAAGGATAACGATATTTTTTCATTGATTAACATCAAAAAAAGGGGCTGTTTGCGCTAACAGTCTACTTTTTCCTTGTGTATTCCACATAATCATCGTACCTTTGCAGTGCAAAAAAGAGCTGCACAGCGGTAGCAGTTTATGATTTAGGATAACTTAAAAATAGAAAGGTAAAAAGATGATGAAAAAGTTAATGAAAAAATGGCGCAATAGTGCCGCCTACTATGAGTACTGCTTGAATATGGCAAGAATGTACAACTATCAAGTAAAATAAAAAAGGATTATTTGCCCCCAGCATCTAATCCGTTTTTCTTTTTACTTATTTCATCAACCATTGCCCATCACGTTCGACCATAGGAACGGTAACAGCCTCCTGCGTAGAATCATTATAACACAATATCAGTGTTGATTGCTGAGACACGTTGAATGTCGATTGATCATCAGCAATACGAACTTCACGCAAGCCACCATGCTTCTGTTGGATATCACGCTGATATTGACGGACAGCCTCTAACAATTGTTCACCATAATCGGCAGACAACGAATCAACGCCAGCCTTATACTCTAAGAAACGTACAGCATCGTCCTCCAACAAGAAGTCGAAATAGGCCTTGGCAGATTCAGCAGCCTGCTGTTCCGATGGTGTACTGCTACACGACGCCAAGGAAATGAGACAATGAGAAATGAAGATAATGAGACATTTACGCATTACTTCTGTCGTATAAATACGTTAATAGGTGTACCCGTCAACGTCCAGTTCTCACGCATCTTATTCTCTAAGAAACGGCGATAGGCCTCCTTGACATACTGTGGCAGGTTTGCATAGAACACAAAGGTAGGAATCTGTGTATCAGGCACCTGCGACACATACTTAATCTTGATATACTTGCCCTTAATGGAGGGAGGCGGTGTCTGTTCAATGATAGGCAGCATAACTTCATTAAGTTTCGACGTACCTATCTTTATTTTACGATTCAGAAACACCTCCTTAGCTGTTTCAAGTACTTTGAAGATACGCTGCTTAGTAACTGCCGAAGCAAAGATGATAGGGAAGTCGACAAACGGAGCCATACGCTGACGGATAGCCGTTTCGAAGGTCTTGATGGCTATCTGCGACTTGTCCTCGACGAGGTCCCACTTATTGACGACAACAACCAGCGACTTATTGTTCTTCTGGATGAGTTGGAAGATGTTCATATCCTGTGCCTCGATACCACGGGTAGCATCAATCATCAGGATACAGACGTCAGAGTTCTCGATGGCACGGATAGAACGCATCACGCTATAGAACTCCAAATCCTCCGTTACCTTGTTCTTACGACGAATACCTGCAGTATCGACGAGATAGAAGTCGAAACCAAACTTGTCGTACTTGGTATAGATACTGTCGCGCGTAGTACCAGCGATATCAGTCACAATATGACGATCTTCACCTATGAAGGCATTGATAATGCTCGACTTGCCGGCATTGGGACGTCCGACAACAGCAAAACGTGGGGTGCCATCCTCCAAGTCATCCGTCTCATCGGTCTTCAGCTTCGACACCACATAATCCAAGAGGTCGCCCGTCCCAGACCCAGTGGCAGCACTGACACAGAACATATCGCCAAGTCCCAATTTGTAGAACTCGTACTGGTCATAGAGGTGCTTGCCATCATCGGCCTTGTTGGCAACAAGGACGACAGGGAGCTTCGAACGGCGCAGGATATTGGCCACATCCATGTCAAGGTCAGTCATACCGTTCTGGATATCGACCAGAAACAGTACGAGGTCGGCCTCCTCAGTAGCCACGATAACCTGCTTACGTATCTCCTCCTCGAAGATATCGTCGCTGTTGACTACCCAGCCACCAGTATCTACGACAGAAAACTCACGACCATTCCATTCGCATTTGCCGTACTGACGGTCACGCGTGGTACCAGCCTCATCGCTCACGATGGCACGACGCGAATTGGTTAATCTATTGAATAGTGTGGACTTGCCGACATTCGGGCGTCCGACAATCGCTACTAGGTTACTCATATTTTTTTAAAGGTGAGAGGTAAGAGGTGAGAGATTAGAGATTCACGAGGAACGAGAGACCGAGGGTGAAGTAGTTCATCTTCTTATCTTTCTTATATACCACAGGATCCGTCAGTGCATGATAGGGAGATACCAGACTGTTACAGAGCAGATCGTAGGCGTTGCTTGTCAAAGCATTCTTCATGAAAGCGTAGGGATCGTAGGTCAACTCGAAGCTCTTTTTCGTATAGTCGTAGTCGCAGAACAGACGCCATGAAAAATTCGACTTATATTTGTAGGTCAGCGAGATACCCGTACCGAATGACGTAGAAGACTTGGCACCCAGGGTCAGGTAGTTCCACTCTGTGGAATAGGTATCGCCTGTGCCTTCCGGGTCACTAAGCGCGAAGTATTTGCCTTCCTCATCTTCGTAAACCTTGCCATTCATGACGTATAGAGCATAATTGACATTCTTGACGTTACCCTCGGCAAAACCATCGATATCCAACTCCTGAGTGAAAGAGCGGCCAATGAGAAACTTGGTGCCGATGGCAAAGTGCTTAGACAACGGAATGTTAAAGTAAAGACCTGCACTGGCTGTGAATTCGGCCAAGTGATCGCTCTTGACGACACCACCAATGTTGGTGATGGGAGCACCGCCTATATTGGCTTTAGCCATGTCAAGCCTCTGGTTGGCTTGTAGGTAAATATCGTCAAAAGCCTCCTGCCAATAGTCGTTGGGATTATCAGTGGCAATGTCGTTGTACTTACCGAACGACTTGGCAGACATGGCCCTGACACGGAAACGACCGCCGACACCAACATATTTATTAAAGAAGTAGGCTCCCTCGGCATCTACCACAGTAGCAGCACGGAACTCGAGGCGCTCAGAGCTTCCATCATCTTCCAGATTATATTGGCTGGGGTCGTACTTATCCCTGTTCTGCAAATCATTCAGGCTGAAGTCGATGTCCTTGCCTCCAAGTCCCAGACCCATAGAGATGCTGAAGAAGGAAGGATTTTCAAAATCCATTTCCAAATCATTACGCAACAGGCCCTTGCCCTTGAACAACAGGTCGGCGATGGCATAACCCAACTCACCAGAAATGATACCGATACCGGCACCCGACATCACGTCGCTGACCCAGTGGCGGTTGTTCAGCACACGCATCACACCAGTAGCCGTTGCAACACCGTAACCGGCAACCGAGAACCAAGGCGAGCGCGTCAGACCATACTCTTTATGCAACAGTGTGGCACCAACGAATGAGGTAGCGGTATGACCGGAAGGCCATGAGTTGGCCGTAGAACCGTCAGGACGCATCTCTTTGGCAGTATATTTGATACCGTTGACTAAGCCGGCCATGATGGCATACGACAGACCGGCGCTGGCTAACAGGCGGGGCCAGTCGCTACGACCTTCATAACCACCCAACTTCAGACCTGCGGTCATCGCAGGACCAAAAAACTGTGTATAGTCATCGATACCGGTCTTGAAGTCGGTCAGTAGCTGCGTATTCGCCTTACCTTCCTTATTGTTAACACGGAACATAGCCTTGTCACCCTTGATGGCCCAACCTGCCAGGAACAAGGGTACACCGACAAAAGTCATGTCGTCCATGAACTTATAGGGTTTCACACCAGGATTGGTCTTCGACTTGAAGAAATCGAAGTCGGGCTTCCAGCCGTCAGTCGTTACCGTTGCCGCAGCATCTATCTTAGACACGTTAAGACTCAACTCAGGGCGATATGTCATTGTCTCGCCATAAGTCAACTTCGGCTCAAGTTCAGGAACCGTCAACTTCATGTCCTCAGCAAAGGAGGTCATTGCTATGCCCAATAGGCAACATACCATAAACAGCTTTTTCATATCTTTCTCGTTTAGTTCTTTTATATACAGTTACAAACTGTTGCAAAGATACAACTTTTTTTTAAATAAGTTGCATCTTTTATTAAATAAAACAAAAAAATAGTTATCGCTTACTCTGGATTATAGCCAAAAGCGTCGAGTTCACGCTGTGATGAGCGCCAGTCTTTATCCACCTTGACAAAGGTCTCAAGAAAAATCGGCTTCTGGAAGAACTTCTCCAATGCCTTGCGAGCCTCAGTGCTAACCTTCTTCAATGCGATACCCTGATGACCAATAATGATCCCCTTTTGCGAGTCACGCTCCACATAGATAATTGCATTGATATGGATATTCTTCTCTGTCTCCTTGAAACGTTCCACGCGAACCTCCACAGAATACGGTATCTCCTTGTCGTAGAACAGCAGGATTTTCTCACGGATTATCTCAGACACAAAGAAACGAGCAGGCTTGTCTGTTAACTGGTCTTTGTCAAAATAGGCAGGACTCTCAGGCAACAGTTCCTTGATACGCTTCAACAGCATATCGACACCGAACTTATTTTTAGCCGAGATAGGCAAGATTTCCGCATTAGGCAACAGTCCATGCCATTTCTCTACGATATCCCCTAACGTTTTCTGGTCGCTTTCATCAATCTTATTGATAAGTAGCAGCACGGGAATCGTCATCTTCTGCACCTTCTCAAGAAAGTCCATATTCTTCTCAGGATTCTCTACGACATCCGTCACATAGAGCAGCACGTCAGCATCTTGTAATGCTGACTCCGAGAAGGCGAGCATCGATTCCTGCAATTTATAGTTGGGCTTCAAGACTCCTGGCGTATCAGAGAACACTATCTGCATGTCATCAGTATTAACGATGCCCATGATACGATGACGCGTTGTTTGTGCCTTGAAGGTCGCAATTGAAATACGCTCACCAACCAACTGGTTCATGAGCGTACTTTTACCTACATTGGGATTCCCAACGATGTTTACAAAGCCTGCTTTATGCATTAACTATTCACTTTTTAACTTTTACTTGGCGCTTGCACCATCATACGCCCACTTCAAATAGCTCGCTCCGTGTACAAAGCCAGCACCAAAAGCCGTCATAATGATGTTATCACCTTTCTTCAGCAGATGTTCATTCTCCCAAAGTGCCAAGGGGATAGTTGCTGCAGATGTATTTCCGAAATGCTCGATATTAACCATCACCTGTTCCATAGGCAACTCCAGACGCTTAGCCACGGCTTCAATGATACGCATATTAGCCTGATGGGGTACCACCCACTGGATATTATCCTTGTCGAGTCCATTGCGTTCGGCAATGAGTGCACAGTCGTCACTCATATTCGTCACAGCATAGCGGAATACTGTACGCCCCTCCTGGTAGAGATAGTGAAGACGGTGGTCGACTGTAAACGGACTGGGAGGAGAGACCGAACCACCAGCCTTAACGTGCAGGAAAGGAAGTCCTTTGCCGTCACAGCGGAAGTAAGAGTCCATCGCACCGATATTCTCTTCCGTAGTAGCCTCCACCAATACAGCACCAGCTCCATCGCCAAAAAGCGGACAGGTGGCACGGTCTTTGTAGTCGGTCACTGACGACATCTTATCAGCACCAATGACGATAATCTTTTTGTAGCGACCACTTTGAATCATTGAGGACGCTACATCAAGCGTGTAGATGAAGCCACAGCAGGCTGCCCAGAAATCGAATGCAAAAGCATTCTTCAAGCCAAGCTTACCCAGCACGATACTGGCTGTGGATGGAAACTGATAATCTGCCGTCGAAGTAGTAACGATAAGTGCATCAATAGTATCAGGGTCCACGCCTGTCTTCTGTATCAACTGTTTGGCAGCCTTACGCGCCATATAGCTGGTACCCAGACCTTCCTCCGTTAGGATGCGGCGTTCCTTGATACCAACACGTGTCGTAATCCACTCGTCGTTGGTGTCTACCATACGCGACAACTCCTCATTATTGAGGACATAATCGGGCACATAGCCACCAACACCAGTGATTATCGCATTGATTTTACTCATTATTCAGCAGCTTCGTCCATTACAATAGCAATCTTGCCACGATAGTATCCACAAGTGGGACATACAGTGTGGTAGATGTGGTAAGCTCCACAGTTAGGGCATACTGCCAATGTGGGAGCTACTGCCTTGTCATGGGTACGGCGCTTAGCGGTACGAGTGTTTGATTGTCTTCTTTTAGGATGTGCCATAATTCAATTTACTATTTAACGATTTACAATTTACAATTTTTGAGCGGGAGTAACTTTTTACTCTTCACTCTTCGCTTTTAACTTTAAGAGTTTTTCCCAGCGTGGGTCTATCGCTTCAACCTCCTCTTCGCCGCTTCGGACAGCGCCGCTCAACTCTTCGAGTTTCTGCGTCATCGCACTATTGCATTTTCCAGGTGCATGAACGTGCTTGATGGGTATGGCCAGCATAATAAACTCATAAATGAACCACGACAGGTCGAGCATTCCTTCGTTCTCGTCCACCGTCACGGTATCATCGTCTTCGCTGTATGTGTCGCCAAGTTTCACCATAAGGTGATTATCTGTTTCTATCAGCTGGTCCATGTCGTCAAGACAGCGGTCACAGCTAATAACGACTGAGCCCACGGTATGGAATTGGAGGTCGAAAAAGCCAGTTACCTTGCGTATAGATACTGACACATGCAATTTTCCATGCTCCAACTGCGAGCCGTCGAGAGCCCTAAAGAACTCGTCGTCCAGGTCAAAATCTCGGACTGTTACATCCTCCGTCAAACCTTTCAAATCTATCGTATAGGTCTCCTGACTACACATTTCGGGGTGCAAAGGTACGAATAAGCGAGCAAAAAACCAAATTTTTTTGCAATATTCGTTGGTATTTCCATATTTTTTCGTAATTTTGCGCCTTGATTTAAGTAAGAGGCAACACAAAAAATAATTAAGGTAAAGAATAAAAAGATGTCGAACAACAATTCATTTGTGGGTTCCAAAATCAAAGGAATCAGAGAGACCAAGAATCTCTCTATTGAGGAAATTGCAGAAAGTAGCGGTCTGTCAGTGGAACAGATTGCGTCTATTGAGAACGGACAGAATCTGCCCTCACTGGGTCCGCTGATTAAGATTGCTCGTGCACTGGGTGTCCGTCTAGGTACCTTTATGGACGACAACGATGCACTCGGTCCTGTAGTGACTCGTGCTGAAGACCGCGAGCGCGACAGCAGCATTAGTTTTTCAAATGGTGCTACTGATGCTCGTAAACACATGGAGTATCACCCTTTAGCACAGCAGAAGGCTGGTCGCCACATGGAACCATTTGTGATTGACATTAATCCTGAGGATAATCCTGAATTCCAGCTCTCAGCTCACGAAGGTGAGGAGTTCATCTACGTGATGCAGGGCGAGGTAGAGATTGTCTATGGTAAGGACACTTATACCTTGAAGGAGGGTGACAGCATCTTCTATGACTCCATCGTCAAGCACCATGTTCATGGGGCTCCAGGAAAGAGTGCAAAGATTCTTGCTGTTGTTTATATTCCTTTTTAATGGAATAACGGTATAACGATATAACGTCATAACGAAAGAAAATGAGCGACGTGAAATTAGATATGGCAGGCAGACCACTGCCAAACAGAACTTACCCAGCAGAGACGGGCTCTGCAGGCTATACGCTCTCGGAGCGCACACTGGGACAGTGGCTGGAGTATTGGGCAGAGACGACGCCTGATAAGGAATACATCGTTTACAGCGACCGTGACCTTCGCTTTACCTGGGCTAAGTTCAACGAGCGTGTCGACAACTTGGCCAAAGGACTGATATCTATTGGCGTGAAGAAAGGTTCCAACGTAGGTATATGGGCTACAAACGTGCCCGACTGGCTGACCTTCCTCTATGCCACATCTAAGATTGGTGCGGTGCTGGTAACGGTAAACACCAACTACAAGCAGAACGAGCTGGAGTATCTATGTAAAGACTCCGACATGCATACCCTCTGTATCACCGATGGCACGTGGGATTGTAACTATGTGGACATGACCTATACCATGTTGCCAGAGCTGAAGAACTGTGAGCGTGGTCATCTGAACAGCGAGCGTTTCCCCCATCTGAAGAACGTTGTGTATATCGGTATGGAGAAGTATCGTGGCATGTTCAATACCGCAGAATTGCTGCTGTTGGGTCAGAATATCGAGGATGAAGAACTTGATAAAATGAAGAAGAACGTCAACTGCCATGATGTGGTGAACATGCAGTACACTAGTGGTACTACAGGATTCCCCAAGGGTGTCATGCTGACGCACTTCAACATTGCCAACGATGGATATTTTACGGGTGAGAATATGGGCTTCACGCAGGACGACAAACTCTGTGTCTGTGTACCTTTGTTCCACTGCTTTGGTGTCGTGCTGGCCACGATGAACTGTCTGACACATGGCTGTACCGAGGTGATGGTCGAGAAGTTCGACCCACTGGTGGTGCTGGCCTCCGTGCATAAGGAGCGTTGTACGGCTCTCTACGGCGTGCCAACGATGTTTATTGCTGAACTCAACCACCCGATGTTCTCTATGTTCGACATGAGTTGTCTGCGCACAGGTATCATGGCTGGTTCGCTTTGTCCTGTGGAACTGATGAAGCAGGTCAGCGAGAAGATGTATATGACCATCACCAGCGTGTACGGATTGACGGAGTCATCGCCTGGTATGACGCAGACCTGTCTGAACGACTCGTTCGAGCAGCGTTGCACCACTGTAGGTCGTGACTATCCGTTTGTTGAGGTTAAAGTGCTTGACCCAGAGACGGGCGAAGAGTGTCCTGTTGGCGTGCAGGGCGAGATGTGTTGCCGAGGCTTCAACGTCATGAAAGGCTACTACAAGAATCCCACTGCGACAGCTGAGGTCATCGACAAGAACGGCTTCCTACATTCTGGTGACCTGGGCGTCAAGGACGAGAACGGATTCTACAAGATTACTGGACGTATCAAGGATATGATTATCCGTGGTGGTGAGAACATCTATCCTCGCGAAATCGAAGAGTTCCTCTACCACATGCCTGGAATCAGAGACGTGCAGGTGGCTGCTGTGCCTTCTAAGAAGTATGGCGAGGCCGTTGGTGCCTTTATCATTCTGGAGGAGGGCGCCAAGATGACACCTGAGGATGTGCAGTTGTTCTGTCGTGGAAAGATAGCTCGTTACAAGATTCCTAAGTACGTGTTCTTCATTGACCAGTTCCCACTGACTGGTTCAGGAAAAATCCAAAAGTTCAAGCTCAAGGAGATGAGTTTGGAACTCTGTAAGAAACAAGGTATCGTCGTAGAATAAAGCTAATGCTTATTGCTAACAGCTAATGATTCTTCGGCATCTCAATACGGAAGGTCGTACCTTTGCCAATCTCTGACTGTTTGACAAAGATACGACCTTTATGATACTCTTCAACAATACGTTTAGCCAACGACAAGCCTAGTCCCCACCCTCTCTTCTTGGTAGTGAAGCCTGGCGTAAATACATTGTTGATATCCTTCTTTTTGATACCTTTACCCGTATCTTGTACTTCAATAACCACACGCTGACTTTCGTCTGTCAGAGTCAGCGTAATGGTGCCAGCACCCTCCATAGCATCGACGGCATTCTTACACAGGTTCTCTATCACCCATTCGAAGAGCGAGGCATTCATACGGACAATGACCTCATGTTCAGGCAACTGCCTAATCATCTGCACCTTGTGCGACGTTCGCCTATCCATATAGTCTACCACATGTGCCAACACCTCGTTCATCGAGGCATCCACGGGTTCAGGCAGCGAACCTATCTTCGAAAAGCGCTCGGCTATCAACTGCAAACGCTTCACATCCTTATCCATCTCAGGCAGTAATTCATCGTCAGGATACTGTTCCTTCAGCATTTCCACCCACGCCATCAGGCTCGATACAGGCGTACCCAACTGGTGGGCAGTTTCTTTCGACAGTCCCACCCAAACTTTGTTCTGCTCGGCACGTTTCGATGACAATAGGGCAAAGATTGCCACCACTACGAATATCAGCACAATACCTAGCTGCACGTATGGCCAAGCTTGCAGACGTTTTAGCATAATCGACTCGTCATAGCACACCAGCTGATCATCTACATGAATGGTATCACCCGTCTTCAACATCTGTTTGGCATACGCCACCATGTTCAAGGTATCCTTGATGTTACGGAAGTCATTGATGCCACCCTCAGCGTTCATCACGATGACGGGAATGGTGTTATTACCTTCCAGAACGTTCGAAATAAGCGTCACGTCGGTGGTCTCGTCAGCCGCATTCAGGGCATGCAGTGCCTGCGCCCACACCTCCATACGCCTATGTTCCTCCTTTGACAGGTCACGTACCAAGAAATGGGAGACAAGCAACGATGCCACAGCAATCAACACTGCTGCAACTACCAGAATAATCTTCACTTGCCGAATACGATCTGTCCACTGCATACAATGATATAACGTAAAAAAATCCATTTTATTAAATAATCTACCATTTTTTTGTAACTTTGCGCTCATTCGAGCGCGAACTTACTCCGTCTCGGCAAAAAAAGAAACAGTTTCTTTGTTTTGCGCTCGACTTTTCGTAACTTTGCAAGCCAAAAGAACTTTTTTACAACATAATCATGTATTTCACAGGAATCATCATTGCCATCTGTACCTTTCTTACTATCGGCATCTGGCATCCCATCGTCATCAAGACAGAATACTACTGGGGCACACGCCCTTGGATCATATATCTAGTTATTGGACTGGCATCAATCGTTGCCGCCCTTTTCATCGAGAATACCATCATTTCCGCAGTTGTTGGCGTGTTCGGAGCCTCCGCACTATGGGGTATCGGCGAACTCTTCGAACAAAAGAAACGCGTTCTGCGAGGTTGGTTCCCCAAGAATCCTAAGCGTAATACACAATAAAGAAAGAATATGGCAAGGACAACAAAACTGCAGATCTTTTATGTGCGATAGATAACCATTTCAACCCTTTAGAAACGGCAGTTCCAGGAAAAAACGGCTACCATCCGTATATTGGGTGTCGAGCGTGAGACTGCCCCCCATGAGCTGAACGACGCGGCGGCAAAGGAAGAGGCCGAGACCAAGGCCATCAGTAAACATGTCGAGTTTGGTGAATTTCTCAAAAACAAAATCAGTCTTGTCGGCAGGAATACCTGAGCCTGTATCTTCTATGGTGAAGAGAACGGTATCCTCAGTAGCATCGATGCGCATAGTGACACTGCCCACACTTGTAAAGTGGAGGGCGTTAAATAGAAGTTCTGTTAGAACAATGAGCAAATGATGACGGTTGGTATTGACTGTGACAGCATCAGAGACATGACTGTCCAAGTGCATTTCGACCGAAGGTGTGATAAGGCTGCTAGCATTGTCAAAGGCCTCACGGACCAGTTCATTGCACAAGACGACATCGTCGGTACTGATAGTCTGATGGCTCTCGATGAGGGATGCGGTGAGCAGCTTACTCACCATATAGTCAAGGGCATTGGTTTGTACGTACATCGTCTCGGCAATCTGCTGTTTCTCATCATCGGGAATCTCCTCGCTGTCATCACGAAGGATCTGTGAGAAGCCGTGAACGATGTTGAGCGGTGTTCGTATCTGGTGAGACATGTCCTGCATGAACTGCGTCTTCTGTTCGCTGGCCTCGCGTGCCAACTGGGTGGCCTGCTCCAGTTCCTTGGTGCGCTGCTCGGTCTCCTGTTTCGTCTGTTCTGCATCTCTGATGTGCTGACTGATGCTACGGCGCATCTGGCAGAAACTGTTTTGCAGCTGACCTATCAGGTCGGTACGCTCGCTGTGCAGCAGCGTCTTCTCATAGTTACCGTCGCCAATCTGTCGCAACTCGGCAGCCAGCAGTCCCAATGGCTGTATGAAGTGTTGCACAATACGTTGGCATCCCAATGCCAGCAGCAGGAGACCTATGATGAGTATGGGCAGCAGGATGTAGTTCAGACGGTTGTATCCGCGCAACATTTCGTTGGAGGGGCATACCAGTGCCATGCTCCACTGCGTTCCCTCCAGGGGGCGATAGAGCACGATGAGCTGTCGTCCGTCCAGTTTGACATCCATGTGGCCTGTACGGCCTTTGGTCATCTCGTAGCCCAGTGCCACGACGTCGGGATTCTCCCTGGGGTCGGTGCCTGTGAAGATGGACTGCTTCATCAACTTGGTGGTGTCAGGGTGTACGAAGTAATGGCCGTCGGCACCCAGCATCATGAAGTAGGAATTATTGTAGGGATGCTCAGAGGTGATGGTCTCCGTGAGTTTCTTCAGCGACAGATCGGTAGAGATGACGCCGATGAACTTGCCCTTTCCGTCGTGCAGCGGCATACAATATGAGGCTATCATGTCAGGACTGGACAGCGTGCCTGCGTTGTAGTCGTCGAAGGGGTCCACCCAGCAGGGGGCGTTCTTCTGGCGTGGTGTCTTGTACCATACCTTATTATAATAGTCATAGTCAGCCTCGCGCACCGTGACCACAGAGTCTCGTGGTGGTCTCTTCTGGTCGTCCATACGTACGGAATAGGCCGAGAAGCCATAGTCCTCGCCGGGATAGTAGTCGGGCTCCATGGTGATGGAACAGCCGTTGATATGCGGATGGT
>CAMVOS010000045.1 GCA_947169185.1 uncultured Prevotella sp.
CTTTTCAGTAAGAAGCCCTGTTATCATGACGATAGCAGGGCTTTTTCGTTTTTATCCATAAAAGTTTTGTGTTTTTCTCTTTTTTTCGTAACTTTGCGATAAAATTAGTATAATGGCAATGAAAACAAAAAGGATTGCAATAATGATTTTGGTCTTGTTGGTATCTATAGGGATGTCAGCAGGAAAGCGACTGGAAATGAATGATATTACGAATGGTGCGTTTCGTGCTGAGTCAATGGCTGCTGTGCAGGCTTTATCTGATGGTGAGACATACGCCCAATTGAGTCCCGATGGACGCCGCGTGTTGAAATATTCGTTTAGCACGGGTAAGGAAGTGGGCGTGTTGTTTGATGTGGCTAAGGTAAAAGGTGACAAGTTGGAGAGCATTGATGGTTACATGATGAGCTCAGACTGTAAGCGTATGCTGATTCAGACGAATACCGAGCGTATCTATCGCCATTCGTTCACTGCTACCTATTATATATATAATCTACATAATAATCGGATAGTTCCGTTGTCGCAGAATGGTCCTCAGCAGACACCACTGTTTTCGCCAGATGGTAACCAGATAGCTTTTGTGCGCGACAATAATATTTTTCTTGTCAAGTTGCTTTATGATAATGCTGAAGTGCAGGTGACGAAGGATGGATGTAGGAATGAGATTATCAATGGTATTCCAGATTGGGTAAATGAGGAAGAGTTTGGCTTTAGTCGCGCCATGGTGTTTAGCGCTGATAGCCGACAACTGGTATGGATTCGCTATGACGAGAGTCTGGTAAAGCAGTTCACCATGCCTTTGTTTAAAGGTCTTAAACCTGAAAAAAGTGAATTTGCCGATTATCCTGGCGACTATACTTATAAGTATCCTATTGCAGGTGAGCGAAATGCAACCTGTACTGTGTGGAGTTACGAAATCAGCAGTCGTCAGACGCGCCAGTTGCAGGTACCAGTAGACTCTGATGGCTATATTCCACGTATTGTGATGACCAGTGATCCTTCGCGTATTGCTGTGTATACGCTCAATCGCCATCAGGATTGTTTGCGTATCTATATGTCTAATCCTCTGAGTACGCTAAGCTTCCTGACCATAGAAGACCATGTGCCTCACTATATTAAGGAAGAAGCTATCGATGGTATTTGCATTACCGACCAACATATTCTGCTGCCCAGCGATCGCGACGGATGGATGCATTTGTATCTATATAGTTTGAATGGACAACTATTATATCAAGTGGATAAGGGTAACTACGAGGTGAGCGACGTGTATGGATATGACGAGAAAACAAATAGTACCTACTATGCCTCACACGAGAATGGTTCTACTGATCAACGTGTATGGGTGGCTCGTAAAAACGGCAAACGTGAGTGTCTGACGCCCATGGCGGGTTGGAATAGTGCTATTTTCAGCGCTGATTACCGCTACTTTATTCGTACATGGAGCAATATGAATACCCCTACGGTCTATTCGTTGTGTAATAGCAGCGGAAAGACGCTGAAGACGCTGATAGACAATAAGAAATTGCGCGATAAACTCAAAGACTATGAGTTTGGAAAAACTGAGCTAATGACAATTCATACGGATGATGGTGTGGATTTGAACGCATGGATGATAAAACCTGCAAATTTCGATGCCACGAAGAAATATCCTGTGGTAATGTATCAGTATGGGGGACCAGGCAATCAGCAGGTAAAGAATGCATGGGGTATCGGTATGGCTGGTCAGGGCGCACTGCTCGAACAGTATCTCTGTCAGCAGGGCTTCATATGTGTCTGCGTAGACAATCGAGGTACAGGCGGACGTGGTGCTGATTTTGAGAAATGTACCTATCTAAAGTTAGGCCAACTGGAAGCCCATGACCAAGTGGAAGCTGCGATATGGTTGGGGAAGCAGTCATATGTAGACAAAGACCGTATTGCCATATGGGGATGGAGTTTCGGAGGTTTCAATACGTTGATGGCGATGTCGGAGGGTAGGCCCGTGTTCCGTGCCGGTATTGCTATTGCACCTCCTACTTCATGGCGCTATTATGATACCATCTATACGGAACGTTTTATGCGTACACCAAAAGAAAATGCCGAAGGGTATGACGACTGTCCGATAGCACGTGCATCTAAACTGCACGGTACATTATTATTATGTCATGGTATGGCGGATGATAATGTGCATTTCCGTAATACCGCAGAATACACAGAGGCGTTGGTGCAAGCCGATAAGGATTTTCGTCAGTTGGTTTATACTAATCGCAACCACAGTATATATGGTGGCAATACGCGTCGTCACCTATTCCGTCAATGCATCACATTCTTTGAGAAAGAAATGAAAGATGCGAAATGAACGATGAAAAGGGACTGACACTATAGGGTGATTTCTCCGCGTATGCTACGATTCATCATGTCACGTACTTGCTCTGGGTCGTCAAAGTGTGATTGCAGGAACATCAGTTTGGTGACGGCACTCTCGACAGTCGAATCGTAACCACTTACTACGCCAGCCTCTTGCAGATGAAATCCTGTGTCGTAACGACTCATCTCGACGCATCCTTGCATACACTGGCTGATGTTGACAATTACTTTGCCGTTCTTTGTACCTTCCTTCAGCGCCTTTAATAACCAAGGGCTCTGAGGTGCATTGCCCGATCCGAAGGTGCGCATTACGATGGCCTTCAGGTTGGGCGTGTGGATAATATGTCGGATGAGGTCTTCGCGAATACCAGGAAATAGCGAGAATATGATGACGTTGTTGTCTAGTCGGAAATGTGGTGTCATGGGTTTGTCCCAATCAGGTTTCAGAATCCGGTCTCTATGGTAGACGATGTTAACGCCCGCCTCTACGAGATGTGGATAGTTGAATGATTCGAAAGCATTAAACTCCTCAGCACTTTGTTTCGTTGTGCGATTCCCCCTCAGCAGGTGCGAATTGAAGTAAATGCCTACTTCTGGCACTTGAGCTCTACCGTTTTCGTCTTTAGCAGCAGCAATCTCTATCGATGTAATCAGGTTTTCCTTACCGTCTGTGCGCAATTGTCCGATAGGAAGTTGTGAACCTGTAAATATGACGGGCTTTGTCAGATTTTCCAACATATAGCTCATTGCCGATGCAGTATAGGCCATCGTATCTGTTCCGTGCAATACCACAAAACCGTCGTACAGGTCGTAGTGATCTGCTATCACATGACTCAAGTCTGTCCATAGGCGTGGTGACATGTCGCTGGAGTCTATGGGTGGTATGAACTGATACGTTTCTATCTGAGTATCAAACTGTTCTAGTTCTGGGACATTTTGTAGCAGATGCTCGAAGTCGAAGGGCTCCAATGCTCCTGTCTGCGGATTACGGTTCATACCGATGGTTCCGCCCGTGTATATCAGCAATACTTTATTTCTCATAGGTGCAAAGATAGTGTAAAGTGAGCAAACTTCCAAAAAAAAATCAATTTTTTCTTTGTATTTTATTTACTTTACACTACCTTTGCAGCCGGAAAATAAATAAGACATCGCGATTTATGTGTGGAATAGTAGGTTATTTAGGAAAGCAAGACGCTTATCCTATTCTGATTAAGGGACTTCGCCGTCTAGAGTATCGTGGTTACGATTCTGCTGGTGTTGCTTTGATTAACGAAAGTGACGAACTGAATGTTTACAAGACAAAGGGAAAGGTTGATAATCTGACTGAGTATTGTGGTGACAAGGATGTGGCGGGTCATGTTGGTATAGCCCATACCCGTTGGGCTACCCATGGTGAACCTTCCAGTCGTAATGCCCATCCGCACTATTCCCAAAGTCATAATTTGGCTATTATCCACAACGGTATAATCGAGAATTATGCTGACATCAAGACAAAACTCATCAGTAAGGGTGTTCAGTTCCAAAGCGATACAGATACTGAGGTACTCGTACAGTTGGTCGAATACATAATGGTCAAGAAGCAGCTCTCGCTGTTGGAGGCCGTACAAGTGGCTCTTTATCAGGTGATAGGTGCTTATGCCATTGCTATTATCGATAAGCGCGACCCCAGCCAGATTATTGCTGCTCGCAAGCAGAGTCCGTTGGTGGTGGGCATTGGTAAGGACGAGTTTTTCCTTGGTTCCGATGCCAGTCCAATCATTGAGTATACCGATCAGGTTGTCTATCTTGAAGATGGTAATATAGCTGTCATACGTCAGGGTGAAGACCTCAAGGTGCTTAGCATTTTGGGCGAGGAGCAAGACCTGCAGGTGAAGACGGTAGATATTGATTTGGGACAGATAGAGAAGGGTGGGTATCCCCACTTTATGCTGAAGGAGATTTTCGAACAACCAGACTGCCTGACCAACTGTATGCGTGGTCGTATCAATGTCGAGGGCGATCATGTTACGTTGTCAGCCCTGATTGACTATCGTCGTCAGATGCTAAGTGCCAAGCGTGTCATCATTGTTGCCTGTGGTACTTCGTGGCATGCAGGCTTGATAGGCAAGCAGCTTATCGAGAGCTTTTGCCGCCTTCCCGTTGAGGTAGAATATGCTTCCGAGTTCCGCTATCGCAATCCTGTTGTGTCAAAAGACGATGCAGTTATTGCTATCTCGCAGAGTGGTGAAACTGCTGATACCCTTGCTGCCATCCAGTTAGCCAAGGAACGTGGCGCCTTCATCTATGGCATCTGTAACGCTATTGGTTCCAGCATTCCCCGTGCTACTGATACCGGTACCTATATCCACGTTGGTCCCGAGATAGGCGTTGCTTCTACTAAGGCTTTCACGGGTCAGGTCACTGTGCTTACGATGATTGCGTTGGCAATGGGCGAAGCTCGTGGTACTATTAGTCGTGATGAGTATCTGCGTGTGGTCAAGGGACTTAGCGAGATTCCCGATAAGATTCGCGAGGTGTTACAGACTAACGACCGTATTGCTGACCTTGCGCGTACTTTTACCTATGCGCATAACTTCCTCTATTTAGGTCGAGGTTTCTCTTATCCTGTCGCATTGGAGGGCGCTCTTAAGTTGAAGGAAATCTCTTATATCCATGCGGAAGGCTATCCCGCTGCTGAGATGAAACACGGACCTATCGCCCTGATTGATAGCGATATGCCTGTCGTTGTTATCGCAACCCACGATGCTATGTACGAAAAAGTGCTTTCGAATATTCAGGAAATCAAGGCCCGACAGGGTAGGGTGATAGCTCTTGTTACGAAAGGCGACGACACCATAGCTAAAATTGCTGACGAGGTTATCGAACTGCCTGATGTACTTGAGTGTCTAGAACCGCTGGTTGCCACTATTCCGCTCCAGCTTCTTAGCTATCATGTAGCGGTTTGTAAGGGTAAGAATGTTGACCAACCACGAAATCTGGCGAAGTCGGTAACTGTGGAATAATGAAAAAAAAGTAGCAAATATTTGGCGAAATGCTAATTATTTGCTATTTTTGCAAATTGAAAGACTAAAACCCGTAGCAAATGGAGTTGAACGAAACGATTGAGTCGCAGATAAACCGCAGTGATTATAAAATCCTTATCGTCGACGATGTGGTTAGTAATGTGCTGTTGCTCAAGATATTACTGACTAATGAAAAGTTTCAGGTGTGCACAGCCTCAAATGGTAATATGTGTATCGAAATGGCAAAATCAGAGCATCCCGACCTGATTTTGCTCGATGTCATGATGCCTGATTTGAATGGTTTCGATACTGCTGTGATCCTGAAAAAAGATCCGGAAACACTTGACATTCCTATTATTTTCCTCACCGCTCTTAATAATCCTAACGATTTGGTGAAAGGTTTCCAAGTAGGTGCCAACGACTTTTTGACCAAACCTTTCAATAAGGAGGAGCTTGTGATGCGTGTGATGCACCAGATCCAACTTGTTGCCGCCAAGCGTATTATCATCAAGCAGAACGAGGAGCTGAAACGTACTATTTCTAATCGTGACAAGATGTATTCTGTCATTGCTCACGACCTTCGTTCGCCTATGGCCAGTATCCGCATGGTGCTAAATCTTGCTGTCAATGTGGTATCGCCCGAAACGGTTGGTGATGAGATATTTGGA
Source organism: uncultured Prevotella sp. (assembly GCA_947169185.1). Lineage (GTDB taxonomy): Bacteria > Bacteroidota > Bacteroidia > Bacteroidales > Bacteroidaceae > Prevotella. The sequence continues at coordinate 6,014 of CAMVOS010000045.1, forward strand.
CTTCTTGACAAGGCTAATCGCGAATCTGAAGAAACCCATGATCTGCTTGACAACCTCTTGAAGTGGACGAAGAGTCAGACGGGTCGTCTCAATGTTGTTTATCAGGATATTGACCTCGACGATATCGTACCAGGCGTAGTGGATATCTTCAGCATGATTGCTGAGATGAAGAAGATAGATTTGAAGTATTTACCTGCTGCTGAGAAACTTACCGTCCATGGCGATAATGATATGATTAAGACCATCATTCGCAATTTGCTGTCGAATGCCATCAAGTTTACGCCCGAAGGTAAGGGTGTCGAGGTGTTCTACACGCGCGAGGGTGATTTTGCTCGTATCAGCGTTCGTGACCATGGCGTAGGTATTGATCCAGAGCGTGTCGGTTCTATCTTCCATACCGGTGAGACGACCTATGGTACGGGTGGCGAGGAAGGCTCTGGACTGGGTCTGCAACTCTGTCAGGATTTTGCCCGTAAGAATGGCGGTGATGCACAGGTAGAATCGACGTTGGGCGAAGGTTCAACGTTCAGTTTCACCATTCCGTTGAAGAAAGATGCATAATTTTGCCCTCTAATGGAAAATAAATTGCTTAAAAATTTTGCTAATTCGCTGAATTGTCGTACCTTTGCAGCCGATTTCGAAAAGAAAAGTTGATGAAGAACGACAAAATGAAGCAACAGTACCGCATTAACGAGCAGATTCGTGTTCGTGAGGTACGTATTGTGGGCGATGATGGTAGCATCGTTGTACCCATTCGTCAGGCATTAGACATGGCGCACGACCAAGAAGTTGATTTGGTCGAGATTTCGCCCAATGCCAATCCGCCTGTATGTCGTCTCATCGACTACTCGAAGTTCCTCTACCAGCAGAAGAAGCGCCAGAAGGAGATGAAAGCCAAGCAGGTGAAGGTCGAGGTGAAGGAAATCCGTTTCGGACCCCAGACTGATGAGCACGACTATCAGTTCAAGCTCAAGCATGCCAAGGAGTTCTTGGAAGAAGGAAACAAGGTACGTGCATACGTATTCTTCCGTGGACGTTCTATTCTCTTCAAAGAACAAGGTGAAGTACTTTTGTTACGTTTCGCCAACGATCTTGAGGAATTCGGTAAAGTCGAGGGTATGCCCTCTTTGGAAGGTAAGAAGATGTTCCTCTATCTGACTCCCAAAAAGGCTGGTGCTGCCAAGAAGAGTCAGCAGGCCCGTGATCGTGAGGCTGCTGCCGAGGCAGACAATATCAAACGTCGTGAAGAGGCTGCAGCTGAGAAGGAGGCTGAGACCCCTGCCAGCGGAGGTCTTTTTGCCAACGCCAAGATTAGTGCTGATGCGCTGAAGAAGCTGACTGAGAATGAAGATTAAGGTGGCGCGCCCGGTATATGCGTAGCTGCCGATTATTAATAACAATTTAAATATTTAAAAACAATGCCAAAAGTAAAGACAAATTCCGGTGCCAAGAAGAGATTCTCATTCACCGGTACAGGTAAGGTTAAGAGACACCACGCTTACCACAGTCACATTCTGACTAAGAAGACCAAGAAGCAGAAGCGCAACCTCTGCGGTTCTACACTCGTCGACAACTCAAACATGAAGCAGGTTCGTGACCTGTTGTGTCTCCGTTAATTCACCTATTGTCAAACATTTAAAAGTATTAGAAAACTATGCCAAGATCAGTCAATCACGTTGCATCACGTGCAAAACGTAAAAGAATTCTGAAACTCACTCGCGGTTACTTTGGTGCCCGCAAGAATGTTTGGACAGTAGCCAAGAACACTTGGGAGAAAGGTCTTACCTATGCTTATCGCGACCGTAAGAACAAGAAGCGCACATTCCGTGCCCTGTGGATTCAGCGTATCAACGCTGCCGCTCGTCAGGAGGGTCTGAGCTATTCAGCACTCATGGGCAAGCTGGCTAAGGCTGGTATTGAGATCAACCGTAAGGTACTCGCTGACCTTGCTCTGAACAATCCCGAGGCTTTCAAGGCTATCGTTGCTAAAGTAAAGTAAGCCTTGCGCTGATAAGCAAGAAAAATAAAAGGAGCTGCAATCTTTAAGGTTGTAGCTCTTTTTTTGCTCCATTAAATAAATAATCCTTCTTGTCCTTGGCCTTTTATTCCTTTTTTACTATCTTTGCACCCAAATGAAACGGCTATTACTGTATACCCTCGTCCTTATGGTTACCGCTGTGCTGCCTATTTCAGCCCAGTCGCTCGCCATAGGTGATACAATTGCCATCATCTCGCCTTCCAGTGCCACCGATACTGCCACTGTCAATGGTGGTGTTCGTACCCTACGGTCGTGGGGCTTTCCGTGTATTGTTGCGCCTCACGCCCTTGACGACTATCGAGGCTTTGCCGGTACGTCCGATGAGCGTCTGTCCGACTTACTGTGGGCATTGCGTGCTAAGCATGTTCGTGCCATTATGTGTAGCCGTGGTGGCGATGGTGCCATCCAACTGCTCTGCCAACTTCCCCCAGACACATTGCGCCGCTATGCCAAACCCATCATCGGCTTTTCTGATGTCACTGCTTTGCTCTCTGCGCAAGCCTGTGTGGGCGTTCAGGGCATTCACGGCTCTATGTGCCACGCTATAGCCACATATCAGGGGACGGATACCGTCAGCCAGGCGCTGCGCCACATGATGCTGGGCGATATGCCTGTCTATCAGTTGCCGCCACATACCTTGAATCAGCAGGGTAGGGCCGAAGGTATCCTCGTCGGAGGTAACATGTCCGTACTCCACGGGTTGGCTGGCTCTGATTACGACCCTTTGCTGCTACCCGACATCATTCTGTTTCTTGAGGACACGGGTGAAAATATCTCTAAAGTCGACCGTATGTTACATAATATCGAACTGCGTGGCCTCATGTCGCATGTCCGTGGCATCATCATTGGTCAGTTTACCAAATACAAGTATCCCGATGGTGGCTTTTTGGATATGAACGACATGTTCCATGAATATTTGCAGCGCTATGCCATTCCCGTCTGTTACGACTTTCCTGTAGGTCACAGCCATCTACGCAACTTTCCTCTGATCGTAGGACGTCGTGCCACGCTCAATGTCGCTTCTGACGGTACAACGTTGTCATTCAATTAAAATCTAAAGGATATGAAGAAACTGTTTTTGGGGGCCTTAACCGCCTTTGTGCTTGTAGCTTGTGGCAGCAAGACTGCCAAAGCTGAGAGTTCTGCCGATTCTGCGTTAGCCACCTCTACTATCGCTCCTGATGAGAATTACGTTCCTCAGCGTTCTGACTACACCTTCCGTACGGAAGTGCGTGCTATCAATGATGATGGCGAAGTTCGTTGGGATACCATCGTTGTCTACCTGACTGATGCCAAAGGATATACACAGAGATTCTATAGTCAGGCACAGCCACTCGACACCACGATGTGGGACAAGCGCACTATAGGTCAGATTGTTGAAGACGACTGGAATTTTGATGGCATGCCCGACCTTCAGGTCTCTATGGGACCCATGAACGGTTCCGGCAACGTCACTTACGACGTCTGGCTTTGGGACGACAATACCCACAAGTTTGTGTATTTGAAGACCCCTAATGAAATCTTCGACCCCTATGTTGACGCGGAGAATAAGACTATCGTCAGCACTTGGAGCTTGGACGACGAGATAGAAATCATCCGCTACAAGTGGAAAGATGGTAAACTCGTAGAGTCGGAACGTGAGAAACTGTCGCGCGATGAATTAGCGGACGACTAATTCCCATTCTTTATATTTTTCATCGACAGTGAAATGCGCTGGCGACGGAGGTCGACACCAATGACGCGGACACGGACGTGCTGATGCAGGCGTACAACCTGGGTGGGGTCACTGACGTAGCGATCGGCCAGTTGCGACACGTGTACCAGTCCGTCCTGATGGACACCGATATCGACAAAGGCGCCAAAGTTGGTGATGTTGGTCACGATGCCAGGCAGTTCCATACCTTCGTGCAAGTCGTCGATGGTCTGTACGCTGCTGTCAAACTCGAAAGCTTCAATCTGTTCGCGGGGGTCGCGTCCAGGTTTCTCCAGCTCTTTCATGATATCCGTAAGGGTGGGGAGTCCCACCTCGTCTGTCACGTATCGCTTGATATCAATCTTTTCGCGCGCATCTTTATTGTTAATAAGGTCGCTGACGCTACAGCCTTGGTCTTTGGCCATCTGTTCCACCACGTGATAACTCTCGGGGTGTACGGCACTATTGTCGAGTGGGTTCCTGGCATTGGGGATACGCAGGAAACCGGCACACTGCTGATAGGCCGCAGGCCCCAGTCGCGCCACCTTCTTTAGCTGTGCTCGCGAGGTGAAGGCACCGTTCTCCCTACGATATTCGATGATGTTCTGCGCCAGTACAGGCCCCAGTCCGCTGACATAGGTCAGCAAGTGCTGTGAGGCAGTGTTCAGGTTGACACCAACCAAGTTGACGCAGCTCTCCACCGTCTGGTCCAGCGAGTGCTTCAGCTTCGTCTGGTCCACGTCGTGCTGATACTGTCCCACACCGATGCTTTTGGGGTCAATCTTCACGAGTTCTGCCAGCGGGTCCATTAGTCTGCGGCCTATCGAGACAGCGCCACGAACGGTGACATCCTCGTCAGGGAACTCGTCGCGAGCCACCTTCGAAGCACTATATACGGAGGCGCCGTCTTCGCTGACCACATAGACTGCGGGCGCCGGTTCCGTCAGCGCATCAGCAACGAAGTCCTTCGTCTCGCGACTGGCCGTACCATTACCAATAGCGATGGCCTCTATCTGGTAGTCTTTGATCATCTGCTGCACATGTACGGTAGCCTGCATGCGGTGGTTGACGGGCGGGTGGGGGAATATAGCCTCGTGATGTAGCAGGTTGCCCTGTGCATCGAGACATACCACCTTACAGCCCGTACGGAAGCCTGGATCGATACCCATCACGCGCTTCTGTCCTAAGGGTGCTGACAGCAACAACTGGCGCAGGTTCTCGGCAAACACGCGGATAGCCTCTTCGTCAGCCTTCTCCTTGCTCAGGTTCATGAATTCCGTCTCTATCGAGGGCAGCAAAAGTCGCTTGTAACCATCCTCAATGGCCTCTGCCACAAGACGTTGACAGGGACCGTTGCCACGAACGTAATTGCGCTGCAAACGGCTAATGGCCTCTTCGTCGTCGATGGTCAGACTGACGCGCAGAATGCCTTCGCTCTCGCCACGACGCATAGCTAACAATCGGTGACTGGAACAGCGTTTCAGGGGTTCTTCCCATTCGAAGTAGTCGCTGTATTTCTGGGCTTCGTCCGTATCTTTCTTGCTCTTCACCACCTTCGACTCAATGAAAGCCTCGCGACGGAAGGCGCTACGCACCTGATTGCGGCTTCGTTCGTCTTCGCTGACCTGTTCGGCAATGATGTCCTGAGCACCCTTAAGAGCGTCTTCGACGCTCAGTTGAGAGTTTAGAGTTGAAAGTTGAGAGCGGGCGGCACGTTTGGGGTCTTGTTCGCGCTGCATCATCAGAATGGTGGCCAACGGCTCAAGGCCTTGTTCACGAGCCACTTGCGCACGCGTGCGACGTTTGGGCTTGTAGGGCAAGTAGATGTCTTCGAGGGTTGTCGAGTCCCAGCAGTCGTCAATACGTTTCTGCAGTTCGGGCGTCATCTTCTGCTGGTCAGTGATGGTTTTGACGATGGTGTCCTTGCGCTTGGCTATTTCCTGCAACTGCTCCAGCCGATTGCTAATGGCCGTAATCTGTACTTCGTCCAGTCCACCCGTGCGCTCCTTACGATAGCGCGAAATAAAGGGAATGGTACATCCCTCGTCTAACAGTTTTAACGTATTCTCCACAGCATGCTCCTGTAGGTGCAACTCGCTGGATATCAGTCGTGTAAATATCTTAATGTTCTCCATATTAGAATCTGCTGTCGTGCTTAATGCTGCGAATGTGAAACCAGATGCCGGCAATGATGCAAAGCAGGCCGGTTATGAGCAATGAGTTGTGCGTGGAAAGGGTGCTGAAGCGCGTCGCTATCAACACCAAAGTACCTATTATAATAAGTATTATGCCAACGAAAGGGGTCAATTTCTTCATAAAAACGTTAAATTTCAGGCAAAATTACGAAATAATTATGAATTATGCATTAAGAATTATGAATTATTTTGTACCTTTGCACCCGCATTTTGCAAAAACAACATTTTTTAATTAATTAAAAGTAGTATGAATCAATACGAAACCGTTTTCATTTTGACTCCCGTTTTGTCTGATGAACAGACAAAGGAAACGGTCGCTAAGTTCAAGAAGGTCCTCACCGATAAGGGTGCAGAGATCGTGAACGAAGAGGCCTGGGGACTGAAGAAGATGGCTTACGCTATCGAGAAGAAATCTACAGGTTTCTATTTCCTGGTAGAGTTCAAGGCTGAGCCATCAGTGATTAAGACACTGGAGACCGCTTTCCGTCGTGACGAGAAAGTCATCCGTTTCCAGACTGTAAAGCTTGACAAGTATGCCGTTGAGTATGCTGAGAAGCGTCGTAACAAACTTGGTAAAAAAGAGGAGGCTTAAACTATGGCACAGCAAGACACTGAAATCCGTTATTTGAACGCTCCCTCTATCGACACGAAGAGGAAGAAGTACTGCCGTTTCAAGAAGAGCGGTATCAAGTACATCGACTACAAGGATCCCGAGTTCCTGAAGAAGTTCCTGAACGAGCAGGGTAAGATTCTGCCCCGTCGTATCACCGGTACCTCTCTGAAGTATCAGCGCCGTGTGGCTCAGGCCGTTAAGCGTGCCCGCCAGATTGCTCTGCTGCCCTACGTAACTGACATGATGAAGTAAAATAAGGAGGACAGAAGATATGGAAATTATACTGAAAGAAGATATTATCGGACTGGGATACAAGAACGATATCGTAAACGTAAAGTCTGGTTACGGCCGTAACTACCTGATTCCTCAGGGTAAGGGTGTTATCGCTTCGCCTATGGCTAAGAAGATTCTCGCCGAGAACCTGAAGCAGCAGGCTCACAAGCTGGCTGCCATCAAGGCTGAGGCTGAGAAGAAGGCTGAGACTCTGAATGGTGTAGCTCTCGAGATTGCCGCTAAGGTCAGCGCTACTGGTCAGCTCTACGGTTCTGTAGGTGCCAATCAGGTTGCTGAGGAGCTGAAGAAGCTGGGCAAGGATGTTGATCGTAAGATCATCACCATGAAGGATGCCAAGACCATTGGTGACTTCGTAGCCCTCGTACACTTCCACAAGGAGGTTACCGTTGAGGTTCCCGTAAAGGTCGTTGCCGAGAACGCTGCCGAGCTGAAGGCTGCTGCTGATGCAGAGGCTGCCATTAAGGCTGCTGCTGACGCTAAGAAGGCTGCCGCTGAGGCTGCTGCCGCTGCTGAGGCTGAAGTAGAGGCTGAGGCTGAGGAGACTGCTGAGGCTCCTGTAGAAGAATAACAACCGCTGTAAAGCAAATCATAGTTATTATACACTGT
>CAMVOS010000046.1 GCA_947169185.1 uncultured Prevotella sp.
GAAAATATCACGATTTTAGTGTGGCTGATTACACGCGGTTATGCAGGTGACCCCATCATTTTTTCTATTTGGTGGCAAAGGTACGAAAAATCTTTTAATTTTACACTTCATGTGTAGCCAAAGGCGCAAAAAAAAATGAAGCGGCAGGATTTCACAATCGTGCCGCTTCTTGCTTTCTAATGATAGTATTAATAATGGAAAAGAAATCTCTTTCTTTCGCAGTTAGATACATTTGACGCTCCAAAGGTAAGCATTATTTTCTGTACATCCAAATCTTTTTCCGTTTTTTTTACTTATTTTGGAAATTCCTCCACATAAATAGGGATTTCCCTACCTTCAAATAGGATTATCTACTTGTTTTTCCTGTCAGAATGCCCTACCTTTGCCGATGAAAACAATGAGATAGTAAAACTGAATGTCGAACATTTTAAAAAATACGATTATGAAAAAGCTCTTTACTTACCTGACAGTGATGATGGCTCTCGCAGCCATGCCGTTGTTCACCAGTTGCGACGCCCGTTACTGGGAGGACGTCGAAGATCGCGCTGAGGCTCGCACCCTCGAGGGTACTTGGTCGGGCTATATCGATACATATTTCTACGATCGCTTTGGTATCTCTGGCGACACTTACCGTACCAGCATGTATTTCGAGCGTGAGAACAGCTATGGTGGCTGGGGCTATGAGGTCGACTACAACACCTATAGCCGCTATGACGACTACTACTATTGCGAGTTCCGTTGGGAGGTTGTCAATGGTGCCATCCGTATCCGCTACGCTGACAGCTGGAACGACGTATATATCTACGACTACGTGCTGGACGACCGCTACTTCTCGGGCTATATGGACGATGGTTGCCGCGACAGCCGAGTCAATTTCAGCCTCAGCTACGACAACCGTTTCGACTGGAACTACTGGACACGTGGTCTGACCCGCGCTGCAGCTGTAGACAGCAAGGGCTTCAAGGCCAGCGGTGAGTTTGCAAAGTAAAAAACGTTATATTCCCAATCCTCCATCGAAGGCTGCATCAACGGCCTTCGATTGTTGTATGCGTGAGTAGGGAGGAACGTCGTTAGTGACCCAGATGTTGCCACCGATAATGGAGTGGTGTCCAATGGTGATGCGCCCAAGGATAGAGGCATTGGAGTAGACGGTGACGTAGTCCTCGATAATGGGATGGCGAGGAATGTTGAGCATGTTGCCGTTCTCGTCGTACTTGAAGCTCTTGGCACCAAGGGTGACACCTTGATAGAGGGTGACGTGGTTGCCGATGATGCACGTCTCGCCAATGACGACACCAGTGCCATGGTCGATGGCGAAGTATTCGCCAATCTGGGCGCCTGGGTGGATGTCGATACCGGTTTTAGAGTGTGCCTGCTCGGTGATGATACGGGGAATAACGGGTACCTGCAGTTGGTGCAGCTTGTGGGCGATGCGGTAATGTGTCATCGTGTTGACCACTGGGTAGCAGAAGATGACCTCGCCATAGTTAGGTGCAGCGGGGTCGTTGTCGAACATGGCCTGCACGTCAGTATATAGCAGGCGCTTGATTTCGGGCAGGGCATCGATGAACTCTAAGGCTAATCGGTCTGCCTCGGCATATACCTGTGCCTTGGTCTGTGTGGTCTCGCAGTCCTCGCAAAACTGCAGGCCATGGGCTATCTGCTTGACGAGCAGACGATACAGCTCCTGCATGTGGACGCCGATGTTGTAGGAGCGCAGGGTCTCGTCGGGCTGTCGCTGGTTGAAGTAGTCGGGGAAGATGATGTTCTTCACCAGAGCTACAATCTGTTTGACCTGTTCGACAGAAGGCAGGGGTGCATCCACAGCAGGCATCATTCCGACTTCCTGTTCAGTGAGCTTGGACAGCAGGTCAACATTTTTCAGTAATATGTCGTTACTTTTCATTGTAGTGTATGTTGGTCGAAATATTGTTGGACATCCTCTTTATAGGAATCGGAGATAGGAATCAGGGCGTCGCCAAAGACGATGCGCAGACGGTCGACCTGACGCGACTTGGGCATGTGGACGATATAGCTGCGATGGGTGCGCAGGAATTCTGGACGTGGCAGGTAGTCTTCAAGTTTTTTCATGTTCATGAGTGACATAATCTTGGTGCCATCTTCCAAATAGAAACGTACATAGTCCTTCAAGCCTTCAATGTAGAGAATGTCGTCTAAGGAAACGCGGACGAGCTTGTAGTCGCTTTTGACAAACATGAAACGATCCTGAAGGGTTGTCTGCTGACGCTGGCTGACGCTGAACCAATCGAGGGCCTTGTTGGAGGCCTTGAGGAAGTCGTCGTAGGAGATGGGTTTCATCAGGTAGTCAAGGGCAGACACTTTGTAGCCCTCAATGGCATACTGCTGGAAGGCTGTGGTAAAGATAATCTTGGTCTCGGCAGGCAGGATCTTGGCAAACTCGATGCCTGAAAGCTCGGGCATCTGGATGTCGAGGAACAATAGCTGTACGGGATGGTCGCGAAGCTCTTTCATGGCTTCAAGGGCGCTGCCGTAGGTGCCGATAAGATTAAGGAATGGTGTTTTAAGGGCATAACTCTTCAGCAGACCTGCTGCTAAAGGTTCGTCGTCGATAATAGCACAATTGATAACCATAATATTATTTACTGATTTACTAATTTACGATTTACAATTAATTGATTTACGAATTACTGATATATTGTTTTTCTTTCTTTAAATCAATGACGATGCGCGAATGATAGGCACCATCATTGGTAGGTCCATACTCCCATTGGTAGCGTTCAGGGTAGGAAAGGTCGAGACGGCGCTGCACCTGAGAGAGTCCGATGCCATGACCACTATGGTCGCTGGCTGTCTTGGGATGGTTAGAGTTGCGAATGTCACAGATGACCAGGTCTTCGGTGCCCTCAATCGAGACATGAATAAATGATGGCTCAGAGGGGCTGACACCATGCTTGATAGCATTCTCGACCAGCGAAATGAAGAGCATGGGCGCAATCTCGACATCAGGATTGGCTAATTCTGTCTTGAATTGGACGTCGACAGACTCTGGCAGACGGATACGCATCAGGTTGACGTAGTTCTGTAGGAATTCTATCTCGTCCTTCAACGTCACGGTAGGTTGTTGATAGTCGTAAAGGATGTGGCGCAGCATCTTAGACAGTTCCTGAATGGCTTCCTGAGCCTTGGCAGGGTCGAAGGTTGTCAAGGCATAGATGTTGTTGAGTGTGTTGAGTAGAAAGTGCGGATTAATCTGATTACGCAGATTGCTCAACTCTGCTTTGGCACGTGCAGCCTCAGTAGCTTTCAACTTCTGGTCGGTAGTCACCCAGCGACGCGCAAGAGCCAGGGCTGTGGCACCACCAGCGAAGATGCCAAGATTAAGACTGTCGCGCAGAATGTATGAGAAAGTGTTGATGACACCGTAGTTCGCCTTGAAGCCGGGCATGAATATTTCGTTGGTCATATTCATCCAGTGGTGTAGGAAGAAACCCAGCACGAGTACCAGTATCACGTTGATAAGCAGATCGTAGCGGTGTTTGCCTGCAACAAACAACTTAGGTGCCAGCACCACATAGTTCAGATAGAACACAAAGAGGGTGGTCAGCGGTTGCATGCAAATCATCAGGTAATGGGGCAGCGTGATGCCCATGCCTCGCCAAAACGTCAGTGGCGAGAAGAATAGGAATGCCCAAAATGCCATGTGGCATGCCCCTGCAATGTGCTTGTTAATGTCGAAATACGAACTTTTACTCATGACGGATAGCTTCGATAGGATCCATACGAGCTGCCTTTAAAGCAGGAATATATCCGAAGGCCACACCAATGATGACACATACCATGAAGGATACCATGATGGCCCAGCCTGGTACGCTGGCAGGCATGCCAACCAAAGGTGCCAGTGCGCTGAGCCCTAAGCCGAACAAAATACCCAACAAACCACCAGTCACGCTGATTAATACCGACTCTATCAGGAATTGTAACGAGATAACTGGTCCGGTGGCTCCCACAGCCATGCGTAGGCCAATTTCCTTGGTACGCTCAGTGACTGATACGAGCATGATATTCATGATGCCGATGCCAGCTACCAATAGTGAGAAAGCAGCGGCTACCACGAGAATGATAGTCACAGTATCCATAGTCGACGACATGGTCTGCATCATTTCTGCCTGCGAACGAATGGTGAAGTCGTCGGCAGCCTCACCCTTTAGCTTGTGGTTGTCGCGCAGCATCTGTGTCAACTCCTCAATGGCAGCGTCGGAAAGTTCTTCTGTCAGGGCAGAGCAGACAATACTGGAGAAATAGGTCTGTGCGTTGATACGCTTCATGACCGTCGTATAAGGGGCAATGACGACATTGTCCTGGTCCATACCCCACGAGTTGTAACCCTTCGACTTCAGCACGCCAATGACGCGCATGGGGATAGACTTGAAACGGATGGTCTTGCCTATGGGGTCGTGACCATTAAAGAGTTCCTTGACTATGGTGGCTCCAACGACGCATACCTTGGCGGCTTTCTTGATGTCTTCGTCTGTAAAGCAGTCGCCCTTCTCGACAGTCCACTGCTTAATATCCAGATACTCAGTCGATTCGCCATACATAGACGTCGTGGTATTGTTGTTACCATAGATGGCCTGACCGCTGGCGGTGACCTCTGGTGATACCTTTGACACGAATTTCTTCTCGCGTAGGATGCGCTCGTAGTCGGCCATCTTCAGCGTTTGCATGGCTGAGGGGTCCTGACGTACACCACCACGCATATCTGCGCCAGGACGAATGGTCAATAGGTTGGTGCCCATGGTCGACAGCTCCTGACGGATGCTCTCTTTGGAGCCCTGTCCGATAGCCATCATCACAATAACGGCACCGACGCCGATGATGATACCCAGCATCGAGAGGAACGATCGCATCTTGTTGTTGGCGACGGCCTTCAGGCTTACTTTGAAAAGATTATATAAATTCATATTCGTTATTCAATTATTCCGTTATTCCGAGGGGTCAGTCGTCTTGAGGTATGGGCAGTGCTGCCAAAGCTTCGGCTGCCGACTTGATATTAGTGTTAACGGTATCTTCACGAATCTTGCCATCGCGCAGGTTGATATTTCGCGAGGCGTATTCTGCTATCTCTGGATTGTGGGTCACGAAGATAATGGTATGTCCCTGCTTGTAAAGCTCTTGGAAGAGTACCAGCATCTCGAATGAGGTACGCGTATCCAGATTACCTGTGGCCTCGTCGGCTAATAGCACGGCAGGGTCGTTGACCAAGGCACGGGCTATGGCTACACGCTGCATCTGACCACCCGACATCTGGTTGGACTTGTGCTCAAGACGGTCGCCCAATCCAACTGCCTGCAGAGCCTTAATGGCAGCCTTCCGACGCTGACGAGCATCATATTTTGTATTATACATCAATGGCAACTCTACATTTTCTACCGCAGTGGTCTTGGCCAGTAGATTGTAGTTTTGGAACACAAAACCAATTTTCTGATTGCGCAAGTGGGCACGCTGTGTCTTTGACATCGTACTAACAGGAACACCGTCCAGCAAATACTCGCCAGAGGTGGGCGTATCAAGACAACCCAACTGGTTGAGCAGCGTAGACTTGCCAGATCCCGATGTGCCTTGAATGGTGACAAACTCGCCCTCGTAGATCTTGAACGAGACACCACGCAATGCTTTCACCGTCTCAGAGCCTACCTGAAAGTAGCGCTTGACGTTTTGCAGTTCGATGACTACTTTTCTATCTTCACTCATACATCTTACTTCTTACATCAGACAATCTTACTTCTTCTTCTGTCCTTGCTGTTTATTGTTGTTATTACGCGGACGTGGCATGAATGGGTTTTGAGCCTGCTGGCCTGCTTGCTCGGTTTCTCCGCCACTGAGTGTAAAGTCAACGAGTAGTTCAGTACCCTCGCTGATACCGCTGACAATCTCGGTAAGCATGCCATTTGTCGTACCAATTTCCACAGCGTGAGCCTTGAAGGTGTTGCCTTCCAACGTCCAAACCTTGGTATTGGCTTCAACGTCTTCAATCTGTTGTCCCTTAGACAGCAGGGCCTCGTTGGGGATGAAGCGCAATGCTTTGGCTGGAGCTGCCAGCACGTCGTTCTTCTCAAGGGTGAAGATGGTGACATTGGCTGTCAGACCAGGCTTCAGCTTCAAATCTTTGTTAGGGGCTGAGATGACTACCTCGTAGGTCACCACATTGCTCGACGTGGTGGCCTGCTGGCGTACCTGAGTTACCTGTCCTTCGAACTTGTCATCAGGAAAGGCGTCGACGGTGAATGTCACACGCTGGCCTTCCTGTACGCCACCGATATCAGCTTCATCGATATCAGCAATAACACGCATATCCGTCAAGTCCTGGGCGATAGTGAAGAGCTCAGGGGTGTTGAACGAAGCAGCCACAGTCTGGCCTTCCTCTACCGATTTCGACAGTACAACACCGTCAATGGGCGATGTAATGGTGGCATAACCCAGATTGGTTTGTGCCTTCTGAACACTCTCGCGGCTTGAAGCTACTGACTGGCGAGCCTTTTCGAACGACAGACGGGCACTCTCATAGTCGTTGGCAGATACGAGTCCCTTGTCGAACAGCGTCTGATAGCGATTGAAGTTGGCTGTCTCGTAATTCAGCGTACTCTGGGCACTTGTGAGGTCAGCCTTGGCACGGTTCAGCTCGCTGATAAGGTTGGTCTTGTCGAGTTCGGCAATGACTTGCCCTTTCTTTACGACAGAGTTGTAGTCGACATAAAGCTTCGATACAATACCTGATACCTGTGTACCTACGGTTACCGATGTAACAGGCTCAATGGTGCCTGTGGCCGTAATCGAGGTACTGATGTTCTGCTTCTCGACCTTAGCGGTTTCAAACTCAACTTTTTGTTCTTTCTTGCCACCCGACAGGAGCCAGATAACGAGGGCTACGAGCGCAACGGCTCCGATGGCTATCCACAATTTTTTGTTCTTCATATCTTTATGCTTTTATTTTCAATTTTTTTACTTCTAACCTCTTTATATCTTTATTGTTCCATTTTGATAGAAAATCAAAAGTTGTTGCGAGAGTATAGTCGTATACTTCGACTGTAACTTGTTCTGCTGGGCTGTCAGCAATTTGTCCTTGCCAGTCATCAGTTCGACGATATTCTTCAGTCCCAGATTGAACTGCTCGCTTAGCAGGTTGTAGCTTTCCTGCTCACTTTCAACAGAGGCGGAAGCAGAACGGAACTTTTGCTGATTATTGATGGCGTCGAGCCAAAGTTCCTCAATGGTACAGTAAAGATCGTGCTGCTCGGTGTCGTAATCCACTTGAGCCTGTTCTTGGGCAATACGAGCTTTGTTAACTGCGGTTTTTGTCTTGCGTCCGTCGAAGATGGGTACAGTGACAGCGACACTGGCTGTGAGGTCGACATTGTTCTTCATCTGGGTGCCCCATGCCAAGGAGGACAAACTATTGGTTGACGTGCCGACACCACCATTGATGGTAACAGTGGGCAACGAGCCTGCTTTGGCTATCTTCATCTGCAGATTGCTAGACTCGATATCCAACAAGGCACTCTTGATTTCGGGACGATGAGCCATTGCTGCTTCATAGACACTATATAATGAAGGAATATCGGCCAATGCTTGCTGATCAGTGGTGATGGGGATGGCCACATCAAATTCTGTTCCTGCCTCTAAATCCAGTGCCTGCTTCAACTGTAACTTGTATTTGGCTAACTGGGTTTCTGACTCTACGACACTGTATTCGCTGGCGATACGCTGTGAGGTAAGCTGAGCAAGGTCGGCTTTCGACATCTTGCCAACTTCCAACATCTGCTGGCCGCGCTCTTCGTTCTTCTTGCTGGTCTCCAGACTCTGACGATTCACGTCAATAGCTTCTGACAAATACAGAATCTGAATGTACAACTTGGTAATCTGCTCTTGGAGAGAGTTTGCTGTTTCGTCGGTTGCAAGTTCTGACTTGTCAGCAGCTAACTTGTTCTTTTTTACAGTGTTGGTGTTCTGATTGCCATTCCATACGGTCCATTGGGCATTGACACCATACGAACCATCATAATAGACTTTGTCGGCTCCTGTATTATCCCAAGGACTATAGCCCACACCTTGTTTCGTGTTGGCAGACAGTGTAGGCAATAGAGCCGCTTTTGACAGCATGACTTCCTCTTGTGCACTTTGCTGTTTCAACTTCGACGACTTCAACGTTAGGTTGTTTTCCATCGCATAGTTGATGCACTCATCGAGTGTCCACTTTTTCTGTGCATGCATGCTTAGGCAACACCACGCTGCCACAAACAAAATCATTTTCTTCATATATACCTTTCTTCTTTTTTTGCTAGTTTGACTGTTTTGTCGATGCAAAGGTACATATTATCGACGAAATGAAAAAATAAAATGGAAGATTTCTTGTGGTTAATAGAAATAAATCGGCAAATCTTCGATAAGAAATGCCGATTTATGGATATTTTAACACACTAACTGACTATAGCTGCTGCAGACGTGCAATATATTTGCCAATAATGTCGAATTCGAGGTTAACCACCGTGCCTACTTTGATGTCTTGGAAGTTGGTGTGCTCCATGGTGTAGGGGATGATTGCAACTTGGAAGCTATTGCGTGTGGGATTGCAGACGGTGAGTGAGACACCATTAACGGTGACAGAACCTTTGTCGACGGTAAAATAGCCATGACGAGCCATCTTGAGGTCTTCTTTATATTCAAAGGTGAAGTACGTTGAACCGTTAGCGTCTTCCATAGCCGTGCAACGGGCCGTCTCGTCGACGTGCCCTTGTACGATATGACCGTCCAAACGTCCGTTCATCAGCATCGAACGCTCTACGTTTACCTTGTCGCCAACCTGTAATAGCCCCAGATTCGAACGCTCTAGAGTTTCCTTCATGGCTGTCACAACATAGGTGCCGTTCTCAATACGTACCACAGTGAGGCAGACACCATTATGGGCTACACTCTGATCTATGCTGAGCTCGTCGACAAACGAGCAACGCAGCGTGAAATCGATATTGTCTCTGTCTTTCTGAATGGCTACAACGGTAGCAAACTCTTCAATGATGCCTGAAAACATAAAATCTAAACTTTAAACTTTCAACTGTAAACTAAAAGAGGGGTCGCCCAGTGATGTGATGAAAACTCCTTTGTTAAAAGATAAGAGCGCTCTCCGTCGTTGTAATCCACCGGCCTTTCGGCTCTGCTTGCGCATAATTGTGGCCCGCCATTGACAAGAGAAGTCTGCTCGAGTTTCTGTGTAATTTGATGAGTATCCCGATCGAACCGGCACGACCCCCTGTTTATCTTTATTCTGCTGCAAAGATAGTATTTTTTTTGCAAACTTCCAAATTATTCTTCTATGATTTCGTATTCATCAGTTACTTCCTGCTCTGGTTCAACGTCAGGTTCAACTTCAGAAGGCTTCTCGGATTCTTTGTCTGCAGGCTCTAGGGGAGCTTCTTCTTCTACTGCTGCTTTCTGATGACGCAGACGGTTCTGGTACCAAATCATGAAACCAACGCCAAAAATGACTAATATTCCCAGATAAATCCAGATGGCTGTGGCAGACAGCAGGAAGGGTGGTGGAACCACGATATGGACGGTACGCATGTCGTAGGCTTCAGGTGACTCCAGCAGGAATGCCTTTACCTTGAAGGTGTATTCACCATAGGATAAGTCTTCATAGGTTGCTGTGCGTGTCTTATCGGCATTGATCCAATCATCATCCAGTCCCTCCATCATGTACTGATAGTGTATACGATGCTGTAGCGAGTAGTTGAGTGCTGCAAAACGGAAGGCCACAGTACTGCCTGAGGTAGGTAACTCCATCTGCATGGTCTCAGGGATGTATTTTTGGAATGTGCTGTCCAAACGTGGCGACATTAGTTTGTCGTCTAAATAAAAATCTGTAATACGCAGACGTAGCAAAGAACCCGTGCTGGTCTGTAGCTTCTTACGGTCTACAGTGTAGAATCCATTCATGGTACCGAATAGTATCTTGCCGTCACTGGTAGTGACAGCAGCACCCTCAGAACACAAGGTTTCATCGACACCATCCAGATTCGAGAAGCTGGTGAAGATACTTTTCTGTGTATTTAGTGAGCCCAGCACATGATCGGTAGCAAACCAAACGTTGTCCTGCTCGTCGATGGTGATACTGTGTATCTCTTCGGAAGGCAGACCGTCAGCAATACCATAGTTCTTGAATTTCCAGAAACCATTGTCATCGTGTCCGTTAGTACGGCTAAGACCACCGCTGTTTGTTCCTATCCACATGTTGCCTTGTTTGTCAGCCAGAAGGTTAACAATATCAGTGCTCATCAGTCCGTCCTCCAATCGTTCGGGCATCTGCAGTTCCTCGATGGTGATCTTCTCGTTGCGAATCTGCATGATGAGGATACCGTCTGTGGAACCTGCCCACACCTTGCCGTCCTTGGCCAGCGCAATGGTACGCACTTTGCGATGGGCATTATGTGGATAGCGTCCCATCACGTTCTTATGATGCAGGGCAATGTAGCGTCCACTCTTACTGTCCTTGCGCACCACGTTGACACCACCGCCATACGTAGCCACCCAAATGTTGCCTTGCTTGTCCTCCACAGCCTGATAGGCTGCATTATGGCTCAGCGAGTAGGGGTCGTTGTCGTTGTGGCAGATGTTGATGGACTGGTAACCACCAGCCGTCGGTGTAATCTTGAACAGGCCTTTGTCCTTGTCGCACACCCAGTAGTTGCCCTGGCGGTCCATCGAAATGCCGTATGGGCGGCTGATGGCATTGCCTTGCGAGTCATGAGTGATGACGTCGATAACCTGCATGTCTTTATTATATACGAATATCTTACCTCTCTTGTTGGCTAACAAGGTGACGTTGCGTTTCTTGTCGTGTAACATGCCACGCACTTCGTTGTCCATGGGTTGGTCTGATTCTGGCATTAATAAAGTTCTGGTAATCGTATTTTTTAATACCTCCAGTTTCTCCAGTCCACGACTGATGGTCGATTCCCAAACTACGCCGTCGTTCATCTCCAGACGGGCATTCACCGTATTTGAGAGGTTCCAGGGGTTGATAGGGTCGTTGTGGAAGTATTCTACCTCATCAGTCTGGCGGTTGTAGTAGCCGTAACCGCCGTGATTCATTCTAATCCAGACAACACCCATGGCTTCACTATACTCAGCACCGCGACTGGTAAACTCTGGCTGCGGAATACGTTGAGCAAACCGCTTGACGTCGCCTGTTTCAGGATTCAGGCGGTAGGTGCCGTCGTTCATGTCCGAGTACCAGATTAGTCCATGACTGTCTACAAAAAGTCCTGTTACCTCGCCACCAGTATCCCTGATGGTTTTGGGCTCTTGACCATACGAGAAAGTCAGAATTTTGCCTGACTTGGTACCTGCAAAGATGTTATAGCCGTTGGTGGCTAGACGGGTAATGTGTTCGTCAAGGAAGTAGCCGCCACGTTCCAACGTATAGTTCGACATATCCACACGATGAACGCCTTCATTGGTGCCTATCCATAGGTCATTATGATAGCCTTCCACAATGCAGTTGGCTGCCAGCTGATTGGTGGAAATTAGTTGCTGTTTCAGTCCGCTACGGTCCAAATGTAGCTTGTACATTCCTACGTCCTTGTAAGATATCAGCACGTCGCCACTGCTGGTAACGTAGGGCGTGAAGAAGTAGTCGACTACAAATTCCTCATGACCGCCAATGCCTCGCAGTGGGTCTTCGATACAGTCCGTCTGACGGTTAATAACGAACATCTTGCCGTCGTACATCTTCAACCACACATTCTGCGACTGGTCGATGACGATTTTGTCAACACGGTTGTGTAGTCCGCGTATGCCACTGGCTATACCCGTCCTGTAGTTGTAGAAATTGTAACCGTCGAATCGCGACACGCCGTTCCATGTACCCATCCAGATGTAGCCATAGTCATCGCTTGCCAACGATGATACGGTGTTGCTGGGCATGCCGTTTTCGGTAGAGTAGTGTGATAGTGATGCCTGTAGATGCTGGGCTCTCATCCCGTTGGGGAATGAAAGGGCCAGCACAACAAGCAGTGTTTTTAGTATTGTTTCCAAATTGTAGTTTGTTGTTGTTTCGTCGTTTAGTATGCAAAGAGCGGATAGCTCTTCATAGTCTCATTGACCTCACCGCGTACCTTGGCGATAACCTGCTCGTTCTCGGGATCGTTAAGAACCTCCTCAATCCATGCAGCGATCTGAACCATCAGGTCTTCCTTAGCACCACGTGTAGTGATGGCTGGAGTACCCAGACGGATGCCAGAGGTCTGGAAGGCGCTGCGGGTGTCAAATGGAACCATGTTCTTGTTGACAGTAATGTCAGCAGCTACGAGGGCGTTCTCAGCTACCTTACCAGTTAGTTCAGGATACTTCGAACGAAGATCTACCAGCATCGAGTGGTTGTCGGTACCACCGCTAACAATGCTGAAACCACGTTTTACCAGCTCTTCAGCCAGTACGGCAGCATTTTTCTTTACCTGCTTGGCCCACTCCTTGAATTCGGGCTTCAGAGCCTCACCGAAAGCTACGGCCTTAGCAGCAATGACGTGCTCCAGCGGACCACCCTGCTGTCCAGGGAATACAGCGCTGTTCAGTAGCTGTGACATCTTCTTGACAACACCCTTTGGCGTAGTGTACCCCCAAGGATTGTCAAAGTCTTTACCCAGCAGAATGATACCACCACGAGGACCACGCAGAGTCTTATGAGTAGTGGAGGTCACGATGTGAGCCCACTTGACGGGATTCTCCAGCAGACCAGCAGCAATCAGACCAGCGGGGTGAGCCATATCGATCATCAGCAGAGCGCCTACCTTATCGGCAATCTCGCGCATGCGCTTGTAGTCCCACTCGCGGCTGTAAGCAGAGCCACCACCGATAATCAGCTTGGGCTTGTTTTCGATAGCCAGGCGCTCCATCTCGTCGTAGTCCACGCGGCCAGTTTCCTTGTTCAGGTTGTAGCCTACGGGTTTGTACAGGATACCCGATGTGTTCACCAGCGAACCATGAGACAGGTGACCACCGTGATCCAGATTCAGACCCATGAAGCAGTCGCCGGGCTTCAGCACAGCCAGCAGAACGGCAGCATTAGCCTGTGCACCAGAGTGGGGCTGCACGTTGGCATACTCGGCACCAAACAGCTCGCAAACGCGGTCGATGGCCAGCTGCTCAACCTTGTCCACAACCTGGCAACCACCATAGTAACGGTGGCCAGGATAACCCTCGGCATATTTATTAGTCAGGTAGGAGCCCATAGCCTCCATCACCTGGTCGCTTACAAAATTCTCACTGGCAATGAGCTCAATACCCTTCAGCTGGCGCTGATGCTCCTGCTCAATCAACTCAAAAATCTGATTGTCTCTTTCCATT
>CAMVOS010000047.1 GCA_947169185.1 uncultured Prevotella sp.
TGGGGTTATCCATACTGATAACAGTGCGCTCGGTTATTGTAGCATTGTTACCACCGCCATAGGCATAGACAATGGAACCGCCGTGAATGTCAACGAAGGTCTTACCAAGATTAGGGGCAGTAAGTGGTGTGCTACTGGTAGCCACCTCAACTCCATCCTCCTTGGCAAAATAAACGGTGTTATTGTCTTCTGTTCTTGAACCATATACATACTCACCATCACCTCCGCCAAAGAGTTGACCGATATAAATCTTCTGGGCATCGGAGGCCTCAGTTGTTACGGCTTCGTTACCCGTACCTGTTGTTACAGTTTTTGTAGAAATGAGCACCAAGGCATTCCATGATTTATCCACATCATTGGTAGTAGCATGAGATTGTATCACTTCAGGCAAAGCATCAGTTGACGTGCCAATGGTGCCCGCAATATCGTTGCCACCATAGAGACGGTTAATGACAATATAGCCAGAGGCATGTGCACCGTCGATATTCATGAAGGCTCTGCCGCCGACATTCGCCATACGAGCACCACCAAAGACTCTATTCAGGTCGCCAGCATGCACAGTAACAGTAGTATTACCGCCGGTATTACCAGCATTACCACCACCATAGACATGACCGCCTATGACTATCTGCGCTTCTGCCGTCATAGCGATCAGGAGTACCAGCAACAAACTGATTATGGAATATCTTGTCTTCACCGTCGTATCTTTAATTATTTATATCAAACGGAGGGTTGTCCAAATCTGAGTCAGAGAGGACATAGAGATAAGTGGGATTCACTATTATCTGGATAGTATGTTCCAATCCCGGAGCCGTAGTGGTAATCTTCTTATCCTTGAAATTGGCTGTATTGAAAGTATTGGGTACTGTATTGATACGAATAAGCTTATTGTCCCTGTCATACACTTCATATTCAGTAGTCAGACGGAAGATGCGCTGATCGCCCGGAGCCAGACAGAAGCCTGCCTCTTGGAAATCTGTGTTGATTTTGTCCAATACTATACCATTGGTGTAACTGGTATTGGTCGTTGTCGTTTTATCGAAGAGCGTAACCATCCTAGCACCCACATTACGGCTAAAGGTCACACCCGACAGCGGATTGCTGTTGGTCGTATTTGCCTGGATGTTGACCGTAGCATTGACAGAACCTAGTGTCTGTCCATCATTGTTGAGTGCTTCTAGTGTCATCTTGGTAATACGAATGGTACGTAGCTGAGCATAGTCGGCATCTATTTTCACCTTAAAATGATAACGCGAATAGATATGGTCGAGCAGGATGCTCATATAGTCGGTGACATCCGAAGTACCCTCCTTGAAGGTAAAGTCGAAGGTGCCCCACTTTAAGGTGACATCAGAAGTACTTGTTTCCTGCTTGCCCACACCGACTATCACACAGGGGTCGGTCTGGGTAAGTACCTTCAGACCCTTGATAGTCATGGTAGTACCTGCCTTGTAGTTGGTGTTAGTTGATAACAGGCTGATGCTTACATTCTCTGCATCAATGGGCATAAAGCCATAAATAAGATAATTGTTATCTAGTCCTGCATCGGTAATCGTGATATTCGACTGCCAGCCGCTGTTAGTAGTAGCATAGAATAAGCGCGACAACACATCTGACTGAGACGCGTTCTCTTTATCCTTGGCAACAAATACCAACATATTATCGCTGGGAGTGATGGACGTCCAGTCAGAACTTGGACTTGGAAAGGTAACATCACGCGTCAGACCCGGTGCAGAAGCCATTTCCGCATCATCCACATGATATTGGCGCGCACCTGCCGAGAGACGCACGACCCTATCTGACGATGAATAATCAGGCCGGCTATCAGAGGTACTGTCACTAGAGCATGCCTCTAGCAACAACCCACTCATCAGACAGAGCAGCAATCCGAGATAATATGTAGCAGTCTGTATCTTATTCATCTTCTTTACCAATTATATACTTCATGTTCACCGGTATCACCTGGTTGCCAACTGCGGATACCCGCCGTAACGACATCGAACAGGCGTAACTTGTCACTGCTCAAGTCGGGCAGTGCATTGTAGGCTGATTTCAGGCTTTTTATCGTCAGGTTGACTACCGTCATGTGTCCACGGGTCATTACACGTTTTCCTATCTCTCCTGTGCCCGGGGGTACCACACTCGCCAACATATAGAATTTTGTGCCAGGGTGTATCACACCATTTTCGCTGGTGAATGCTGCACCACTATTATTTTCAAATTCCAACACGACCTTCAATGACACATCGTCCTTGGTCTGCAGACCGAGGGTATAGACAGCCTTTGACTGTTCGCCTTTCAGATAGACACCCTCGTCCTTGATTTGCCTATCATAAATCAGGTATTCATCCTCTTCTTGATTGGTTGGATCATTAGGCTCAAAAAAACAATTCTGCTTTACCTGACTGCCAACAATAACGGCTGTTAGAGGGAAAGTGTTATCACCTAAAGTGATAGGTTGAGAACTATAATCTCCTATCGTTCCACTGCTGGCCTTGACATGAATCTCCATTCCTGCCACACCATATCTCAGAGGATTTTTAATAGCGACAGATTGGGTGGTTGAAGCAACGACGTCACCATCCGTATATTGTGAGACTACCGTTGACCAGTCATTTCCATAATGAGTAGATTGACTGGCATTTGAAGTCACAATACGACTGTTGGCATAGAAATAGCGCTCTGCCGGATAGGCATAATCGGGGAATGACTCGTAAGCAAACGCTGATTTTGTTGGATCATTAACGTCATTGATCCACTTAATCACAGCACTTCCGTCGGGGAATACGCCTGGGTAACCGTCTATTTCTTTAATGCCGGTAACCTTGTTATTATTATCTAATGTAACATACTTAGTGTTATGTATAGAGTCCCGAATATCACTACCGATGGTTGCAATGCTTCCTGCCTTATCATACCACTCATTAACATAGGCGATGATATTCTTACTCGAGCCCGCCAATCGAGGTGTCGCGTTCTTCAAGTTGATAAAATTATTAAACTCCGTGGCAGCAGCATCATCCGTATTTGTCTTCCAACTTCCAGCATTAGCAATACTATTCATATAATTTACTATCACTTCTGAGGCTGTTGGCTTTGTAATAGGTGTCAAAGAAAACTTGGAGGCAAGACCTGAACCTGTGGTAGTAAGACTACCATGATTAGTCGCAGAATAATCACTTGTACTACGCTCCGCCTTAGCATAGCAAAGGAAGGCATTGACACCGATGTTCAGCTGCTTGTCACTGACAAGATAGTGTTTACCCGAGGTGGTTACGAAACCTGTAACGGCAGCCATCACAGGAGCATCTGTCATTCTAATGCTGTCTTGATCAGAAGGAACAATGAAAGGAAGAACGCTTAAACCGTCTATATCCAAAGAAGTAGGATTCACATCACTGGATGCCATTCGCGTATTGCCATTCGTCGCAGATACGCTTAACGCCAAGTCGACAGCGACGCGGCCATTGTTGACAACGGGAGGTTGTGGGGGGGCAACCCTGTCAACAGGTGCCTCACCTGAAGTGCATCCGAGCAGACAAAGAATTGCCAGCATAATGCACACGCGCGAACCTATTATATATATATAGCGGTTTCTCAAATCCTTTTTCGTTTATTAAAACTCTGGGTCAAAATGCCAGCCTTCACTCCAGTCGGTGGTCACACTGACACCTATCGTAGGATCGAAGGTTGTCGGTGAACCGTTGGGTTCCAGCTTGACATGAGTCACCAAGACTTGCTCAGCAAGTAGCGGACGATGCGATTGTAGCACGCTCCGTGTCACACTGCCGGAGGCTGTGGTGATATAGATGTGATACTCCCACAGGGGTTTGACACTGATCTCATCGGCTCTGCGAGAAGCGCCAATGGGAATAGTAGGCATATCACGCGAGGGGAAGTTCACCGTGTTGAAACATGCATATTGCTTATCCGGCTGGTCAATGGGATTAGCCAGCACAATGGGGGACTGTTCATCAAAAACATAGGTGCTGTCTGCCATTTGGAAACCGGTAGCAAAACCGGTGGCATAGACCTTGATGTCACGAACATGGCTGTCCAAGGTGTCAATCACCAAAACGGTAGCTGAGTTGGCCATATAGAGGTGGACATCAAACGTCTGATTGATGCTATCCTTGATATCCATGTCGTAACGGGCTGAGAACAGTCCGGTAGTGTGAGACGGAACGGTGTCGAGGTCTGTCTGCGTCAGTCGGGCCTTGTGGCATCTGTCTGCATCGAAAGTCTCAACACTCTCCTCCTGTCCCACATTGGCGGTGGCCAGATGGAGATAGCGGCGACGTGGTATGTTCAGCGTGTACTGCTCCTCCTTACCATTCATTTCGTGCTGGTTATGTTCCAAACGAACGGAGTCGCCACTCACATCATAGAAGGAGAGGTCGACATCATCGGCATGGTCGCGGAAGATGGTGCCTAGATGAGTGCGCAGCGCAGTAGTCAGCTCGACGTTGGTCTGTAACGACAGGTCGGTCTGCAGCTGGGTCTGGAGCTTCGTCTGGATGTTGGTCACCAGTTTCAGTTCATAGTTCACCTCAAAACCGCAGTCAGACAAGTCGTCGTCAATGGTGCCGCATGAAAGCAGCACCAATGCCGACGCCAGCCATAGGACTATATTCTGTTTACGCATACGCATTCTTAATACTTAATTGCCTCCCAATATGACATCTCCAAAGTTCAGACCTGTAGACCACTTGATATCTACCGACAGACCCAGCGTCAGAGCACTATAGCGCAGGTCTGGCGTGGTGAGGTAAGCATGCTTCAGTGAATTCTCGCCAATCACAAAGTTTACTGAGGTCATGTAGTCCTGCATGAACACACGAGGTGTCTGAATAGACGAACCGTCAGCATTATAAGGAGGCAGCGGATGGAATGTAGGCCAAGTGGGAGCCGTCTTTCCTGTTGGATCGAGCTGACCAATCAGGTAGAATGTACCACCATCGCGAACCAGTCCATGCTCGCCATAGAAGTCGGTACCAGAGTTGTTTTCAAACTCAAGGGCAACATATACTGCCTCCTGTCCGGTAGCGGCAGTGGTATAGTTGTCGAACACCAGTGTATAGTTAGGAGTAGAACTACCCTCAGCAGGGATGGCTCCTGAACCAGTAATGGTGCAGTCATAGATATAGCCCTGAGGATTCTTATCCGCATCAGTAGATGCCTTGGGGAGGAAGTTCCAACCGACCTTCTTTGACTGTCCGCCAATGAGGACACCTACTAGCTTGAAGCTGGAGTTGCCAACAGTAATCACCTTGTCTGGCTCATCAGTATCGCTGATGGAGGGATCCTTATATTTCTGGATGGCGTGGTTGTTGTCCTTCAAATTGGTAGTACCATAGCTCACCGTCGTTTTCAGCAATGCTGTACCATAATTGATGTTGTTCATCATGGCAACACTCTGGGTTGTAGATACTACATGGCTGTTCTTCGTCCAGCCGGCATCCCACTTGCTGTCGTCCTGCCAGTTGACTACTGTCTGAGGATAATCCAAGGTCTTGTGCTCAATGTTAGAGACACGGATGGGACTGTTGCCAAAGTATAGCAACTCAGCAGGGTAGTAATAGCTCTCAATCGTAAACTCACTATTACCTACCGCACTGCTATTATAATTCTGCTGATAGAAGAACTGCTTCTTGGTTGCGTCAAACAGATAGTGAGTAGAACCAGAGGGAACATGATAGATAATCTGTGGGAAGTTGGTGAGAACAGCGCTTTGGATAGAACTGAAATAGTCATTGGTTGGCTTAGCATCTGCCGTAGTAGGCCAAGAAGTATCTGCTACAAAGTTCTCGATCATCACCGATGTCATCTTATAGCCTATCTCTGTCACGTTACCTCCTGTGCCAGGTACTGTACCGTTGAAATATTTCTCGATACGGTCGTGGATGCGCGCTGCCAATACTTTAGCTACAGCCTCTTCCTTACAGAAGGGGGTAGCGCAGCGTACCTCGTTGATAACAGACCACAGATCCTGCATAGTCTCCAGAATAGCGAGACCACTACCGGCACGCAACTCACCTTCTGTATCGCGGATGGATACCATCTCACGATAGGCATCAGCCAGCTTAACCTCCAAGGCATAAAGTGCATGTGAGGAGGTCACCGGGCTCTTCTTATCATTGTTGGCATAGTCAGCCCAATAGATGTCGCCATAGGTAACATCTGCACCCTGGTAGGTAACAGTCTCATGGTGTGTTCCTGCCAAGTTGGTGTTCATGATAACCGTCAGCACGCCAGCCAACAAGTCCTGAATCTTCTTGAAGTTTTCCTTGTTACCATTAATACGAGAGCTCAACTCGAAGGTGGTGTTGGCAAGATTCACACCTTCACCTGTACCTGCTACTTCGTATTTGTCGAGATGACCAAACATATCATAAGCAGTAATGCCCGCTTCTGACTCAGACTGAGAGACTGTACCGGGAATGGCCCTGCCATAGAACAACAGCGTGTTAGAATTCAAGGGCAGCGAAGTCTCAATCACGCGACTGGACTTGTCTTCACTAACGCCTCCTGCTGCGATGATACGTGACAGGTCATAGCGCTTGTCTGCTGTACTGGCTGTGGCGATTGTCTTACCATCAGAACCCTGCTTAAAAGAGAAAAGCACGGCATTATCGATACCACGGAATGTCTCGCTGACGGCAGCCTGTGTGGCTGCTGATGTCTGGCGAGTTGTGCTGTTACCCGTCGATACATTAAAGACGAACTTTGCCAAAACCTCATTCGTCTGGGGGTTGAAATTCGGATTCGACACATCCTGTGACACGTCATCGGACGATGAGCATGCTGTGAATCCTACTGCTCCTGTCAGTGCTATCGCACTCATCAGGGCTAATTGCTTCATTTTCTTCATATATCTATTATTATTTTATTATCCAACTATTCGATAGTTATATCTTGCGTAATACCGGTCTTCCATGTCAAATCCACCGACATACCAATTTCCAACGACGGTGTGCGCAGGTCAGGGAGCGTGTGATAGGCATTCTTAAAGCTATCGACTGTAAAATTAGCAGTGGTAATATAGTCTTGAACGAAAGCTTTCTTAATGACTGCGGCAGATGTTTCGGTGCTATACTTCTGCGAGGTGTTAAGGTTCGGCTTCAGCGTGCCAAGCAGATAGAAGCGAGTGCCAGGATATATAAGTTCATTGTCTTTGCCTACAATAATCTGATTACCTGCATTCTCAAATTCAATAGCTATGGGCACATTGGCATTTGAGTCATCATTAGATGTAGCATCAACAGTCTGCAGCACCAGCGTATGGGTCTTCACAGTTGGTGATGTGCCAGGATAGAGTGTGGCTCCACTGGGCATTTGACTATCATAGATGGTCTTTGGTGCAGCAGAAGCATTTGTCTCGAAGTTATACTTCACAGCTTTCTGGTTACCGACAAGAATACCCTTAATAGGGAAGTTTGCGCCATTTGTTCCAAGTGCAATCTTGGTGGTACTTCCACTGTTGTCAGCGAGTTCAGTCACACCGTTTTTCGACTTCACAGTAACATCAAGACGACCTACAGCATACTGTACTTCGTCGCGAATAGCGATAGAACGTGTGGTAGATTGCACTGTTGCGCTTTCATCATCTCTATCGGTATATTCTTTGAGTATTCCTGCCCAATTTTTGTTATCGTCATAAAGACCTGACATGGAGGCTGGCACAGCCCAAATATCACTGAGTCCGTAGTAGTAGAGAGCAGCAGGATAAGTGTAATCGTTGATTGCACTAATATTCAAGCCAACATTACTTGTAATCACTACATCGAATGCATTTGACGAAGTATTCCAATTAATCTGTGCTGCACCATCGGGCAGGAAGAGATTACGTGGGTAGGTATAAGCACTGGTAAACTCCAGTTCACCCGTTGTAGTACCGCTCTTTTCAGCCACCGTAATAGTTTTCGCACTGGCTCCTGAAGGCATGTAACCGGCGAGAATGACGTTTTTGATAGCTGTAGAAAGTGCATCGGTATTCTTATATAATGAAGTATAAACAGCCTGAACAACAGCTTTCATACTTGCATAAGAACCTGCCTTGAGGTTTGTAAAGTTAGGAAAATAGGTCAGCATGGTCTCGGAACCTGATGAAGCCTTAGCAATATTTGTGAGGTAAGCGGCTATTGCGGTAGCCTGGGCATCAACCGTCGCTGTAGTAATATCTGTCAACGAAAAGCTAATTGCATCAAGCGTAGTGCCGCTTGTAGCGACACTCTTCACCAAAGAACCATTGGTGGCATTGAGGTTAGAGCCTTCTGCTGCTGGAGCATCAATGGCCTTACCATAGAACATGAATGCTCTTGTGCCAATCGCAATCTCTATGTCTGTATATAAATGTGAGTTGCTCTTACTATAAAGGGCATAGTTAGCATCAATGGTATTTGGCATTGTTGAACTACTAGCTCCATTTCTTCCCACAGTACCTGCAGTGAGATTAATAGAACTTGGAATAGTGCTTGATGTACTAATATCACTCTTAGCTGCTGAAAACGGCATGAGTTCAATGCCAGTGATACCACGGAACTCAGGGTCATCTTGTCCTTGAACAATTGCTGTGCTTTGACGAGTGACACCGCTCATCTGTTTTGGAAACGAGATGGTAAAATCGGCTTTTACCACTCCACGTTCTTGTTCTTGCTCAGCACTGGCCAAGTCGTCCTCACTGCTGCAAGCGGTGAAGCCTACTGTTGTAGCAACAAGTGCTGCAAACATCATTAAATACTTTTTCATCTTATTCATAATTGCAATTATTTAATTTTCATTCGTTAATGCATTCAAATTCTTTACGGCATCGGCATTGCCATTGGCGGCAGCACGACGGAAACAGCGGAGGGCTTCTTCTTTCTGGCCAGTCTGCCAGAGAGCGACCCCTAGAGCATTCTGAGCACGTTCGTCATTGCGGACGGTGTTCAACTTCGATAAGGCATCCTGATAACGACCGGCAGCGAGTAGCTGGCTAGCCTCGTTGATGGTGGCAGCGGCCTGATCGGGCACGTAGTCGTAATAGATGCGGATATAACCCGAATTTCGCTGGTCCTTCAAGATATTCTGTTTGATATACTGCCATGTGCGACCCTTGTCTAACTTACGCAACTTGCGTTCACGCATATCCAGGTCACTCTCATGATCTATCACATCAATAGCTGCTTGCAATCCGGTATTGCCAGCCATGACTTCATCGTTCAGTTGATCACGGAACTCAGCCCAGGCCTCGCCACCACCAACAGTGTCAAACATAGAGTCTG
Organism: uncultured Prevotella sp.; assembly: GCA_947169185.1. Taxonomy (GTDB): domain Bacteria; phylum Bacteroidota; class Bacteroidia; order Bacteroidales; family Bacteroidaceae; genus Prevotella. Next base: position 9,264 of record CAMVOS010000047.1, read on the forward strand.
GTAAAGCAACCTGTTGCTGAATATACTGCTGTAAGGCCATAGCTCGTTTCTGTGCCAGACGTTCGTTGCCCCAAATAGGTCCCTCAACAGAAGCCAATCCTACCAACTGTATCTTTTGTACACTGCTGGTAGTGTCGGCCATAATCTGACGGGTGATGTCAACAATACGGTCAAGTGTCACGCGATTCTCACGGAAGTTATTGTCAAGCACACTCTTGCCCAATGCGAAATGAACATACAAAGCATCCTTGTCCTTGCGAAGAATACGAGTTCGATCATAGGGCTTATATGCTGAAATATGAGCCAAGACAGGATTGGATTTCTGCAACTCACCAGCACGACCAGTGTTATCAGGTACAGGCGAAATGACTGGCTTATACGCTTTCTGCTCGATCTTGGCCGTTGTCTTCATCGGTTCCTGAGGCATAACGACAGCCTGAACAACTTCTTCCTTCACCTTGCGTGGACGACCAGGAATGTTATACACAATATTCAGGGCAGCCTGTGGGAGCACCATCACTTTCTTGTCGTCACCGACCTTCCTGCCACAATGACCACACTCATAGGTGTCATATTTGGCAATACCAACAATAGCGCCAATCGCGGCCTCAATATTCCAGTGACGACCCAACGGCCAGGAATAGCCATAAAAAGCACCTATTCCACCGAAGTCTCCTTGATAACGTCTGTCCTTATTAAGCTGATAAAGATTGAAAGGCAGCTTAATGCCCGAAATATTATAGTGGGCATAGACCGGATTAATGCCAAAGAAATGGTGTACATTAACGGAATCCGTCCAATAACGTACATCGGGCGACACCAACAGATGTTTCCACTTAGTGGTCTTCTCGTCACTCGACGGCCAAGGACGATAACCTCCCGTAACGCCCATTGACCAATGAGGCGACAAACGGACACCAAGCCGCAGGTTAGGCGTCATCGTTGCATCATAAAGAAGGTTATTGCTGACTGTCACCTTTTGAGCTAAAGTTTGGGTGGTTGCCAACAAAAAGAATGTTAATATGGTTGAAATTCTCTTCATTTGTCGATACTTACATGGTTATATTTTTGCAAAGGTACACATTATTATTATAATAAATAGATTAAATTGACATTTTTTGTTTTTCAAATTGTCGGAAAAGATTATCATTTTGTCGGTTTATGGCTCTATTACGTTGTTAAATGTTAATATTGGGGGGGGGCAAGGTTATCTTCTTCTAGCTGTTTACGGAAATCGGAAGGTGTCATGCCATAAGCTAACTTGAAATTACGAATAAATGTAGCAGAGCTCTTGATTCCACAGGCTTCGGATATGGCACCAAGGGTATATTCAGGATGCTGTTTAATAAGTGAAACAGCATACTCCATGCGTTTGTTATTGACATATCCTGGCACATTAGTACCAGAATACCTTTGAATAAGGGAAGGAAGTGTATTCTTGTCGACACCCAACAGTCGCATCAAGTCATCGCGACCGAAATCCGGTTTTGCAAACAGGCGTTCTTTCATAATACGCTTGTCGACCTCCTTAAAACGCTGGCGCTCGGCAGCAACAACCTCAGAACTGTTATTTTCGTCCGTTTCAACGGGATCACCATTCTGAACAATCTGGTCGCGATAGCGCATCAGTTGCTGGACAGTATTCATCATAGAGCGGTTTTTCCTTTGCTCCATGAAACTATGACGTGCCAACAAAAGAATGATGGTTAGCAACAACACTATACCGGCAATGGTGATAATCAACATCTGACGATGCTGAGCAATAGCATGTTCGTTATCGATGACCTTATACACCTCTTCAGACATGAGACGTAGCGTACAATTACTAATACTGTCAGAAATTCTGCCTATATCGGCATAGCACTCAGCTGCCTTCTGATACTCTCCTAATTGTCTATAGATAGTTCCTTGGTCATTGAGAAGCCGGAGCATAGTACGGCCAATGGTGTCGCCATCCTCAATAAGGTGTCGTCTGCCTATTTCTATAAAGCGCAAAGCTTCATCTGTTTTACCGCTAAGACGATAATAGCTCAGCAGAGCAAAACCACTGATGGGATCAAGTTTGTCGATATTACTATAACAATGATACAAACTGTCTGCCTCTGAATAACGTCCCATAGAAGCCAATAGATGCATACGGTTGACTGTTACACGTCGCATACATAATTCACAGGTACCATCAACAGATTCCTGATGGGCATAGCGTTCCTCCTCTTTCAACATACGTAAAGCATCATCAAAACGCTTGTCCGTGGTATACATATTGGTAAGGAGAGCGTAGGAAACAGACAATTCATGATTTTTCTTGGAATAATCAGTATTTTTCATTATCTCCATCGCCTCCAGACAAGTCTTATAACCGACTTCCTTCTCACCCTGCATATACTTGCGTATGCCACTCATATAAAGGGCCTTTGAAAGATATATCGAATGATGATGATGCTTGGCAAGGTGGTATAACTGATAGGAAGCTTCCGGCATTTGTTTCCAGTGACTCATCATGAAGTGAGTACGCATGATACGCTCCAGCAACTGCATCTGTTGTTCAGGATCATCTGCATCAGACAAATGATCATAGGCCTGCTGATAAAATGCTTGCGCCTTTTTGTAAAAACACAGATCACGACACGAGTCGCCCTTTGCCATCAAAGTCTCTACAGAATCACTGGCTTGGAGATGTATGGGCTGTATGATCATACACAACAACAAAGTAATACCAAACAGGGAAAGATGGTTCTCCTTCCTTCTTGTTACCTTGCCATATAACCTTTCGCTACCCATGATTCATTTCCAGCATCAATCTTGGGGGCAAAAGTAAGAAAAATTATACAAAAAAACAAGAAAAATTGTAAGTTTATTTATTAAACTTTCTTTTCAGTCCAACCACCAAAAGGATATTGGCACAGTTGGGCATTATAGTAGCGACGGTCGCCAGTCACCTCTTTTCCGATGAAATGGGGCTTTTTAAAACTTTCCATTCCATAAGAAAGCTCCACCTCGGCAACTACGAGTCCTTCATTATCACCATGGAATTCGTCAACTTCAAAGACATGCTTGTCAGACTTCACCAGCCATCTCGTTTTGTCGATGACACCTGATTCGCAAAGATTCATAAGTTGTTCAGCATCAGCCAAAGGTATCTCCTGTTCGAACTCATAACGTGACAAACCACCATCGAGTGAAGGTCCCTTAATGGTGATGAAACCCTGCTTATCACGAATTCGCACACGTACCGTCTTACCACTTGTACGACAGATATAGCCCTGCATAATGTGGTAGGATGAAAAAGCCTCGCGCTTGTACGAATCGTCAAGCACGAGGTATTTGCGTTCAATCTCGAGTGCCATTACGCCATCATTGAGAAAGTCCAAATCATGTAAATGATAGCCAGCACGATTAACGCTCCGAAAATCCATGCTACCACCTTCTTACCTTGCTCTTCCTGCTTCTTGGCATAAGCCTCACGCTTTGCGTTCACTTTGTTCTTGCTCATAATCGTAATATTTTAGTTTAACTATTCATCATCGTTCACTGGAAATTCCATGAGGTAGGCCTTGATGAAATCGTCGATTTTACCATCCATGACGCCATCGACATCAGAGGTCTGGTAGTTGGTACGATGGTCCTTGACACGACGATCGTCGAAGACGTAGGAGCGGATCTGACTACCCCACTCTATCTTCTTCTTGCCTGCCTCAATCTTGGCCTGAGCCTCCAAGCGTTTCTGCATGGCTCGGTCGTAGAGTTGCGAACGGAGCAACGCCATAGCACGTTCCTTGTTCTTGGGCTGGTCACGCGTCTCGGTATTCTCAATGAGGATTT
>CAMVOS010000048.1 GCA_947169185.1 uncultured Prevotella sp.
CGATGCTTCTACTCGTGGTATTGTAATCCTAAACGATAAAAAGATAATCAGATAAGGTTAAAAGGACACAAAAGGGTTAAAATGAAATAACGGAAGTCAGAACGGCTTCCGTTTTTCGTCTAGTTTTTGAAATTAATTGCCTAAACTCCTGTTATAGAAGAACTGTCCCTTGCGTACGCAAGAATGAGATATAATTAATACAGAAAACCAAGCATCCAGAGGGGCAGCTTTGCACCGTCGGGCATGTCCCAGTCATCGGCAAATACGTAGGAGTCCTTCATGCCGGCAATCTGTGAAAAGTCCTTGCTGCGACCACCGATCTCGAAGGTGTATTTGCTGTCAACCTTGAAGTCGCCCTGAGCTTTGCCGTATTCCACGTTGTGCGACTCAGAGAGGCTGCCAATGGCAAAGGTTTCGCGAAGAGTGCCGATGTCTGTCTTGGTGGGGGCCAAAGCATAAAGGATGTTAGGATTCTCCAGATATACCTTGTCGGGTTTCGACAATTTACCAATTTTCTTCTTGTCGGAATAGAGCAGATTCAGCACTTTCGCATCGCCCAGATATTTCAAGTATTCCACCACCGTATCGCGTCCTATCTCCAGTGCAGCCGCAATTTTATTGGCATTCAGTTCGAAAGGCACCTCACTGCAAATCAGGGCGATAAGCGCCTGAAGCTTCCTGACATTGGCCACATCGACCTTGCAAATGCGGGGCAATTCGGTCTCGATGATGTAATTGACCACTTGCTCAATCCTGGTGTAATACTCACCCTCGCCTTCCAACAGGAAAGGATAATAGCCTTTCTCCAGATACTCCTTGAACAGGACTACAGGCTTACACTTCGAAGTGACCGTCTGCCACAAATCATAGGGATGTGCCAAGATATCCTCTAATGACCACTTCTCGAACTCCAGACCGTGATAGAATCGCAGGGCTTCGCGGAAGGAAAGACCGGACATTGTGTATTTCACGGCACGGCGAGAGAGATCAGCGTCGCCCTCGCGCAATTGAAGCAGAGAAGAACCGCTCACAATCAGCTTTAAGTCGGGGAACAACTCGTAGATTTCCTTAACCTCGCGACTCCAATCTGAGGTGCCCGACTTGTATTTATGAATCTCGTCAATCACCAGCAGTTCACCACCACGAATCGAGAAATCCTCAGCCAACTCTACCAATGTACGCGTAGAGAAATCCACCGTATCGGCAGAACAATACAACATGCGACGGTCAAGGGGCTGGTAGTTCTGTTTCAGATATTGCCTGATAAGTGTGGATTTGCCCACACCCTTGGCCCCCATAATGCTAATAAGCTGGGCATTCCAATGAATTTCATTCATCTTCTCGCGAACAATCTCTATGCTGGTATTGGCCAATAGTCGGTCACTCTTTCTGAATAATGCGTCCATAAATAACGGTTTTTAATCAATTTTGGTGCAAAGATAATAAAAATGTTGCGCACAACCAACACTATTTTGAAAAAAAGTTGTTTCGATACTACATTTTCGTTGTTGCAGCGTTGAATTAACGCATTTAATTTGTGCGAAAGTACGTATCTTGATATATGCAAAGGTTTACGGGCTTTTTTGAAAGATATCCATAGGAATATCGCTCTACGTTCCATGTTTTTTGTACCTTTGCAGGCGAAAGCCTGCTAAGGTGCTATAATTCGGTCATCGATGCGGGCATCAAATAGTATTAATTATACTAAAACATAAAATGATGAAAAAAAGATTATTCTATCTTCTCACCCTCCTGCTCACCATGGTGACTCAGGGGGCATGGGCACAAGGGCAATTCGGCGACATCCCCAAGACGGTGGATGCCAGCGACGTGGAGGTGACGGAGGTGCGCTACCTTCAGTTTATGAGCCACGACTCGCTTGTGGTGAACCCCGTAACGGGACGTACAGACACGCTGCACATCGACGACGGACGCAAAGTGCTGACCGAGGAGGAGTATAGGCAGTTAGCCAGCGAACCGGCACAGGCACGCACCCGCATTGCCACACCCGGTGTTGACACAGGCGAATATGGTGATATTAACAAAGAAGGCCATCAGAATTTCGGCTCCAATGCCGTACTCTATTCCTACAAGTACCCCTCGGTGGATGCGAATGGAAACAAGGTGGTGCTCTCGGCGCTCATGGGCCTGCCCACAAAGATATTTGTCGGCGGTTTGCTCGCCGCACCCAATAACCTGATCATCGGTTGCCATGAGACCATCACCAGCAACTACGAGTGCCCCACCAACTACAATCATGGGGGTGCCTACGACAGCGGTAACGGCATGCTGTTAGAGTATTGCCGCAACGACGTTGTGCGCCAGCCGTGCTGCCTCGTCATCCTGGCCGACTACGAGGGCTATGGCTGCAGTGCCGACCGTCCGCATCCCTACCTCTATCAGGAACTGACAGCCCGTCAGGTGGTGGATGCCGTGCGCTACGGACTGGCACTGTACAAAAAGCATGTCGGTAATGATTTTGCAGGACTCGAAAACGACTGGAGAAGCGTCTGCATAGGCTACTCGCAGGGCGGCAGCGTGTCGTTAGCCACGCATAAGTTCATCGAGACCAACGGCCTCTCCGAGGAGCTGCATTTTGCAGGCTCCGTCTGCGGCGACGGCCCCTACGACCCCGTGGCCCACCTGCGCTACTATATGGAGGACAACGGGCGTACCTACGATTTAAATAGGCATAATGTGGAGGAAAAGACCAATCACACTCCTGGCACTATCTCCATGCCCATCGTCATGCCGCTCATCCTGAAAGGTATGTGCGACAGCAATCCCCTGATGCGCCAGCACAACCTGACGGAGTATCTCTCCGACCGCTTCTTTGCTACCAGCTCCACGTTTATGCTGGAATCAAAGAGCCAGCCCAACAATGGCGACCAATACAGCACCGGGCGTGTGGTTGAGGTCTATCGCGACTGTATGAATTACGGCAAGAGCTGGACGGGCAAGGTCAATAATCCCTACGGCGAGGGCTTCAGCGTGGGCGGCAGTTTCTCGGCAGACCAGATGAAAGAAATGCTGTTCGAGGTCAAGGGTGACAAATCCAACGTCTGGGGAAGGATGGAGTCTATGTTGACCCCTGTAGCCTACAGCTATTTCACGACCAAAAGCAACTTCGAGGACGAAGCCGGCAGGCGCGTGACCCCCACCGGCCACGGCGTCATGCAGGACCTGCATCGTGCCTTGGAGAGCAACAACCTCACAGTGGGATGGACACCGCAGCACCGCGTGGCCTTCTACCACAGCACCTACGACACGGTGGTGCCCTACGAAAACCTCCTCTCGTTCATCAAGAACCAGAGCAGCCTCAAATATTTCTTCTACGATGAAAGCTACCGCCACGAAGTGGCTGGACTTTGGCCTACTACTACCAAAAATAAGTCTGAGGCCGACGTATTCGTGTATGACACCCCGACAGCCAACGACCATGTGGCTGCCGGATCCGACTTCTACTTCTATGGGTCAGCCCTTTACATTGCAGGTGAATCGCCTGACTACTGGCTTTACAAATGGGTACTGACGGGAGATAATTGATAATTGACAATTGACAATTGATAATTTATGACAAAGAAATATTTCACGCTGGTACTTGTGTCCCTGCTGTCGCTGTCGGCATTTGCCTCTCAGTATCAGGGAATGATAACGTTGACGCTCAATGGGGAACTCCGTGTCATGTGTACCTTCGACGATGAAGCCGAGACTGTGACGCTTGGTAATGGCTACAATGCCTGTATCTCACACTATTTGGAGGGAGAACTCACCATCCCCGGCACCTATACAAACGGTTCCACCACTTGGAAAGTCGTAGTAGCCCCCATGGCCTTCCGCTTCTGTACGGGACTGACCAAGGTAACCATCGAAGAGGGCACGGAGCATATTGGTGACTGCGCCTTTGTGGGCTGTTCGGGCCTGACCAATGTGACGCTGCCCTCCACCCTGAAGACCATCGGCTCCGGAGCCTTCTCGGAACTGGCGTCGCTGCGCGTCGTGAAGTGTATGGCCAAGACGGCTCCCTCTTGGCAGTGGAACGATGTGTTTGCCGCCCTCGGCACGAAGAAGAGCATGGAGATGATGGCCGGCAAGCGTATTCTCTACATACCCAGTGGAAGCACAGACAGCTATCTGAATACCAAGTTCGACGGCACTTCGACCGGCACACTGACAACGGCCAACGAGAAGGTGGGGTGGGAGGAGGCCTTTGACCGCATCTATGAGCTGACGACTGAGCCGAAAACCATCGCGTCGTTAGAAGAGCTGAAGGCGTTCCGCAATGCCGTGAACAGCGGAGAACACTATAAAGAAAGCCTGAACAATTCGGTGGTTCTTACGGCTGACATCGACCTGGCATCGGAAAGCAACTGGACACCTATCGGAACATTGAGCTCTCCCTTCGACGGTGTATTCGACGGTGGAGGCCATACTATCAAGGGACTCTGTGTCAATAGCCCGGAAACAGACAACGTGGGACTCTTCGGCTATGCCCAACATGCCACTATCTATAACATGCATCTGTATAACCCCACAGTGAAGGGAAAAAATAATGTGGGAACCCTGCTGGGCTATGCCGCAGAGGATGTGCGCATCAGCGACGTGCTCGTCACCGGCTCAGGCTCAGGCGATGACTACTACACGGTTTATGGAGACCTGTACTGTGGCGGCATCGTGGGCAATGCCTATTCTCAGTGCAGCATCGAGCGCTGCATGTTCAGTGGAGTCGTCAAGGGCGCGGTACTGAAAAGTGGCGGCATCGTGGGTTCCGGATACGACGTCACCATCAGCGACTGCTCGGCATCGCACTATATTCAGACCAACGGTACCGCCGACAACAATTTGGGCGGCCTTGTTGGCGAGGCTGCCAAGGCCACCATTGAAAGGTGTCTGGTCAGAAACAAGATGGAGGCAAACACTGCAATCAATACGAAATACGGCTATGTGATAGGCGAGGTGGAAAGCGATTATCAATTCCAAAGAACCATTTCCATTAACAACTGCGTCTATTGGAAATATAGCAGCGACATCAACACGGTGGGCGAGATAACGGAAAACGAATATACGATACTTACCCAAAGCGGAAACCAGGCATTTGACACAGAAACCGACATGACGGGCGAGGCCGCCAAGGCGCAGTTGGGCGACGGCTGGACTTACTTCATGGGGAACTATACGGACTACCCCATTCCCACAACACTGAAGGACATGTACATGCATTTAGTGTTGTGTAGAGACGAAAACGGCCTGGTGTACACCCCGGTGGGAACAGCCGCCAGTCCTTCGGCCCTCGAGGTGTGTGGTTATGAGGGTGACGCCACGGAGCTGGTCATCCCCGACAACATTTCCAATAAGCCTGTCACCGCCATCCAGCCCGAGGTGTTCAAGGGCAACAGCACGCTGCAGACGCTGACCATCGGCAGCAATGTGACGGACATTGGCGAGAGCGCCTTCGAGGACTGTGACGCGCTGACCGCTGTCGTACTGCCCGATGCCGTGGAGTACGTCCATGCCCGTGCCTTCCGTGGGTGCGACAACCTTACGACCTTCACCATAGGCAAAGGCTTTGCGCATCACGATGACAACTTCATTGCTGACTGCCCCAAGCTGTCCACCTTGCAAATGAGCGGCTGGAACAAGAACGGTTATAGATGCGAGGACAACGTGTTGACACACCAGAGCGACTATTGGTATGCCTACATCATCGCCTGCGCCCCCGGTAAAACAGGAAACTATACCATACCCACTTATTATCAAATTAACAAAATAGAAATCTTCCCCGACTGCTTCGGCGGCTGCACAGGCCTGACCAGCATCACTTTCCCCGCTGGTATGAAATACGCCGTGGGCAAGGGTGCATTCCGTGGAGCCACCAACCTGCGTTACATCGACATGCACAATATTGAGGGGACTATCATAAGAGAGTCGGAAACGCCTACGACATACACCGCCGACCGCCATGACCCCGAGTCGCCGTTCTACGGCCTCAGCCAGAGCACCATCGTCTATCTGCCTGGAGGACAAACAGCAGCCGACGGCGAGCCCAACATCGTGATTGATGGCACGGCCAACAGCCTGAAACTCACCGACGGATGGGACTTCTACCCGCCTATGGATATTACGAGCGAACAAGGTGTCAGCTTCGACCGCACGCTACAGGCCACGCGCACGGAGATCACCCAAAAGACGGGGAACAAGATCACGTTGAAAGACGAAAACGACGAGGATGTGGAGGTCGATGAACTCGCAGTGACGGGCTACACCTACACCCCATGCGGCTACTCCGTCTGCCTGCCTTACGACCTGACACTCACCGCCGAGAACGCCAGGGTATTAAAACCCACTGCCATCGACGCACCGGAGGGAAGTTCAGACAATGCTTTGCGCGTCACCTTCACAGAAGTGACAGACAAGAAGATGGAGGCCTATCATCCTTATTATATTGTGGTCAGCGGCGAGGAAGAGGTAAGCCTCAGCGCCAGCGGGGAAACCTCAATACCAAATGCCATTACATCGGTATATCCGCAGGAAGTAGGTAGCACCGACTTCGAGTTCAAGGGTACCACCAAGGCCATCAGCAATGCCACCCTTTACGATGCCGATAAGCCCGTCTATATCTTACAGAGCGACGGCAACTGGCACAAGGTGGCTGCAGATACTGAAGACGCATACGTGCCGCCCTTCCGCGCCTACTTCCAGGCCGGCGAGGCCAAGACGGCCAACCAGCTCATCACGATTGAGCTTTCCGGCGATGCCAACGGCGACGGCAAGGTAGACGTTGCCGACATCGTCGAGATGGTCAACGCCAAGAACGGCCAGTCCTCGCCGAAGTTCAACATGGGGAACGCCGACATCACCGGCGACGGCCATATCACCGATGCCGACATCACCGAGGTAACCAAGATCATCCTGGCCAAGGATTAAGTATTCATTATTAAGACAATAAAATCAAGGAATGATGAAAAAAAGAATGTTTTGTATTCTCACCCTCCTGCTCACCATGGTGACTCAGGGGGCATGGGCACAAGGGTCAACAGATCCGTGGTACAGTGGAAACACCCAATTGCAACTCAATGAAGGTGTACTAACCGTAAGCGCCATGGCCAATACCAACGGTGCCATGAGCGATGTTCTCCTCTTGGACGATCGGGCTTGGCACGACTACTGTGGCCAAATCACCAGCGTAGTGGTGGAAGAGGGCGTGACGACTATCGGAAAGGGTGCTTTCCAGGGGTTCACTAATCTCACCTCTGTCTCGCTACCTGCAAGTTTAAGCGAGATACACGCCCAGGCGTTTGACGGTTGCAGCAGCCTGACTGCCATCACCATCCCGTCGGGTGTCACCAAGGTCAGTGCCGGCGCTTTCTCGTCGTGCAATGTGCTGGCTCATGTCTATTGCTATGCCAATCCGAATAAGCTCACCTGGGGCAGCAGCAGTAGCGACTTCATGCAGGGTTCTGAGGATTGGCCAAGAACGACCAAGTTGCACGTCTTCTCCTACTATCTCTCAGCCTACGAGCAGTTTTTCACGGGATACAATCTGCTCAACGCCACCTACGTGGGCGACCTGATGCCGGCAGACAGCTGGACTGACGAGGGCAACTACGCAACGGAATTCTCGAGCGTGAGCGGCAGCACCATCACCATTACCAGCGAAGCAGAACTGGCACGCGTAGCCTACTTGGTGAATAATACGAAAGAGCATTTCAAAGACAAAAAAATCAAGTTAGGCTGCGACCTGAACATGGATAAACACCAATGGATACCCATTGGCATAGACTTCCTCCTTCACTATTTCTTGGGAGACTTCGACGGCCAGAACCATACCATCAGCGGCATCAACGTGAACCGTAGCGGGGAGAGTTACAACGGACTCTTCGGCGTCGTGGGGTCTGGCAGTGTTTATCCTATAGTGAAGAACATACGCCTGACGAACAGTAGCATCACAGGCGGTGATAACACGGGTGGAATCGTTGGCTATATCCGATGGGCCCAGCTGAACAACTGCCATACCGACGCCATCGTGAACGGAGGCGACTACACCGGCGGAGTGGTAGGTAAGGTAGCAGGTGAAGATAACGGCGCTATGTGCACCAATGTCACCGATTGTCTTTACATGGGTCATCATGTCAGCGGAAGCGGCAATACCCATGCCGTTGTGGGTGGTTGTTCTGAGGAGACTGGTTACTATGTCTCCAGGTGCTACTACACCAACAGAGGCATGGAGGGAAAGGCCGAGGGCGACGTCTATGCCGTGCAGGTCTCTTTCACCAAGGGCGACGGCTACACCATCACGCTCAACAATGCGCTGACTTGCAACGGCATCAGCTACTGCGCCACCGATGGCAGCTCGACGTTCAGCGTCAGCGCCTCTGATGCCTACCACACCATCACCTCGGTCACCCTTAACTACGATGAGATTGGCACCGCTGCCGGTACCTACAACTTCTCGGCAGCAGCAGAGAGTGACATCTGCTATCTCGGCGTCACGACGGAAACCGTCTTTGAGGGCAACGGCACCGAAGCGTCGCCGTTCCTCCTCAGCAATGTGGACGACTGGAACAGGTTTGCCCAACTGGTGTCAGGCGGCACCTCGTTCAATGGTAAGTTTGTCAAGGTAAATGCTAACATCAGTGGCATCACCACCATGGTGGGCACATCGCAGGCTGACAATAAGAATTTCCAGGGTACCTTCGACGGCGGCGCACCCACCTATCAGCTCACCTTCGACATCAACAGCACTGAGGGCTATGCCGCTCCGTTCCATTACGTGAAGAATGCCACCATCAAGAATGTCAAGATGGGCGGCACATTCAATGTGGGCAACTATGGAACGGGACTGGTGGGCTACAACGTGGGGACGACGCGCATTGAGAATGTCCATGTCGTAGAGACCGCCACTATTAACAGTATATCCACTGATGAAGAAGATTATCGCTTGGGCGGCATCGTGGGGCATGCGGGAGGCTCAACCATAACGCTGAAAGACATCCTGTTCGAGGCTAAGCTCACCAACAGCAACAACGACGGCTACACAGGCGGTATCGTGGGATGGGGCAACAACATGAACCTCACCCTCAACAACTGCACCTTCAAGGGCTCGTACACCGGCAATGGAGCCTTCCATCCTATCGCTGTGAAAAACGACGAGTGGATGGGGACCAGCACGATGACCAGCACCAACACTTATTTCTATACAGGTCCTCAGAACATCAAGAATACTAACATCGCCGTGGCTGCCATCCGAGTGCAGCCACAGGCTCCCACCGACGGTACCTATGCTGAAGCGACCGACGCTGCGGGCAACAAGTGCTACTACTATAACGACGCTCCCCAGGGACTCAGCATCGACTACGACAAAGAACGAGGCACGACAGGCTACTACTACGTCAACATGGAGCACAACAACCAGAACCAGCAGCTGGTTTTGGGCAGCGACGCCACCAGCTTCACCGTCTATGACGAAAACGGGAAGCGGAACGTTTTGGAAAAGGAGAGTGAAGCAAAACTGAAGCTGATAGCCCCCGAAGGCAAGGTCTTCGAGGTGACGGGCAGCGAACATTGTCATGATGGTCTTGTGCTGATTATTTCCGACGACACACAAAATCTGTACGAGTATGAAGAATGGGGCGAACACGTCATAATCAACAAACTCACATCGGCAGACAACGTGCTAAACGTCTATTACTACAATCCGTATCCTACTTCCCCTGAGGACTTCTTTGAGCTTTACATCACCATCAAGGACAACAACCTCCTCGTGCTGGCCGACGATGCCGACAACAGCGAGGCCATTGCCGCCGCCGCTGACGACAAGGTCTATAAAGTGACGCTCTCCGATCGCACGCTCTATAAGGACGGTAAGTGGAACACGCTGTGCCTGCCGTTTGACATTGACCTGACCGCCCCTGTCTGCCCGCTCTATGGTGCCGAGGCCCGTCCGCTCAGCGAAGCCAGCATCAGCGGCACGACGCTGAACCTGACCTTTGGCGATGCCGTCACGACGCTCGAGGCCGGCACACCTTATATCATCAAGTGGGCCAGCGGTGACGACATCGAGAATCCCGTGTTCAAACGCGTGACCATCAATAAGGAGCTACAGAATGCTGCCATACCGGCAGATGACGGTGGCACGAAGACCGTCACCTTCCTGGGCACCTATCAGCAGAAGACGTTCACAGCCGACGACAAGAGCATCTTCCTCCTCGGAGCCGACAACACGCCCTACTATCCGACGGGCGAAGTCACGATCGGAGCCCAGCGCGGCTACTTCCAGCTCGCAGGGCTGACGGTAGGCGACAATACTGATCCGACCAGCATACGTGCCTTTGAGCTCAACCTCGGCGACGACGAGAAAATCGTCATCCGCAAGGGCGATGCCAACGGCGACGAGAAGGTAGATGTTGCCGACATCGTCGAGATGGTCAACGCCAAGAACGGCCAGCCCTCGGAGAAGTTCAACATGCGGAATGCCGACATCACCGGCGACGGCGATATCACCGATGCCGACATCACCGAGGTTACCAAGATCATCCTGAACAAGGAATAAGTCGTGTAAAGGTCGGTAACTTGACGAATTATGAAAAAGCATCCGAATATGGGGTGAAAAGTGTGGATTTGGACAAAAATCCACACTTTTTCATCCAAATGTAGGGTAAAAAGTGTAGATTTGGACGAAAATGCTTGGTTTGTTCTTTTTTTATTCGTACCTTTGCCACCATCAAGAAATCATCAAAACGACTAGTATATGGATAAATTGATAGGACGTGAACGAGAGTGCGAAGAATTAAGATGGGCACTGGAATCTCAACGCTCTGAATTTGTTGTAATGTATGGCCGTCGTAGAATTGGCAAGACCTTTCTGGTGCGCAGGTTCTTTGATGACAAATACTCATTCCACTATGTGGGTGCTCATAAACAAACGAGAAGCGTACAACTACAGAATTTCCGCGAGGCACTGATGCGTTTTTCTGACGAGAAGGATATCCCGGCACTAGAGAGTTGGCATGATGCTTTTTTGCGTTTGGAAACTTATTTAGATAGTTGCAGTGAGGAGCGTAAGGTGGTTTTCTTCGACGAAATGCCTTGGATGGATACCCAAGGGAGCGATTTTGTGGCAGAGTTGGAATATTTCTGGGCCAATTGGGTTCAAAATCGTGATGACATTGTCTTCATAGCCTGTGGCAGCGCTACCAGTTGGATGAAGGAAAAACTAGAGGAGAATCAGGGTGGTCTTCATAATCGTATTACGCACCGTATCTTCTTGAGACCTTTTTATCTGAGCGAATGCAAGGCCTATCTGGAAGATCATGGTTTCGAATGGGACGATTATCTGATTCTTCAATGTTACATGGTGTTTGGTGGTGTGCCTTACTATCTGAGTCTTTTACGCCCTTATCTGAGTCTGCCCGAGAATGTTGATGCTCTTGTTTTCCGCCGTGGGGGAGACCTGAGTGACGAGTTTAAGGAACTCTATAATGCGTTGTTTAGAAAAGCTGATCGCTATATCAACATTGTCCGCCTGCTTGCTACCAAACGTGAAGGATTTCTCCGTAGTGAGATTGAAAAAGCAACAGGATATAGTGGCGGTGGTCTGACAAAGATGCTGGACAATCTAGAACGATGTGATTTTATTGTTGACTACAACCAGTATGGTAATAAAAACAAGCTGACTCTTTATCGGCTTGCTGATTTCTATACCTTATTCTATTTTCGTTATGTGGAGAATAATCGTTCACGCGATGAGCAATACTGGCAGCATCACTTCACAGATCGCAGCGTGGAATCATGGGAGGGCTTTACGTTTGAAGAAGTCTGCTTGCGTCATTTGCCGCATATTAAATATGGCCTTGGTATTTCGGGCATGGCAACGGAATCATCATCCTGGCGTTTTGTCCCATCGAAAGACGATTCCAGAAAAGGTGCCCAGATAGATTTGGTCATCAGCCGTGCCGACAAGATTATTCATTTGGTAGAAATGAAATTCAGCGAGAATCCCTATGTCATTAAGAAAGACTATGAGGAACGGCTCAACCAGCGCAAGGCCCTGTTTATGGAGGTGACAGGAATATCCAGAGGGCCTGTTCATACTTTTATTACCCCCATGGGACTTTCACAAGGATCACATTCCTCTATCGTACACAGTCAATTGACAGCAAAAGACCTGTTTGCTTCAGTTTAATCATTAACACTTAAAATACTGAGCCAGACATGAGGATAGTGCAGCACAAGGGACTCTAATTTTGCGCTCTGATAGAATATATCAGTGAAGAATTTGCTTTATCA
>CAMVOS010000049.1 GCA_947169185.1 uncultured Prevotella sp.
AATCTGAAAATGCAGATGTCAAAAGTGGGAAACCGGGAAAGCGGGAAAGTGAACCTGTTTCAGGCTTCAGGTTTCAAGATTCAAAGTTTTTTGAAAAATAATTGCTAAAAAGTTTGGTAGATTCAGGAAAAATTTGTACCTTTGCAACATAGTTGCAACAATGACATAAGCGACTAAAATTTGCGGCATAGCCAACGGGAAAATTTTTGTTAACCATGGAGCAAGTTTTTCATAGGCAAAGCGCAAAAACGAGGCAACAAGGAATAGGTTTTAAGGAGAAGGAAAAATTTTTACACCCTTAAAATTTATAATTTTATGGCACTTAAGGTAAAGGCAGTAGAGAGACTGCTGAAGTTTGACAAGGAATCGGCGGGCAAGTACCGCTATGTGATGAAGGCCGACCTGTACACCAGCCTGACTCAGGCCAAGGTGATTCGTGAGGCTGCCCTGCGCAGCGGCGTAAGCCAGGGCGTGATGAAGGCCTGCTGGGATGCAGCTGGCGAGGTGATTAAGGCTTGGGCTACGGAAGGCCACTCGGTGGCTCTGCCCGGACTGGGTTCGATGCGCTTCGGACTGCGAAGCAAGGCTGTTGAGGACGTCAACGACGTGAAGACGAGTCTGATTACCAGCCGTCGCATCATCTTCACCCCCTCGGTGGACCTGAAGGACGAGCTGGCCAACACCAGCATTCAGATCACCTGCATCGACCGCAACGGCAACGAGGTGAAGCGCGTGACCTCTACCTCTGGCGAGGTGGAAGATCCAGAGTCTTCGACAGGCTCAGACCAGGGGAACCAAAACCAGGGGGATAATACCGGAGGTACGAACACCGGCGGCAACGAAGGTGGCAACACGGGCGATAATACCGGAGGCACCCCTACTGGCGGCGAGGAAGGTGGAATGTAACCTGAATCTTGAATCTTGAATCCTGAAACTATGAAGAAGGAAACGTGGAAGACCGTGATTCAGGTCATCATCAGCATTCTGACTGCGGCTCTGACCGCACTGGGCACCACCAGTTGCATGGGACACGGACCGATTCATCTCTGAGGTCTGCACACAAAAGGGACCTAACTCTCTCTCAATGATTAGCCGCCGACAGGCTCCGCAGATGGGGTATGTCGGCGGCTTTTCGATACTGCGGCGTATATAACAGCAAGGCGCGCGATGAGCACGTTGGTCGTAAAAATTGTAAAGAAAGCTATCATTTTCTTGGAAATATCAACTATTTTGCGTAATTTTGCAAGCTAAAAATAAGAAAAAGTAGAAATATGTTAAGAATTGCCGTACAATCGAAAGGTCGTCTGTTCGAAGACACCATGAACCTGCTGGCTGAAGCAGACATCAAGATAAGTGCCTCAAAACGTACCCTGCTGGTACAGTCGAGCAACTTCCCCTTGGAAGTGCTCTACCTGCGCGATGATGATATTCCGCAGAGCGTAGCCAGCGGCGTTGCCGACATCGGTGTGGTAGGCGAAAACGAATTTGTAGAGCGTGGCGAGGATGCCGACATCATCTCGCGTCTGGGTTTCTCGCAGTGCCGTCTGTCGCTGGCCATCCCCAAAGAGATTGAGTATCGTGGTGTTGAGTGGTTTAACGGCAAGAAGATTGCCACCTCGTATCCTAACATTCTGCGTGACTACATGAAGCAGAAAGGCGTGGACTGTGAGATTCACGTCATTACGGGTTCGGTGGAAATCAGTCCGGGCATCGGACTGGCCGACGGTATCTTCGACATCGTGTCGTCTGGTTCGACGCTGGTCAGCAACAACCTGCGTGAAGTAGAGGTCGTGATGAAGAGCGAGGCCCTGCTCATTGGCAACAAGAACATGAGCGAGGACAAGCGTGCCACACTGGACGAAATGCTGTTCCGTTTCAAGGCCGTCAAGGATGCTGAGGACAAGAAATATGTCCGCATGAATGCTCCGAAAGCCCGTCTGCAGGAGATTATCGATGTGCTGCCAGGCTTGAAGAGTCCCACGATTATTCCGCTGGCCGACGAGGAGTGGTGCTCAGTGCACACCGTGCTGGACCAGAAGCGTTTCTGGGAGATTATCGGCAAGCTGAAGGAAATGGGTGCGCAGGGAATTCTGGTTACACCGATTGAAAAAATGATTCTTTAAGAGGTGAGAGGTAAGAGGTAAGAGGTAAGAGGTAAGAAGTAAGAGGTAAGAGAAATGAAAATTTATAGGAATCCGAAGCGGGAAATATGGGGTGAGATTGTGGCTCGCCCACGACTGGACCTCACGAAGCTGAACGAGACGGTAAGCACCGTGCTGAACGACATCCGCCAGCGTGGTGACGAGGCGGTGCGTGAATATGAGCTGAAGTTCGATAAGGCTGAGCTGACTAACCTTGCCGTTAGCGAGGCAGAGATGGACGAGGCAGAGAAGCTGGTTTCTGACGAGCTGCGCGATGCCATCATCCTGGCTCATCACAACATCAAGGTGTTCCACATCTCGCAGCGTTTCGTAGGCCAGAAGGTGAAGACGCAAGAAGGCGTCACCTGCTGGCAGAAAAGTGTCGCCATCGAACGTGTCGGACTGTATATTCCAGGCGGTACTGCCCCACTCTTCTCTACCGTTCTGATGTTGGCTACTCCGGCCAAGATTGCCGGTTGTAAGGAGATTGTGCTGTGCACGCCTCCGAACCGTGAAGGCAAGGTGAACCCCGCTATCCTCGTAGCCGCCCGCATTGCCGGTGTCAGCAAGATCTATAAGATTGGTGGTGTACAGGCTATCGGAGCTATGGCTTACGGTACGGAAAGCGTCCCCAAGGTCTTCAAGATTTTCGGTCCTGGCAACCAATACGTGATGGCTGCTAAGCAGCATGTCTCACTGGACGAGGTAGCCATCGACATGCCTGCCGGTCCCAGCGAGGTTTGTGTGCTGGCCGACGAAACAGCGAATGCTGAATTCGTTGCTGCCGACCTGTTGTCGCAAGCCGAACATGGCATCGACTCACAGGTATTGCTCATTACGACATCAGAAGCGAAACTCAACGAGATACACGCAGAGGTAGACCGTCAGTTGGCACTATTGCCTCGTCAGGAGATTGCCGCCAAAGCGCTTGAAAACAGTTGCTATGTGCTTGTCGATTCCATTGACGAGATGATTGACCTCTCGAACCTCTATGCGCCTGAACACCTGATTCTGCAGGTCAAGGACTATGAGCAGTTGGCTGAACGTGTCGTCAATGCCGGTAGTGTGTTCCTCGGTCCTTACGCTTGTGAGAGTGCCGGCGACTATGCCAGCGGTACCAATCACACCCTGCCGACTCACGGCTACGCTACCGCCTACAATGGCGTCAATCTGGACTCGTACTGTCGCAAGATTACCTTCCAGCACTTGACGGAAGAAGGTATCCGCCATATTGGCCACGCCGTAGAACTGATGGCAGAAGCTGAGCAGCTGGATGCCCACAAAAACGCGATGACGGTGCGCATGCGCGCAATTGAAAATTGAGAATTGAGAATTGAGAATTGAGAATTATGATTAGCTTAGAGCAACTCGTAAGGAAAAATATTTGGAGTCTGGCGCCTTATTCGTCAGCTCGCGACGAATATTCGGGCAAAGAGGCTCACGTTTTTCTTGATGCCAACGAAAATCCGTATAATGCGCCCTACAACCGTTATCCCGATCCATTGCAGCGCGACCTGAAGCAGATGCTGAAGAAGGTGAAGGGTGTACCTGAGGACATGATTTTCTTGGGCAACGGTAGTGACGAAGCCATTGACCTGGCTTATCGCGTATTCTGCAACCCAGGACGTGACAATGTGGTTGCCATTGCGCCCACCTACGGCATGTATCAGGTGTGTGCCGACATCAACGACGTAGAGTATCGTACCGTTCTGCTCGACGAAAACTTTGAGTTTCAAGCAGATAAACTGCTGGACGCGTGTGATGCTAACACAAAGATTATCTGGATCTGTTCGCCCAACAATCCCACAGGTAACTCATTGAATCGTGACGAGATACTGAAGGTTATTGAGACGTTCGAAGGTATCGTCATTGTAGACGAGGCGTATATCGACTTCGCACAGCAGCTGTCTATGCGTCAGGAATTGTCCAACCACCCCAACCTCATCATCCTTCAGACGATGTCCAAAGCGTGGGGCTCGGCAGCTATCCGCCTGGGAATGGCGTTTGCTTCGAAGGAGATTATCTCTATATATAATAAGGTGAAGTATCCGTATAATGTCAATCAGTTGACTCAACAGCAAGCTATGGAAATGCTGAAAGACCCGTTCGAAATAGACAAGTATGTCAAGATACTGTTGTCAGAACGGACACGACTGATGCAGGCATTCATGGAGTTGCCTATCTGTGAACAGATTTACAAGACAGATGCCAACTTCTTCCTGGCTAAAATGACTGATGCGAATGCCATATACAACTATCTGGTAGACAAAGGTATCATCGTGCGTAACCGCAACAAGGTACAGCTTTGTCAGAACTGTCTGCGCATCACCATTGGCAACAAGACGGAGAATAACGAACTGCTCAGCGCTCTGCGCCAATATTAATGGAACGGCTATGGAACAGCAACTATTGTAAGGTGATGGTAGCGAACTTCTCGCTATTCACCGCCTTCTATTTACTGACACCACTGCTTCCACTCTATCTGCACGAAACATTCGGAGCCACCAAGGACGTCATAGGACTGGTGCTTTCAGGCTACACCATCACTGCCCTTCTTTTCAGACCATTTAGCGGATACTTCGTTGACTCATTTCCACGAAAGATGGTGCTGATGGTATGCTATACAGCATTCGCCATCTTCTTTGCAGGCTATCTGGCAGCGTCGACACTATTGCTCTTTACCATCGTCAGAACGCTGCATGGAGGCCCCTTCGGAGCACTCACGGTAGCCAACTCTACCGTCGCTATCGATGTTCTTCCCTCTTCACGCCGTAATGAAGGTATTGGCTATTACGGTCTTAGCAATAACCTGGCGATGGCTATTGCACCGTCGTTTGCTATCTTCGTATATACCCAGACGCACAACTTTGAGCTGTTGTTCTGGCTGGCGCTGCTGGTAGCGACCTTCGGACTCATCGTCGATTCAACAGTCAAACTGGAACAAAAGCAGGTGCTGAACAACAAACGCGCCATCTCACTCGACCGGTTCTTCTTGAAACGAGGTTGGCTCTTAGGCGTCAACATGGTGTTCTTTGGATTCTGTTTTGGGGTCCTGAGCAACTATCTGGCCATATACGGCAAACAGGTCATGGGCATCACAGGAGGCACAGGCACATGGTTTATGCTCTGCTCCATTGGTCTCATTCTCTCACGACTACAAGGCGGAAAAGCCTTACGGCAAGGTCGATTGACACATAACGCCAGCGAAGGAATGCTTATCTCATTGGTGGGTTATACATTATTTATTGCCTGCCCAAACTACTTGGGCTATTATGGTTCTGCATTGCTCATCGGACTGGGTAACGGTCATCTGTGGCCCGCCTTCCAGAACATGATGATATCAATGGCTTACCATAATGAACGCGGCACAGCCAATTCAACCATTCTTATCTCATGGGATGTTGGCATGGGATTAGGCATCTTATTAGGTGGTATTGTTGCCGAACATTTTGGCTACTCAACGGCTTTCTGGACTGTTTCATTTGTTAATTTAGTAGGTGTAATCCTATATTTTGCCCGTTCACGGAACTTCTTTTTGGAGCGCCAAATTGAACAATAAAAAGTGCAAAAAATAAAGATTGGTTATCTCACGACAACCAATCTTCAAATTAACCTTAATAATCTAATACCATGAAAAACACACTGCAAAAATACGAATATTAATCGGTTCCACAATGTTTCTTTATTTATCAAGCGTAAGATTTAATCATTTTTAAACAAATATCCGTTCCATTTAAACATTATTAACAAGTCATCCAAGCGCTTTTGTTCCTCATTTGCTGGTACATCCAAACCATTCTCACGCGCAACAGTCAATTCAGGAACCTGAGAACTAAGAACGAGATGATGCATATAAGGAGGCAAAGATATATATTTCTCTGATGGAAGTGGACGCCAATTAACGGAATAGAATCCTATCGTGCTCTCACGGATGACATCACCATAGGTTCGTACCATACATAGAATCTGATGTGCATCATCAACAGCTTCTTGAACGTCAAGCAGACGTAACTGGATTTGTGAGACAGGATTCAAAGCAATGGATACAAAATCGTCAGTCAGTTCTGTCATCTGACTTTTGCCACCTAAATCATTAGTAACTTCAGCCTTCATACCAGAGTCCTTGAAATCTATGAAATCCAAGATTGCATTCTGCTTCAGATAAGGTACTAACGTGTCAGGCATCTGCTTAATTACATCACGCATCTTGACCTGTGCCTCAGCAGCACAAGTCAAGAGCAGTAACATATTGAGAAGAAAAAATCTCATTTTCTCAATGTCTCAATTTCTCAATATCAGATTAGCCTCTACCTGGACGCAAATCCTTAACACGAACAGCCTTACCTTCGCTAACAGGCAGAGAACCCTTCTTGACGAGTTTTACACGTGGTGTCAACAGGATTTCATCCTTCAAAGCACGCTGGATGTCACGCGTCATCTTCTGCAACTCAGGATAAACGTCCGTATTCAAGCCATCGAGTTCAACCTCCACAGTCATGATATCGTTATCGTCCTCAGTATCGAGTGTGATGAGATAGTTAGAACCCAAACCTGGATACTGAACAAGAATCTTCTCGACCTGCATCGGGAAGACGTTGACACCCTTGATGATAAACATATCATCGGTACGACCCTTAATACGGTCGATACGACGATGGGTGCGTCCACACTTACACTCACCAGGGATGATACGGGTGAGGTCACGGGTACGGTAACGCAGGATAGGCATCATAGTACGATCCAACGTAGTCAGCACCATCTCACCAATCTCACCATCGGGTACTGGCTCCAAGGTATCAGGATCAACAATCTCGATGATGTAGTTATCCTCCCAAAGGTGCATACCGCACTGATACTTACACTCGAAAGCTACACCAGGACCGTTCATCTCAGTCATGCCGAACGAGTTGTAAGCCTTAACGCCTAACAGACGCTCAATGCGCTGACGTTGTTCCTCAGTATGGGGCTCAGCACCAATGAAAAGTGTACGGAGTTTAGTGCTTCGTGGGTCTACACCTTCCTCCTGGAATACCTCTGCCAGACGAATGGCATAGGAAGGAATGGCATGCAGACAGGTAGTGCCAAAGTCCTTGATGAACATAATCTGACGCTTCGAGTTACCGGCAGCGGCAGGAACCGTTGTGGCACCCAACCACTCGGCACCATGCTGGAAACCGAGACCACCCGTAAACATACCATAGCCGCTGGAGTTTTGGAACACGTCGCTCTTACGGCAACCCACCATATACATATCACGGGCAATCATATTGGCCCACGAACAGATATCGTGCTCAGAATAAGTCACAACGGTTGGATGGCCCGTAGTACCACTGGTAGAGTGGATACGGATGGCGTCGTCCATATTGCCACCGACGAGTCCGAAAGGATAATTCTCACGCAGATCCTGCTTGGTAGTAAACGGAAGTTTGCGGATATCCTCAGGGGTCTGAATAGAGTCAGCAGTAATTCCCAAGTCACCCAGTCGTTTCTTGTAGAACGGTGAATTCAAAGCGACATTGATACTTGCTTTCAACTTCTGGACTTGCAGCTCACGAAGTTGTTCACGAGGCATCTTCTCAATTTCCGGCTGCCAGCACTCTCCATCAGGCTTAATGGTAGCCATGATTTTCTCATCAGTCATTTCTAATCTATTTTAATTATTATCGTTTTATGTTATTTGTCTTTTGCTAATTGCATCATCATCACTGCCGAGAGGCCTGCCGTCTCAGTACGTAGGCGGCTCTTACCCAGATGCACTGAGACATAGCCCGCAGCTACAGCCTGACGAACCTCATCGATAGAGAAGTCACCTTCAGGACCAATCAGTACGGTAGCATCATCGGATGGCGAAAGCTGACATAGCTCATCGAAAAGGTAAGTACGCGGCACCTCTTCGTAGCAATGGGCAATATATTTGCGACCTTCACGAGGCTGTTGAATAAACTTATCGAAGGGGACAGTCTCATTCAAACGGGTAGTCCATGCCTTATGGCTCTGCTTGACAGCAGAAATCATTATCTTCTCCAAACGGGGTATCTTAACCAAACGACGCTCAGAGAACTGACAGTTAAGGAACGATATTTCATCAACCCCTACTTCAACAGCCTTCTCTGTCATCCACTCGATACGATCCATCATCTTTGTTGGAGCAATAGCCAAGTGAACATGACCTAACCACTGAGGCTGTTGGGGTAAAGTTTCCTTGATGACAAAGAAGCAGTGCTTTGTATGCGCCAGCGTTACCTCAGCACGATAGAAATTACCTGTGCCGTCCATCAGCATCATTTCGTCACCGGATTGCAGACGAAGGACCCGCAAGGCATGCATGGCCTCGTCTGCCGGCAATTCCTGGTTCGTTACCGCATCAGGTGCATAAAAGAATCTGACCTCTTTCATCTATACCACATATTTAGTGTTTAATCTCACCAATAGGTTTCTTTTCGGGTTTGAAAACAATGGCGAAGGTAATGCCGACTACCAATGCAAAGGCAGCAAAGGTAAACCAGCAGGTCTGCCAATCGCCTACCAGATATCCGCCTTCCCATTGGCAGAAACTGTTTACAATCTCACCAGCGGCAAGTGTACCAATTGTAGCACCCAAGCCATTTGTCATCATCATAAACAAGCCCTGAGCCGAAGCCTTGATTTTCGGGTCACACTCCTGATCGACAAAGATACCACCCGATACGTTAAAGAAGTCGAAGGCCACACCATAGACGATGCAAGAGAGGATAAAGAAGATAACGCCAGGCATGGCAGGATTACCGATGCCGAAGAAGCCAAAACGGAACACCCATGCAAAGAGCGACATCATCATGACGACTTTGATACCGAAACGCTTCAAGAAGAACGGTATCATCAGGATACACAATGCCTCGCTAATCTGTGAGATAGAGGTCAGCATCGTAGCATTATTGGCAGCAAAGGTGTCAGCAAACTCTGGGGTGCCTTTGAAACTCGTCAAGAAAGGACCAGCAAAGCCGTTGGTCACCTGCAGACACATACCCAGCAATGCCGAGAAGATGAAGAACAGGGCCATCTGACGACGTTTGAAGAGCTTGAAGGCATTAAGACCAAGTGTCTCAGCCAACGATACCTTGCCTTCTTTCTTCTCTAACTTACACTCTGGCAATGTGAAGCAATAGGCAAAGAGCACGATACTCAGAATACCAGATACCAAGAATTGCAAATAGGTGTATTGGAACTTATATGCGTTCTCACCCAGTGTGAAACCAAAGCCGCTGTCATCGATGAAAGCACAGTTGACAAACCACATGGTAGCAATAAAACCAACAGTTCCCAGTACACGGATTGGCGGGAAGTCCTTGACTGTATCCATACCGTTATTCTTCAAGATGGTAAATGCGGCAGTGTTGGTCAATGCAATAGTCGGCATGTAGAAGGCCACACTCAACGTATAAAGCGCAATGAACATCGACTTGTCTGCCAGTTCATTACCGAAGCCAGCCTGTTCACCCATCCACCAGCAACTGATCATGAAGGCACCAGCTACCAAATGGCAAAGGCCCAACAAGCGCTGCGGCTGGATATACTTATCGGCCACAATACCCATCAGCGTAGGCATAAAGATACTTACAATACCCTGAATAGCATAGAACCATGAGATTTTATCACCTAATCCGGCAATTCCCAGATAGTTTCCCATACACGTGAGGTAGGCTCCCCACACGGCGAACTCCAAGAAGTTCATGACCGCTAATCTTACTTTCAGATTCATAGTTATTAAAATTAACAATTATTGGTGATTTATTTTATAAGTTTATTATTATAATACACGCGTCTGCACCCATTCTCATTTCTTATTTCGAGCCGGCCCGGCATCCACTCGGTGAACGCCATTTCTTGTGTCAATGGGTATAGGTCGCAAACCGTGCTGTCCTCCGCTAGTTCTACCACGTACTGTGTCAGACTTCGGCCCTCGGGCATTATCACCACGTTGGATGCTATCCTTCGCGGGTGTTGTTGTGTTGGTTTCTTCGTTTTTTGCATCGGCATCTGTTGTTTCGTCATCTACAATCGTATTATCATGGAATCGAATAAGCTGTATCTGACTGATAAATAATATCTTCCTCGTATTGCTATCATCATTGGCATCACTAAGATAGATAAAACCTTTCATTTCTTTCAGTTTCTTCTCACGATAAACCGGAATACGTACCTGAGCTAAACCTGAAACGGTAACATGATTGGCAGTCTGAATAATGGTGTCACCCTCATATTTGCTGACAAAGCATACAGTTATGTCCTTCGAGCCATTCTGCCAGATAAATTCTGACATAAACTGAAACATAAAAGAATCGCCTCTCTTGAATGTCGAATCAACTTCTATCGTAAAATCATAGCGATTCATGGTTGGACAAGGAATAAGCATTAAATCAGTATGCTGAGTCCATATATTAGCGGTATCGCCTGTTGTACTATATTGCGAATAGCGATTGATGTCGCCAACAGCAACACCTAAACTGGTTGCTTCCTCATTCAATCGCTGGTTGACCGTCGAATAGATATCCTTTAAGCGATAGGCATGAGAATAGTAGTACACAAGAGAAGAATCGAAATCTGCTTCCGTTACGTTATATTTCTTCAATACTGACTGGAAATAAAGCGACCGATTAAAGTCCATATCACTCCCACTCTTTTGTCTTGACATAGCCAATGCCAGATGATAGTCATACAAGATATCTTCCATATCATCAGGTTGGATATACTCCGATGGTACGGTAGGCTTACATGCCACAACGAGCATCAGCACAAGCAGATATGTCAGACTATGCCTCATCTTTTTTCTTTAATGTAATCTCGCTGATTTCCTTGCGGTAGAATAAAAGCAACAGCACGACACCAACAGAGATGCTGGAATCGGCAAAGTTGAAGATAGGTGAGAAGAACACATAGGGATTGCCGCCTACAAATGGTACCCAGTCAGGCCAAGTAGTGACGATGAGTGGAAAATAGAACATATCCACCACCTTACCCATCAGGAATGGTGCATAGCCTGTTCCAAAGGGCACAAAATAGCTGGTATAGAACTCTGAACTGGCATTGAAGATAAGACCGTAGAACATCGAATCGAAGATGTTACCAGCTGCACCAGCCATAATCATTGCCAAACAAACAATATAGCCCCAACGAGCCTGTTTCTTTACCTGCTGGGCAATATACCAGCCTAAGAAGCCGATGGCTACGATACGGAAGATACTCAGCACCAGCTTCGAACCGATCTCCATGCCGTAGGCCATACCGTTGTTCTCGATGAAAACGATCTTAAACCATGACAGCACTTCTATCTGCTCATGCAGCATCATGTGTGTCTTCACCCAAATCTTAATGACTTGGTCGATAACGAGGACAGCCACGACTATTATAGCCGCCAGCCATCCCCGTTTTGCTATTCCAGAGTTTTCTCTCACCTCTTACCTATTACTTCTTACCTCTTACTTCTTGCCAGCCATCTTCGACTCTACGCTCAATGTTGCGTGTGGCACAGCTTTCAGTCGCTCCTTAGGTATCAACTTGCCGGTAATGCGGTCAATACCGTAGGTCTTGTTCTCAATACGCACCAGCGCTGCCTTCAAGCCTTGTATGAACTTCTGCTGACGGGCAGCCAATGAGATAATCTCTTCTTTCGACTGCGTAGCACTACCCTCTTCCAAGGCCTTGTACGT
>CAMVOS010000050.1 GCA_947169185.1 uncultured Prevotella sp.
AGAAGGTGTTGATCCTCTCGCCCGACTATAACTGTTTCTTCTCCAGCATCAAGAACAACGGTTGCGAAGTAGCAGAGTGTGTGCTGCGATTCTGTCGCAGCAACAATCGCTTTGAGGTCGACTGGCCTTCCTTTGAGGCAATCTGTGCGGATGAAAAATGCACTGTCTTCCTACTGTGCAACCCTCATAACCCCACAGGTCGTGTCTGGACCCGGGAGGAATTGCAACGCATGTCCGACATTTGTCATCAGCATCATGTACGCGTCGTTTCTGATGAGATCCACTGCGAGCTAGTGATGCCTGGTCACACCTATGTTCCCATGGGTACAGTCGATTCCGATGCCATCATCCTCAACTCTCCCTCCAAATCGTTTAATATCGCCGGTCTGATGATGGCCAACATCATCTGTCAGGATGCTGAGACTCGTCGCCGATTGGACCGCGCCATCAATATCAACGAGGTTTGCGACGTCAATCCCTTTGCTCCTGAGGCCGTGAAAGCCGCCTATAACGAAAGTGAAGACTGGATTGATGCCCTCAACCTGTATTTATGGGATAACTACCTGGCACTCTGTGATTTCTGCGAACAGCACCTACCCCAGTGGAGGGTGATGCCTATGGAGGGTACATACCTGGTATGGGTGGATGTTTCGGCTTGCTGCGACAATGTCGCTGCCTACTGTGACCAGATACTCCAGCAAACCGGAGTATGGCTAAATCCCGGCACGATGTACGGTCCCCAGTCGGGCGAAGGCTATCTCCGCATCAATATCGCCTGTCCACGAAGTATACTTCTGGAGGCCCTTGGAAGAATTCATTAGTCCTCTTCTTTTTTCGTTCGACCAAAAAGCATATTGCGCGGATGGTGGTAGAGAATCTCCTCGCGCAGGGTAGACATGTCGATATGCGTGTAAATCTCTGTCGTTCCGATGGTCTCATGCCCCAACATGGCCTGTATAGCACGCAGGTCTGCTCCACCCTCCAATAATGCGGTAGCAAAGGAATGGCGAAGGGTGTGGGGCGAGATGGTTTTCTGGATACCAGCCTCCAGCGCCTGCTGTTTGATCATGATGAGGATCATGGTGCGCGTCAGATGCGCCCCCCGGCGGTTCAAAAAGACATAATCTTCTTCTCCTGGCTTGATTTTCATGAGGTTACGATCGACGAACCAGTTGTCAAGTTCACGAATAGCCTTCGGTGAGATGGGCACCAGTCGTTCCTTAGAACCTTTACCAAACACGCGCACGTACCTTTCTTTTATATAAAGATCTGAAAGTTTCAGGTGAACCAGTTCTGAGACACGCAGCCCACACGAGAACAGCACCTCGATGATGGCCCGGTTGCGATGGCCCTCCCACTTGGAAAGATCGATGGAGTTTTCCAGCAAGTCTACCTCATCTGCCGACAATACTTCAGGCAGATGTTCACCCAGAACCGGCGACTCCAACAGTTCTGTGGGGTCATCCTCCCGATACCCGTCCAGATGTAGAAAGCGGAAGAAGGAACGCACACCGCTTAATATTCGACATTGCGAGCGCGCATGAATACCAATATCATGCAAGCCTGCGGCAAAATGCTGCAGATCTTCCAGTTGTACGTCAAGCACGTGCTTTTCCTCTTTCTCCATGTAGTTCAGCAACTTCTCCAAATCGCGGATATAGGCATCTAGCGTATTGGCAGAATAGCCTCGTTGCAACTTCAGATAACGCTGATAAGCACGTACAATATCTTTCTGTTCCTTCATTTCTTGCGCAAAGATACTGATTATTTGGAAAAAATCCGTATCTTTGCACACAGAATTTAACACCAAACGTATGAAAATTCAGATTATCAACGGTCCAAACCTGAACCTGCTAGGCACACGTGAACCCGGTATCTACGGCTCGTCGTCATTCGAGAAATACCTGCCTGAGTTGCAGGCTAAGTATCCCGATATTGAAATCAGCTATTACCAAAGCAATGTTGAGGGCGAGCTGATCAATAAGATGCAGGAAGTGGGCTTCAGCTATGATGGCATCGTGCTCAATGCCGGAGCCTACACCCATACCTCGGTAGCCCTCCACGACTGCATCCGTTCGCTCAAGTGTCCCGTCATCGAGGTACACATTTCAAACGTACACCAGCGTGAGGAGTTCCGCCATCATTCGTTCATCTCATCAGCCTGCAAGGGTGTCATCTGCGGCTTCGGGCTTGATTCCTACCGCTTGGCTATTGAAGCGCTGAAATGACACTTGACGACTACATTCTCCGGCATATTGAGCCAGAGCCCGACTATCTGTATCAGCTCTGGCGTGCCACCAATATCCATATGCTCCATGGACGTATGGCTTCAGGTCATCTGCAAGGACGATTGCTGAAGATGCTGGTGCAGATGATCCGTCCAAAGAACATCCTTGAGGTCGGCACCTTCAGCGGTTACTCAGCACTCTGCATGGCTGAAGGACTAGACGAAGGAGGCATGGTATATACCTTTGAGATCAACGATGAGCAGGAAGACTTCACCCGTCCGTGGATAGCCCAGTCACCCGTCAGCGACAAGATTCGTTTCATCATAGGCGATGCCGTCACGGAGGCCCCTAAGTTAGGCATCACCTTTGATATGGCTTTCATCGACGGTGACAAACGCACCTACCGCGAGACCTACGAGATGGCACTTTCCGTGCTTCGCGAAGGAGGCTTTATCCTGGCCGACAATACCCTATGGGACGGCCACGTAGTAGACCATGCTTACGACCGCGACCCACAGACACGTGGTATTGAGGATTTCAATGACTTCCTGATGCACGACACCCGTGTAGAACAAGTCATCTTACCCCTTCGCGATGGTCTGACGCTCATCAGAAAGCGTTAAAAAATGAGAAATTGTTGCTTATTTCAAT
Source organism: uncultured Prevotella sp. (assembly GCA_947169185.1). GTDB lineage: Bacteria > Bacteroidota > Bacteroidia > Bacteroidales > Bacteroidaceae > Prevotella. The sequence goes on from CAMVOS010000050.1 coordinate 2,880, forward strand.
AAAATATCGTACTTTTGCTTACAAATTGTAAAGTAACAATCCCAAAAACAATCTAAAATCTATGGATAAGATTGACAATCTCGACAAAAAGATACTGAATATCCTGTCGAAAAATGCCCGTATTCCTTTTAAGGACGTGGCTGCTGAGTGTAATGTTTCGCGTGCTGCCATCCACCAACGTGTACAACATCTCATTGAGGGTGGTGTCATTATGGGCAGCGGCTTTGACGTCAACCCCAAGAGCCTTGGCTACAGCACATGCACCTATGTGGGCATCACTCTGGAGCGTGGCTCAATGTATAAGGATGTCGTGGAGTTCCTGCGTCATATCCCTGAGATTGTGGAGTGCCACTTCACCACCGGTCCATACACCATGTTGGTCAAGCTATATGCACGCGACAACGAACAGTTGATGCATCTGCTGAACGGACGTCTGCAGGACATTCCTGGCGTGGTAGCCACGGAGACGCTCATCTCGCTGGAGCAGAGTATCAAGCGTGAAATTCCAGTAACCTTAGACGAATAGACCGTGCTATGAGTAATCGTTTCGACTGGCAGTCGCAGTTGACAAAGGCGTACACCACATTCCCCGAGGCACCATACAAACCCGTCATTGGCATTACGGGCAACTATGGAGAGCTGACCTGTAAGCTAGGAGAAGGCTACTACAAATCCATTTTGAAAGCAGGTGGTGTGCCTGTCATCATCCCTCCTTTGGGTGATACGGACTGCATCATCAATACCCTGGAACATATCGACGGTCTGCTGCTCAGCGGTGGTGCTGACTTCAACCCTTTGTATGCCGGTGAGGAGCCGCAGTCCAAGCTCAGTAGTATTAACAGCGAGCGCGACCTGCCGGAACTGCTGATTACCCAGTTGGCGTATAATCGTCAGATTCCGATCCTTGGCATCTGTCGTGGGATTCAGACCATAGCGATGACGCTGGGTGGTCAGGTGATGCAGGACATCAGCGAAACGGCTCATATCAAACATTCACAAGATGCAGACCGTTCTGAGCCTACACATAGCGTTAATATCGTAGAAGGCTCGATACTTTCAAGTCTGTATGAGGAGCAACATATCTATGTCAACTCGTTCCACCATCAGGCTGTAGGTGATACCGGACAGCGCTTCCGTGTAACAGCACGCTCGGCTGATGGCCTCATTGAGGCTATAGAAAGTACAGAGCATAAGAGCATCATGGGTGTACAGTGGCATCCCGAATGCCTCAGCGAAGGGCTGCCCATCTTCCAATGGTTGATCCAGGAGGCAGCACAGTATCGCAAGGTGTGTGATGTCCATCAGCGCATACTGACCCTCGACACCCATTGCGACACACCGATGTTCTTTGACCAAAACATCCAGTTCACCCACCGCGACCCGAAGATTCTGGTCGACATGCATAAGATGACCGAAGGCCATCAGGACGCTACCATCATGGTAGCCTACCTGCCCCAGCCTACCGACCATCCTAAGGAGTATGCCGACAATATCTTCGACCAGATAGAACAGATGGTAGCCACCAGCAGCCAGTATGTAGGCATTGCCCGAACTCCTGACGACCTGTGGATAAACAAACACCTGGGCAAGAAGAGCATCATGCTCGGCATTGAGAATGGTCATGCGTTAGATGGCCAGATAGAGAACCTGCGCCATTTCGCTAAACGAGGTATCGTCTATATGACGCTCTGTCACAATGGCGACAACGACATCTGTGACTCCGCACGAGGCAGTCAGACATGGGGTGGTGTGAGTGCATTCGGCAAGCAAGTTATCCAAGAAATGAACCACCTGGGCATCTTGGTCGATTTGAGTCATGCCCATGAGAAGAGTTTCTACGATGCTTTGGAACTGAGCCAGACGCCTATCGTGTGCAGCCATAGTAGTTGCCGCGCCCTATGCGACCATCCCCGCAACCTGACTGACGACCAGATGCGTGCCTTGGCAGCTAAGGGGGGCGTAATGCAGGTCACCCTGTATAACGGATTCCTCGTCAAGGACGGTCAGGCCACGATAGAAGATGCCATGCGCCACTTGGAGCATGCCATTGACATCATGGGTATCGACCATGTCGGACTGGGCACTGATTTTGATGGCGACGGTGGTATCATCGGATTGGCCAGCTCATCGGAGCTCACCAACTTTACCCGTCAGCTGTTGAAACGCCAGTTCAGCGAGCAGGATATTCAGAAAATCTGGGGAGGCAACTTCCTCCGCGTCATGAAACAAGTTCAAGAAGCAAGGAAACAATAATGAGAAATATCCTTTTTTTAGCTGCAGCCTTCTGTCTGCTGGCTTGTGGGACGACCAAGAAACAAGCGAACGAACAACCCGTGGTCAATATCCAGTTTAATGCCGACTCAGCCTATGCTTTCTGTACAGCTCAGTGTAGCTTTGGTCCTCGCACCATGAATAGCGAGGCGCATGAGCAGTGCGGCCAATGGATAGCCAATAAGTTCGAGCAATACGGCTACCAGGTAGAATTGCAGAAAGCCGACCTGAAAGGCTATGATGGCACCATTCTAAAAAGCACCAATATCATTGCCAAGAACAGAAAGCAGGCTGACACCCGCCTGATGATTTGTGCTCATTGGGACGCACGCCCTTGGGCTGACAACGATCCCGACTCCACCAACTGGAAAAAGCCTGTGATGGCCGCCAATGATGGCGCATCAGGAGTAGCTGTCATGCTCGAACTGGCCCGTTTGTTACAGCAGCACGACTCTGCACGTATCGCCGTTGACTTTATATGCTTCGATGCCGAAGACTGGGGTGTACCCCAATGGAGCGACGAGGTGGATGGTGACTCTTGGGCACTTGGCTCACATTATTGGGCTACCAACTACACGGGTAAGGAGTACCAATATGCCATTTTGCTCGATATGGTAGGTGGACAAGGAGCAAAATTCTATCGCGAGCACTTCTCCATGCAATATGCCCGTAGTATTGTCGAGAAAGTATGGAGTGCCGCTAATGCTGCCGGCTATGGCAGCATCTTCCCCAACAAAGACGGTGGAGGTGTTACCGATGATCATTTGCCCGTGAACGAAAAAGCCAACATCCCCTGCATCGACATCATCAATCACTATCCCGACTGTCAGCAGAGTTCATTCGGTCCGACATGGCATACCATTAACGATGATATGCAGCATATTGACAAGAATACCCTGCAAGCCGTAGGTCAGACGTTGGTGCAATTAATCTATTCGGAGTAAGAAATCATCATTTCTCATTCCTCATTCCTCATTTCTCATTTAGAGCTGTCCCGCTTCCACCATCAGCACGACACGCTCGGTCAGGCGGTCAACACCTTCGGGATCATACTGTTTCTTTAACGAGGCACCGAAGGCCCAGGCAAAGGCCTGATAGAAGCCGGCACGTACGGGACCCAAGAAGGCCTGTATCAGTTCATAGCCCGATGAGTTGCTCTCACGGTAAATCAATTTGATGAGCAACTTACCCTGTGAGTAGGTCAACTTCTTCATGCGGGGCTTATACTCCTTCATGATACTCTTTTCCACCCTGTTCATATGCTCCTGGCGAGCCTCCTTGGTGGGTAGTGTTTCCAGATACTCGGCAGTCTCCATCATAATCATACGCGCCTCCTTGGCGATAGGCAACACCGTCTTCACGTTCTTCACCAGTCGCATATAGGCATTTTGCTGACGCTTGCTGCTGAAGGTGACGGGCGGAAACACGTAGACATTGTTCATCTCCATATACTGGATGCTGTCTCCATCTTCCAGTACCTTACCTACCTTCACAGTGGGAACGAAGGTGGGACTGTCCATGTCCACCTCTTGCTGCTTTTTATCCTGTGCTGCAGAACCCAGAGTAAGAAGCCAAAGGCCAAAAGCCAAGTATATCTTTCGTTTCACGGTGCAAAAATACGAAAAAGTTAAGAGTAAACAGCGTGCTGTTATGATTATTTTTTATACCTTTGTACTATGAAACGTTTTTTGTTACTCTTTTTAGCCTTTCATACCCTCTTTTCTGTCGCTCAGACCCCAGACGAATGGCAAGAGGATATGCAGGAATGGAGCACTGCGGAGGACATGGTGGATATCACCAACATGGAACTGTTGGAGGACCTATCCGTCAACAAGCTCAACCTGAACCAAGTCACTCGTGAGCAACTAGAGCAGCTACCCTTTCTTTCGGCACAGCAGGTGGAGGCTATCATGGAGTACCTCTACCGATATGGCCCCATGCGCTCGCTGAGCGAGTTGCAGATGATTACCCAGTTAGACTACCAGACGCGCCAGCAACTCGCCCACTATGTCATGGTTGGCGAAGAACGTCCACGCAGCGTATGGCCTAAGATGAACGACATCACGAAATATGGGAAACACCTGTTCATGGCTACGCTCAAGGTTCCGTTCTACGATCGCCATGGTGATCTCGACGGTTATCTGGGTTACAAATACCGTCACGACTTCCGATACCAGTTCAACTACAACAACCGCATTAAACTGGGTATCACTGCCGCACAGGATGCCGGAGAACCCTTCTTCTCCAACCGCAACAATCTGGGCTACGACCATTACAGCTACTACTTCCAACTGCGCGACATGGGATGGCTGGAAGCCCTGAACCTGGGTATGTACCGCGTACAACTGGGTATGGGACTCATCATGAATACCGGTTACCACCTGGGAAAACTTGCCACCTTGCAGAACCTAGGGCGCAGTACCCACAACCTGACAGCCCACACCTCCCGTTCGGTAGCAGGATACATGCAGGGCGCTGCCGCCACCCTTCGCCTGTCGAAGCAGCTGACAGTGACCGCCTTTGTCTCCTACCGCCCTCTGGACGCCACCCTGAATGATGACGGCTCAGCCCGCACACTGATAACCAGCGGCTACCACCGTTCGACCAGCGAGATGGACAAGAAGCACAACACCCACGAAACCGACCTGGGCTTTAGCTTGGGATGGCGGAAAGGCACGCTCTACGTCAATGCCAATGGGCTGTACACCCATATGGACCGCCAACTGACACCCCAGAGTGAGAACCTCCCCTATCGTCTCTATGCCGCCGAAGGCAGCGACTTCGCTAATTTCAGCCTCGACTATGGCTACAACAACGCTCGCATGAGCTTTGCCGGAGAGACCGCTCTCAACCGCAATGGAGCCATCGCGACCATCCACTCGCTGAGCTATATTGTGACTCCTCAGGTCAGGTTGACCGCCATTCATCGTTATTTCGACAAGCGCTACACGGCGCTCCACGCCTATAGTTTCAGCGAAGGCGGCAGCGTACAGAACGAGCATGGTATCTATCTGGGTGTCAACTGGCAACCCGCCAAGGCATGGCTCATTCAGGGCTATGCCGACTATGCCCATTTCGGTTGGCAGCGTTATCGCGTCAGCGCACCAAGCGACGCCTTCGATGCGATGCTCACCACCAAATACAGTCAGGAGAAATGGAGTCTGGAAGGACGTTACCGCATGCATCTGCGGCAACAGGACAACAGCGACAAGACAAGACTAGTGAATCGTCCCGAGCACCAACTACGACTGACCTGGAGCTACACGCCCCTATCCAAGTTGACATTACGCACACAGGGTAACGCCATCAGCCGAACTACAGAACTCGGTAACAGCAAGGGTGTGATGCTCAGCGAGGAAGCCACATGGAAATACCGTTGGCTACAAATCAACGCTAACGTGGGCTGGTTCCATACCGATGATTACAACAGCCGTATCTATCTGTATGAGAAGTCCGTTCTTTACGACAACACAACGAGCATGTATTACGGACAGGGCATACGCTATGCCCTCATGGCACGTGGTGAGATCGGCAAACGCCTTACCCTCTCTGCCAAGATGGGGGTCACCAACTACTTCGACCGCAGCATCATCAGCAGCGGACTGCAGCAGGTTGATGCCTCCTCCATGGCCGACCTGTTGCTACAGCTTCGCGTACAATTATAATAAGGTGTGATACAGACGTGCCACCTGACTCGCCACGTCGTTTCCCTCAAACCTACGGATATACTCCCTACTCTTACGGATGCGTTCTGTACGTCCGCGGGCTCCCCGCAGTGACATCTTCAGTGCCTCCGTCATTTCTATCACATTGTCAGGTCCCACATACATACTATACGGCCCACCAGCCTCTTCCAGACAGGAGCCAGTACAAGCCACTACCGGCAGACCGGCAGCAATTGCCTCAATAATAGGAATACCAAATCCCTCATAACGTGAAGGATAGACAAAGGCCTCAGCCATCGCATAGATAGCAGCCAGGTCATTGTCCGGCACCCCGCTAAGCAGATGGATACGATCGCTATGAGGTATCCGCTTGGCATATTCCGTCTGTCTGCCCACCGCCACCAGATGAATGTCTTGCGGCAACAGTTCCACCGCCTCGGCGGCCAATGCCAGGTTCTTCCGTTCCTCGATCGTACCCACGTTCAGCACAAAGCGCTGAGGCAGCTTATAATGTTCACGGACCTGTGCCTTGCGCTCCGCACTCACCTCGCTGGAAAAACGGGGTGCAAAACTTTGGTATATCAGTTCGATGCGGTCGGCATACTCCTCTCCTCCCAGTTCTATGATATCCTGTCGGGTACGTTCGCTGATGGCTATAATTCGGTCGGCCTCACGCAGTGCCTGTCGGAACTTCCATTCGTAGATTCGCGTGTCTATCCAATGGTAGTATTCCGGGTGGCGCATGAAAATCAGGTCGTGGATGGTCACTACACTGCGGATGCCCTTCTTACGCAATCCGACAGGCAGTTCACCCGACAGGCCGTGATACACCTCAACACCGTCGCGCTGCAGGTCACTCAGCACACCACGCGAGCGCCACCAAGCCTTCCTGAGTGCCGACGGGTGCCCATTGGGATAGCAGAACTGCACATTTCCATCACCGATAATCTGTCCGCGCAGGTCGTCACGCCCCTCATCAGGTGCATACAGGCGCAGCTGCATGTCGCTGTCGCCCATGCGTATGAGGTCGTTCACCAGTGTACGTCCGTAGCTGCCCAGTCCCGTACCGTTTCTGACTATGCGTTTCGCATCAATACCAACAATCATCTCTCTAAACGAAATCGTCACCGTATTTCATCTGTACCTCATTGACATACTTGCGCACCATCGCCGACGAGTCGCCCTTTTTGCAGATCAGCAGTACGTTGCCCTCCTCGGCTACGATATATCCGTCCAGTCCGTTGATGACACCCACCTTGCCCTTAGGCAACTTGACGACGTTGTTGTGCGAGTCCTCCATCATCACTTCCGAGTTAATCACTACGTTGTCGCCATCGCCCTTGCTCATACACTCGTAGATAGCATGCCACGTGCCCAGGTCAGCCCATCCGAAGTCGCATTTCATCACGAACACATTCTGGCTATGCTCCAGGATGGCATAGTCGATGGATAGATTCGGATAGCGCGGATAGTTCTGGTTCACATATTCCAGTTCCTCCTCATAGGTGTAGTTGGGATTTTCAAACTTCAGGTTACGCAACACGCTGGGGAAGATCTCCTCGAAGCTTTGAGTCAGATACCGGCTGTTAGCAATAAATACACCCGTGTTCCAGTAGAACTCACCACTCTCCATGAACATCTTGGCAAATTCGCGTTCGGGTTTCTCGGTGAACGACTTGACACGGAACACCTCGGGCTTGCAGCTCAGGTCTCCCAACTGGATATAGCCATAGCCTGGCTCCGGACGAGTAGGTTTCACCCCCATCACTAGCAACACGTTGTTTTCCGACACATAGCTCAGACCCACCTCGAGACTGTTCACAAACGATTCCTCGTTCATCACCATATGGTCTGAGGGCGACACAATGATGTTAGCGTCAGGGTCTATCCGCTTGATGCGCATATTAGCCCAAGCCACACTGGGTGCCGTATTACGGTTCAGCGGCTCCACCAGTATCTTATGCTCATCGAAGTCAGGCAGCTGTTCCTTGACTATCGACTTGTACTCCTTACACGTACAGATATAAATGTTCTCCTGGGGCAGAATTTTCACAAAGCGGTCGTAAGTAGTCTGCAACTGGGTGCGCCCCGTTCCGAAGAAGTCAATAAACTGTTTCGGATACTGGTCGCGGCTACAGGGCCATAGTCTTCGGCCACGTCCTCCGGCCAATATCACACAATAATTCTTTTTATTTATTTCCATAGTATGGTATTCAGATATTCTTCTGTTTTCGTCCACTAAGGTACTACTTATTTTGTTATAAAACAAGAAAAAGTCCATCTTTTATGTTATTTTCATAAAAAAGCGTGATTTTTTTTGGTTTTTTGCTCGCTTATTCGTACCTTTGCACCGTTTTCTGAGGAGAGCATTGCTTTTTCGAGCCCAGATGGCGGAATCGGTAGACGCGCTGGTCTCAAACACCAGTGGGGCAACCCATCCCGGTTCGAGCCCGGGTCTGGGTACAAGGTTCAAAAAGCAAAGGGATGCATTCACATCTGTGAAGTGCATCCCTCTTTTTTTATTTTGTTCTCTTTTCCTCCAAACTAAAGCTTGCCGGCTTTATTTCTTGATGATTGAAATAGCCTTTGTGGCAAGCGAAACTACTACATAATTAAAAATAATCATAACTAAACCACTTTAAATTGTTAATCCTAAATTACTATCTTTTGTCTTTTGACGATGCAAGGACAGTGCAAACCGAATGCAGAAGAACATATTCTTATGCTGAGGTGCAGCCTGTTCTCGCTTTTCACAATGCAAAGGTACGAATGTGTTCGCACACAACAAAGAAATTGCAAGGTTTTTGCAGAAAATATACAATGTTCTTGACGTAGGTCAAATACAATGAGT
>CAMVOS010000051.1 GCA_947169185.1 uncultured Prevotella sp.
GCAATCAGATTGTCAAGAATCTGAGCGGCACGGCCTAACTCGCTCCAGGCATTTTCGTCGCCTCCGGCACCATGCATCAGATAGAGCACGGGATAGTTAGAGCCCTTATCGTAACCTGCGGGTGTATAGATGGTCATTCGACGCTGCATCTTCAGCGTAGGACTGTCGTACCACACCTTGGAAAGATTGCCATGTTTCACCTCGTTGACGCGATAGATGTCACCCTTGTCGCCCTGTTTCTCGCTGACGATAAAGATATTCGAGAACGATACGATATCACGGTTCACATAGATATTGGCAGGGTCCTTCACGCCCGTCATACCGTCGATGTTAAAGGTGTAGCTGTAGAGCTCTGGGGCTAGTTTACTGGTGGTATAGCTCCAAATACCATCTTTACCTTCTGTGAGCTGCGCCACGCCAGGCTGTTCAACGGTGCCGAAGCCAGGCACTTCTATCTTCGTGGTTGGCAGGAAGTCACCAGTCACTTCCACCTTTATGGCCTTGGGAGCAAAGAGGTTGAATGTGACAGTGCCATCGGCATTGACTACTGGTGATTGTACGTTGGCACCCTGGAAGAGTTTCTCCTGTGCTACTGCCGAAACAGCGCAAATGGCGCATAAGGCGATGGAAAGAATCTTTTTCATTGATATGATCAGTTAGATAATTATTTCTTAAGTCCTTAAAGGAAAAAATTGCAGGCATCTATACAGGTGCCTGCAATTAATTGAAATAAATAATGTGTGATTACTCAGCAGCGGGAGTCTCAGGAACGATACAAGCATTCTCAAGACCTGACTTCTCAATCTCACCAGCACCAGTGTTCTCGTCGTCGAAGTAAACGAGGTTGCCAGAGGCTGTCCAGTTCTCTTTCTTGTTGATTCTGCCAGCGCAGAAACCTACGAGGAACTCGTTCTTCTTACCGCAGTTGTTAACAACGTTGTCCTTTACTACGTAGTACTGCCAAGCCTGGTTGTTCTGTCTCAGTGTGCAGAGGGTCTTACCATTTGAAATGCAGGTAAGAACGGATTGTGTAACAGTAAAGGTGTGTTTAGCATCAGCATCAGTTGTCACCTGAGCAAGATTGCTACCTGACTGTGTGCTGAACAGACCGCCATTTGACCATGATGTTTCTTTGGATGCACCAATCATGCTCTGATCGATAGTAACATTCAGAGGCAGACCACCACCATTGAAGTCAATAATGGTCTTGCCAGTAGTGCCGCCAAAGTCGATGACACAGTGGTCGATATTGAACTCATTAATCAGATACTTCTGCTTGTTGGCATAGAACAACGAATTCTTCAGACCTATGATAGAGGAATTAATAAGAGAAATCTCATCTACCTCATAAGCTCCAGCATCATTCAAGCCTTCAGTGGGAAGGGTATTCATCTTGATGAACGGAGTGGAAACCCCAGAAACTTCAAAGGCTACATTTTCCAAAATCAGACTTGAAGTGGTAACGAAGCCTGCCTTAGCTATAATTCCTGCAGGTTTAGCTCCCTCAGCAGTGCGAATTTTGAGAGGCTCATTCAGCTGAATTTCCTCGGCCATTGTGATCTCAGCACTTGCAGGCAGAGTCAATACACCGTTTTCTGCATATTTGTCAATGAGAACGCTCAGGTCGGCTTTGTTGGCAATGTCGTATGCAAGGGCATCTACAGTTGCATCACCTGCATTGTCTTCCTTTGAGCAGGACTGGAGTCCGAAAGCGCTAACCAGCATGAGTGCTGCGCCGAAAATAAAACTTTTTTTCATCATGATTTTGTTTTAATTAAAAATTATGTTTTAGAAGTTGTTTGCGTGTATTATGCGGTGCAAATTTAAATATTATCCTTGAATTAACCAAATTTTTTAAAGTTTTTGTTTGAAAAATGTCTTTATCGTTGTTAAAAAGATATGAAATTCTTTGTTTAATTCCCGCTTATTCGTATCTTTGCAGGCGAAAAGGAGATATAATCAATAATGAAATAACGTTTAACATTTTAAAATCAATAAAGTTGTTATGAAGAAAATTTGTGTTTTTGGAGGTCTTTTTGTACTGATGTGTACACTGGTAGGCTGTGATGGAAAGACTAAGAGTAATCCCGAGGCTGACTCGCTGCGTTCTGAACTGAGAGCCCAGATGGAGGCTATGGACGAGATGAGTCTCTTCCTGGATGCTGTCAATGTGAGCATGGATAGTGTGATTGGCATGGAAGGTGGAATCCTGCGTACCTCTGGCGAGAGTCCTCTTTCGCAGAAGGAGCAGATCAAGCAGAATATCGAGTCATACAAACTTATTTTGCAACAGCAGCATGAGCGTCTGGACGTTCTGGAGAAGAAGCTGAAGGACAGCAATGCTTATGCTGGTAAGATGCAGAAGACGATAGCTGCCCTGAAGAAGCAACTGGAGGAGAAGGATCAGGCTATTGTCAATCTGACTACCGAACTGGAGCAGCGTAACTTCGACATTGCAGCGCTGAAAGAGAATGTACAGAGACTGAATATTGAGGTGGCTGATCTTGTAGAGGATACAAGAGCTAAGTCTGACTCTATCGACAAGCAGGACGCACAGCTCAATGAGGCATACGTATTCATTGGCTCTAAGAAGGAGTTGAAGGCTGCTGGCCTGGCTCAGGGCGGTACCTTGTTTAAGAAGCTGAAGTTCGACGCTTCGAATGTAGATAAGAAGTTGTTCCAGAAGATTGACATCCGCAAATCTACGAAGTTCACTATTCCTGACGACGAAGCAGAGGTGCTGACTCAGATGCCTGCCGATTCGTATAAGATTACGAAGACTGGTGACGATTCCTCAGAGTTGATTATTACCGATCCGGCTCAGTTCTGGAGCGTTACACGCGTGCTGGTTATCAGATATTAATTAGGTCTATCCCAAATAATGAGGGGGATGTGTCAATCTATAGGCACATCCCCCTTTTTGCTATGATGATGTTGTTTAGTTCATAGCGAAGAACAAACCATCGTTGGCTGCCATGCGAGCCTCGGCAACGCCAGCCTCGTTGAGGGTGAAGTTCTTGGTCTCGCCATTGATTCTAGCCTGGATGGTACCATCGCTGTTGAAGCGGAAGATCTCCTTCTGAACGCCATCCTGCTCCATTGACCATGAGTCGTTCTCTACGTTGTGGATGAAGTAGGTAATCTCGCCAGTAGGAGCTTTGATTTCATAACCATTCTTCAGGGTGGTTACTGCATAGTAGCGACCATCCTGACCCATTACCTGCTGGGTCTTGCCGATGTTATTGGCTGCAACAGGGTTGTTACCAGACCAGAACTCGATGCTGTTCAGCACCAAGACATCGGCCAACGTGCAAAGTGTACCTGCGATGGGAACGAGGATAAGGCCAGCAATGGCATTGACATACTTGTTGTCTGTCATGTGATTCTGCCAGCTAATATACTTATTCCATAGACCGTATTGGCCAACGAAACATGAACTGAACAGGAAACTTCCTGCGAGGAGGCATACTGCCACTTTCAAACTGATTTTTTTCATAACTGTTTAATTGTTTAATGGTTTTATGTTTAAATAAAAAATAGATTCTGGTCCCATGCAGAACAGCAGGTCAAGGATGCTCAGATTGGGTTGGAAACCATGTTTGCGACTGAAGACCTGCCAATATTCCTTTGACTTGAAGTCGGGGTCTGGCTGAGGGTGTTTGGCATTGATAACGTTACGGTAGTCGTTAGGGTGCTCTTGTACATATTCCTTACTGTATTCCACCTCTGGATGGATATCGATGAGCTGGCATATTGTTTGTCGAATCTCCTCATTGAATTCGACCAAGAAGGTGTATTTCTTTTCGAAGAAAGGACGGATGTCGTCAGCGTAATAGTCAAAAAAAGGACTCTCGCTATAGGCGCTCTGCAGCGCATTCCAATGAATGCGTCGCCACTGGTTGTGGTCGCTGATGCGCAGGTCTTTTACCAACGTCTTTTCGTCAGTATGCTCAACAGGTACTGTCAGTGCCTGCTGTCCGTTAGCTGTAGCAATGATACAGCGATTGCGGTAGGTCTGTTTCTGGTAGGAGTCATGTTGCTCAACGAGACAACGGTCAAAGCTGCAAAGTTTCTGATACCACTGTATGGGACCGAAATAGGTAGTCTGAAGCAGAGCTGTTGTCATTGCAGTCGGATGTTTTTGCGATTATACAATACCGTGACAACACGTCCAATGATATTACGCTCGGGGATAAATCCCAAATGTCGAGAGTCTGCAGGGTTATTGGGGTTGATGGCCTCCAGCCAGTAATAGTCGCTTTTGGCGCAGTTGACGAGTCCTGGCACCAGCAATGGTCCATTCTGTGTGAGGATAGTGTCGCCAGGCGTGGCAGTACAACGTGCTATCATCAAGCCTGATGGAGCATTTTCAGGAATCGTAAAGGCTACGATGTCGCCCTTTTCAACAGGTTGGCGCATCAGTCGACTGTAGGGTAGCAGTCCTTTACCTTCAATACGCATCCCATAGCTACAGCGATTGATGAGCAGACAGTCACCGTTCTTGAAGAGTGGAGACAACCCGTTACCGTTGACGCTGTGCGTAGAAACGACTAAGGTACGTACTATCAGCATCAGTGCGAATGCTGATGCGAACGATATCACGTACTTTAGCCATTTAGCCATCCTCTCTAAGTTCTAAACTATTTAATGTTGTCGACAAAACGGAATAGCCGATTCCAGCGGATGCCACCGAAACCACTACGGTCAGGGTCTGAACTCCACCAGATGAAGATGGGCTTGCCCACAATGTGGTCTTCAGGTACGAAGCCCCAATAGCGGGAGTCGAGCGAGTTGTGGCGATTGTCACCCTGCATCCAGTAGTAGTCCATCTGGAAGGTGTACTTCGTCGTCTCCTTGTCGTTGATGTATATCTTACCATCCTTGACCTCCAGCTTATTACCTTCGTAGGTGCGGATAGGACGTTCGTAGATGGGCAGGTTCTTCAGTGTCAGGTCGATGCTCTTGCCCTTGGCGGGAATCCAAATGGGACCGTAGTTGTCACGCGTCCAGTGCAGGTTGCCGTTCAGCGGGTAGGTATCTAGGTCACTGGCCTCTGTATTCAGTTCCACTTTCTCAGCGATCTCACGTCTCTTAAGTTCCTGTGCTGCGAAGTTGGTCAGCGGCATGTAGCCCTGCGTATTCAGACTGGTCAGGTCTTCCATCGTGATGCCCAGTTCCTTCATGGTGTCGTCGTCCAAGCGCTGCTTCAGCTTCACGTGATAGGTATACTGCACGTTGTCGGGCTCCTTGTTGGCCTTACCGTCAATATAGATGACACGATCCTTGATCTGCAACGTCTGACCAGGCAGACCGACACAGCGCTTTACATAGTTTTCACGACGATCTGTAGGACGGGTGTCTATCATGCCATACTCCTGTTGGTTCTGCACAATAGCCTGACGTCCAGCCTGATAGATGGTATTGAAATATAGGGGCAACTGCTCTTGTGTCAACGAGTCAGGATTGGGACGCTCAGGATAAATCTGATAACCCATCTGGTAGCACATCTGATAGAAGTCGTAGGCTTGATAGCGAGGATCCGAACAAATCGTATCGCCAGCGGGATAGTTGAATACCACGATGTCATTCAGGTGTATCTTACCCAAGCCCTTCACACGACGATAGTCCCAATGGGGCCACTCGATGTACGACTTACATTCGAATAAGGGCAGGGTATGCTGTGTCAAAGGCATCGTCAATGGCGTCTCAGGGATGCGAGGCCCATATGATACTTTCGAGACGAAGAGGTAGTCGCCCGTCAGCAGGGATTTCTCCAGCGAGCTCGATGGGATGACGTAGTTCTGGAAGAAGAACAGATTGATGAAGTAGACGGCTACGAGTGCAAACACTAATGCGTCGACCCACGACATTACCCAGCGTACAGGACCTTCGGCATCCTTCCACCACTGCCATCTGATTTTCTTGGTGATGTAGACGTCATAGATGAAAGGAATGACCAGCAAGCCCCACCATGACTCTACCCAGTAGAGGAATAGCAAGTAACATACCAGCACAGCGATGAACTTTGCCCACTGCACTTTCATATTCAGTTTTTTCTTTTTCTCCATATGATTTCTCTAATCGCTAAACTCTAAACGTTAAACTAAAAAGAAAACATATCGCTGATGGTCAGCAGACCCTGATGCTCTTTGGTGTACTCTGCAGCCAGCACAGCTCCTAAGGCAAAGCCCTGACGCGAGTGGGCATCATGGGTGATGGTGATGATATCTGCCTCCGAGTCGTAGCGCACAGTATGGATGCCAGCCACCTCACCACGACGGATGTGGTCGATACGCAGCATCTTGGGGTCGGTGGTATCCTCTGCCCAAGCCTCCTTGCGGTCGATGTTCTCCAGGATGCCTTCTGCCAGCGTGATGGCTGTGCCTGAGGGGTGATCCAGCTTATGCACATGATGCGTCTCCTCCATCTCTACGTCGTACTGGGGGAACTGGTTCATGATTTTAGCCAGATATTTGTTGACGGCAGAGAAGATGGCCACACCTATTGAAAAGTTAGAAGCCCAGAATAGCGTCTGTCCTTCCTCCGAACACATGCGTTTCACGTCGTCGCCATGCTCCTTCATCCATCCTGTAGAACCGCTGACCACCTTAACGCCGTGCTTGAAGGCCTTTAGGTAGTTGTTATAGGCAGCCTGTGGAGCTGTAAACTCAATCGCTACATCAGCACTCTTAAAGGCTTCCGAGTCGAAGTCCTGCTGATTATCGATGTCGATAATACTCACAATCTCATGACCACGGCTGATGGCTATCTGCTCTATCATCTTACCCATCTTGCCGTAGCCGATTAAAGCTATTTTCATGTCCTTTATGTATTAATACGCTGCAAAGGTAATAATTAATTAAGAATTATGAATTAAGTTATCGAGATTTTCTCGCTTTGCTCGCAAAGAATTAAGAATTTTTTGTATCTTTGCACACAAATCAGAAAAGATACGACATGAACAAGCCTTTTACCCGACTCTTTCCCGTAGCCTTTCTGGCGTTTTTGCTCGTTATCGGAGTACTGTCTCCACTGACTTCCTGTCATCAGAAGACCACCCGTTCTGATAGCGTCAAAGACTCCCTCAACAAGCTTATAGTTGACAGTCTGCTCAATCAGCAGAAAGCGCGTCAAGACTATAAGGTAAAGCTGGCCCTGATTGATAGTATCGAGAAGGTCGGCCTGATGGGTGAGATACGCGCCAACTACGAGCGAGGCTCTGTTTACAATTTCCTCAGACAGGGTAGGCAGAGTGAGCAATATTGGAAAAAGGCTGTCAATGCCGAGAT
Organism: uncultured Prevotella sp.; assembly: GCA_947169185.1. Lineage (GTDB taxonomy): Bacteria > Bacteroidota > Bacteroidia > Bacteroidales > Bacteroidaceae > Prevotella. The sequence goes on from CAMVOS010000051.1 coordinate 7,290, forward strand.
TCGCAGTCGTACAGAAGAACGTGTCTTTTTCCTTGCATCGGCCATGCTGGCCAATCTTTATCAGGTAAACCACAACTTTGAGGCTGCCCTCAGACAGTCTATTAAGACGCTGAACAGGATGAAGCAGTCGGACCTAGTGATGCCCCGACTGATTGGTGTACAATTGGTTGACATTGGTATATGCCAGCTGAAGATGCGCCGTTACGACGACGCAGCCAAGAGTTTTGAAGAGTCGACGACCTATTTCCGGAAGGGTATTGCCACTGATACCACCTTCCTGAGTTACGAGAACACGTTGGCATGTACCAACAATACCATTCTTTTCTATTTGGATGCGCAGCGCTACCATGATGCTGACTACTGGCTCAATCACTTGGATTCCATGTTGGCCATGTATAAGGCCAGTCCGTTGTGCAGGGAACAATACTATGACGACCAATACGCCCGCCGTTGCAGCTTCAAGTCGCGTACACTGTTGGGATTAGGCCAGAAGGAGGAAGCCAATAAGATGTTCGAGATATATCGCTCATCAGAGAGCTATCAAAGTGGAAGGGAACACGCCCCTGGTGAGTTTCTGATGGCTGCCCATCGCTATGCAGAGGCTACCGAGGCCTATGCTGACATCGAGGAGCAGATACGCCAGCGGGTAGGAAAGCCCTCACTTGACATCATCCAGCAGTATCTCTTCCCCAAATACCGTGCCAATGCTGGTGCAGGCTATAAAGACAGTGCCTTGGCAGTAGGCCTGCGCATCTTCGACTACCTCGACTCAGCCATCGTCTGGCAGAAACAAGACGATGCCGCAGAGTTGGCCACCATCTACGAGACACAGGAGAAGGACCGCCAGATTGCTGAACAGGAAGTTGCACTCTCTAAGCAACGCTATGGTGCAGCAGCCGTCTTCTTCGCCATCATCGTGCTGGCTCTCGCCATCTTCATCTTCTTCCGCCATCGTGCTGCCAAACGTCTGGAGGTAGCCCATGAGGAGCTAAAGGTGGCCTACGACCAGTTGGAAGAGACAACAGCTGTCAAAGAGCGCATCCAGAGTGAGTTGCGTATTGCTCGCGACATCCAGATGTCGATGGTACCCCACGAATTCCCACAACTCAAAGGCCTCGACATGTATGGCTCGATGATGCCTGCCAAGGAGGTAGGTGGCGACCTCTATGGTTATATCCTGCAAGGCGACAACCTATATTTTTGTGTGGGCGACGTCAGTGGCAAGAGCGTTCCTGCCTCGCTGTTTATGGCTCAGGCTACCCGCCTGTTCCGCACGCTGGCCTCACAGGGTATGATGCCTGCAGACATCTGTACACAGATGAATGATGCGCTGTCGGGCGAGGATAATGTCAGTGGTATGTTCGTCACCTTCTTCTTAGGACTCGTCAATCTGAAGACAGGCCATCTTACCTTCTGTAATGCAGGTCATAATCCCCCTGTCATCGGAGGTGGCGACCATCGTGGCGACTTCCTGGAGATGGAGTCGAATGCACCTATTGGCTTGTGGCCTGGTCTCCAGTTTGTGGGCGAGGAAATTGATAGCATCACGAATCGCCCCCTCTTCCTCTATACTGATGGCCTCAATGAGGCAGAGAACAACGAGCTAGAACAGTTTGGCAACGATCGCATGCTCACATTCCTCAGAAATAGCGATTTCAACGATAGTCGCGACGTCATCGAACGGCTGGCCGCCGAGGTAGAACGGCATCGTGCCGGTAATGATCCTAACGATGACCTGACCATGCTGTGTATAAAGGTAACCCATGACTGACGCTATCAATCACCACACGCGCGACTTCATCCGTCAGCACCAGCACGACGACGTGCGTCAGCTGGCACTGCAGGGTAGCAAAAATCCTGAGGTAGACCTCACTATGGCCCTGCAACAGATAGCAGGCAGACAGACTGCAAGGAAGAAGTTACCCTCATGGGCTGCGATAGACGACATTCTCTATCCGCCACATCTCAATATGGAGCAGTGCTCTAGCGAACAGACAGCCCGCTACAAGGCCGTGCTGGCTGGGAGTGGTGATAGCTTTGTGGATTTGACAGGAGGCTTTGGTGTCGACTTCTACTGGATGTCTCAACAGTTCAAACAGCGTGTCTACATTGAGCAGAATGCCGAGCTCTGCACGCTGGCTGAGCACAACTTCCACGTACTGAACCATCCTACTTCTGTATATTGCTGTGACACAGCAACATACTTGGCAGACATGCCCCACGTCGATGTAGCTTTCCTGGATCCTGCCCGTCGTAACGAGCATGGTGGTCGTACCTACGACATCAAGGACTGCACACCCAACATTCTGGAACTGCTGCCCACACTGAGGAAGAAAGCCACCAAGGTCGTCCTCAAACTCTCGCCCATGTTCGAATGGCGTAAAGCCGTCGGCGACCTCAAATGCGTCACCGAGGTGCATATTGTCAGTGTGGATAACGAGTGTAAGGAACTTCTCTTGGTGCTTGAGTCCGTAAAGGCGCCCTTGCTTCTCGTTTGCATCAACAACGACAGTATCTTCGAAGTGACCAGCTCACAGCCCACAACCAACAGCCCTCGCATTGCAACGCCACACCCTCAAAGAGAGAAAGCCACACTCTCGCTGGGAGAACAGCCAACAGTCAATACCTACCTCTACGAGCCCAATGCCAGTATCATGAAGGCAGGTTGCTTTGCCCAGTTGGAGCAAAGTTTCCCTGTTCGTCAGCTTTCTGCCAATTCCCACCTCTTTGTCAGCCCCGATGAAATCAACGATTTCCCAGGTCGTAGATTCCAGATTTCCACTGTCACGTCAATGAATAAGAAAGAATTGAAACAGTCGTTGGCAGGTATTACACAGGCTAATATTACAATTCGTAACTTTCCGATGTCCGTCCAACAGCTACGCCAGAAATTGAAACTAAAAGAGGGTGGTAACGTCTATATTTTCGCCACAACAGGGCAAGATGGAGCCCATCAGCTCTATATTTGCCGTAAAATAGGTTAAATTTTTGGGTGTTTCCCACTTTTTTCTTATCTTTGCATGGATTATTATACATTCTACGAGATAAGATGTCTGCAATAGAGATTCGGAAAGTCACCAACAGGAAGGAGCTTGATGCCTTCATCCAATTTCATTACGACTTGTATCGGGGCAACGAATATGATGCCCCAAACCTGTACAGCGACGAACTACATACGCTGCGCAAGGACAAGAATGCTGCCTTTGAGTTCTGCGAGGCCGAGTATTTTCTGGCCTGTCGCGATGGGAAGGTGGTAGGTCGTATTGCCGGCATCATCAACCATCGCGCCAACGAACGGTGGAATCGCCAGAGTGTGCGCTTCAGTTGGGTCGATTTCATCGACGATATGGAGGTGTCGCGTGCCCTCTTCGATGCCGTTGCAGCCTGGGGACGCTCCAAGGGGATGACGGAGATGGTAGGCCCTCTTGGCTTTACCGATATGGACCCTGAGGGTATGCTGATTGAGGGCTTCGACCAGTTGGGAACGATGGCTACCATCTACAACTATCCCTACTACCCCCAGCACATGGAGCAGATGGGCGGTTGGCAGAAAGACAATGACTATGTGGAGTACAAGCTCATTGTGCCTAAGGACGGCATGCCCGAGAAATACCAGAAGGTGGCGCAGATGGTACAGAAGCGCTACAATCTGCATACGTTCCATCCCAAGCGTAGCCAGGTCTTTGGCAAGGAGCAGTATGGTCGGAAGGTGCTCGATGTGGTCAACAAGTCGTTTGGCCACCTCTATGGCTATTCGCAGATGACGGAGGCGCAGATTGACGAGTACCTGAAGATGTGGTTCCCCATGCTCGATATGTCGATGCTCTGTCTGATAGAAGACTGGAACACACCCGACCACAAGCTGATAGGCGTGGGCATCAGCATCACGAATATGACGCGTGCCTTGCAGAAATGTCGCAACGGACGCCTGTGGCCCTTTGGCTGGTGGCATTGTCTGAAAGCC
>CAMVOS010000052.1 GCA_947169185.1 uncultured Prevotella sp.
ACCAAAACTTTTGCATACTTTTGCAGCCCGAAAGTCGACGCAAGTCAACTTTTAAATGTTTGAAAGTGACAGAAAAGTAGAAAAGAAATAAAGATATGCAAAAGAATTTAGTGATTGTAGAGTCGCCTGCAAAGGCAAAGACCATCGAAAAGTTTCTTGGCAAGGACTATAAGGTCATGTCGAGCTATGGTCATATCCGTGACTTGAAAAAGAAGGAGATGAGTATCGACACCAACACGCTTCAACCGGAATATGAGATTCCTGAAGAGAAGATGAAGTTGGTGAAAGAGCTCAAGCAGAATGCAGAGAAAGCCGATAAGGTATGGCTTGCATCCGATGAGGACCGTGAAGGAGAAGCCATCTCATGGCATTTGTGCGAGGTTCTTGGTTTGGACGAGAAGAAAACCAATCGTATCGTGTTCCACGAGATTACCAAACCCGCTATTCTTGAGGCTATCGAGCACCCTCGCCATCTGGACATGAATCTGGTCAATGCTCAGCAGGCCCGTCGCGTGTTGGACCGTTTGGTAGGCTTTAAATTGTCGCCCGTCCTATGGCGTAAGGTGAAGCCCGCATTGTCTGCAGGTCGTGTACAGAGTGTCGCTGTCCGTCTGATTGTAGAGCGTGAACGTGAGATACAGGCCTTCCAGAGTGAACCGTTCTATAGTGTTGTTGGTATTTTTGCCATTACAAATGCAGATGGTTCTCAGACTGAGGTCAGAGCAACATTGGCCCAGCGCCTGAAGACTCATGACGAGGTGGAGCAGTTCCTGCAGAAGTGCGTGGATGCTACATATACTGTGGAAAGCGTCAGCAAGAAGCCAATGAAGCGTACGCCAGCACCTCCTTTCACAACTTCCACACTGCAACAGGAAGCTGCCCGTAAGCTGGGCTTTACCGTATCGCAAACCATGATGGTTGCCCAGCACCTGTATGAGCACGGACAGATTACCTATATGCGTACTGACTCTGTGAACCTCTCAAGTCTGTGTATCAATGCTGCCAAGGAGGAAATCAACAACCTTTATGGCGAAGAGTATTCGAAGGTTCGCAAATACCACACCAGTTCAAAGGGTGCTCAGGAGGCTCACGAAGCTATCCGTCCTACTTATATGGACAAGCAGACCATTGAGGGTACGGCTCAGGAACGCAAGCTCTATGAACTGATTTGGAAGCGCACCATTGCCAGCCAGATGGCTGATGCGGTGATGGAACGTACCACAGTGAATATTTCTATCAGCGGTGCTGAAGAGCAGTTTGTCGCTCAGGGTGAAGTGGTTAAGTTTGACGGTTTCATCAAGGTCTATCGTGAGAGTAATGACGATGACGACCAGCAGGAGGAAGAGAGTCACCTCTTACCCCCATTGAAGAAAGGCATGGAGCTGACACGTCGTGAGATTCAGGCAACAGAGCGCTTCAGCCAGGCTCCGCAACGCTATACGGAAGCTTCGCTGGTTCACAAACTCGAAGAACTGGGTATCGGACGTCCTTCAACCTATGCCCCCACCATCTCTACTATCCAGCAGCGTGAATATGTCCACAAGGGCGACCAGAAGGGCGAGGAGCGTAGCTATACTGTGGACATCTTAAAGGGTAAGATTATTACCCAAAAAGAGCGTAAGGAGATGGTTGGCTCGGATAAGGGAAAGTTGTTGCCCACTGACATAGGTGTTGTAGTCAACGACTTCCTGATGAAGCACTTCACGGATATTATGGACTATAACTTTACTGCCAAGGTAGAACAGGATTTCGATAAGATTGCTGAAGGCGGTGAGAAATGGACAAAAATGATGAAGGCGTTCTACAACGACTTCGAGCCAACGGTAGAGAATACGATGAACGACCGTCAGGAGCGTAAGGCTGGTGAGCGCTTGTTAGGCAAGGATCCTAAAACAGGTAAACCAGTATATGTCAAGATTGGTCGCTTTGGCCCTGTTGTACAGATTGGCAGTGCTGACGATGCTGAGAAGCCGGAGTTTGCCCAGATGCCTGCAGAAAAGAGCATGGAGACCATAACGCTTGACGAGGCTTTGGAGCTGTTCAAGTTGCCTCGTACAGCAGGTGAATTTGAGGGCTCACCGGTTGTGATTGGCGCAGGCCGTTTTGGTCCCTACATTCTGCATCAGAAGAAGTATACCTCACTGCCCAAGGACTCAGACCCCATGACTATTTCTCTTGATGAGTGCATCCGCCTGATTCTTGAAAAACGTCTGCAAGAGAGCCAAAAGCACATGAAGACATTCTCGGAGGATCCGAAGTTGGAGGTGCTGAATGGCCGCTATGGTCCCTATCTGGCTTATGATGGCAAGAACTACCGTCTGCTGAAGTCGCTGCAGAATAAAGCTGCTGACTTGACCTACGAAGAGTGTATGGCCATCATCGAAAAGCAGAAGAAATAAATCCATAAATCAGTAAATCCGTAAATCATAAGGTGCGTAGGATTATCCTTGTAGGTTACATGGGCTCAGGGAAGACAACCGTGGGCAAGGCTCTCTCAAAGGAGACGGGCATGATGTTCTACGATCTGGACTGGTATATCGAGAGCCGCATGCGCAAATCGGTGTCCCAGATTTTTGCAGAAAAGGGTGAGGACGGCTTCCGAAAGATAGAGTACAACATGCTACATGAAGTAGCCGAATTCGAGGATGTCATCATCAGTTGCGGTGGAGGCACGCCCTGCTTCTTTGACAATATGGACTATCTGAACCAACAGGGCGACGTTGTCTACCTAAAAGCCACGCCAGAGGTTCTCTACAAGCATTTGCTGATGGCTAAGGTGGAGCGTCCGCTACTGAAGGGCAAGAGCCCCGATGAGCTGATAGCGTACATCACAGAGCACTTGAAACAGCGTGCACCATTCTATGAGAAAGCCCGTCATATTTTAGATGTTAACGTGCTGGACGAATACGATAAAATCAAGAACAGCGTAGCCATCCTACGCACCATGTTATCCTTATAATTTCTTTAACTTCACTAACTTCTGAATAGCAATGAAGAAATGGACCATCGACGACTCTAAGGAGCTCTACAACATTAACGGTTGGGGAACCAGCTACTTCGGTATTAACGACGAAGGCAACATCTATGTGACGCCCTGCAAGGACGACACCCAGATAGACCTGCGCGAAGTGATGGACGAGTTGGCACTGCGCGATGTGCAGTCGCCCGTACTCCTGCGTTTCCCTGATATTCTTGACAACCGTATCGAGAAGACGTGGAGTTGTTTTAAGAAGGCTGCCGAGGAGTATGAATATAATGCGGAGAACTATGTCGTCTTCCCCATCAAGGTCAACCAGATGCAACCCGTCGTAGAGGAGATAATCTCTCATGGGCGTAAATTCAATCTAGGTATTGAGGCTGGTTCTAAGCCTGAATTGCATGCCGTCATTGCCGTGCAGTGCCAGAGTGACAGCATCATCATCTGTAACGGTTATAAAGACCAGTCGTATATCGAACTGGCTCTGCTGGCTCAGAAGATGGGTAAGCGCATCTTCATCGTCGTCGAGAAGCTGAACGAGCTCGACATCATTGCCCGTGAAGCCAAAAAGCTGGGTGTCCGTCCAAACATCGGCATCCGCATCAAGCTGGCCAGCAGTGGTAGCGGCAAATGGGAAGAGAGTGGTGGCGACGCCTCGAAGTTCGGACTGACCAGTGCAGAACTGTTAGAGGCTCTGGACTTGCTGGAAAAGAAGGACATGAAGGACTGTCTGCGCCTTATTCACTTCCATATCGGTTCGCAGATTACGAAGATTCGTCGTATCCAAACGGCCCTGCGCGAAGCCTCTCAATTCTATGTGCAACTGCACAAGATGGGCTATAACGTCGATTTTGTTGACTGTGGTGGTGGTCTGGGCGTCGACTACGACGGTACGCGTTCACCCTCGAGTGAGTCGTCTGTTAACTACTCTATCCAGGAGTATGTCAACGACTGTATCTACACCTTTGTCGATGCCGCCAACAAGAACGGTCTGCCACACCCCAATCTGATTACAGAAAGTGGGCGTTCGCTGGCTGCTCACCACTCTGTATTGGTTATCGACGTGCTGGAAACGGCCTCACTGCCTGAGATGCCTGAGGAGTTTGAGCCCGACGAGAACTCACACCAGTTGGTAAAGGACCTCTACGAGATTTGGGACAACCTGTCTCCACGTAATGTATTGGAGGACTGGCACGATGCTGAGCAGATTCGTGAGGAGGTACTCGACCTCTTTGCACATGGCATTGTTGACCTGAAGACACGTGCCGAGATTGAGGCCATGTACTGGAGTGTGTGTCATGAGATTCACGCCCTGGCCAAGAATCTGAAGCACGTCCCTGAGGAGCTGATGAACATCGACAAATTGCTGGCCGACAAGTACTTCTGCAACTTCTCGCTATTCCAATCGTTGCCCGACTCATGGGCTATCGACCAGATATTCCCCATCATGCCTATCCAGCGACTGAACGAGCGTCCCACACGTAATGCTACCATACAAGATATCACCTGCGACTCTGACGGTAAGATAGCTAATTTCGCTACCAATCGCCACAACTCGCACTCACTGCCCGTGCATACGCTGAAGAAGAACGAGAAATACTATCTGGGCGTATTCCTGGTAGGAGCTTATCAGGAGATTCTGGGCGACATGCACAACCTCTTTGGTGACACCACCGCTGTACACATCTCTGTCAAGGATGGTGCCTACCATATCGATCAGATTTTCGATGGTGAAACCGTAGAAGAGGTGCTGGAGTATGTGCAGTACAACCCCAAGAAACTGGTGCGCCAGTTGGAAATCTGGGTTGCCAAGAGCGTCAAACAGGGCAAGATTAGTCTAGAGGAAGGCAAGGAGTTCCTGAGCAATTATCGTTCAGGACTTTACGGATATACTTATCTGGAATAACGAGACTTCGAAACATCTAAACTTCGAAGTATCGAAACATCGAAAAATCGAACAATGAAAGAAAAACTAACAATAGTGAAAGTTGGAGGGGCTGTGGTTGAAGACGAACTACAGCTCTCTCAGTTATTACACGATTTCTCTGCTATTGAGGGACGTAAGGTTCTGGTGCATGGTGGTGGCAGAAAGGCAACAAAGATGGCAGAGCGTCTGGGTATTGAAACACAGATGGTCAACGGACGTCGTATTACCGATAGCGATATGCTGGAAGTGGTGACAATGGTATATGGCGGACTGGTCAACAAGAACCTTGTAGCGCGTCTACAGGCCAATGGCGTCAATGCTATAGGTCTCACAGGTGCTGATGCTGATGTCATCCGTAGTCACAAGCGCCCCTTGAAAGATGGCATAGACTACGGTTGGGTGGGCGACGTTGATCAAGTTGCCAATCAAACACTGGGTCACCTGATTGAGGCAGGCATCACACCAGTGATGGCTCCGCTGACACACGACGGCGAAGGACATATCCTCAATACGAATGCTGACACCATCGCTTCAGAAGCAGCAAAGGCTTTGGCTAAGGATTACGATGTAACACTAATTTTCTCGTTCGAAAAGAAAGGTGTGCTTTCGAATCCTGACGATGACGACTCCGTGATACCATCTATTACGCGTGCTTTATTTGATAAGTATAAGGCTGACGGAACTATTTCCGGTGGTATGCTACCGAAGATTGAGAATGCGCTGGCTGCTGTTGAGGTTGGCGTCAGTCGTGTTATTATTACGCAGGCAACAGCTATTGACGGACAGCATGGTACCGTGATAAAATAACCCCGAAACCCGAAATATCGCAACTTCAAAGCCTCGAAATAACGAATTAGCATGAAACCCATCAGTTTCCAGTCCGATGTCCTACCGCTGAAGAATGAACTCTTCCGCATGGCTCTTCGCATCACAAAGAATCGCGAGGAGGCAGAGGATGTCGTACAAGAAACGATGATTAAGGTATGGAACCGTCGTGATCAGTGGGCGCAGTTGGAATCGATAGAAGCCTTTTGTCTGACAATTTGCCGCAACCTTTCACTCGATAAGCTGCGACGTATGGATAATCAAACTCAAAGTTTAGGAGATGATATTGACCCAACTGACCTAAGTCATACCTCAAATCCTGAACAGGTGGCTATTCAGAACGATCGTAGACAGATGGTGCGTCAACTTATTGATGAACTGCCTGAACGACTGCGTACCTGTATGCAGTTGCGTGACATCGAAGGCAAGAGTTATCGCGATATTGCCACCATTCTCGACATCACTGAACAGCAGGTCAAGGTCAATATTTTCCGTGCCCGACAAGCTGTTAGAGAAAAATTTATGAAGATTTTTTAGGTTTCTTGTAACTTTTCTGTTTTACAAACGTCAACGATATAGAGACAATTATTAAAAAGTATGGATTACAAGTACATCGAACAACTCATGGAGCGCTACTGGAACGCTGAAACCTCTCTCGAAGAGGAAAGCATTCTGCGCACATTCTTCAGCCAGAAGGATATTCCGGCTGAGATGGAGCACCTGCGCGCCCTCTTCACCGACGAGGCTAGCCAGCAGCTGTTGGGCGATGACTTTGATGCACGCATCATGCAGGCTATAGATGACGAGCATGTCGTCAAGGCTCGTGAGGTGTCACTGACCCAGCGACTGATGCCACTCTTCAAGGCTGCTGCTGTTGTTGCTATCATCCTTACGTTAGGTGGCGCACTACAGGCCCCATGGGATAGCACATGGAACACGCCTGAAGACTATGCTGCCTATCAGCAGGCTGACACGATGAATGTCATTCCTGTGCAGGCTGAAAATATCAGTGCAGTAGCATCTGACAGTATAGGAGTGCTGCAGACTGACCAGCCTACGGATTAGATTTTCTATGCTTTCTCTATATTAACATCATGTTTAGTAAGACACACAGGGGCTACAGCTGTGAAGCCTGATTCCCCAAAACTCGACCCAAACAATACAATATTACACTTCGACAAAAGTTGAAGAAGTAACAAAGTGAAGCGGTCGATTTCTCTCAAATTTTTCATAACATACTAACGGTGAACGGGCTGCCTTTCCGATGAGACGGAGGCAGCCCGTTCGATATCATTCAAATATGAGTAATGGCTATTTGACCTTCAGATGCGTACTACCTTTTGGTATAAATGCAGGAAGGGTAACATTGGGCATGTTAATCAGACTGGTAAAGTTTGCAACTTCTTCATCTTCAGGACGTATATAGTCACCAACGATTTTATAGTGGTTGGTGATACAGGTCTTACCCCGCTTCAGGTCAGGCCTGTTAGTGTCGTATGCCAATCGACCAGCTTCTACGTTGGACTTAATGAGTTTGTTGATAGGCACATTCATATTAAATTTTAAGAAAGCTGGAATATCGATGTCGCATTTTGTATGTACCGTTGGGATACCCTCCTGAAAGACCCAGTCGTAGAGATAATGAGGTCTGGGACTTGTAATGTTATATTGGTACTCAATGATACTACCTGCCTCGACATCGGGCACTTCCACGTGCATAACCACATAGTTTTCATCAACACGTTCCTTGACAAAAGCGTTGGTTTTTATATTCTTTTTTTCAACCTTTCCCTTTTCGTTCTTGGTGAAGACCTTAATTGTCAGATCCGACACTTCGTCAGCAATCTTTTTGTTATCTGCACTAAAGTATGTAATGTCGATATTGGCATGCTTGGCACCTTCAGGTTTCAGAATTTTTGTGCGGAGTCTGAACTCGTATTTTACCAGAATATTGCTGTCATCAATAGTGTTTTTACCAAAATCATCAATATTGGCATAACTGAGTTCAGATTCAGACCGATTGTTGTTGAATATCTGATCTGACAGTTCATACGTCACCTTCATCGTCTTGCAAAGAATGAGGGCATCCGCATTAATAGCATCTCCCCAACCCTTGAAGTCCCATTCCAAATTTGAGGGTTTCCCGAATTTCTCATTAGGCAACTGTGCACTTGCTGTGCTTGCACAAGCAAAAATCGCTACCGCTAAAAACAATTTTCGAAAAGAATAGTTCATAATATTTTTAAAATTTGTAATTAGAATGCAAAGGTAGTGTAAACCAATCGAAAAACCAAAAGAAAATTCTTTTTTCTTCAAAACACCTTCTGCTCAACTATCATTGATGCGGAATAACTTTCTCTCAACCATTTTCTTACTAAACAATTTTAAAAGTAATTGCAAATTTACCAATTATTCCGCAATAATCACTATCTTTGCACATAGTTTTAAATATAATTATATGACACCAAAAGAACAAAGAAACGAGCATCTTGCTCAAACAGTTATCAAGAACCTGAAGCGTCGTCACATCGACGGCTTCTATTGTCCGACGGGTAAGGATGCCGTCAAGAAGGTATCGGAACTGATAGCAGACGGAAGCTCTGTGACATGGGGTGGCACGATGACCGTCCGTGATCTGGGTATTCCTGATGCGCTGCGTAGTCGTGGAACCCTTGAGGTGCTCGATCGTGACCTGGTAGAGACGCCAGAGGAAAAGCAGGCCATGTATCTTAGGGCCTTTTCGACGGATGTCTATCTGTCCAGTGCCAACGCTATCTCTGAAGATGGCGTTATCGTGAATATCGATGGCAACGGCAATCGTGTGGCAGCTATCACCTGGGGACCCAAAAAGGTCATCTTCGTCATTGGCTTGAACAAGGTGGCCCAGACCGTAGAAGCTGCTCTTGCAAGAGCCAGAAGCACGGCTTCACCCATCAATGCAGCCCGATTCGACATCAAGACGCCTTGTCAGACGGATGGCGTATGCCACAACTGCAACTCACAAGAATCCATCTGCAACTACGTCCACTTCCTGCGCAACTCGCCCAAAGGTCGTCACGTTGTCGTCCTTGTTGGTGAGGACCTCGGATATTAAGGTTTGTGTAATCCTGTAGCTTGGTTTATTACGAAAGACCTTCAATCTCGCCATTCACAATGGTGATGCGTTCGGCCTGTGGACTCTTGGGCAGTCCTGGCATACGAAGCATGTCGCCAGCAATGGCCACAATCATCTCGCTGCCACAGTTCAGAATGACGTCACGAATGCGAATAGTAAAACCTTCAGGCGAACCATATCGCGTAGAATCGGCTGAGAAGGAGAATTGTGTCTTGGCAATGCAGACAGGATATTGGGCAATGGCACCGTCTTCGTCAGTAAAGTAGGCACGCAGGGCCTCCAGTTTTTTCGTCACCGTCTTGCCGTACTCCACAGCTGATGCGCCATAGATGCGCTTGCAAACCTTTTCTATCTTGTCTTCCAGCTGGTCGGCCTCCTTGTAGGTGAAACGGATGGGCAACGGCTGTTGGCGCTCAATGGTATCAACAACGGTCTGCGCCAGTTCTACGGCACCCTCGCCGCCTTTCAGGAAGGCTTCGTTGACAGCAAAGCCCACCCCAATGTCCTCACAGTTCTTGCGGACGATGTCTATCTCCTGTTCTATATCCGTGTCGTGACGGTTCAGGGTAACCACGACAGGCTGGCCAAAGCCCTGCATATTGCGGATGTGGCGGTTCAGGTTCTTCAGCCCCTCCGTCAGTCCCTTGGCATTAGGCTCCTTGATTTGTTCGAGGGCAACGCCACCATGCATCTTCAAACCTTGGGTGGTGGCTACGATGACCACCAGGCGGGGCTGTAGTCCCGTCTTGCGGCACTTGATGTCGAAGAACTTCTCTGCACCGAGGTCGGCACCAAAGCCCGCTTCTGTCACCACGTAGTCGCAACAACTCATAGCCATCTTGGTGGCGAGCACGCTGGAGCAACCGTGTGCGATGTTGGCAAACGGACCGCCATGAATAAAGGCTGGGGTGTTTTCTGTGGTCTGCACGAGGTTGGGATTCAGGGCATCGCGCAACAGTACGGTAATGGCGCCAGCCACACCTAAGTCCTTTACTTTGAACAGTTTGCCATCAGCGGTAATGCCCAGCACGATGTTTTCAATACGACGTTGCAGGTCAGCCTCACTGGTTGCCAGACAAAGGATAGCCATCAGTTCGGAAGCTGGCGTGATGTCGAAACCAGTTTCAGAAACCACACCGTCACCTCGCAATCCTGTTACCACATTGCGCAGGGCACGGTCGTTGACGTCGAGCACGCGTTTCCAGAAGATTTCACGCAGCGAAAAACCTTCCTTGCGGTGCTGATAGAGATAGTTGTCAAGCAAGGCACTGATGGTGTTATGGGCCGAAGTCACCGCATGGAAGTCACCAGTGAAGTGCAGATTGATTTTTTCCATAGGCAGCACCTGGGCATAGCCACCACCAGCAGCACCACCCTTCATGCCAAAACAGGGACCCAACGAGGGCTCACGCAACGCTACCGCAGCCCGCTTACCCAGACGGTTCAGACCCAAAGTCAGTCCAATGCTGACGGTCGTCTTACCAATACCGGCTTTCGTGGGCGAGATAGCCGTCACCAGGATAAGCCGGCTCTGCTTCACCTTTTCTTCGTTGATGAGACTAATGGGCACCTTGGCCATATAACGTCCGTAGGGCTCAATATCCTCTGGGGCAATGCCCAACTGTGCTGCGATGTCGCCAATAGGCTTCAGTTCGCATTCACGTGCAATCTGTATGTCAGTCTTCATAGCTATTCATTTGATGTTTTAGGCTGCAAAGATAATGTAAAAGCGACAAAATGCAAAATTATTCGCGATTAATTTTGCATTTTGTTCAGTTATTAAGCAGAATTATGTACCTTTGCCATCGATAACAAAAATGAAACTTACATGACACCAAAAGAACAAAGGAACGAGCATTTGGCTCAAACCATTATCAAAAATCTGAAACGTCGTCACGTCGAGGGCTTCTATTGTCCGACAGGTGAGGATGCAGTAAAACGGGTATCGGAACTGATTGCTGACGGCAGTTCTGTGACGTGGGGCGGAACAATGACCGTCCGCGACCTGGGTATTCCTGATGCACTGCGTAGCCGTGGAACCCTTGAGGTGCTCGACCGCGACCTGGTAGAGACACCAGCAGAAAAACAGGCTATGTATCTCAGGGCTTTTTCGACAGATGTCTATCTGACCAGTGCCAACGCCATCTCTGAAGATGGCGTCATCGTCAACATCGATGGCAATGGCAATCGTGTGGCAGCCATCACCTGGGGACCCAAAAAGGTCATCTTCGTCATTGGCTTGAACAAGGTGGCCC
>CAMVOS010000053.1 GCA_947169185.1 uncultured Prevotella sp.
CCTGCCTGGGTGAAGAACATCAAGTTCAGCGGCTACGGCATGCTGCAGTATCAGGGGCAGGACCAGGAAGGTGCTGAATCGAACACCTTCAAACTTCGCTTAGCCCGTTTCATCCTGGATGGTAAGATTGGTGACTTCGACTGGCGTGCACAGATTCAAGGTACCAATGTTACTGGTCCTGGTCAGCCCACCGTACAGTTGGTAGACCTGTATGCAGAATGGCGCAAGTATCCTGAGTTCAAGATTCGTGCCGGACAGTTCAAGCGTGCCTTCACCTACGAGAACCCCACCCACCCCATTACGCAGGGCTGGCGCGGCTATGCTGACGTCATCAACAACCTGTCGGGCTTTGGCGATCGTACCGGCGAGAAGTCATCGGGTGGTCGTGACATCGGTATACAGTTCTCGGGTGACCTATTCCCGAACGCAGAGGGCCGTCGCCTGCTGCACTATCAGGTTGGCGTCTACAATGGCGAGGGTGTCAACGAGACTGATAAGGACAACCGCAAGGACATCATCGGTGGCTTCTGGGTCATGCCTATCAAGGGTCTGCGTATCGGTGCCTTCGGATGGACGGGTAGTCGTGGTAATATGGTCTATGGTAAAGATGATGCTGGTAAGGACCTGACCTGCAGCATGAGTAAGAACCGTTACGCAATCTCTGCCGAGTACAGCCAGGGAGAATACATGTTCCGCGCAGAGTATCTGCACTCACAGGGTTGGGGAGCTGCCAAGGCTGCCAATAATGTGCGTGAGATAAATTATTTGAAAGGCGACAAAGCTGATGGCTGGTATGTCTTCGGTATTGTACCTGTTATAAAAGGAAAGTTGCACGCCAAGGCTCGTTACCAATGCTATCGCCAAGACAAAAGCTGGAACAACCAAGATGTTTATGAAAAAAGAATAGTAAATGGCCATGAAGAAGATGTATTAGTAAATAGCTATAAAGGTGCTAAGACGTCGTATGAAGTTGGTTTGAACTACTTCTTTACCAAGAATCTGGAGATGCACCTTGAATATGCACGCATTAACGATCGCTCGTTGGCAAAGCATAACTACAATATGGTAGACCTAGAGCTCGACTTCAGATTCTAAACAACACTTTTGAACTTCCGTACCAAAGCCTCCCAAAGATGAGTCTTCTGGTGCAAGATATACAGCGAGTAAGCCGTGCTGACAATGGTCAGTGCGGCTTCTGATATCCAGTAGGTAAAGTCATCTGCCAAAAGGGATACAGCATAAGCAACAGCACCAATTGACAACTGTATGAGCGCATAACGCCCCACTTGCCACGTCGGACGATAGCTGTATTGCCAGATAGCATAAACATTTACCACCAGATATTCTACCACATGTGCCACAACAATGGCCACACCCGTCCCCCAAATGCCCCACCAACGAAAGCCCACCACGATAGCCACTGCTAACGCCACGAAATACGTGGTTTCAAGCAGCAGATAGGACATCGAACGGCTGCGCGCCAAGGTTATGTATGCCACGGGCATCGTCTGCACCTTGAAATACATGGCTAAGACTGCAACCTGCGCCATAGCTACCACTGGCAGGAAGTCTTGTCGGAACAGTAGCGGAATCAGTACTGGCAGCATCATTAACAACGTCACCAACATAGGCGACAGCAACAGTAACGACACCTCCATTTGCTTGTTGACAGTCTCGTTAGTTGCCTTGATATCCTTGTGAACAGCTGAGAGACGTGGAAAATAATCTGTTTCCATAGCCGAGAACACCATACCGGCATAGGTAATGGTAATCATGTATGCCGCATTATAGAAGCCCACATCGTCCATGCTGCCCTCCACATTCAGGAAAGCACGGATAGCCATCTCTACACCACTACCGATAGCTGCAGCCACGACGAAGGCCACACCCAAGCGTATCATGCCATAGCCATCACGAAGATGACGTCTGGAAAACGTCAGTTTCAAGGGATGGCAACGATACGAGTAGCATAGCGTCACCAGCATGTTTAGGGCAGCTATCAGCACAATAGCAGGAACCACGCCAGAATGTCCCCAATAGAAGTAAAGGGGTACCGACAGCACCACAGCGCCAATAGCACCAAGTATCTGAATCCTGGCCAGCGAACCCATACGGCGCGTAGACTTCAGTACAGCCGTCTCGCCACCAGTGACCGCCAGCATAGCCACCGATAAGCCCAGCATAGCATAGTGCAGCGTATGGTCACCCCATGAAAACGTCATATTATCTACCAGACCGCTAGCAACGACACAGAACAGCAATCCCAGCACCGCAGCAATCATACTCCACAATCGAATGACCTGTACATAATAATCCAATTGTGAACGATTATCCTGCTCATAAACCTCCGACAACTTTGGTACTGCTCCAAACGACAGTCCCAGACTAGTAGCCTGCGATGCAAACGTCTGCACAGACATCATCAGGGCGTTGAAACCCATACCACCAGCACCCAACAGCACAGCCATAGCCTTATTGCGAACAAGACCTATCAAGATGATAAGCCCCTGCACGCCACCAAACAGGCCCGTGTATTTTAATACATGCTGATAGCTGTCTTCGCTGTGTTCTTTCATACGTTTTCAGAAAAACCAGCTGCAAAGGTACAAAATAATTCATAATTCATAATGCATAATTCATAATTATTTCGTAATTTTGCATACGAAATGAAGAATGAACAGCCTTTGGTCAGTTTCATACTGACCTATTATAACCAACCAATACAGATGCTGTGCGAGTGTATCGACAGCATTCTGGCATTGTCGTTACGCCCATTCGAGCGCGAAATCATTGTCATTGACGATGGTTCAAGAGTAAGCCCCATGAATGGTCTGATGCAGTATGGTGACGAGATTATCTATGTGCGCCAGAAAAATGGCGGACTGAGCACAGCACGCAATATGGGTATTGAAATGGCACAGGGCAAGTATCTGCAATTTGTCGATGCTGACGACCACTTGATTCAAACGCCTTACGAGCACTGTCTTGACATGATCCGTCTGAACAACGAAATCGAAATGGTGATGTTCGACTTTACCAGTACTAGCACATCGGAGACAGTCTATAACGACTCGGAAGTGATGACGGGCTCATCCTATATGCTGAAACATAACATCCACGCCTCAGCATGCGGATACCTCTTCAGACAGACCACACTCAGCGAATTGCGCTTCACGCCAGGCATTTGGCACGAGGACGAAGAGTTCACGCCACAGCTACTGATCAGAGCTGAGCATGTGTGTGCAACGGATGCCAAGGCCTACTATTACTATAAGCATAAAGGCAGCATCACCACCCACGACGACGAAGCGAGCAAGGCCAAGCGTTTCGACGACATCCGTGGTGTGTTGGACCGTCTGCAGTACCTGTGCGACCGTGTGCCACAAGTGGACCGTGTAGCCTTGCAGCGCCGTGTGGCCCAGCTGACGATGGACTACATCTATCAGGTCATCGTCCAGCAACGCTCACAGAAAGCCCTCAACGCATGTATCGACGACTTGAGCAGCAAAGGACTCTTCCCCCTGCCCGATCGCGACTATTCACAGAAGTACAAGTGGTTCCGCAAGATGACCAACACCCGCTTGGGCCGTACCATCCTGCTGAACACGCTGCCACTATTAAAGAAAGAGAGATAACCCATGACACTTTCTGTTATCATCCCTGTTTATCGTGTAGAAGCAACTCTTGACCGTTGTGTGGAGAGCGTATTAAGGCAACATGTGGATGATATGGAAGTTATTCTTGTGGACGACGGTTCGCCAGACCGTTGCCCAGAGATGTGTGACAATTGGGCTATAAAAGATCAGCGAATCCACGTTATTCACAAGCAGAACGGAGGACTGAGTGATGCCAGAAACGCGGGTATCGATATAGCCTGTGGCGACTACATCACCTTTGTCGATAGCGACGATTGGATAGCCGACAACACTTACCCGCCTTTAATAGACCAGATGGGCGATATTGACATCTTGGAGTACGCCATTGCTGACAGGCTTTCACTCCAGGAGCATATCTACAACGACATTAACGAATACTGGTTAAGTGAACGAGTCTATACGCACACCTACGCTTGGAATAAATTATATCGCAGACTGTTATTCGATAGTGTCCGATATCCTAAAGGGCGCATCTTTGAAGATGTGTATACCCTTCCACAGTTATTGCGAAAGGCTCAAAAGGTCGCTACCACTAGTCATGGCAGCTACCACTATTGGATAAATCCATCAGGCATTACAGCAACAGCAAACGGACAGGCTCTGGCACAACTATTGGAAGCTCACCTATCCAGCAAGATGCCTGTCGACGACCTCTATTACATGTATTTGGCAAATATTCAGATAGATGTTTGGGAAAGAAATAGAAACGACATCATCCTTCCTAAAAGAAGAATCAATCATACCACTTTACCAAACAAACACAAGCTTAAAGCAATTGTTATTAACACGCTTGGATTAAAGAAGTTATGCGTCATATCGAAGTTCATCCATTACTTCAAGAAACCAAGCCGTATAGTATAAAAAATGAAGATACTACTCATTGGTGAATACAGTAACGTTCATGCCACGCTGGCTGAAGGACTACGGGCTTTGGGACATCATGTCACGGTTGTTTCCGACGGAGATGGTTGGAAGAACTACTCACGCGACATCGATGTATCAAGGACGCCTGGCAAACTGGGTGGCATTTTGCTCATGGCCAGACTTTATATGCTGCTTTCCAAGCTACGTGGCTATGATGTGGTACAACTCATCAATCCCATGTTCTTTGAACTGAAAGCGGAACGGCTTTTTTGGTTCTACAACTATCTGCGCAAGCATAACAAGAAGGTGTTCTTAGGCGCTTTCGGCATGGATTATTATTGGGTACATGAATGCACATACAAAAAACCCTTGCGCTATAGTGATTTCAACTTTGGAAACCAAGTCCGTACTGATGACGCAGCACGTATAGAACAAGATGACTGGCTGAATACAGCCAAAGAACGTCTGAACAAGATGATTGCCGAGAATTGTGACGGTATCGTGACAGGACTCTATGAATACCAAGTATGCTATCAGCCACATTTTCCTGATAAGACACAATTCATTCCCTTCCCTATTATTCCCATAGACTCTATTAATCCGATTACTTCCATTAACCACATCACCATCTTCGTTGGCATTAGCAAAAACCGTAGTGCATATAAGGGAACAGACATCATGCTAAAAGCTGCTGAAGACGTGGCAGCCAGATATATAGAACAGGTAACACTCAAAGTGGCTGAGGGAGTCCCTTTTGCCCAATACGAAAAGATGCTGAATGAGAGTGATGTCCTGCTCGACCAGCTCTACAGTTACACCCCTGCCATGAATGCATTATTGGCCATGTCAAAGGGAATTATCGTTGTAGGAGGTGGAGAACCAGAGAACTATGAGATAATTCAGGAAACAGAACTGCGTCCCATCATTAATGTTGAGCCTACATACGAGAGCGTCTATCAGGAGTTAGAGAAACTCGTACTGCATCCTGAACGTATTCCTGAGCTTAAACAACAGAGCATAGAGTACATAAAAAAGCATCACGACTATGTGAAAGTCGCGATGCAATACCTTGATTTCTGGAATCGTTGATGATTACTCAGCAGCAGGAGCCTCAGCAGCAGCCTCCTCAGCAGGAGTCTCTGTAGCAGCTTCAGCAGCGGCAGCAGCCTCGGCCTCAGCCTTAGCGGCAGCCTCAGCAGCCTTCTTCTCAGCTACCTTCTTAGCCTGCTCTTCGTTCTGAGCCTTCTCAGCCTTCAACTGAGCAGCAGCAGCATCCTTCTTAGCCTTTGCCTCGTCAGCAGCAACCTTCTCCAGGCCCTTCTGCTTGTCAGCCTTCCATGCATCGAATTTCTTCTGAGCTGTAGCCTCATCGAAAGCGCCCTTCTTTACGCCACCCTTCAGGTGCTTCATCAGGTAAACGCCCTCACGGCTGAGGATGTTACGAACAGTGTCGGTAGGCTGTGCACCAGTCTCGACCCAATACAGTGCACGCTCGAAATTAAGATCTACTGTGGCAGGATTGGTGTTTGGGTTGTAAGTACCAATCTTCTCAGTGAAACGACCATCACGTGGTGCACGAGCGTCAGCGATAACGATACGATAAAAAGCGTAGCTCTTACGTCCGCCGCGCTGCAATCTGATTTTTGTTGCCATTGTCTAAATGTTTGTTTTTTAATTGTTTAACTATAATTTCATGCTACTATCTCGTAATAGCGGCTGCAAAGGTACAAAGAAATTAAGAATTAAGAATTAAGAATTAAGAATTAATCCACCTCCTTAATATTTTTTAACTTATTGTTTTCGCAATGACACACCAGCCTGCATACCATTTACACTCTTCATCAACGATGTTACTGTCTGGATATTCTTGTTATTCGACTTGGCACCAACGGCCTTGAAGAGTTTCAGCAGCTTGGTGGCATCAGTTACAAACTGCATGTCCTTGCCGTCTATCTGCGTTGTAATTTGCAAAGCTTTGATACCTCCTAAAGTCAGTATCAGCTTCGAGTCCTTCACCTCCCACTTGCCTTTCAGTGTCTTACCATTCAACGTCTCCGTACAGGTACCGTCCTCATTAAATGTCAACACCAATGCACCTGGCTTTACACCATATTTCGTCAGATACGATTGTAACTTGTTCTCCAACTTGTTGGCGGCAACCTTTGCGGCAACCTTAGTCAGCAGATTATCCGACGTGAACACAATAGCTGGCTCCTGATAGCTCCATGTACCTATTATATTATTAGTAGTGGCCTGCTTATCCTTCGAAAAGATACTGGTAATCCCAGAAACAATGTCGTCACTCTGTCCACCACCTAGCACACCATTTAGGATGCCCTGTAAATCATTCTGTGCATTTACATTTGTAGCCGCCAGTATCATCAACATGGCAGCAATCATTCTCATCACATTCTTCTTCATAGCTGTTCTTCTGTTAAAATATGGCGCAAATGTACAACTTTTCGGTCTAATGACAAAATAAAATGACGAAAAGCGAGGTTTTATAACTTTTTTTCGCTATTTTTGCAAACTGATGAAAGATATATCAATACTGATACCTACGTACAATCATGTGTGCGTTGAACTGGTCGCCACATTACAGCAACAGGCCAACCTACTGCCCATTAGTTACGAAATCATCGTAGCTGATGATGGTTCAACCCTATTATCATCTATCGAGGCCAACAGAGTTGTCAACGATTATACTAACAGCCGATATATTGAGAGGCCTGAAAATACAGGGCGTGCTGCTATCCGCAACTATTTGGCTGAGAAAGCATCAAAACCCTGGGTTTTATTTATCGACAGCGATATGGTGGTGCGACGTCCAGACTTTCTGCGTCGTTATGTCGAAACACCAGATGAACAGGCAGTCTGGGATGGAGGCATCAGTATAGGAGGCGATGCTAAGCAGCTAAGCCACAACCTACGTTACCAATATGAACGGGCTAACGAGCATCTACATACTGTAGAACGCAGACAACGTGAGCCATACCGTGACTTTCATACCGCTAACTTCATGGCTCCTAAGCAGTTAATGGTCAAGTACCCCTTCGATTTGCGATTCCGTCATTATGGTTATGAGGACGTACTTTTTGGCATGACGCTCGAAACCCTCCATATTCCCATTTATCATATTGATAACCCTCTGAGCTTTGAAATATTTGAGGAAAACGAGCAATTCCTTAGTAAGACAGAGGAAGGCTTGCGGACGCTGTATACGTTTAGAAATGAACTAAAGGCTGGCTCGCGTCTGTTACAACATTTGGAGCACATAGAATGGATATTGCCACTGTTGCGTCAATACCATAGGACAACAAACAAACTGGAGCGACGCTACTTGTTGCGCCACCCCAGCCTATTTGTTTTCTCACTCTATCGTCTAGGCTATTTTGCCACCCTCAACGATAAGTAAGCCATTTTTTACTCCTCAATGCCTTCTGGCTTCATGTTGGTGTACACTGTCTGTACATCGTCGAAGTCCTCGAGTTTCTCAATCATCTTGTCGATGGTCTCACGCTCCTCAGGCGTAACGTCCTTCAGGTCATTGGGGATGCGGGTAAACTCGGCACCAGTCACCTCGTAGCCGTTCTCCTCCAAGTGCTTCTGAATGGCACCGAATGAAGAAGGATCGCCATAGATGGTGATTGAGTTCTCTTCCTCGTCCTCGTCGTATTCGTCCTCTACACCATAGTCGATGAGGTCGAGAATCATCTCGTCCATATCCAGACCATCGGTCTTCTTGAAGGTGAACACGCACTTGTGGTCGAACAGGAACGACAACGAGCCCTGAGTACCCAGATTACCGTTGAACTTGTTGAACACCGAACGAACGTCACCAACGGTACGGGTGGTGTTGTCGGTCAGGGCGTCAACAAAGATAGCGACACCATGAGGGCCATATCCCTCGTAGGTCACCTCCTTGTAGTCGCTCTGGTCCTTACCCATAGCGTTCTTGATGGCACGCTCGATGTTGTCCTTCGGCATATTCTCGCGCTTGGCGTTGGCGATGATAGCACGCAGGGCAGGATTCATGTCGGGCTCCGGACCGCCAGCCTTCACGGCAATGGCAATCTGCTTGCCAATCTTTGTAAAAGTCTTGGCCATGTGGCCCCATCTCTTCAGTTTCGCAGCTTTGCGATATTCAAATGCTCTTCCCATTGTTATTTTAAATTATATTCGTTATTTCGATGTTTCGTTATTTCGATGTTTCGATGCTTCGAGCCTATTAGCGAAGCTCAGCGTTGAGCTGCTTCTTCAGGTTCTGAATCAGCTTCTGCATAATGGCATCAATCTGCTTGTCGCCCATCGTCTTCTCAGCATCCTGAAGAATGAAGTTAACAGCATAAGACTTCTTACCAGCAGGCAGTTTGTCGCCCTCATAGACGTCGAACAGCTCGACTTTCTTCAGGAACTTCTTCTCTGTCTGACGGGCAATGTCCTCAATCTGCTGGAACTCAACGCTCTTGTCAATGAGCAGGGCGAGGTCGCGACTAACTGATGGGAACTTCGGAATCTCTGTGAACTCCACCTTCTGCTTGCGAATCACCTTCATCAGCGCCGTCCAGTTAAGCTCAGCATAATACACAGGAGTATCAATATCGAACTGCTTCTGCAACTTCTTTGTCAGCACACCCAGTTCGATAAGTTTCTTGCCACCACGATTTTCAATAGTCAGACCAGCAGCGAAGATAGCATTTTCGCTCTTTTTGCGAACCAACATACCAGGCTGCACACCGATACGTGCCAGGATATTGTCTACGTGAGCATCCAACTCTGCAAACGAGGTATCTTCATTCTGATGAGCCCAAGAGCCCTCAACGCGCTTACCTGTCAGCCAGAGTGCCATGTGGTACTGCTCCTTATAGGCCTGCATGGGATCGTCGAGGTTTTCCTTCTCAGGAGTAAACGTATAGACGTTGCCAAATTCGAAGAAGCGGCAATTGCCATTCTTACGCTTGGCATTGTGCTCGATGCTCTCCAAACCACCAAACAGCAGAGTGCCACGCATCACGTTCAGGTCGCTTGACAAAGGATTCATAATCTTCACCAACTGAGCCTGCTGCTCCTCAGAATAGTAGGCAGCTTTCGTCAGCGAGTTATTCAGAATTTCGGTGAAACCTGCACCCACCAGTTGCTCGCTGACCAGGTTGGCCAACTTGTGCTTCTGGTCTTCGTCACCTTTGATGACGAGGCTTGACTTCAGCTGCGTAGGAATCTCAACGTTGTTATATCCATAGATGCGCAGGATGTCCTCCACCACGTCGCAAGGACGGGTGACATCAACACGATAGGCAGGAATCTCGAGCTCCAAAGCCTCAGCAGTCTCGCTGAGCACCTTCATCTCTAGACTCTCGCAGATGCTCTTGATGGTCTCTACAGGAATCTCCTTACCAATGAGTGAGTGAACATAGTCAAAGTTAAGGGTGACCTTAGCATTCTCCATCTTCTCAGGATAGACATCCTTGATCTCCATCGACACCTTACCGCCAGCCAACTCCTTGCACAACTGTGCAGCATACTTCAGGGCCTCGATAGTGCCATTGGGATCGACGCCACGCTCAAAACGGAACGAAGCATCGGTGCTGAGTCCGTGACGACGGGCAGACTTACGAATCCATGTAGGATGGAAGTAAGCACTCTCCAAAACGACGTTCTTGGTGGTCTCGTAGGTACCACTACCCTTTCCGCCAAAGACGCCAGCGATACACATCGGCTCCTCAGCATTGCAGATAGCCAGATCGCGATCAGAGAGCTTATGCTCCACGCCATCGAGTGTCTGGAAGGGTGTACCTTCAGGCATAGTCTTGACGACAATCTTATGACCCTTCACCATGTCAGCATCAAAGCAATGCAGGGGCTGGCCCAGTGCCATCATCACATAATTGGTGATGTCGACGATATTATTGATAGGACGCAGACCAATGGTGGTCAGCTTGTTCTTCAACCACTCAGGCGACTCCTTGACCTCACAGTCGGTAACGCTGACGCAGGCATAACGCTTGCAGGCCTCCTGATTCTCGATGACCACATCGATGGGGAGGCTATTATTATCGACGGCGAACGTCGATGCACAAGGCTTGTGGGTAGCGGTTTGGTAGCCGTTCTGCTTCAGCCAGGCATACAGGTCGCGCGCCACTCCCCAATGCGAGAGAGCATCAGCACGATTGGCTGTAATATCTACCTCGATGAGCCAGTCGCTCTCCAGATGATAGTATTCTGCTGCAGGCGTTCCCACCACAGCATCCTCAGGCAGTACGATGATGCCGTCGTGCGAGGTACCGATACCAATTTCGTCCTCAGCACAAATCATGCCCAGCGACTCTACGCCACGCAGTTTAGACTTCTTGATGACAAACTCCTTGTCGCCATCATAGAGCACACAGCCCAGATCGG
>CAMVOS010000054.1 GCA_947169185.1 uncultured Prevotella sp.
CTGGCCGTTCTGTGGTTTGTACTGCAGTATAAGAAAAAAGGCATTGCCATCGTTTCATCACGCATCAAGAATACCTCTCTGCTCTGCATGCTGATGCTCATGATTGGTTACTCCAGCTATGCGCTGATTGTCATTCGTTCTGCAGCCAATCCTCCAATGGACCAGAACTCTCCAGAAGACATCTTTACCCTAGGTGAATATCTGGGACGCGAGCAATATGGTCAACGACCACTGCTCTATGGCCCTGCCTATACCTCACAAGTGGCTCTGGAGAAGGATGGTGAGTATTGTCGACCCGTCATGACTACGGGAGACCCCGTATGGCAGCGTAAGGAGAAAGCTTCGCCCGACGAGAAGGATGAATATTTCATTGTCCGCACCAAGGACGAATATAAATATGCCCAAAACATGCTCTTCCCTCGCATGTACAGCTCGAGTCACCGCGGGGCCTATGAGAGTTGGATGGGTGAAATCAGTGGCCATGAAGAGACCTTCGACCGCTGTGGAGAGATGGTTTCCGTCAAGATGCCATCACAGTTGGAGAACCTCAGATTCTTCATCTCCTACCAATGTAACTTCATGTATTGGCGCTACTTTATGTGGAACTTTGCCGGCCGCCAGAATGACTTGCAGGGTAATGGTGAGTTGGAACACGGCAACTGGCTCAGTGGCTGGGACTGGCTCGACAATTGGCGTTTGGGCAATCAAGAACATCTGCCTGATGAGCTGAAGAACAACAAAGGTCACAACGTTTTCTACATGTTGCCCCTCATTCTGGGTCTCATTGGCTTGTTCTGGCAGTCATTGGCCAAGCACCATAACAACATCAAAGACCAAACGGGTATCCGTCAGTTCTGGGTAGTTTTCTTCCTGTTCTTCATGACGGGTCTGGCCATCGTTATCTACCTGAACCAGACACCGATGCAGCCCCGTGAACGCGACTACGCCTATGCGGGTTCTTTCTACGCCTATGCAATCTGGTGCGGTATCGGTGTGGCAGCTATCATCGAACTGCTCAAGGAACGTTTGAAGAAGCTGAACCCTGTAGTGCTCTCTGCCATAGTCTCTTTGTCTTGCCTCTTTGTACCCATCCAGATGGCTTCACAGACTTGGGATGATCACGACCGATCCGGCCGTTACACCTGTCGCGACTTCGGACAGAACTACCTCATGTCACTGCAGCAGGAGAACAACCCCATCATCTATACCAATGGCGATAACGACACCTTCCCACTCTGGTACAACCAGGATGTTGAGGGCGTCCGTACAGATGCTCGTGTCTGCAACCTTTCTTACCTGCAGACCGACTGGTATATCGACCAGATGCGCCGTCCTGCCTACGACTCACCCTCCGTTCCTATATCATGGGAGCGTATTGAGTATTGCGCAGGTACCAATGAGTATGTCCGCGTAGAACCAGAGATGAAGGCTGCCGTACTGGAACACTACCGCCAGAATCCTGAAGAAGCCCGTCAACAGTTTGGCGACGAACCATTCGAACTGAAGAACGTGCTGAAATACTGGGTACGCTCGAAGAATCAAGACCTGCACATGATTCCTACTGACACGCTCTATATGACCATCGACAAGGAAGCCGTCCGCAAGAGCGGTATGCTTATGGCCAGCGATTCTATTCCTGACAGGATGACCATCTCACTGAAGGGTAAGAATGCCCTCTACAAGGGCGATCTCATGATTCTTGAGATGCTGGCGGAGTGCAATTGGACGCGTCCTATCTATGTCGCTATCTCCGTGGGCGAAGATAACTATATCAATCTGGGGGACAACACCATTACTGAAGGTCTGGCCTATCGCATCACGCCCTTTACCACCAGCATAGGCGGTAAAGCTGTTCCTGGTGTCAAGAACTTCGACACCGAGCGTACCTACGACAATGTGATGCACCGCTTTAAGTTCGGTGGTCTAGACAAACCTGGTCTTTACCTCGATGAGACGGTGATGCGTATGTGCTACACCCATCGTCGCACAATGGCCCGTCTTGCACTTGAACTGCTTACAGAGGGCAAAGACAAGAAGGCTGCTGAAGTGCTGAATTACACCAGCAAGATGATTCCAACCTTCAACGTGCCTCACAACTACTCCTCTGGCTCGCTTGACATGGCTCGTGCCTGGGCGACGTTGGGGAAAAACAAGCAGGCACTGGAAATTATCGACAGTCTATGGAAGAATTCCGTACAGTATATGAAGTGGTACTGTTCGCTCTCGGACTACCGCTTTGAGTCATCCAAGCAAGACTGTCTGATGCACTTCTATATTCTGCAACAGGTCAACGGTCTCATGCAGACCATCGACCAGAAGAAGGCCGACAAGCAACTGGAGGAACTGAGTATCCTTGGCACAATCTTCCAGGAAAAAGGCGGAGACTTGGGATATTAGAGGAGAGTTTAGTGTTTAGAGTTGAAAGATGATTATCGAGCAACCGTCCATCTGGCTGCGCTGGCTGTATCCTAAAGCATTATGGCGCATGAACCGTCACGAGAAGGCCGTCTATCTAACCTTCGACGACGGTCCAATACCAGAGGCTACGCCCTATGTGCTTGATATTCTCGCCAAATATAACATTAAAGCGACTTTCTTCATGGTGGGCGACAACGTCCGCAAATATCCAGAACTCTATGAGCGTGTGGTTGCCGAGGGCCATCGCATTGGCAACCACACGCATAACCATATTAGCGGTTTCCGTCACTCTATTCATGAATACAGCTACAATATCGAGAAGGCCAATGCTTATCTGCATACCAATCTGGTGCGTCCGCCTCACGGCTGGATGCGCCATGACCAGTATGCCTGGCTCTCTCGTAAGTTCAAAATTGTCATGTGGGATGTCGTCACTCGTGACTATTCCAAGTGGATGACAGCTGCCAATGTGTTGTATAACGTCAAGCACTACACGCGTAACGGCTCCATCATTACCTTCCATGACTCGCTGAAGAGTATAGAGAAACTAAAGGTAGCCCTACCATTAGCCATTGAATGGCTCATGTCGCAAGGCTACCAATTTAAAATCTTTGATTAAAAATCTTGTTGTCCAAGGCGGATTCGAACCACCACAAACAGAACCAAAACCTGTTGTGCTACCATTACACCATTGGACATTGCGGCTGCAAAGGTACGAAAATTTATTGAAGTACCAAAATTTTGCAGCCAAATATTATTTCACGATAAGTAGATAATAGTTCTTCTTACCCTTCTGTGCCAGCAGATATTTACCATCGATAAGATCTTCTGCCGTAACAGGACGATTCTGGTCGGTCAGCTTCTCCTTATTCAGCGAGACACCACCACCTTGTACCATCTTACGCATCTCACCCTTAGAAGGGAATACAGGAGCTACGGTAGTAAACAGTTCGATAGCAGGCTGACCTAACTGATCCTTGGCAATCTCGAACTGCGGTACTCCGTCAAAGACATCAAGGAAAGTCTGTTCGTCGAGTTTCTCCAGTCCTTCTTTTGTAGCCTTTCCGAAGAGCAGATTGCTAGCCTCAATAGCCGCATCAAGAGCTTCGCGAGAATGTACCATGACGGTCACCTCCTCTGCCAAACGCTTTTGCAGTACACGACGACCCGGATCCTGCTGGTGTTCAGCTACGAGAGCGTCAATCGTCTCCTTGTCCAAAGAGGTAAAAATCTTGATATAACGCTCTGCGTCATCGTCAGAGACATTGAGCCAGAACTGATAGAATTTATAAGGAGTGGTACGAGCAGAATCAAGCCAAATGTTACCACTCTCAGTCTTGCCAAACTTCTTACCGTCACTCTTCGTGATGAGCGGGCAGGTCAGTGCAAAGGTCTCTACGTCGTTGCCCAGCGTACGGCGAATCAGCTCCGTACCTGTGGTCATATTGCCCCACTGGTCGTTACCACCCAACTGTAACTTGACACCCTTGTGCTGATAGAGATAGAGGAAGTCGTAGCCCTGCAACAGCTGATAGGTGAACTCGGTGAATGAAAGTCCATCGCGAGCCGTACCATTCAGGCGCTGCTGTACACTCTCCTTGGCCATCATATAGTTGACGGTGATATGTTTGCCCACCTCACGTGCGAAATCGAGGAAGGTGAAATCCTTCATCCAGTCGTAGTTGTTGACCATTTCGGCAGCGTTAGCCTCCTTCGAATCGAAATCGAGGAATTTGGCCACCTGCTTCTTGATGCACTCCTGGTTGTGGTAGAGCGTCTCATTGTTCAGCAGATTACGCTCCTGGCTCTTGCCCGATGGGTCGCCAATCATACCAGTAGCGCCACCCACGAGAATAATGGGCTTATGACCGCAGCGCTGCAAGTGACGAAGCATCATGATACCACAGAGGTGGCCAATGTGCAGCGAGTCGGCTGTCGGGTCGGTTCCCAGATAAGCCGTTACCATTTCTTTCTGGAGCAGTTCTTCTGTGCCAGGCATCATCTGTGCCAGCATGCCGCGCCATTTCAGTTCTTCAACAAAGTTTTTCTTCATATTTTAATATTCTAGTATTTTCTAGTATTACTAGTATTTCTAGTTTTTAGGGCACTGGGTCATAACCCGACCCACCCCACGGATTACATCTTAAGATGCGCCAGATAGCCAGATACATTCCCTTGATGGGTCCGTGTTTGATGAGTGCCTGCTTGGCGTATTCGCTGCACGTGGGTGTGAAGCGACACGAAGGACCGAGCAACGGCGAGATGGCCAACTGATAAAAGCGTATCGGCAAGACGAGCAGCCATACGATAGCTTTCGACAGGCATTGTATCAACTGCTTCATAGCTTCTCACCCACTCGTCGCAAGAGTGACACCATCTTATGCTCTATCTCTGCTGAGGGACAATGCTCATCCGACAGCCACACACAGGCCATCAGCAACTGTTTGCCCTCCGGCAAGGCCTCTGTTATCACTTGGCGGTTACAACGATAGGCCTCGCGAATCTGGCGTTTCACCCGATTGCGGTCAACGGCATGCTTAAAGTGCTTTTTCGAGACACTGACCAAAATCTGTATGGGTGCTTCCTGCAGTTGCCGCTCTCTGGTTGTATAGACAATTCTCAACGGGAAATTCACCACCGAATGGCTGTTTCGACCACCGAAGAGCGACTCCATCAGCAGTCTGCTGACCATACGCTCCGACTTGGGAAACGTTGAACGCCCGTTGCCGAACATCTTTTATCCTTGTTTTTCGAGCAGATAGTGGTTCAAGGCACCCGTCATCGAAGGATATTTTTCTGAAGGGGCCTCGAGGTCTACGCGCAATCCTGCGTCCTTGGCAGCCTTAGCTGTTGTCGGACCGAACGTAGCGATAGCTATCTCGCCCTGATTGAAGTTAGGGAAGTTCTTAGTGAGAGACTCAATACCCGAAGGGCTAAAGAACACCAACATATCGTAGTCGAAGGTTTTAACCTCCTCTGGGGTGAAGTCATTGCTGACGGTACGATACATGACACACTCACGGTGCTGCAGTTTCTTGGCATTCAGCATATTCGTCACGCTGTCATTATGGACATCGCTCATGGGCACCAGGTATTTCTCCTGCTTATGTTTCACCATCGTGGGGATGAGATCGTCGATCTTTCCCGTAGTGCCAAAGAACACCTTACGTTTACGATACTGGACATACTTCTGAATATAGAGCGATATCGTCTCCGTCACACAAAAATACTTCATGTCCTCGGGAATGGTGATACGCATCTCTTTTGCCAACGTGAAATAGTTGTCAATGGCATGACGCGAAGTGAAAACAACAGCAGTATAGTCGAGAATGGCGACCTTCTGTGCACGAAACTCCTTGGCTGTGATTCCCTCTACCTTAATAAAAGGGCGGAACACTAACTCTACACCAAACTTCGATGCGATATCGTAATAAGGTGACTTCTCACTGGAAGGTTTAGGTTGAGAAACCAGAATTTTCTTTATCATTGATGTCCTAAAAATTTATTTTCAAACTATTTGCCGTTAAGTCCAAAACGCCCCATAAAATGAGCAATGGCACTATTTCAAGCGCACAAAAGTACAAAATAATCTGCAATTTAACGACATTTGTTCGAAAAAAGATGTTGTAACACTGATAAATCGTCAGTAATTTAACAAAACCTAAGGCTAAAACGAAATAAAACTCGATATTTTCCACCGAAATATTCGAATAAGACACCATCATGGCGATAGGGAAGAACAAGACACACTCTACGCATGCAATAAAAAGCAAGACATGAATCCACTGTCCATTCTTTTTACCATCAAAGAACACATTATTCACCATCGTATACAACAACATCCTAAGCAGATAATACGCCACGAAAATGAGGAAGTTGATGCCGATGAGATAATATTGCGAGCTTAGAATAAATGTCTCACCGATATAGTGGAGCGTATAGAAATAGTAGAGCAACGACAACAGCAGGGCAGCTAGCAAGTTCAGGAAGATCTCAAACTGCAATTCCAAACCCGTGTCCTTTTGCTCATTGACAGCTCTATTGCCATACACCAAGGATTTGAGGTGTCGCAACATAAAATCCTTGACAAAGACGAAAGCCACTACGGCCAGCAGGAAGCTGGACAGCAGCATACCCGTCAGCACATTGTCTGCATGTACAGTATAAGGTCTTGGGTCGCCAGCCACACCATAGCGTCCGCCTGGCAGTTCGGGATGAAACAGCGTGTCCTTGGAAAAGAAGCCCTCACGATAATACTGCGGGATATTCACATCCAGCATATTGTGTCCACGATCGTGACCAGGCAGATGAAGCGTATCCGGGCGATTGCTCCAGCGAATCTCAGAGGGTTTGAAGTGTGCCTGTATGGCAGAATCCTGTTGTGCAGGGGTAGCACTACGCGGCAACCAGCTCAACACCTGTGCCGGAGTTAACGGACGGTGGACGGCAACTGCTGTGTCGCCCCCCACCGTCTGATATGTTTGCTGTATGCTATCCTGCTGTATCAATGCCCTACAGAGTGAATTCGCGTTTAATATCGTCTACACGGTCCAGTTTTTCCCACGTAAAGAGCTCTATCTCTATCTCCTTCGTTTCGTGGTATCGGCTGGTGAATGTCTTCTTCACCACCTCCGACCGACGTCCCATGTGACCATAGGCCGCAGTCTCCACATACATGGGCTGGCGTAGTTTCAGTGTGCGCTCAATAGCCTTTGGACGCAGGTCAAACAGTTTCTCTATCCTCTTGGCTATCTCACCATCAGTCATGTTGACATGCGATCGGCCATAGGTGTTGACGTAGATATTCATGGGTTTAGCCACACCGATGGCGTAGCTCACCTGCACCAGCATCTCGTCAGCCACACCCGCTGCCACCATATTCTTGGCGATATGACGGGCAGCATAGGCCGCCGAGCGGTCAACCTTCGAGGAGTCCTTTCCGGAGAAAGCGCCACCGCCGTGGGCTCCTTTGCCTCCGTAGGTATCGACAATAATCTTACGACCCGTCAACCCAGTATCTCCATGAGGTCCGCCAATGACGAACTTACCCGTCGGGTTGACATAGTATTTAATGTCATCGCCAAAGAGGGCGAGTACCTTCTGAGAATGGATCTTCGATTTAACACGCGGTATCAGGATATTGATGACATCCTCACGAATCTTAGCCAGCATACGCTCATCATCGCTGTCAAACTCATCATGCTGGGTTGAAACGACAATGGTGTCGATACGCTCAGGGATACCAGCATCGCTGTACTGGATGGTCACCTGACTCTTCGAGTCGGGACGCAGATAGGTCATCTCCCTACCCTCTTTGCGAATCTCGGCCAAGGTACGCATAATCAGATGAGCCAGATCGAGCGATACAGGCATCAGGTTCTCCGTCTCGTTGGTGGCATAGCCGAACATCATACCCTGGTCGCCGGCACCCTGCTCCTCCTCATTGCCGTTATCCACACCACGATTGATGTCTTCGCTCTGTTCGTGGATAGCCGTGAGGATACCGCATGAGTTGCCGTCGAACTGGTATTCTGCTTTGGTATAGCCGATCTTCTTGATGGTATTGCGCGCAATGGTCTGCAGGTCGATATAGGCCTCGCTTCTCACCTCGCCCATGATGACCACCTGACCGGTAGTGACGAAGGTCTCAATGGCACAACGAGCCTGAGGGTCGTAGGCCAGGAATTGGTCTACCAGCGCGTCACTGATCTGATCGGCCACCTTATCGGGATGTCCCTCTGATACTGATTCTGATGAAAATAAATAACTCACTCTAAACTTTTAACTTTTCACTTTTACCTTTTCACTTACTTCGCCTCCGGAGTCATGATCACCTCGATGTGATTGCCAGCCTTCAAGAAGTTGTTCAGGAAGTCGCGAACCGAGTCAACGGTCAGAGCCTCAACGGTCTTCTTATAGTCGGTATGGAAGTCGAGTCCATACTCCTTATAGGTGGTGATGGTGTTGATCCAGTAGTTATTCTTCTTAGCCTCGATGTCAGCCTGCTTCAGCATGTAGTCCTTCACCTTCTGCAGCTGGTCGGCATCCACCTTCTTCTGCATGTTCTGAATACCCTCGTGCAGCAAGCGTACAGCCAGCTCGGCCTTGTCGGGATTCATCGGGCAGTAAGCCTGCAGCATAGCCTTAGGCTGCTTAGAACCTGTCGAGAAGTAACCGGCAGCACCACAAGAATAAGCAGCGCTCTCGTCCTCACGGATGGTCTTCAGATAGATCATAGAGAGAATCTGTCCGACAGCGTCAATCTTCACGTTGTTCTCCAGCGTGTAAGGCATCTCAGCATACCACATCTCGCGAGCGGTAGCCTTTGGCGACTCGGTCTTTACCTTGAACTGATTAACAACCTCACCCTTGGCAAAGGTCATCACCTCCTTGAAGTCCTCGGCCTTCTTCTTGGTAGCAGGCAGCGAGGCGATGTACTGCTCGATGAGCGGACGGATGGTCTGCTCGTCGAAGTTACCGCTGATGACGAAGGTGAACTGTCCAGCATTCTGGTAGCGCTCCTTGGCAATCTGCAGGATGCGGTCGTAGTTGATATCCTTGATGTCCTCTACCTGAGGATTGTTGAAGCGTGGATTGTGTCCATAGGTCGTAGCAGCCACTGAGTCGGCAAACACAGCGTCAGGTGACAGCGACTTGTTCTTCAGCGCCATATCGAGCTGAGTCATCAGGTTCTGGAACTGCTTCTCATCTTTCTTCACGTTGGTGAAGTAGAGGTATACCATCTGCATCATGGTCTCGATGTCCTTCGGAGTAGAGTGTGCAGTCATATACTGGCGTGTGTTGGCCAGCGACAGGTCAGCATTACACTCCTTACCAGCCAGTGCCTTCTGCAGCTCTGTGCTGGAGAAATTGCCCAGTCCACTGATGCCAATCACCTGGTCGAACACCTTCAGGTTGGTATAGTCAGCAGCGCCATAGAGCGACTTACCACCCTTAGAGAAGGCCTCCATCTGCACCTCATCGTCCTTGAAGTCAGTCTTCTTCAGGATAACGGTAGCACCGTTAGACAGCTTCAGCTCCTTGTAGCCGAACTGTGTATTCTCGGTCTCCTTCTTAATCTTACCTTTCTTAATAGTAGCTACGTCGAGCAGCGGTTCCTGCTTCACATTGTCCACGTATGCCTCCAGTTTCTCGGCACGTGCAGCAGCGATGGCAGCAGCCATATCCTGCTCTGTAGGATAAACCTTACCCTCTTTCTCCTGAGCCATGATCATCACGACGAGGTTGCTATCCGTCACACTGATCAGCTCGGGCAGCATCTGGTTGATAGCCTGTACGGGAATGTTCGGAGCAATCTGCTGCATGGTCTGGTAGAGCACGTCCAATGGTGGGATGGGCTCGTTGGTCAGATAGTGGTCGCGATAGGCATTACCGAACTCGTCGTTCTTACGCTTGTCGCGGTTGGTATAGCGCTTCTCCAGACCACTCAGATAGTCTGCCTTGGCGCGCTCATACTCCGTAGCGGTGAATCCGAACTCACGCACACGCTTAGCCTCGCGGTAAAGCACCTGCAGAGCCTCCATATCCTTACCCTCCTTGGGGGCAGCAAACAGCTCGAAGCAGTCCTTGGTCTTCGACAGCCAGTACTGGCCATCATCAGCAGAAGCCTGCAGGAAAGGACAGCTAGCCTCCTGTGTCATCTCCGACAGACGCTGGCTAAACATTCTAGAGATGACGCTAACGGCATAGTCCTGAATCAGATAGGCCATATTCGACTTCTCAGCCTCGGGGGTGGCATCATGCTTCATACACATGAAGATGTAGTTCATCTGCATCTCCTTATCCTTCTCGAAGATATAGATAGCCTCCTTGTTGTCAGGCACGGCTTCAGCAACCACCTTGGGCGCATTAGCAGGCACCTTGATGCCACCGAACAGCTCCTTAATCTTAGCCTCCATGTGGTCTACGTCAACGTCACCTACTACGATGATAGCCTGATTGTCAGGACGATACCACTTCTGGTAGTAAGCCTTCAGCGTCTGGGGCTTGAACGAGTCGATAACGCTCATCAAACCGATAGGCAGACGCACACCATACTTAGAGTCAGGATACATCTTAGGCAGAGCACGCTGAATCATACGCTGCGTAGGACCTTCACCCAGACGCCACTCGTTATGAACCACGTCGCGCTCCTTGTCTATCTCGTCAGCTTCCAGCGACAGACCGTTCGACCAATCCTTCAGGATCAGCAGACAAGAGTCCAATGCTGTAGCACGCTTGGTGGGCACGTTGCACACGCGATAAACCGTCTGATCAATCGAGGTGTAAGCATTCAGGTCGCTACCGAACTCAACACCCAGCGAGCGGGTGAACTCGATAATGCCATTGCCCTTGAAGTGCTCAGAGCCGTTGAAGGCCATATGCTCCAGGAAGTGAGCCAAACCGCGCTGCGACTCCTCCTCCTGAATAGCACCCACACGCTGAGCGATATAGAAGTT
>CAMVOS010000055.1 GCA_947169185.1 uncultured Prevotella sp.
GGCCTCTTCACGGATTTTCCTATGCCCTTTGCATCCGGACAGATGCCATTAGCCTTTAACGGACAGGTGCGCGACTTCCAAATCAAAGTCGGCGAAAGTGATATCGCTACAGCCCGCCATATTATAGACACCATCTGGCATGTGGTTCATCAGCCCGCCTATAACCGTCAGACCGTTAGCAGTCTTGTTGCTGCCATGATGCATCACTACGACGGAATCTATCGTCAACACATAGATTTGCTCAAGGCATCACAAAGTCGTGAACAATCCATCTTCGATCGCTTTATACAACTCGTCAACCAGCATTGTGCCGAACAACATCAGATAGGCTACTATGCCAACCGCATGTGTCTCACAGAGCGCTATCTGAGCACCATTATCCGCCAAACGAGTGGCACTACTGCCAAAGAATGGATAGATCGTGCCATCATCACCCGCATCAAAGTAGAATTGAAACATTCCGACAAGTCTGTCGCTCAAATCTCCGACGAGACGAACTTTCCAAACCCCTCGTTCTTTAGCAAGTTCTTCAAGCGCCTTACCGGTCAGACACCCTTGGAATATAAATTATCATTTTAATTTAGAAAAAAAAGGATTAGACATTAAACTTTTTCAATTTTCATACATCTTAGAATGAAAAGAAACTAATTTCAACTTTATTTTCAACTAACAAAACACAATGAAATGAAAAAAGTAATGATGATGTTGGCCGTAATGGCAGTGTCGTTTGCCGCTCAGGCACAGAGCAAGTTCCATGACGTTGAAGCCAATGAGGCTACAGGTCCGGTAAAGTCAATCTCCATGAACATGATGGGACATGAGCAGGTTGTCACCTTCAGCAAGGATGGCAAGATGCAAGGCGAAGGGTATTCTGATGCCGTCTACGATGCTAATGGCTATCTGCAGTCGGTTAAGAGATCGATGATGGGCCAGAACGTCGAAGTGAAGTACACATGGGAGAATGGCCGCATTGTCAGCCAAACGATGAACATGATGGGCCGCGATGTGGTGTCCAAGATTACCTACAACGACAAGGGGGCTGTTGCTTCGCAGTCGATGGATATGGGCGGTCAGGAGATGAACATGCCTTACACCGACTACAAATATGATGACCACGGCAACTGGATTAGCCGCAAGACATCGATGATGGGCAACGAAATGGAGATGACCCGCAAGATTGAATACTACGAGTAAATAAATGAACGGATACAACTAAGGTATTTCTTGCCAATGGCACGACCTTGTTCGTAAACCAATTGCATCTGTCGGGCATCATGACTGATGTGTCCGATGGGAATATTTCCCTCAGGCCGAATGACGAGGCAACGTCCCTCTCGTTCGGCCTGAGCTACGTATTCTAACTGTTTGTTATACATCATGTGACGCTGATCCATGGCCTCTATCATCTTCGGATAGTGACGTAGCGCAATACGCATGAGAGGCATCAGTCTCATGTGTTCTTTTTGATAGCCAGCAGGTTGCGTCAGCACCACCACATTGCGATGATAGCCAATCGATTCGAAGTA
Source organism: uncultured Prevotella sp. (assembly GCA_947169185.1). Classification (GTDB taxonomy): domain Bacteria; phylum Bacteroidota; class Bacteroidia; order Bacteroidales; family Bacteroidaceae; genus Prevotella. Next base: position 1,527 of record CAMVOS010000055.1, read on the forward strand.
CTCCAGGGGTATTGAGTCAGCCACGCCACCATCCAACAGTTTGCGTCCTTGCAACTCAACAACCCTTGAAGCCAGCGGCATCGATGCCGATGCGCGTATCCAATCATAGGTATCCTCGGTAGCTTCTGTCAGTAGCTGATAGACGGCCCTACCAGTCAGCACATCAGTACACACCACATAGAAATCCATCGGATTCTGATTGAAGGCCTCCGTATCGAATACATCCAATTCCTTAGGCATTATATGATAGCCAAACTCGGCATTAAAATAGTTACCTGAGGTGAGCCATGACTTTATGCCACTATAACGACTGTCGTGTGCAAACCGCATATTATACCTAATAGCACGACCTGGCTGACGCGACTTGTAATTACATCCGAAGGCGGCACCAGCCGAGACACCAATCAGTCCATCTGGCCAGATGTCGTGTTCCATCATCACATCCGTCACACCAGCGGTCCACAAACCACGCATGGCGCCTCCCTCAAGCACTAGGCCACATTTCTTATTATTCATACCGTTCATATTACCTAATACCGCCTCCATGACCACCTCCGGAGTGGCCACCACCACCGCTTCGCGATGCACGGCCACCACCACCCGAACGGCGATGAGAACCACCGCTATCAGACTCTGAACTTGACATCCTCGAGTAATAAATATGGTCGGCAGACTTAGTAAACACTTTGTGCATGTCGGGAATAGAGATACCTTCCGACATCTGACGGGCAATGTTGTCCATCTTGAAGAACTCAGGATTAATTTTCTGCATCTCCTTGATAACCGTAGAAGCACAGCCAAACAGAGTAGCCCAGACCATATAATCCTTCCACAACGTTATCTCCTGTACACCTCGCTCATCAAGGAGCGTAAAGTCTTCAAGATATTTCTTCAAACCTAACAACTGTCTGATGTTCTCTTTTTCTTTGGACAGGTAAACGAGATGCGCACTATGTAGCATTCTAAGGAACGGAAAGACAACGCTTTCGTTCCGTTCGTCCTCCATGAATTCCTTCAGCTCCCAAGGTTCCAATACTTTGTCGCCTGCGGCTCTGTCAAAAATCGTGTATATGCCGTGCAACAACTTCTGGTCGTCAGGGCCCATCCCTTCGTCTGCCGTCCACTTCTTCACCACATAGGCAGGCTCTATCTTACCCTTCTTGTCGGGATGATTTTCAATACCTAATGCACCCATATTAATCAGCTTGACAAGACATGCCGAGAGCAGCTTATCGTAATCAATCAGTTTGCCATTCAGATGATTCAGTATATCGTTGGCTCTCGTCAGGTTACCATCCATCGGAATCTCACGGTACCACTCAACATTTCTGCCATACTTCCACTTCTTATAACAACGCTCTATCGGATCCCCGACAAGACCAACCAGTGCCAAGAAGCCCATACCTATCCCGCCAATCCATGTCAACCACGTCATCCACCATGGATTGTTATCCTCCTTGCTAGGTTCCGTCAGATAGTCACTGTCTTCGAAAGCCCTCTGCTTGACGGCTTCGAACTGTTCGCCAGTATTCATCGTGGGGCTAAATATGCCTTTGGCAAACTCCACCATCACCACCATCGCATCGTGCTCCGTAAAAGGTTCTGTGCTCTCGGCTACGATGCAGCCATCCACAAATTGCACGTCGCCTCCATAACGGAAGGCCCAGATATTGGCGATAGAGTCTGTGAACATCGTACTGTCGGCAGCAGATATAGTCAGCAGGACATGCTCCGGATAAGGCTGAACATCCTCAGCCACGAACATCCAGTTAAAGCCGTCCGACTCGTTGTATGCCTTCAACAGATTGGTGATGGTATACGTGGTGGTATACGTCCGTTCGCCCGATTCGCCGATGCCCCAACAGAGCTCATAGCCACCACCCTTTTCCACAATGCCACACTTGCCCGTTTTGTACTCGCGCTTCCAATCGACATTCCAATAAAGAGTATTCTCATACCTCCGTCCCGTCTCGTCCTTAACACTGAAGTCTTCGACCTTACTGCCGTTCAAGTCGCCTATCACTATATAGCACTCTGTGCCCTCGCTACCCACAGTCATTCGTCGTGTCTCCGTGATGTGTGCATCACCACTTTTGCTCAATACCACATTGATATTGAGGTCGTGCAGCCTTGAATTAGCGAAAGCGATGGTTGACAAAGCCATCACAAGAATGATGTTGAATAACCTCTTGGTGCTCATTAATTATATGATCTAAATAATTCCTATTTGTATTCGTATAGCTGAATGTGCAGAATCTTCCATTCGCCAACACTGATACGCGCATGGCGCCCCTGATGACTTTGGTCACCATTATGGCGGCGAAGATAATGTATCTGTCCTTGATGATTGATGTTAACCTCATCGACAGAAAGGATACCAAGACGAGACCCTTTGAATTTTGATGCAGACCTCTGTGTCGGTATACCAGACTCAGCGAAACCATCTTCTCCTAACTTTTTAGGTTGCTCATGATTTTTCTCCGTGCGTGTCTTGAAATCGACAACCACACCACTACCCACCAATAGATAATCATATTTACCTAATCGGATAATCATGGCGCCTCCCTCAGTCCATGCGGAGCCATCGGTGGCACGAGGATCCCAAGGAAGTGTGAAATAATGGCGACAAGTCATCACTACGCCTTCATCATCAATAATACGCTCACTATCTTCTTGATCGAAAAGAAGTCCCCACGTATTCTGATGCTTTACATTGAATACTTGCCTCAAGAGGTTATATGCCTGGGTTATCGACTCGGTTTCTTTCGGCGAAGCCTGATCAATAGCAAATGGTGAGAAACCAAGGGCTTGATACTCTCCAAAAGCATATAAAGCACGCACACCACTATTTTCGCAACAACGACTTTCAGGAATAAAGAGACGGTTCTTAACCTTACCGCCATCTTGGGGCCTTAAAGGCATTGCATATTGAGAAGCCCACGACTTGAAACCAGTATCATAGATGTCGGGGGCAAGAATGTCTATACTTGGAGCCTCAGTCTTCCAGATGTCAGCGAGATGAGCCAACGGTCCTGCAGATGGATATTCGCCAGGCTTGCGTCCACGACTGTTCATTGCTGCATTTACATAGAGTGGCATATCGTGAAGCTGACGAGCCGCCTTTGCCAGATGCTCAACATAGCTGGCATAATGCTTAGCCATGAACTTCTCGTCGGAAAATTCATCTGTACCATATCGCTCTGCCCACCGTTCTGCCTTATATGCTTTTTCTGCCAATGGCGAATGGTCGCGAGCCGACTCCAACATGCCTATCTCGTTCTCTATTTGTATCATGATAACAACTTCACGTTGAGGGTCTTTTTCAGCAATATGCTGCATCAACGCAGAAAAGGCTTTTAAATCGGCCTGCAGAACGTTATCACTAAAGCAAGAGGCTATCTCAAGCGGTTTTCCCTCTGCAGTCATTGCTCTCGGAAACCGCTTCACATCGCGCTTAAACCATGTTGGTGTATAGCAAGACATCGAGTTCTTCCACGCACCGAACCACAATGGTATAATCTTCAGTCCCTGCTGTCGTGCTACGTCGATGACACGGTCGGTAAGCGTGAAATCCATCTGTCCTTCTACAGGTTCCGTCAGTTCCCAATAAATAGGTACCAACACCGTATTCAACCCCAACTGTTTCATACGCGGCAACACCTCATCAATATCACTTATAGAAGTGGCTGCCGAGTTACTCAATTCACCACCAAGAATAGGTGAATAATTCAATTGAGCATATCCGCTTATTACCATAAACAGGCTTATGGCGATGAATACGATTCTTTTCATTCTTATTTTGTTTAAAACTTCACAGAGGAAATATCCACAAGATTATTGACGATTGCATATATGGTGAGGCCTGCAGGACTGTGAATCTGTAACTTTCGTGCAATATTTCGACGATGGGTGATAACGGTGTTAACAGAAATGCAGAGATGATCGGCAATTTCCTTGTTCTGCATGCCTTGTACCAACGAGATAATGACTTCTTTCTCACGATCACTCAGAGCATCATCGCGATTCATTCCGTTTTTAAAAACCATATCCGAAATGTTGCGCGTCACATCACTCTGTTTTGTCTGTTGCTCAAGACGGCGGATTGCAGGTACGAAAATATGATCCTCGACCATCGCATGTTGACGAAGCCATACCTCATTTTCATAAATGTCATGAAGGGTTGCAGTAAGTTGATTATTGTGAAGTCCGTCTTGGGGTAAGTATTTAATGATTAGCAGTTTCAATTCACGCAGTTTCTTATCGGTTGCCCCATGGTGCTTTGAAAATGTTTCTACGTTATAGTCATTTGCGGGACGTCCTTCGATAAGCGACTGTACGTATGGGAAGAGCGTTTTCTGCTCATAACGCATGTGACGGCGTATCTCTTGGGCATATTCATCATAAAACCGCAGAATTAGCTTTGCTAAAGAATCATGTTCGTCGAGCGACTCTTGTAGCTCTCTTTTAATATAAGGTAACTGAAAATCGAGGAAATAGGCATGACTAGCCTCTAAATAATGTAACAATGTAGGGACGGAAATCTTCTCATCCGCCTCAAAATCCCCATAGCCGTTGGCTGTATAATTCACTATTGCCAAGAAGGTGTATGTGTCAACATCGTTATCTTCACATGTTTCTTGGACTGTTTTGTCACCAAAACCAAGACTGATACCAAAGCTTCCCAATGACTGCAACAGGTCGTAATTGTCGCGTATCATCGAGATCATCTTATCATCAGCCTCATAAAACTTCTGATTTTTCATCTCTTATACCCATAATTGATTACTGGGTGCAAAGGTAGACATTATTTTCGATATTTACAATAATTACTTATAGGTATTTTCCTATTTCTCTGAATCCATTTAACGTTGTTTTAGGGCGATTTCACTATTTTTAGGTATTGGCATTTTACCAGAAAGGCAATACCTTTGCAGCCGATTTAAAAATAACAAATGCATGAAAGCAATAATACTTACTATCGTTTTAGCTTCATCTAGCCTTTGTGCTACAGCTCAGGATTCTTTGTCACGCCTACATATCGGTGGCTATGGCGAGGCTGTGATGACACACAACTTCTACAGTCAGAGTTTCAATCGTTATAAGAAGCCTGAGAACTATGTCAACGACAATAGTCACGGGCGTTTCGATCTACCACACGTTTGCCTGAACATCGGTTATGATTTCGGTAAAGGCTGGTCTTTCGGTTCGGAGATAGAGTTTGAACATGGCGGCAATGGCACTGCTGTTGAGATAGAAGCCGAAGAAGCTGGTGAATACGAAGCCGAAGTGGAGAAAGGCGGAGAAGTAAATATCGAGCAGTTTTGGATTAACAAAGCGTTCATGAATGGAAAGCTAAACATTAAAGCAGGAGAAATTATTGTACCCGTAGGTTATTCGAATGCCCACCACGAGCCTAACCAATTCTTTACCGTATATCGTCCTGAGGGCGAAGCTACTATCATACCTAACACTTGGCATCAGGTGGGATTATCAGTATGGGGACGCGTAAAGGATTGGCGTTATGAAGTAGAATTTCTGTCAGGACTAAACTCCGAGAGTTTCACCGCAGAGAATTTCGTTCACTACGGTGCCACAAGCCCCTACGAATTCAAGGTAGCAAACAACTATGCTGGTGCCGCACGTATAGACAATTATTCAGTAAAGGGACTGCGTATCGGCCTGAGCGGCTATTATGGCTACACCTTCCGCAACACGTTACGGACACCAGGCACTAAATACGACGACGTCACAGGAGCATTAGGCATCGTGGCACTCGACTTTACGCTGAACCGTTGGAACTGGATTGTGCGAGGCAATGTGGACTATGCGCACTTCAGTGATGCCGATGAGATTTCAGCTTACAACCAGGCAAACTGGACTCATCACAAATACCAGGACGGTAATCCCCACCACTATAGTAATATAGGTAGTCATGCTGTAGCATATGCCATAGAGGCTGGATATAATATTTTCTCACAAATACCAAAGATGAAAGATGAGAAACTGTTTGTCTTTGGACGTTTTGAGCATTATAACACGATGGCATCGGGCACTTATGCTTCAATGTATAAGTACACTAAGAAATACCGCTATGCCTTAGGAGTAAACTACTCGCCCCTGAAACAGATCACCATCAAAGGTGAGTACTCCTACCGTTTCTTTGAGAAACCGAACAACAACGGTCTTGCATCAGACAGTCCACTCTATATACAGCCATATAATAATGAACCCAGCGTAAGTCTCGGAGTGACATACACGGGTTGGTTTCTTTAACAAAACAATGAAACATCGAAACATCGAAATAACGTAACAAAAATAAACGTAACAACGATAAACATAAAAAGCAATGAAAATGAAAAATTTAATGAAGATGGCAGCTATTGCTGCTGTAGTTACTGCTGGTTTCGCTTCTTGTTCAAGCGATGATGAGGTTAACAATAGTGTAGTATCAGGTACACAGGCCGCTCTCGATCAGGCTTGTGCCGATTGGAAGGTAGCGCGTGCTAACTGGGAGAACACAGAGGCATTCCTCTTTGGAGCTGCTGATGTCTATTCTATCGATCCTCACACTGACACATGGCCTGTTGCAGCCAACGATTTGGCAGAGGTACTACGTGACGAGAAGGCCATGAGCAACCTCGACAACTTCATCAAGACAGCCAACGCTGGTATTTTGGGCTATCACGGATTAGAGTATGTGCTCTTCCGTCAGGGACAGCCACGTCAGATAGACCAGATCACAAATCTGGAATATAACTACATCTGTGCTGTTGCCAAGGATCTCTACTACGCTACTTCCACTCTGGAGGCTGCATGGGACTCGAAGGAGAGCAACGCTGAGCGCCAGAAGATAGCAAAGGAATACGTAGCAACCCACCTGTCCATTAATGACGACGGTGACCAACAGGGTAAACTGGCCGGATTCCAGAATTTCGGAAAGGCCTTTAAGAATCCTGGCACAGGCGATTGGGAAACAGCGCTTGATGCTACTCGCGAGATTATCTCTGGCTGCCGCGACATCATTGGTGAAGTAGGTGACTCGAAAATTGGTCTGCCTTATACTGGCGAGGATGCCACCTATATTGAGTCTCCCTATGCTTACAACTCCATTGTCGACTTTTACGATAACATTGTATCGTGCAAGAATGCGCTTTACGGACAGATAAATGCAACAACACCTAATGAGAAGTCGCTGATTTACTTCTGTCAGAACGCTGGCAATGCCAAACTGGCTGCTCAGGCTAACAACGTTGTATCAAAACTGGACAACGCACTGGCTAAGATCCAAGCCATGAAGGCTCCATTTGCTCTCTACTTCAGCGATGCCTCTTGCAAAGTTGCTATTGATGCATTAGGAGAATTAGACGATGCTTTGGGCGAACTCGATGAATCATTGGCAGGCTATGCTGGCAACAAAACTGTAGAAGGCCAGTGTCAGGTCATCAACGAGAATTATGTGGACAACGTCGTTGTGGCTACCTATCGCATGCTGGCAGACAATGCCCAGAAACTCTATGACAGTATTGTAAAAATCAAGAACTAACAAATTAGAATATGATGAACAAACCCTACCTTTTCGGTATTGTTCTGTTTGGTTCACTCATCACTGCCAGTTGTACTGGTAGTGATGATACCGTTAAACCCACATCATGGGATATCGGTGACCCAACGGATACCGACTATCCAGAAGATTATTATGCTGGTGGACTGCTTGGCACGACTTCAGTTAACACAGCTACAGCCTACGAACAGCCTACGAAAGCTGTAGAAAATGCAGACATGATGACCGCCTTCAACGAGGGTGAATATCTCTTTGAAAAAGACTACAACACCAATACAGATGGTGCATTTCATGGTCTTGGTCCTGTCTATGTGCGACGAGGTTGTCTCTATTGTCATCCTGGCTATGGTCATGGTGCACGTCAGACAGAATATAAGGCTGATGCTCATCGCAACGGCTACCTGCTTGTCATCTACGACAAGGCCACTAACGCCTATATCCGTTCTGTAGCTGGTATGCCTCAGACGGGTGCAGTAAAACCCTTCAAGGCTCCTATCGACGAGAATAAGATAAAGATAGCGTGGAACAACTATACCGACGAGTGGGGTAATAAGTTCCCCGATGGCGAGACCTACTCACTTATCTACCCAGAAGTGACCATCCCATATAGTGCTTATTATGCACCTGTTGTTGTGGCACGCGGTGGTGCTGACGTGACGTTGGATGAGAGTCAGTATAATAATGAGATAGGTGTGCTGCTTGAGTCGACTATCGGTATCTATGGTACAGGACTTACTGATGCTATCCCTGATGCAGATATCACAGCACAATGGGAGTCGGAGAGCAAGTACTTCAACAGCATCGGACGTACTGATGCCCTGAATCCAGCCATGTGGGATCAGACCACCAACACATGGAAGAGCTATTACAGCAATTCCTTGCAAGGTGACGGCACGAAATATGTGCGTCGTTACACCTATGCAATGTCGCGTGGTCCTATCCTCGATGCTGCAGGTGCCAATGCTATCTGGAACATCACCAATGTAACCCGTTCAGACCGCAGATATCATTATCTCGACCTCGCAGGAAAGTATTATGCCACGAAGTCATCGCAGGACCCAGAGGTACAGGCAGGATTTACAGAATATATCAACCGCATGGACCCCACGAAGGCACATCCGGAATGGCATACAGGCGATCTTGAGAAGGATATCTATACCTATCTCACCAGCAAACAGCTCGATGCCGAGATGACTGATGCGCAGTATAAGAACCTCATGATATGGCATCGTGGACTGGCTGTACCTGCTGCACGTAATACCACTACCGAAGACTTTAAGAAAGGAAAGGAACTCTTCACACAGATTGGTTGTGCTGCATGTCATCGTCCTTCTTGGCAGACAGGTGATGACCATATCCAGGACCCTGCAAAGTTCTTTAAGTCAGATAGCGACATGCCTCGCTATCCTCATCAGAAGATATGGCCCTATACCGACTTCGTACAGCATCGTCTGTGGATGAAAAACGATATAAGAACAGGCTGGTGCCGTACCACTCCATTGTGGGGACGCGGATTGGCTGCCAAGTGTGGTAGTGGCGTAGAGCGTCTGCACGACTGTCGTGCACGTAACGTCATGGAGGCTATCATGTGGCACGGCTGTAAGAACGAAGGTGGTACGAGCGATGCCTACAATACAGTAGTAAAGTTCCGTAATCTTTCTAAGAAAGAGCGTGATCAGATCATTTATTTCATAGAATCCATTTGATAGAATTGATTAAGAAACT
>CAMVOS010000056.1 GCA_947169185.1 uncultured Prevotella sp.
CGACCATAGCCTCCTTGACAGCCTGGATGTAGTCCCAGTCCATCTCACCACCGATAGGAATGATGAGTTCCTTGTTGCCCTCAAACTTCACATCGCTGATCTTCACCTTGTTAACCTCGTCGATGATACCCTTGTCGTGGGGGAACAGCACCTGTGCACCGTCGTCCCAATAGGCCTTGTAGCCATTGTATTCACGAGGGTTGTGACTGGCCGTTACGTTCACACCAGCCTGACAGCCGAGGTGACGGATGGCAAACGAAATCTCAGGTGTAGGACGCAGGCTCTCGAAGAGATAAACCTTGATGCCGTTGGCTGAGAAGATGTCAGCAACACTCTCTGCAAACATACGACCGTTGTTGCGGCAGTCGTGACCTACAACAACAGAGCACTGCTTGCCAGGGAATGCCTTCAGAATGTAATTGGCAAAACCCTGAGTGGCCATACCCACAATATACTTGTTCATGCGGTTAGTACCGGCACCCATGATACCACGCAGACCACCAGTACCAAACTCCAGGTCCTGATAGAATGCATCGATAAGATCGGTCTTGTCGGCATTATCCAACATGGCCTGTACTTCCTTACGTGTCTCCTCGTCAAAAGCGGGAGATAACCATTCCTTCGCACGTGCTTCGCACTGAGCAATGAGTTCGTTATTTTCCATAATTTTTCCTTTTTGATGTTTTAGATTTAAACCTTTTATCGTATTATGTGTACAAAGATAGCAAAAAAAACGAAAAGTGATACTCTAAAGGTAACAATTTTTCGTTTTTTTAGCATTCAAGCCGATAAAGAGTGTGATATCAACAATAGACTATCCACGACCGCAGCATGGCGTAAACCACTGAGAGCAAGAGCACTGCGATAGGAATATACGTCAATCGAGCCTCATAACATGCTGGTTTGGTAACACGGCAATAAAGCTTGTAAACGAATACGCCAACCAGTGCGCCCCAGATTAGTCCGACAGTAATGTCGCCTGGATAATGGACGCCGAGATACATGCGTGTCCAACAGTTGATCAATGACCACGAAATGAGTCCGATGGTAAGCAGTCTCTGTCGCATGAGCAGCGAGAAGAAGAGTGCGAGCGAAAAGGTGTTAGAAGCATGTGCCGAGAAGAAACCATAGTTGCCGCCACGATAGTCGTTGACGGTATCGACCAGATGACCTATTTCTGGGTCATGACCTGGTCGCCAGCGTGCCACAAGCGGTTTTACTATCTCGTCATCGATGGTGCCTGCCAACAGTACACATAGTCCCGCAGCAAGGAGTATTAGCAGCACCTCGCGTACGTTGCGATTCGTCTTGATGACCACATAAAGCAGTGACAAATAGAGCGGAATCCATGTCAACGCGTTGGTGAGCGTCATCACTACCCAATCGAGGAATACGGAGTCGCTGCCATTAAGCATGAGCAGCAACTGCTTGTCGTAATGAATGATTTCTTCCATTAAATAATTTCTATTTCCTTGAGTTCAACCCATCCCGACTTACCATCGGCCACACGGATTTCACGCCAGTCACGCATGGTGTCGTCGATAATATTGACACGCGTGCCTTCGTGAAGAATAAAGAGATCGGTACCATTCTTTGATGGTGTACTCTTGACAGGTACTGCCGACTGCATGATAATGGCTCCTGTACGGTGAATCAGCGAGCGCTGTTGTTGGAAGCCAAACACATTAGCAGCCACAAATACCACCAAGAACAATACACCGCCAAAGAAACCCACCTTGCGCAACCAGATGCGTTGAGCAAAGATATAGACGAGCACCAAGAGCATTGCACAAAGTAGCGAGACAATAGCCGTACGCGCCCAAGCGTCGACACTCATCAGACGTACCAACGAACGGTACCATGTAACGAAAAACATTTCAGACTCAGGTACTATCTTGTCGATGGTCTTCGCACGCGCCATCTGAAGATTGAAGCGCACATCGGCATCTCCTGGCGACAACAGCAATGCACGCTCATAAGCCAGTACGGCATGCGTGATGTCGTCCATACGGTAATAAGCGTTGCCAAGATTGTAATAGATGTCAGCACTCTCGCCTCGTTTCAGCAACTGCTCGTAAAGCTGAACAGCCTGCTGATAGCGCTCCTGCTGATAGGCACTATCGGCCTGTGACTTAGTTACAGCGTTAGAGGTGAGTGGTAAGAGGTAAGAGGTTAGGGAAATAACTATGAACAGCAAGAATCGGGCTTGAGGTATTCTCTCACCTCTCACCTCTGGCTTCTTACCTCTCTTCATGGTGGAAGCTATCTGAGTGAGTGCACTCAGAGCCGTATCATATACCTTATTCATATTACCTGTAGCATCACCCGGAGCATAGCGTGCAAATTCGCACTCGTCAAGGGCAGAGATGAACTGCTGAACAACCTCGTCGCTGACCTGATGGCTGGCAAGCTGCTGGCTGATATTTTCACGCGAGAGTTGTTCGACGGGCATATTGAGCTTGTCACCCACATAGCCCCAAAGTGCACGCATCACCTCGTCGTAGAAGGCACCCTCCTGTCCACTCTTCATCAACTTATTAGCCTGCTTCAGACGCTTGACTGCCACTTTATTGGCACGTCCGGCACGCTGCTTTACGATGTTGGCATTCTCGATGGCACGATGACGGAAGATGACGAGCAAAACCACGAAGACAGCCATTAACGACGAAAGGATTATCCAATACTCTGAAGAACCAAAGAATACGTCACCTGCTGCATGCTGACGTGAATCGCCCGTATGGATATAGTGGATATCGCTGTTCAGTAGCTGCACATCCTCTTGAGCTGTATAAGGACTGACACTGCCCGAACCGCTACCCTTGGCAACATCAAGTGTGAAGCCTTCGGTAGTAATGGTCTTATATTGGTGTTCGTTGATGTCATAGTAGACATACTCGATGGGCGGAATCTCAAACTTGCCCGGATGGCGGGGAACGGCAAGGAAGTCGTAGATAATAGAGCCTTCAAGACCGTTTGTGGTAAGCTTGCTCTTATCAGTTACCTTAGCATCATACTTGTCGAAATCCTTAGGGAACTTGACTTCAGGCTGTTTCAGCAACTTCATATTTCCCAAACCACTGATAATGACACGCAGTTTGACGGGATCGTTAGCCTTGACTTCGGTTTGGTCCACCTGAGCAGAAATATTGAATGTGCCTACACCACCCGAGAAATTAGCTGGACGTGCAGGCAGCGGGTCGACATCAATCGTGATGCCGGGTGCCTTAATCTGCTTTTTCACTTCGATATAACCGGAACCACCATTGAAGAAAGCCTCGAAGGGGTCGACATTGCGGTTCTGCTGTACGACGATACCGTTGAACGTTATGCTGGGAATTTCTAGTTTGCCAGCCTGTTGTGGGAACATGACATACTGACTCCAGGTAACAGTCTTATAAGCGCGACCATTAAGCATCTCAACAGAAAAGCTTTTCTGTGTAGGCAGGGGTACCTCACGGGTATAGAAGTTCTTCAGGTCAGGCATCTTACCGCTAAGGTCGGTGAGTCCGACAAGAGTATATACCTTATAAGTCAACAGAATAGGCTCCTGTTCGATGACGCGACGCTTAGAGGCACTGACCTTGATGAACAGGTCGCCACCAGAAATAGCCGAGCCCGCAGGACGCACCTCATCAGCATCGTTCTGTGACTGGCGACGCTGACTGCTGCCAGATTGCGCACCAGCCCCACCCGACTGTTGTGACTGACCTGAGACGCGGATTTGTATCTCGTTGGATTCTACCGACTTTCCATCAGCTGTCACGTGTGCTGCAGGAATGGTGAACGTACCATTCTTGTTGGCCACCAAGATATAGGTATAAGTGACTGACGATGTGCTAGAGGTATGGCCATTAACCATCTGGAAACTGGACTGCGTGCTGGTGCTGGGTCCCATTAACACTTCTAAGCCATCAGGCATACGACCTGCTCGGAAGCCACGTACATCCTGCGTATTAATGGTGTACGACAAACGGAACTGTTCGCCGACTGCCACATGTGATGGAGCACGCCCTGTAAGGGTTTGCGCCATCAGCTGAATGACAAGAAAATGAGAAAGTATAAAAGTAAAAAATATCCTCATACGCTTACCAATTTTTCTGTAACACACGTTTGCCAGACTGTTGCTGAGCCTTCTTCATACGCTCTTGCGTCTGCTTCTCTTCCTGCATGGCAGCATTCAGCATCTGTTCGGCATTCTCGCGACTCATCTTCTGCTCGTCCTGTTTCTGCTGATCTTGCTTCTGTTGGTCGTTTTTCTTCTGCTCATCTTTCTTTTGCTGCTCATCCTGCTTCTGCTGGTCTTGCTTTTGCTTATCTTTATTGTCTTTGTTGTCCTTATCATCCTTATTTTGCTGATTCTGTTGCTGTTGCTTCTGCTGACGCTTACAGAGTTCCAGATTATAGCGAGTCTCATGGTCGGTAGGATTGTTGCGCAAAGACTCCTTATAAGCTTCAATGGCTTCACCGAACATCTGACGCTGTTGGCAAATGACGCCCATGTTATGATAGGCTTGTGCACGACGGATGGGATTGGTTTCCAGCTTTGCAGCAGCATCCAACTGTCTGAGAGACAAAGAGTCCTTGCGTTGTAGCATCAATGCATTACCCAAATTGTAGTTGGCTTGGGCATTGCGTGGATTCTTTTCTACAGCCTTACGATAGAGCACTTCAGCTTCGGCACTGTTACCCATACGGAATTGCTTGTTACCCTGGCGCACCAATTGGCGGTCGGTTTGGGCTGAAGAGGTAAGTGGTAAGAGGTAAGAGATAAGAGAAATGACTATGAACAGTAAGAGTCGAGCATGAGCTATCCTCTCACCTCTCACCTCTAACTTCTCACTCCTTTTAAACAATGAGATACGACGCAAGAATGGATTCTTGACTTCAAGAATACATATCTCGAGAATCAGTAGTAACAGCACAAGGATACCTACTGCCTGGAACTGTTCGTCGTAGTCACTGTATATGGTAGCCTCAATTTCCTTTTTAGCTAGCTTGTCGAGCTCGTTGTCAAGCTGCTGCTGGGCATTGCTGTTGTTTTCGACGTGGATATAGGCTCCCCCGCCAGCCTGTGCCAATTCACGGCACATCTGCTCGTTAAGACCCGTCATTACCGTCTGACCAGTATTGTCCTTCAAGAATTCCCCATCGCCAATAGGAATAGGAGCACCGTTAGGAGAACCAACGCCCAGCACATAGACGCGCATGCCTCTGGCCTTAGCGTCCTTAGCGGCTTCGACAGCACGCCCCTCATGGTCTTCACCATCAGTAATCACAATGATAGCTTTGCCGACCCCCTCTTGTTTAGTAAAACTGTTGACAGCCATATTGATTGCTGCAGCAATGTCGGTACCCTGTGTGGCAATCATCGATGGTGATATACTGCTGAGGAACATCTTCGCACTAACATAGTCGCTGGTGATAGGTAACTGGATGAAGGCATCGCCTGCAAAAACAATCAACCCGATTTTGTCGTTGGTGAAGTGGTCGACAAGGTTTTCTACCATCATCTTCGAACGATCCAGACGACAAGGTGCCACATCTTCTGCCAACATAGAGTTGCTCACATCCATCGCAATAATGGTTTCAATACCTGTACGTTTCTCATGAGATATCTTGGTACCAAACTGCGGACGGGCCACCAGCACGATGAGCAATGATAACGCCAGCAGCAACAGATAGAACTTGACCGCAGGACGGATCCGCGACACATCGGGCATCAGCTGGCGCACCAACTCTGGGTCGCCAAAACGACGCAAGCGTTTCTTCTGCTGATGCACCATCAACAGGCGAATGATAACCAGAACAGGTATCACAGCCAACAGATAGAGGTATATAGGGTCTTCAAATCTGAACATTTTCTTTGTCGATATTACGTTATAGCGTTATTTCGATTAGGGCAATTTGCGGAATACTGTGATTCTCAACAGGATTTCCAACAGCAACAAGATAGCTGCAGCAATCGCATAAGGCTGATAGGCCTCGTAGCGCTTGCTGAACTTCTTGACATTGAGTTTCGACTTTTCCAGTTTGTCTATCTCCTTGTAAATCTGTTGCAGCTCCTTATTATTCGTAGCACGATAGAAGTCGCCATCAGTCGCAGCAGCAATATCGCTCAGCATCTTAGTATCAATTTCAACAGGCATATTTACATATTGTATACCACCGGCAACAGGCATGGGATAAGGTGCCACTTTATTGGTACCAACACCTATCGTGTAGACACGGATGCCAAAGCTCTTGGCAATTTCAGCAGCAGTCATTGGCGACAGGTCGCCACGATTGTTGGAACCATCAGTCAACAGAATGACAACCTTGGACTTTGCCTTTGACTCCTTCAGGCGACTGACAGCATTAGCCAGTCCCATACCAATGGCAGTACCATCTTCTATCAGATATTGGGCAATATCCGTACGAACATTATGTAACAGGTTGAGCAATGAGGCATGATCGGTAGTCATCGGGCATTGTGTGAAGGCCTCACCAGCAAAGATGGTAAGACCAATATTGTCATTCGGACGACCAATAATGAAATCGGAAGCGACCTGCTTGGCAGCCTCTATACGGTTGGGCTTCAGGTCTTCAGCCAACATAGAGGTAGAAACGTCCATAGCCAGCATGATGTCGATACCCTCCATCGTCTCGTTTTTCCACGAATTCTGGGTTTGAGGACGTGCCAAGACCACTACCAACAGAGCGAAAACAGCCAAGCGGAGCAACAACTGTAGGGGCATCAGCGTCACACGCCACGAACGTGGTGCATAGCGATAGGCCCGAGTGTCGCTCATACGCATGGTTGGCTCACTCTTCTTCCTGTACATCAGATACCATATCAGATAAGGTATCATCAGTAACAGCAGAAACAAATATTCTTTATTGGCAAATTCCATTTTCTTAAACTAATAGCAGGTAAACATTATAAATAATGTAGCAGAACAGGGCGACACCTACCACTACCAATCCAGCAATGAAGCCCTTCAGCAAGCGACGTTCTTTTTGCGTTCGCTGGTCTTCGACAGAGAGCTGTGGACGAATCGTCTCCTCTGTTGGCTGGTTTTCAAGTTTGGTCTGATTGATGAAGTCGATGGCATTCACCAGATTCTGGTCATTTTCATTGATCATCGTCGAATACTTGGCAAATTTCACCAAATCGGCAGTCATAAACAATTGGGTCAGCTCCTCGAGACTCTGCTGGTCACCAGAAGCCATCAGACGACCGATAATTTCAGAACTCGTCATCTCCATAGCTGAGAAGCCATAACGCTCCTCAATATAGCGACGCAAGGTATCAGTCAGCTTAGTATAGTACTCTTTCTGGTTCTCAGAAGCGACCATCTTGTCAGCCTTGATTTGCTCAATCTCCTTCATGGCTTTCTGGTGTGGCAACAGGCGCTTCACAATCTTGATGTGTGTGATAATGGGCTTGCCAGCACGCAGACGGATATATAGATAATAGGTCAACGCCACCAGCAACAGCAACAGCATGCTCAACCAGAACGACAGGCTCCAATCACTCCATTGGAATGGATTATCCTGAACGTCCTTCGGAGGGAACATCTTATTCAACTGCGTGGTGTCAACCTCCATCTCGACAACCTTGAGCGCCAAGTCGGAGCTCTTCAACTCCTTACCATCAACCTTCACCGTGAAGGCAGGCAGATGATAGAGGGAACCATCGAAAGAGGTCAGCGTAATGATCATGGTGTGAGCATCGGGCTGTTGGGTACCGATAACTTCAACCCCAGGAACCAGCATCTGACGAGCCTGCAGCTTAGGCCAATCGATATTGGCATTTTCACCTGCCTCAATGCTCAGCGTGACGTTAGCCTGCTCGCCTATCAGCATTTCAATAGGGTCAATGCTTGCCTTAATGCTTGCTTGAGCAAAAATCATTATGGCATTGACTATAAGAAATGTAGATATGATTAATCTTTTCATTAACTCCTACGTTTAAACAACATCAGCAACGACTTTACATAATCATCATTCGTGGCAATCGAAACCAAATCGACATTGCTCTTCGACATCGTATCCTTCAGTTTCTCCTGCGTATTTCGCCAATAGCGTTCATGAGCCTGACGCAACTGACGACTCGACGTATCGATATACTGTTCGTGACCTGTCTCAGCATCAACCACACGTATCAGTCCCACATCAGGCAACTCCTTAGCACGGATATCGTAAACTTGCAGGGCAACGACATCATGCTTGCGATTGGCAATCTGGAGTGGTTGCAGGAAGTCCTGAGTGTCGTAGAAGTCGCTGAGTACAAAAGCCGTACAACGACGTTTGGCAACACTGGTCAAAAACTCTAACGCCTGTTTCACATCGGTGCGATGCGACTGAGGCTGGAAGTCGAGCAATTCACGGATGATATAGAGGATATGCTTACGACCCTTTTTGGGTGGAATATACTTCTCGATACGGTCTGAGAAGAACACCACACCAATCTTATCGTTGTTCTGGATGGCACTAAAGGCTATCGTAGCAGCTATCTCCGTCACCATATCGCGCTTCATCTGTCGCTGGGTACCAAAGTCGAGTGATCCACTGACGTCAATCATCAGCATGACAGTCAGCTCGCGTTCCTCTTCGAACACCTTGATGTAAGGACGATGGAAACGTGCTGTCACGTTCCAGTCGATATCGCGCACGTCGTCGCCATACTGGTATTCACGCACCTCGCTGAAGGCCATACCCCTACCCTTGAAGGCAGAATGGTATTGCCCTGCGAAGACGTTAGAACTCAGGCCACGTGCCTTGATTTCTATCTTCCGTACTTTCTTTAAAATCTCGTTTGTTTCCATATTCTTTCTAGGCTGTCCTAGGTATTTCTAGGCTTTCCTAGGTGTTAGGGAACCTCGACCTTATTGATGATCTTCGAAACAATCTCCTCGCTGGTGACGTTGGAGGCTTCTGCTTCGTAGGTCAAGCCGATACGATGGCGCAGCACGTCATGGGCCACAGCACGCACATCCTCAGGCACCACGTAACCACGACGCTTGATGAAGGCATAAGCACGAGCAGCCTTAGCCAGATTGATAGAAGCACGTGGTGAACCACCAAATGAAATCATGTCCTTCATATCCTTCAGACCATAACGATCTGGGAAACGTGTAGCAAACACAATATCAGCAATATACTGTTCAATTTTCTCGTCGATATAAACCTCACGAACCACCTGACGAGCCTTCAAAATCTCATCGGATGTCGTAACAGGAGAAACCTTAGGCAACGACTCCTGGATGTTCTCTCGGATGATACGCTTTTCCTCATCGATTGTTGGATAGCCGATGACCACTTTCAGCATAAAACGGTCCATCTGTGCCTCAGGCAACGGATAGGTACCTTCTTGCTCGATGGGGTTCTGTGTAGCCATTACGAGGAAGGGATTAGGCAGATTGAAGGTCTCGCTGCCAATAGTCACCTGCTTTTCCTGCATAGCCTCGAGCAATGCACTCTGTACCTTAGCTGGGGCACGGTTGATTTCATCAGCCAGCACAAAGTTGGCAAATACGGGGCCCTGCTTTACCTGGAACTTCTCTTCCTTCTGCGAGTAAATCATCGTACCTGTCACGTCGGCAGGCAGCAGGTCTGGCGTAAACTGAATACGACTATAGGTAGCATCGATAAGCTGTGCCAAGGTCTTGATGGCCAAAGTCTTAGCCAATCCTGGCACACCTTCTAGCAAGATATTACCATCACTCAGCAGGCCAATCAGCAAGGAGTCAACCAAGTGCTTCTGACCTACGATTACCTGATCCATGCCTGTTACCAAATTCTGCACGAATCCACTCTGTTGTTCTATCCGAACATTTAGTTCACGGATGTCAATAGCTTCTGCCATAATTGTTATCTTTTTTTTATTGTATGTCCATTATACTATTTCAAATTGCAAAAGTACGCATTTCCCCTCTTATTACGCACGTCCACATACCTAAATAATATTAAAAAAGTTTCCTAAAACTTACATTTTAAGAAACTTTTCATATTACGACAGCAAATTGCTATTGCTTCTTGCGTTTTTTCAGTTGCAACTTGGGGATTTTGATGACCTGACCAGCCTTAATTTGTGGATTACGTGGCAAGTCATTGTATACTTCGATGTAGCACTCCATATCAGGTCCCAAGTGAGCACGGCAAATGCTATAGAACGTCTGGCCCTGCAATACCTTCACCTCATGGTCAAGGCCTACGATACGATAGGCTCCCAAGCGGACACGTTCGTCTTTCTGGGCGTATTTGTCTATTTCCTGTGCTGGCTCGGCCTTAGGCTTTTCAACCTTAGGCGTTTCAACCACAGGGACTTCTTTCTCAGGGACAAGTTTTTCTGGGATTGTCGCTATCGTACTGTCTTGTTTTTCAGCCATATAAACAGTATCTCTCACATACACTGTATCACTCAGAACAGGCGATGCTGTTTGCTGACAACCATAGTAATATCCGCCCGCTGCTGAGACACCAATAAGACTGATGGCACCCAAGGCCAACCAGATCCATTTGAACCAATTCGTGGCTTCCTCTTCTTCCTCATCGATCGTTTCTGAATCAGCTTCGTCTTCAGGACTTTCCACTGGTTCTTCTGCTGCCGTCTCTACAGGAACATCAATCAAAGGAGCGACAACAGGCTCTTCTTGCTGAATAATAGGCTCTTCTTGCTGAATAACAGGCTCTTCTTGCTGAATAACAGGCTCTTCTTGCTGAATAACAGGCTCTTCTTGC
>CAMVOS010000057.1 GCA_947169185.1 uncultured Prevotella sp.
GTTTGTGAAAATCAGAATATGCTTTAGTTAAGTCTAGTTTAGTTTTTGTGTTGGTGAGAGCGGTCGTGGTTGGCCGCTCTCAATTTTTTTGCTGATTCACATCTGCGAATTTGGAGCGATACAAGCGAGAATGTGGAAAAAAGTAAGGTAAAACGCAATTTTTCTGTCAAAATGTTTGCAGGATTCGCGAAAAAGTTATACTTTTGCAGGCGATAAACAAAAACAGAGAACAATGAACATGTTGAATCAGTATTTTTACGGCTATTATTTTTACTTTGCAGCATCCTGTGAAGCGGTTAGTCGTATGTAAGATGAAACATGAAAATAGAAATAATAAGGCTCCGCTTCACAAACCAGTGAAAGCGGAGTTTTTTTAATAGAATAGACAAGATGAAGAGAATAGCGATACAAGGACTGATAGGCTCGTTTCACGACATTGCAGCACATCTGTATTTCGAGGGTGAGCAGATACAACTGATCTGTTGCTCTACGTTCGAACAGGTCTTTGCCAATATCAAGCAAGACCCTACGGCGATTGGTATGCTGGCTATCGAGAACACCATTGCTGGCTCGCTGTTGCACAACTACGAGCTGTTGCGCGACTCAGGCACCACTATCGTTGGCGAGCATAAGCTGCACATCTCGCATTGTATCTGCTGCCTGCCTGATGATGATTGGGACACGATTACTGAGATTCATTCCCATCCTGTGGCCTTGATGCAGTGTCGCCATTTCTTGGAGCAACATCCTCAGATTAGGCACGTTGAGGCCGAGGATACCGCTGGAAGTGCAAAGATGATTGCCGAGGGTCAGCATCGTGGTTGGGCGGCCATCTGTCATGCTGAGGCTGCACGGCTCTATGGTCTGAAGGTGTTGGAAAACCATATCGAGGACAACAAGCATAACTTCACCCGGTTCCTCGTGGTGTCGAATCCCAATAAGGCCGACTTGCTACGTCCTCTGACGGAAGCCAACAAGGCCAGCATCGTCTTCTCATTGCCTCACGAAGAAGGGTCGTTAAGTCATGTATTGGCAATCCTCTCGTTCTACAAGATTAACCTCACGAAAATTCAGTCGTTGCCCATCATCGGACGCGAATGGGAGTACCTGTTCTATGTCGATGTGATGTATGACGACCTGACACGCTATCGTCAGTCGATAGACGCAATTATCCCACTAACCAAAGATTTTAAGATTTTAGGAGAATATAAAGATGGCAAACAAACGAATTGAACCAGCAGACAGATTAAGTCTAGTACAGGAATACTACTTCAGTCGCAAGTTGAAGGAGGTGGCACAGCTGAATGCCGAGGGTAAAGACATTATCAGCTTGGCTATTGGCAGTCCTGATATGCCCCCTTCTGAGCAGACTATCAATAAGTTATGCGAAGTGGCTCGCCAGCCCAATGCTCATGGTTATCAGCCCACACAAGGTACGCCTGAGTTACGTCAGGCGATGGCCGATTTCTACAAGCGTTGGTACAATGTCGATTTGGATGCCAAGAGCGAACTGTTGCCACTGATAGGCTCGAAGGAGGGTATTCTGCATGTTACGCTGGCCTTCGTCAATCCTGGTGACGAGGTGCTGGTGCCCAATCCGGGTTACCCCACCTATACATCTCTGTCGAAGATTCTAGGTGCTAAGATTGTCAACTATAACCTGCGTGAGGACAATGGTTGGCAGCCTGATTTCGACGAGTTGGAGAAGATGGATCTGACGCGTGTGAAGCTGATGTGGACCAACTATCCCAATATGCCGACTGGTGGTCGTGCCCGCATGGAGACCTACGATCGACTGGTGCGCTTTGCCAAGGAACATGGCATCGTGGTGGTCAACGACAACCCCTACAGCTTCATCCTGAGCGAGGAACATCTGAGTATTCTGCAAGTGCCTGGGGCTAAAGACTGCTGTATCGAGTTCAACTCCATGTCGAAGAGCCATAATATGCCTGGTTGGCGTGTAGGCCTGTGCGCTACGAATGCTGAGTTCATCTCATGGATTCTGAAGGTGCAGTCGAACATCGAGAGTGGTACTTTCCGCGGCATCCAACTTGCTGCAGCTGAGGCCTATAAGAACGATGAAGCCTGGCATCGTGAGTTCAATATCGAGACCTATGCGCGTCGTCGTCAGTGGGCTGAGAAGATTATGGATGTCTTGGGTTGCACGTACGACAAACAGCAGGTGGGCATGTTCCTATGGGGCAAGATTCCTGCTGACGTGAAAAATGTTGAAGATTTGACTGAAAAAGTTTTACGCGAAGCCCATGTGTTCATTACCCCGGGCTTCATCTTTGGCTCGAATGGTGAGCGATACATCCGCATCTCCTTATGCGCTAAAGAAGAGAAGATACAACAAGCATTAGAACGAATAAAAAACGCAATATAATTATGGAACTGGAACTTCAACCGTTGAATTTACCGAGTGACAACGAACGCCCCTTCGTCATTGCAGGACCATGCAGTGCCGAGACTGAGGAGCAAGTGATGGAAACCGCCCGCCAATTGGCCATGAAGGGCTGTCATAACTTCCGTGCAGGTGTGTGGAAACCTCGCACGAAGCCAGGCGGTTTTGAGGGTCATGGAGAACCCGCTCTCGTCTGGATGAAGCAAGTGAAGGAGGAAACTCACATGCTCATCGCTACTGAGGTGGCTACTCCTGAGCACGTCGAGTTGGCTATGAAGTACGATATGGACATCTTGTGGATTGGTGCCCGTACGACGGCTAATCCATTTGCTGTGCAGGCATTGGCCGATGCCATGAAGGGTATCGATGTGCCTGTGTTTGTGAAGAATCCCGTGAACCCCGATTTGGAGTTGTGGATTGGTGCTTTGCAACGTCTGAATCAGGCAGGCGTGAAGCGTCTTGGAGCCATTCATCGTGGTTTCTCAAGCTACGAGCAGAAAATTTACAGAAATGCACCTATGTGGCAGATTCCCATCGAGTTACATCGTCGCATACCTGAGCTTCCCATCATCTCTGACCCCTCGCACATCGGAGGCAAGCGCGAACTGATTGCACCGCTGTGTCAGCAGGCTATGGACTTAGGCTTTGACGGTCTGATTGTTGAGAGCCATTGCGATCCAGACAAAGCATGGAGTGATGCTAAGCAGCAGGTTACTCCTGACGTACTTGACTATATCCTTTCGTTGCTGATTATCCGTGACGAGCATGTGACGACAGAGGGTATTCAGCAGTTGCGTAAGCAGATAGACGATTTGGACAACCAGTTGATGGACCTGTTGGCTAAGCGTATGCAGGTATGTCGTCAGATTGGTGAATACAAGAAGGAACATAACATGACCGTATTGCAGGCCTCGCGCTACAATGAGATACTGGAGAAACGCGGTGTACAGGGCACGCTTACCGGTATGGCTGCCGAGTTTGTTGCTAAGGTTTTTGAGAGCATCCACGAAGAGTCAGTAAGACAACAAATTGAAATCGTAAACAAATGAGAATTCTAGTTATGGGGGCAGGCAAGATGGGAAGCTTCTTCATCGACCTGCTGAGTTTTGACCACGAGGTGGCTGTGTTTGAGCGCGACGCTAAGCGTATGCGTTTCACCTATAACTGTCAGCGTTTTACCAGCTACGACGAGATACGCGAGTTTCAGCCCGAGTTGCTGATCAATGCTGTCACGCTGAAGTATACTATTCCCGTATTCAAGGAGGTCATTCCCTATTTGCCTAAGGAGTGCATCATCAGCGATATTGCAAGTGTGAAAACTGATTTGAAAGAGTTTTACGAATCGACGGGCATGCGCTATGTCTCGACGCACCCCATGTTCGGACCCACGTTTGCCAATTTGCAACAGCTTAGCGAGGAGAACGCCATCATCATCAGCGAGGGCGACTATATGGGGCGTATCTTCTTCAAGGACCTCTACCAGAAGTTGGGACTGAATATCTACGAATACACCTTCGAGGAGCATGACAAGACAGTCGCTTACTCATTGAGTATTCCTTTCGTTAGCACCTTCGTCTTTGCAGCTGTCATGAAGCATCAGGACGCGCCTGGTACTACATTCAAGCGCCACATGCGCATAGCCAAGGGCGTGCTCAATGAGGACGACTACCTGTTGCAGGAAATCCTCTTCAACCCCTATACGCACGACCAGGTGGCACAGATTCGTACGGAGCTGAAAGAACTCCTTGAGATTATCGATCAGAAGGACGCCCAAGGCATGAAAGGTTATCTGACCAAGATTCGCAATAACGTCAAGCGTGATATTGAAATTAAAAAGCAATAATTCTGACTATCTATGGCATTCGGTTATTTTATAGGTGGTTTTCTGGGCTTTATGAGCGGTGGACCGTTGGGCGCGTTGGCTGGAGCAGTTCTTGGCGGGTGGTTCGAGAAGATGCTCAATGCCGTTAACACCCCTGAGACCCAAGGAACCTTTGACGGACAAAGCGGTTATCAGTCAAGAACTTACGGCGGACAGCGCTATACGCAAGAGCAGATTTACCAGGGGCAGCGCAACAGTTTTATGTTCTCGTTGCTGGTGTTGGCATCGTATATCATCAAGGCTGATGGCAAGGTGATGCACTCTGAGATGGAGCTGGTGCGCCAGATGCTGCGCCAAAATTTTGGCGATATGGCCAGTCAGCAGGGTGACGACGTTCTGCGCAAGCTGTTTGACGAGCAGAAGCGGGTAGGGGCGCAGGCTTTTAGAAATACCGTGATGCAGTGTTGCGGACAGATAGCCAGCAACATGGACTATGCCCAGCGCTTGCAGCTGCTGAACTTCCTGGTAATGATTTCGCAGGCTGACGGACGCGTGGATCCATCGGAGGTGGCGGCCATGAAAGAGTGTGCCCAGTGGATGCGCATGAGTGTTGACGAGGTTGACTCGATGTTGGGCATGGGTAAGGATGACCTTGAATCGGCTTATCAGGTGCTTGGAGTCAGCCCTAATGCTACTGACGACGAGGTCAAGAAGGCCTATCGTCGACTGGCACTTGAGCACCATCCCGATAAGGTAGCTGCGTTAGGCGAGGATGTGCGCCGAGCTGCCGAGAAGAAATTCCAGAAGATTAATGAAGCAAAAGACCGTATTTGGAAAGCCAGAGGCCTATGAATAAAATCATGGTTCCTGACGGAGTCAGCGAGGTTTTGCTTCATGCCTGTTGCGCGCCTTGTTCTTCAGCCATTGTAGAGTGGCTGTTGCAACATGACATTCATCCGACCATTTTCTATTACAATCCAAACATTTTTCCTCGTGAGGAATACGAGATTCGTAAGAATGAAAGCAAGCGACATGCTGACAGTCTGGGAGTCAGATGGATTGATGGCGACTATGACCACAACGCTTGGCTGCAAGGTGTCTGCGGATTAGAGGATGAACCGGAACGTGGACGTCGCTGCGAACAGTGTTTTACGCTGCGACTGACAGCTGCAGCCCGTAAGGCTCAAGAGTTGGGAATCAAATACTTTGCCACTACGCTGGCTTCCAGTCGTTGGAAGAGCCTGGCGCAAATTGAACGTGCCGGACTAGCAGCCCAACAGGAGACGGACAATGTCGTGTTTTGGGCACAAAACTGGCGCAAGGGCGGACTGTATGAACGTAGGAATCAGCTGCTGAAAGAATTTGACTTTTATAACCAGCAATATTGTGGTTGCGAATTCAGCAAACAACAGCGTGAAGCCTACGAGAAAGCTAAAAACATGAAGTAATGTTTGGACATCTCGTTTTTTTTGTGTAATTTTGCACCCCAAAATTAATAAGGTATAAAAAGATGTTTGAGAATTTAAGTGATAGACTTGAACGGTCGTTCAAGATACTGAAAGGTGAAGGCAAGATCACCGAAATCAATGTGGCCGAAACCCTCAAGGATGTTCGTCGTGCCCTGTTGGATGCCGACGTTAACTTCAAGGTCGCTAAGCAGTTTACGGATACTGTCAAGCAGAAGGCGATGGGTATGAACGTGCTGACAGCCGTGAAACCCAGTCAGCTGATGGTCAAAATTGTGCATGATGAATTGACTGAACTGATGGGTGGTAAGGCTGTCGAACTGAAACTCGAGAATCGTCCTGCCATCATCCTCATGTCTGGTCTTCAGGGTTCTGGTAAGACCACATTCTCAGGTAAGCTTGCCAAGATGCTCAAAGAGCGCCAGCACAAGAAGCCTCTGCTGGTGGCTTGCGATGTCTATCGTCCCGCTGCTATCGAGCAGTTGAAGGTGGTTGGTGAAAGTGTTGGCGTTGACGTTTATACTGAAGAAGGCAACAAGAACGTTGTCGAGATTGCGCAGAATGCCATTCGAAAGGCCAAGCAGGAGTCTTACAACGTCGTCATCGTCGATACCGCTGGTCGTCTGGCTGTCGACGAGGAGATGATGAACGAGATTGAGACGCTGAAGAAGGCTATCAACCCCGACGAAACACTGTTTGTGGTCGACTCCATGACCGGTCAGGACGCTGTTAATACTGCCAAGGAATTCAACGATCGTCTGGACTTTGACGGTGTCGTACTGACCAAACTCGATGGTGACACCCGTGGTGGTGCAGCCCTCTCAATCCGTACTGTTGTCACCAAGCCCATCAAGTTTGTAGGTACTGGCGAGAAGATGGAAGCCATCGACGTGTTCCATCCTGAGCGTATGGCCGACCGTATCCTCGGTATGGGTGACGTTGTTTCTCTCGTGGAGCGTGCCCAGCAGCAGTTCGACGAGGAAGAAGCCAAGCGTCTGGAGAAGAAAATCCGCAAGAATAAGTTTGACTTCGACGACTTTATGGGTCAGATTCAGCAAATTAAGAAGATGGGTAACATCAAGGACTTGGCATCGATGATTCCTGGTGTCGGCAAGGCTATCCGCGATGTGGATATCGATGACAACGCCTTCAAGGGTGTTGAGGCCATCATCAACTCGATGACGCCAAAGGAACGTGCCAATCCTGATATCATCAATCAGAGTCGCAAGTTGCGCATAGCCAAGGGCTCTGGAACGAAGATAGAGGAGGTGAATCGTCTGATGAAGCAGTTCGACCAGACGCGCAAGATGATGCGTATGGTCAGCGGTATGGGTTCGTCGAAGATGGCGCAGATGGCTGCTGCCATGAAAATGAAGGGCGGAAAACCCTTTTAAAAAGATGAAATATTAAAGATTAAACATTAAATATTTATCAGCTATGGCATTTGGTAAATGGATCAGCAGTATGAAGGGGCTGTTTGGTGAGGGCCCGATGAAGGAATTGTCGGAAGAGATGGCTGAGCAGCCTCAGATGAAATTGGCTGCTGAGAATGTGGCCTACACTAACGAGTTTCGTGAGACGTTCAACGTGAATAGCCCAGTGAAGGACAATATCCGTAACAGTTTCTTGTTCTCGATGCTTGTGATGGCGTCGCATATCGTCATTGCTGATGGCAAGGTAGAGCCTGAAGAGTATCAGTTCTTAGGCAATTTCCTAAAGGAAAATTTTGGCGAAGAGGCAGAAACTGAGGGACTTGATGTGGTCAAGAAGCTGGTTGCTAAGCACGAAGAGCTGGAGGCTCGCAAGCCTAACGCTTTCCTGCAGTTGATTGGCGACTGTGGTAGTCAGATTGCAGGTTCACTGAGCGAAGACCTGCGTTATCAGATGCTATCCATGTTGGCCCTGATTGTCAAATCGGACGAACAGATCACACCTTCTGAGATTGAAACTCTGAAAGAGGTGGCCGTATACATCGGCATGAAGGCTGCGGATGTTGATGCCTTGATGAATATTGACCCCATCAAGGCACGCGACGAATGGCAATGGATGAAGCAGAAGTAGTTAGAGAAGTTAAAGAATATATGCAACTGATTGACGGAAAAGCAACGGCAACAGCCATTAAGGCTGAGATTGCCGAAGAGGTGAAGGCCATTATGGCCGCTGGTGGAAAGCAGCCCCATCTGGCTGCCGTATTGGTAGGTCACGATGGTGGCTCTGAGACTTATGTAAAGAACAAGGTGTTAGCTTGCGAGGCTTGTGGTTTCAAGTCGACGCTCATCCGCTTTGAGGATGACGTGACGGAAGATGAACTGCTGGCTTGTGTCGACAACCTGAACCGCAATGGCGATGTCGATGGCTTTATCGTGCAGTTGCCCTTGCCGAAACACATTGATGAGCAGAAAATCATCGAGGCTATCGACTACCGCAAGGATGTCGATGGTTTCCATCCCATCAACGTTGGTCGCATGGCCATTGGTTTGCCTTGCTTCATCTCGGCTACTCCTTTGGGAATCATCACGTTGCTGAAGAGATATAATATCGAGACCTCTGGTAAGAAGTGCGTCATCTTAGGCCGCTCGAACATTGTGGGCAAACCTATGGCTCAGCTCATGATGCAGAAACAGTATGGCGACGCAACGGTGACGGTATGCCACTCGCGTTCGAAGACGCTGAAGAAGGAGTGCCAGGAGGCCGATATCATCATTGCTGCTATTGGTCAGCCTGATTTTGTGACTGCCGATATGGTGAAGGACGGTGCCGTCATCGTTGACGTTGGTACCACCCGTGTGCCTGACGCCACTCGCAAGAGCGGTTTCCGCCTGAATGGTGACGTGAAGTTCGATGAGGTGGCTCCGAAGTGCTCATTCATCACACCCGTTCCTGGTGGCGTAGGTCCTATGACCATCTGTTCGCTGATGAAGAATACTTTGGCTGCTGGCAAAAAAGAATACTATAAATGACGGCAGAGGAGTATTATCAACAGGGGAATGAGGCTTGTAAGCGAGGCCAGTGGCACGAGGCAATCAACGCCTATATTCAGGCCATTGAGCTCGACCCGGATAGTCCTGCCGTTGAAGCCAAGAAGATGCTTGACGACATCATGGCTTTCTATTGTAAGGATATGTATAACCCATAAATAAAACAAATACGTTATGGCAAAAATGAAAGGCGCCATCGTGGTGGATACCGAAAGGTGCAAGGGATGCCAGTTGTGCATCATTGCTTGCCCCCAGAAGGTCATCGCCTTGGCCAACAAAGTGAATCTGCACGGTTATCCCTATGTGGAGGCTGTCAACGAAGAGGCCTGCGTGGGCTGTGCTTCGTGTGGCATTGTATGTCCCGACGGCTGCATTACCGTGTATCGTAAAAAAGTGGAGGAATAAGGTATGGAAAAAGAGGTTGTATTGATGAAAGGCAACGAGGCTATTGCCCACGCTGCTATTCGTTGCGGATGCGACGGCTATTTCGGCTATCCTATTACTCCGCAGAGTGAAGTGATTGAGACGCTGGCTGAGTTGAAGCCTTGGGAGACCACTGGTATGCAGGTGGTTCAGGCTGAGAGTGAGCTGGCTTCTATTTATATGGTCTATGGCGCTGCCGGTGCTGGCAAACGTGCGATGACGTCTTCATCGTCTCCAGGTATCGCTCTGATGCAGGAGGGTATCACTTACATGGCTGGTGCTGAGGTTCCTGGCGTATTTGTGAACGTGCAGCGTGGTGGTCCTGGTCTGGGTACCATTCAGCCTTCGCAGGGTGACTATTTTCAGGCTACCCGTGGTGGTGGTAATGGTGACTATAAGGTGATCGTTCTGGCTCCTTCTTCTGTACAGGAGATGGCTGATTTCGTGGATCTTGCCTTTGAGTTGGCCTTCAAGTATCGTAACCCCGCTATGATTCTGAGCGATGGTGTGATTGGTCAGATGATGGAGAAGGTGGTGCTGCCTCCGTTCAAGCCCCGTCGTACGGATGAGGAGGTGATCAAGCAGTGTCCTTGGGCTTCTACTGGTAAGCCTAAGAATCGTGAGCGCGTGGTGATTACCTCGCTGGAGCTGAAGCCTGAGATCATGGAGCAGCGTAACATCGCCCTTCAGGAGAAATATGCAAAGATTCAGAAGAATGAGGTTCGTTTCGAAGAGCAGCAGATGGACGATGCAGAGTATGCAATTGTTGCTTTCGGCAGTGCAGCTCGTATCGCAGAGAAGTCTGTTGAAATCGCCCGTGAGCAGGGTGTCAAGGTCGGACTCTTCCGTCCTATCACGCTGTTCCCCTTCCCAGAGAAGCAGATTGCAGCTTTGTCTAAGAAGGTGAAGGGTATCCTCGTGGCTGAGATCAATGCCGGACAGATGGTACAGG
>CAMVOS010000058.1 GCA_947169185.1 uncultured Prevotella sp.
TGAAGCCTTTCGACCTCGACGTGGCTCAGATGTTTGGTCACTCTCCAAAGACCATTATGAAGGATAATACCGTGGAGCGTCACTATGAGGATGTGACCTACACGCAGGATAAGATAAACGAATATCTAGAAAGAGTTCTCCAGCTGGAGGCTGTAGCTTGTAAGGACTGGTTGACCAATAAGGTAGACCGTTCTGTGACCGGTAAGATAGCCCGTCAGCAGTGTCAGGGTGAGATTCAGTTGCCATTGAGCGACTGTGGTGTCGTAGCCCTCGACTATCGTGGCGTGAAGGGTATCGCTACCGCTCTGGGTCATGCGCCTCAGGCTGGTTTGGCTGATCCTGCTGCAGGAAGTGTTCTCTCTGTAGCCGAGGCTCTGACCAATATCGTTTGGGCTCCTCTGGCTGAGGGTATGGATTCGCTGAGTCTCTCTGCCAACTGGATGTGGCCTTGCCGTTCTCAGGAGGGTGAAGATGCCCGTCTGTATGAGGGAGTGAAAGCTCTCAGTGATTTCTGCTGCGACCTGCATATCAACGTGCCTACTGGTAAGGATTCGCTGTCTTTGAGTCAGCAGTATCCTAATGGCGAGAAAATTATTTCTCCAGGAACTGTAATCGTATCTGCTGGTGGTGAGGTTTCTGATATCAAGAAGGTGGTATCACCTGTTTTGGTTAACGATAAGAACGCATCACTTTATCATATCGACTTCTCGTTCGACGAGCAGCGTCTTGGTGGTTCTGCCTTTGCCCAGAGTTTAGGCAAGGTAGGCGATGATGTTCCAACTGTTAAGAACCCAGAATACTTTGCTGATGCCTTCATGGCTGTACAGCAGATGATTGAGAAGGGTTGGATTCTGGCTGGTCACGACATCTCTGCCGGTGGTCTGATTACTACTCTACTCGAGATGTGCTTCGCCAACCAGAAGGGCGGTATGCATATCAACCTGCACGATATCTGTGCTGATGGCGACGTTGTAAAGACTCTCTTCGCTGAGAACCCAGGTGTGGTTATCGAGGTTAGCGACGAGTACAAGCAGGAGTTCAAAGACTTCATGGAAGAGCTAGGTGTAGGCTTTGCTAAGATTGGTTATCCCGTTGAGGACAGCCGCAGTATCGTAGTTAAGGCTGGCGATGATGAGATGAGCTTCGATATCGATGCCCTGCGCGATGTATGGTATAAGACCTCTTATCTGCTGGATCGCAAGCAGAGCTTCAACGGCAAGGCTAAGGAACGTTTTGAGAACTACAAGAAGCAGCCTCTGGAGATGAAGTTCAACAAGGACTTCACAGGTACTCTCGCCCAGTATGGCATCTCTGCCGATCGTCGTCAGCCCTCAGGCATTAAGGCTGCCATTATCCGTGAGAAGGGTACTAACGGTGAGCGTGAAATGGCTTACTGCCTCTATTTGGCTGGTTTCGATGTGAAGGACGTGATGATGACCGACCTGATTAGTGGTCGCGAAACCCTCGAGGATATCAACATGATTGTATTCTGCGGTGGATTCTCTAACTCCGACGTACTTGGTTCTGCTAAGGGTTGGGCTGGTGCCTTCCTCTTCAACCCCAAGGCTAAAGAGGCTCTTGATAAGTTCTATGCCCGCAAGGATACCCTCTCACTGGGTATCTGTAACGGTTGTCAGCTGATGGTCGAGCTCGGACTTACAGGAGCAAAGGGTGCTAAGATGCTGCATAACGACTCTCATAAGTTCGAGAGTGAGTTCATCAGCCTGAGCATTCCTCAGAACAACAGTGTGATGTTCGGTAGTCTGAGCGGCAATAAGCTTGGTCTGTGGGTAGCTCACGGAGAAGGCAAATTCTCTCTGCCAGAAGCAGAGAGCACATATAATGTGATTGCCAAGTACAACTATGCTGGCTATCCCGCTAATCCTAACGGCTCTGATTATAACGTAGCAGGTATCTGCTCTGAGGACGGTCGTCATCTCTGCATGATGCCACACCTGGAGCGTGCCGTATTCCCTTGGCAGAACGCCTGGTATCCAGCTGATCGTCGCAACGACGAGGTTACTCCTTGGATTGAAGCATTTGTTAATGCCCGTAAGTGGGTAGAGGCTCATAAATAATGAATATCTACTGGGATTCATTCAAGACATTCTTTAAGATTGGCATATTCACCCTTGGTGGTGGATATGCCATGATACCTTTGATAGAAGAAGAGGTAGTCAACCGCAAGCAGTGGGTCAGTAAGGACGAGATGCTCGACCTCATCGCCATTGCCCAGAGTTGTCCTGGTGTCTTCGCCATCAATATAGCTACGTTTATCGGTTATAAGCTCAATAAGACGCGAGGTGCCATTGCTACGACCATTGGCACCGCCCTACCCTCATTCCTCATCATCCTGGTCATCGCCATGTTCTTCAGCCAGTTTAAGGATAATCCCTACGTAGCTGCTATGTTCAAGGGTATCCGTCCTGCTGTGGTGGCACTCATTGCTGTTCCCACGTTCAATTTAGGCAAACGGGCACAGCTTAACATGTGGACCATCTGGATTCCCATTGTATCTGCCCTGTTGATATGGCTCTTGGGCGTATCACCCATCTGGATTATCATTGCGGCTGGCATTGGCGGCTATATTTATGGGAGGATTGCCAAATGATGATTTATCTCGATCTTTTTATCACTTTCTTTAAGATAGGTCTCTTTGGTTTTGGTGGTGGTTATGGCATGCTGTCACTCATTCAGCACGAGACAGTAGAACGCTGGCAGTGGCTGTCCAGCAGTGATTTTACGGATATTGTCGCCATCTCGCAAATGACCCCAGGTCCTATCGGCATCAATTCCGCTACTTATTGCGGCTACACAGCTTGTGCAAATGCAGGTTTTTCTATGCCCATGTCCATTCTCGGCTCTGCTACCGCTACCTTCGCACTGGTACTGCCCTCGCTCATCTTGATGATACTCATCGCTAAGATGTTTATGCGCTTCATGCACCATCATTCCGTCGAAAGCGTATTTCGTGGTTTGCGTCCTGCAGTCGTTGGTTTGTTGGCTGCAGCAACATTATTACTATGTACGCGCGAGAATTTCAGTACTCCAAAAGAGGACCTGTGGCAGTTCTATATCAGTTGCTTCCTTTTCATCGCCTCATTCTACGGTGTTAAGGTTATGAAAATCAATCCCATCCGCATGATTCTCTACTGCGCCATAGCTGGACTGGTACTATTATATGAGTAGCCAAAGCAGAACAGTTTGCAGTAAGAAAGTTTTTTAGAGACAATATCAGACAATGAATGCATTCAGAATTGATGTCAGCGAGCCGTAGTGACTGGAATAAGGGGCGAGTATTGAAAATTAAAGCCGCCTTATTTGAAAATAAGTAAGGAGTATTGTGCAGTGCTACTTATCGCTCGTGCCTCACGTGCTTACTTCTCAAGGATCGTTTGCTTATTTCCCGAGGACTGTTTGCTTACTTCTCGTGACCCGCTTGCTTATCGCATAAAAATATTTTTTGCAAAAATATCTACCATCTACCACCAAACGCTAGTAATCCCTTTATTCATAATATTTTATGGGTTATGGTAGATTGGTGGCAGATGGTAGATTAATGCGATTTTTGCCTAAAATTCACCAAAACAGAACCCGTTTTTGATAAAAAATCAGCGTTTTTTAAACGAAAAGTCAGCGATATTTGTAAGGAATATCACTTTAGGATCGCTCTGATGATAGTTTCGACCTGTAGATACGACACATTACGACTGTTCCGATGATACTTTAGGGGGGTAAAGTATCATCGGAACACTTCGTAGATGCCATTGGAACGGATGGAAAGTGACGTCGGAACGACCCTAAAGTATCGTTCTTTCACACCGTGTCAGTAAGATTACTTGTGCTTCTGATAGTACGCTATGGCGCGATTGACGTGCTCACGCATAGCATCAGAGGTAAAGGTAGCACCAGTAACACCATCGACCTTCGGCAGTGGATTCTTCTTGGCGACCTTCATACCTTCATATTTTGTCAGCATCTGGTTCTTGACCTTAGCGACATACTTAGGACCATCCATGGTCTTCAGGGGAACTACCTTGACAATCTTGTTCTTCTTGATATACACCTCGACGGGTGTAGGCCCAGCATAACCCTCCACATCGTTAGCAATCGTGGTAGTATTCACAATATAGGTACCATCTTTCTCCTTGCGCATCACCTGCTGAGCGTCAGCAGTGATGAATGCTGCCATGAGCAGCAGGGTTATAAAAGTTCTCATCATAATCATCAGTATTTTCTTGTTTGACGCTGCAAAGGTAAGAAAGTTAAATGGAAAAGCCATCTTTTTTAAATAAAATTAGTACCTTTGCATCCATGAACAAACTACTTCTGATACTGACAAGCATTTTACTGGCGTCGTGTGCTACGACGAAGAGCGATTATGTTGCGACTACAGGTGGTGGACACATCTATTACGAGGAACGCGGTAAAGGCGAACCCCTATTGCTGTTGCATGGGCACTCGCTGGACCGAAGAATGTGGAACTGTCAATGGCAGGCGTTCGCCAAGCATTACCGTGTGGTAAGAATGGACTTTCGCGGCTATGGGCGTTCGTCAGAACAGCGTGAGGACCTGCAGATGACGCATGCCGACGACGTGATAACACTGATGGACTCGCTACACATCCAGAAAGCTCATATTGTGGGACTGTCAATGGGTTCGTTTGTTACTGGCGACCTGCTGGCAATGTTTCCCGAACGACTGCTAACGTGTGTGATGGCCAGCGGTGGCATCCGCAACAGCAAGGGGCCGAGCGAGCCGATGGATTCTGCAGAAAGTGCAAAGCGAGACTTAGAGATCGCAATACTAAAGGAGAAGGGTGTAGAGCGGATGAAGGCAGAGTGGACTGAACAATTGATTAGTGGTGGAGGCAGCAGACGCGAACGGATACGAAAGCCGCTAACCCAGATGATTAAGGATTGG
Source organism: uncultured Prevotella sp. (assembly GCA_947169185.1). GTDB lineage: Bacteria > Bacteroidota > Bacteroidia > Bacteroidales > Bacteroidaceae > Prevotella. The sequence continues at coordinate 4,924 of CAMVOS010000058.1, forward strand.
ACAGCATGGCAACCATTGCATAAGGAAGTACGGTTATTCTATGGCAAAGAGGCATGGGCAAAACTTCGTGAACGTGGCAAGACGGCTGTTCCAACCCTCTTCGTTCGTGGGGCATGCGAACTGAAGGGCAAGCGTGGAAATCCAAAGGAGATGGACTATCTGACGAATGCCAAGTTTGTTGTGATAGACGACTGTGGTCACATGCTGAACATGGAACGTCCTAAGGAATTCAACCATACGGTATTAGACTTTATGGAGGGTGGCAGCAAGGGTAAGGACTGATGACAATTACAAAGGTCATCAGTCCTTATTATATAATAAAAAGGTATAGCAAATGAGACGGATTTTGACAATAATTGTGATGGTGCTGGCGTCTATCGTAGCCATAGCACAAAACAAGGTGTTTATATCGACATCGTTCCACGAGCCAGCCACAGACGGATTACGGTTTATCTACAGTCACGACGGATGGACGTGGCAAGCTATAGACGGTGTATGGCTAAAGCCTGAGGTTGGCAATCAGAAGGTGATGCGCGACCCCTCGATTATCCGTACACCTGACGGCACGTTCCATCTGGTATGGACCAGTTCGTGGCGAGGCGACCGTGGTTTTGGCTATGCATGCTCGAAAGACTTGATACACTGGAGCAAGCAGCGTTTCATCGAGGTGATGACAGACACGACGACTGTGAATGTATGGGCACCAGAACTATTTTGGGATGATGTCAAGCAGCAGGCTGTCATCGTCTGGGCATCATGTATTCCTGGAAAATTTCCTGATGGACAGGAGGACCACAAAAATAACCACCGTCTATATTATACCACCACGAAAGACTTCAAAAAATTCACACCCTCGAAGCTGATGATTGAGCCAGGTTTCTCGAGTATCGATGCGACATTGGTGAAACGCGGCAAGAACGACTACGTGATGGTGCTAAAGGATAATACTCGTCCTGAACGTGACATCAAGGTGGCTTACGCCAAGTCGCCATATGGTCCATGGAGCAAAGCCTCAGAGCCCTTTACGGGTAAGATGATGGAAGGTCCGACTACTGTAAAAGTCAAGGATGGTTGGCTCATCTATTACGACCGCTATAAGCTTTACGACTTCGGTGCCCATTTCACGAAAGACTTCGTGACCTTCGAGGACGTCAGCAACAAGGTAAACGTACCCAAATTGCACAAGCACGGCACCATCTTTGAGGCAGACGAGGCCATCCTCAATGGACTGCTGAATGCCAAGAAGATACACTATATTGGCAAGACGCTGAGCAATCCTAATCGTCACGACGGAGGCCTCAGTCCTGTAGTTGGCGTGCATAACATCCAGATGTTGCGTGCAAATCGTGAGCATCCATCTGAGGCCAATGGCAATGGTTGGACATACAACCATCAGCCAATGATGGCGTATTGGAATAACCAGTTCTATGTACACTACCTCTGTGACCCTAAAGACGAGCATGTGCCCCCTTCGCATACCATGTTGCAGACATCCAAGGACGGATACACATGGACCAATCCGCAAATACTGTTCCCTGAACTGCAAGTGCCTGAGGGTTTCCAAAAGCCCAACCGCAGTGAGAAAGCTCATAACTTGATAGCTATCATGCACCAACGTGTGGGCTGGTATGTCTCGAAAAGTGGACAGTTGTGGGCGCTTGGCAATTATGGCGTTGCTTTCGACAAGAAGGACGACCCCAACGACGGCAATGGCCTAGGCCGCGTCATCCGAGAAGTGAAGAAGGATGGCACATTGGGGTCTATCTATTTCCTCTATATGAATGGGGCATATAAGTCTTATAAGCCCTATTGGCCCTTCTACACGAAAGCACCCAAGGACGTGAAACAGGCCTGCGAGGAAATTCTCGCTAATCCCCGTTATCGCATGCAGTGGGTAGAGGAGGCTGACCGCAATGATCCGCTCATTCCCCTCAACAAGGAGTATAAGGCTTATTGCGACTATACCCTGCCAGACGGACAGATTGCTGCCCTTTGGAAGCATGCGCTGACATCGACAAGTGCTGACGGTGGACTGACATGGGCACAGCCAGTGGAACGTGCTAAAGGTTTTGTCAATAGCAATGCTAAAATTTGGGGGCAACGCCTCAGCGATGGCAGCTATGCTACTGTCTACAATCCCTCTGAATATCGTTGGCCGCTGGCTATCTCGCTGTCGAAGGATGGCTACGAATACACAACTTTGAATCTTGTGCAAGGCGAAGTGCCACCTATGCGCTATGGTGGCAACTATAAAAGCTATGGCCCGCAATATGTGCGAGGTATTCAGGAGGGCAACGGCATTCCTAAGGATGGCGACCTTTGGGTGACCTATTCGATGAACAAGGAAGACATGTGGGTGGCGCATATCCCCGTGCCCATACAAGCAGAAGCCCACAGCCATGCTGATGGCAAGGAGTTTATACCCAACGGAAAAACCGTTGGGCACAGTGGCCGTGCAATGCTCACAAACTGGAACATATATTCGCCTGTCTATGCCCCCGTATCGCTGAACGATGGTTGGTTAACGTTGAAGGATAGCGACCCATTCGACTATGCCCGCGTGGAAAGAAAGATACCTGCAACAAAGGAGTTGAAGGTTGCTTTCGACCTAAAGGCAGGTCAGAACGATCACGGATTGCTACAGATTGAGTTTTTAGACCAGCACGGTACAGCCTGCTCGCGTATCGAACTCACTAACGAGGGGCAGATGCGCTGCAAGGGCGGTGCCCGCTATGGTGGTTTGGGTAAGTACGAAGCCAACAAAGCATATCATATCGAAGCCATCCTCAGCGTTTCGAAGCGTATGATAGAGGTATTCGTGGATGGTAAGAAGGCTGGTCAGCGCATGTTCTTTGCTCCTGTTGAAGCCATAGAGCGTGTGATGTTCCGTACGGGCTCTGAGCGTCGCTTCCCTGATGTCGACACCCCTGCCGATTGGGACGGCGTCCTTGAGAATGCAGGTGAACGCGAGCCGGAGGCTACGTTTGCCATTGCCAACTTCGCCACTGTGCCCAACGAATCTTCGTTGGGTGGAGCATTCCTCCGCTACGACAACTACAAGCACTACGTCGACTACTTCAACACGATGGAGGACGAAAATATCGTGCAGGCTATTCCTAACAGTGAGGCATGGGAATGGATGATACAGAACGTGCCCCTCTTCGATTGTCCAGACCGTGGGTTTGAGGAAATGTGGTACTACCGTTGGTGGACGCTCAGAAAACATATCGAACTGACGCCCGTAGGTTACGCGATGACTGAATTCCTTGTCAAGCGCAACTATGCCGACAAGTGGAAGCTTATCTCATCGGGCGTTGGTCACCATATCCATGAGAGCCGTTGGCTCAGAGACAGCACCTACCTCGACCAAATCGTCCGCACATGGTATAAAGGCAACGAGGGCAAGCCTATGGCAAAGCTGCTGAAGTATTCTTCATGGATAGCCCATTCGTTGTGGCAACGCCACCTGGTGGATGGTCGCAAGCAGTGGTATGTCAATATGTTACCTTCTTTGGAATGGGAGTACAACGAGTGGGAGACCACTCATACGCGCGATGGTGGTTTCTATTGGCAGGAGGACGTGCGCGACGCCATGGAGGAAACCATCAGTGGTGGACGTAAGAAGAAGTACCTGCGCCCCTCGATTAATGCCTACATGTATGGCAATGCAAAAGCCATCGGTAATATTGCCCAATTAGGAGGCGACAATCTGAAGGCTGCTACCTACTTCCAGAAGGCTGCCGATTTGAAAGAGAAGGTACATGCGAAGTTGTGGAACGAAAAGCACCAGTTCTTCGAGACCCACCGTATCGACTCATCATCGAATGTCCGTGAAGCTATCGGTTTCATGCCTTGGTACACCCACATGGCAAAAGACGAATCCAAATACAGCGTCGCATGGCTTCAGACTGCTGACCCAGAAGGCTTCTCCGCCCCCTACGGACAGACCACTGCCGAGCGTCGCCATCCGCAGTTCCGCACACATGGTGTGGGCCAATGCGAGTGGGATGGTGCTGTATGGCCTTTCGCCACCAGTCAGACGCTGACCGCTATGGCCAACTACCTAAACGACTATAGCAACCCCGTTATCACTGACTCGCTCTACTTTGCTGAGTTGGAGAAATATATGCAAAGTCAACACATGCGAGGTAAACCCTATATTGGCGAATACCTTGACGAAACCACAGGCTACTGGTTGAAGGGCGATCAGGAACGTTCACGCTACTATAACCACTCAACATGGAACGACCTCATGATAACGGGACTCTGCGGTTTGCGTCCCCGTGCTGATCAGGTCCTTGAGGTGAATCCATTACTGCCTGAAAACAAGTGGAATTACTTCTGCCTTGACAACGTTCCCTATCATGGGCATAACATTACCATTGTATGGGACAAGGACGGCTCGCGCTACCATGCAGGCAAGGGTCTCCGCGTCTTTGTGGACGGACAATTGAAAGGTAAGCGCAACGATATAGGCAAACTTATTATTCCAAACGTGCTATGAAGAAATTATTTCTAGTTATACTCGTTATACTAGTCCCACTAGGCTTACCTGCGCAGGGCTATTTTGGCGAAGCCCAATGGATTGGTGCCATCACCCGCAAGGATGCTAATATTCCTGAAGGTCGCCTATGTTCAGGCAGTGTCATCAAACAGACCAAAGCCGCTTGGGAAGCAGCTGACCCGTTGTCGCGCCGTAGTATCATCCTGCGCCGTAGCTTCAAGCCCTATAAAACGGTGAAACATGCCGAGTTGCGTATCTGCGGATTAGGGTTCTACGAGGCCACCATTAATGGTCAGAAGGTGGGCAATTCTGAGTTTGCCCCCACGTGGAGCGACTACGATAAAACCGTATTCTTCAATGTCTACGACGTCACCCAGCAGATTCAACAGGGCGACAACGAGTTGCGCGTGCTGTTAGGTAACGGCTTTTATAACGAACAAGGTGGCAGGTATGTCAAGCTGAAGGTGTCGTTTGGTCCACCCACCCTGCTCTACTTCCTCTATATCACCTACGACGATGGCATGCGCGAGCGTGTCTACAGCGACGACAAGTGGCAATGGACGGAAAGTCCCATCACCTTTAACAGCATCTATGGTGGTGAGGATTA
>CAMVOS010000059.1 GCA_947169185.1 uncultured Prevotella sp.
GTTGCATCCTCGATGAGGGTATCCGTCTCGATGGTCGTAAGACTGATGAGATCCGTCCTATCTGGTGCGAGGTTTCTCCACTGCCCATGCCTCACGGAAGTTCTATCTTCACACGTGGTGAGACACAGTCGCTTTCTACTTGTACACTTGGAACCAAACTCGACGAGAAGCTCGTTGACGACGTGCTGGAGCACGGCTATCAGCGCTTCCTGCTGCACTATAACTTCCCACCGTTCTGTACGGGTGAGGCCAAGGCTCAGCGTGGCGTAGGTCGTCGTGAGATTGGTCACGGTCATCTCGCATGGCGCGGTCTGAAGGGTCAGATTCCCGAGGACTTCCCTTACACCGTTCGTCTGGTATCTCAGATCCTTGAGTCTAACGGCTCTTCTTCTATGGCTACCGTATGTGCTGGTACCCTCGCCCTGATGGACGCTGGTGTGCCCATGAAAAAGCCTGTATCAGGTATTGCTATGGGTCTGATCAAGAATCCTGGAGAAGATAAGTATGCCGTATTGAGCGATATCCTCGGCGACGAGGACCACCTGGGCGATATGGACTTCAAGACCACCGGTACGAAGGACGGTCTGACAGCCACCCAGATGGATATCAAGTGCGACGGTCTGTCGTTCGACATTCTGGAGAAGGCTCTCATGCAGGCTAAGGCCGGTCGTGAGCATATCCTGAAGTGCATCACCGACACCATTGCCGAGCCTCGTGCAGAGATGAAACCTCAGGTTCCCCGTATCGAGGCCTTCGAGATTCCCAAGGAGTTCATTGGTGCTGTCATTGGTCCTGGTGGTAAGATTATCCAGCAAATGCAGGAGGACACTGGTGCCACAATCACCATTGATGAGGAAGACGGCGTAGGCAAGGTACAGGTCAGCGCTCCTAACAAGGAGAGCATCGATGCTGCTATTGCCAAAATCAAGGCTATCGTTGCCATCCCCGAGGTTGGCGAGGTCTATGAGGGTACCGTTCGCAGCATCATGCCTTATGGCTGCTTCGTAGAGTTCATGCCTGGCAAGGATGGTCTGCTTCACATCAGCGAGATTGACTGGAAGCGCTTGGAGACCGTTGAGGAAGCCGGCATCAAAGAAGGTGACAAGATTACCGTGAAGCTGCTGGAGATTGACCCCAAGACTGGTAAGTTCAAGCTCTCACACCGTGTGCTCATCGAGAAGCCCGAGGGTTATCAGGAGCGTCCTGCACGTGGTGAGCGTCGTGAGCGCCCCGACCGTGGCGAGCGCCGTCCTCGTCCTGAGCGTGGCGAACGCGGTGAGCGTCGTCCCCGTCCCGAGCGCCGTGAGCGCAACGAGGAGTTCCATGCTCCCGTTGAGAACAACGAGCCCAAAAATTTTACCGACGAGCTCGACAAGATGGACTTCTAAACGAGACACCAACAAATAGTGGATATAGACTCCCGACAGGCATCATGCCTATCGGGAGTCTTTTTTCATCATATAGAGAACGAGGAAGACGTCTCGGAAAAGAAAAACATATTTTTCTTTGGCTTTTCGCCCGATTTGTACTACCTTTGTTCCCGAATATGGAATATACGCTGAATTGTAACGGAAGACTATTAAACCTCTGCGAGCCACAGGTGATGGGTATTCTAAATGTTACCCCCGACTCGTTCTATGCTGCCAGTCGTCAGCAGACTGAGGAGGGTATTATCCAGCGAACGCACCAAATCATCAATGAAGGCGGCACCATCATTGACGTAGGGGCTTGTTCCACGCGACCAGACTCTACGCCAGCCACAGAACAAGAAGAGATACAACGCCTGCGCTTTGCCCTAAACATCATCAGGAAAGAAGTGCCAGATGCTATTGTCAGCGTAGATACTTTCCGTCCTGACGTTGCCCGCATGGTCGTTGAAGAATATGGTGCCGACATCATCAATGACGTAGGAGCACCTGCAACCCCTCACCTCTTACCTCTCACCTCTCTAGAGATGTTCCACATGGTTAGCCGATTAAGGGTGCCATACATCTATATGTCCCGGCAAGCTACCATGTACGACATCTTGATTGATTGTGCCCAAGCGACAGACCAGTTAAGGATGTTGGGACAGAAGGACATGATTATTGACCCAGGCTTCGGTTTTGGCAAGACACTGGAGCAGAACTATCAGGTAATGAATGAGCTGGAGCGTATGGAAATATTACAACTGCCCATCTTAGTGGGTGTCTCCAGGAAATCTATGATATACCGCACCCTGAACTGCCAACAGGAAGAAGCAAAGAACGGCACCACGGTTCTCCATACTTTAGCATTGATGAAAGGTGCCAGTATCTTGAGGGCACATGACGTCAAGGAGGCGGTAGAGACCATCAGAATCGTTGCTGCGACACAAATGCAGTCAACGTCAAACAGTAGATTGTAAAAAAGAAAAATTATAAATACCAATGGTGTTTTTCGAATTTGGAATCAAAGACGTGATAGACATCTTACTCGTCGCCATGATGTTGTTCTATGTCTATCGGCTCATGAAAGAGTCACGCTCATTGACAGTATTCATGGGCATCATGATATTCATTGTGCTGTGGTTGGTGGTAACACAGGTGTTGGAGATGAAACTCTTGGGAAGCATCATGAACAAAGTGGTCTCTGTCGGTGTCATCGGACTGGTTATTCTCTTCCAGGAAGAAATACGCAAGTTCCTTTACAATCTGGGCGGTCACCAGCGCATGAGGGCTTTACGACGCTTGTTTGCCAATGCCGAAAAGGGTTCGGACCGTGAGCAAATCAAACAGACTATCATGCCTATTGTCATGTCATGTATGTCGATGAGCAAAAAGCGCATCGGCGCTCTCATCGTCATACAGCGTGGCACACCTCTTGACGACATTGTGGCAACAGGTGAACGCATTGATGCTACCATCAGCCAACAGCTTATTGAAAATATCTTCTTCAAGAACTCTCCACTTCATGATGGTGCCATGATTATTGCCAACCAGCGTATCAAGGCTGCGGCATGTATCCTGCCTGTAAGCCATAGCTTGCACATTCCCAAAGAACTGGGACTACGTCACCGTGCCGCCTTAGGCATCACCCATGAGAGTGACAGTATAGCTATTGTGGTCAGCGAAGAAACAGGAGGCATTAGTGTGGCCATCCGCAGCGAATTTCAGTTGCGGCTGTCGGCAGAGAAACTGGAAAGCATTCTGACTCAGGAATTAGCGTAAACGTAAACGCTAAATTTTTAATTATTAATGCATCATTTCTATTTTTTCTTCGTACCTTTGCAGTCAGAGATTATCATCAACATTTAAAATACAAGCAAACTATGGATTTATTAAGTCAAATCGTTGCGCGTGCTAAGGCTAACAAGCAGCGCATTGTGCTCCCCGAAGCAGAAGAGGAGCGTACACTTTGTGCAGCAGACAAGGTTCTTGCTGACGACATTGCAAACCTCATCCTTATTGGTAATCCTGACAAAGTTCACGCTTTGGCCAAGGAAAAGGGGCTGACACACATTGACAAGGCAACCCTTATCGACCCCGAGAACTACGAGCGTAGCGAGGAGATGGCTGAGAAGTTGGCTGAGATTCGCAAGTCAAAGGGTATGACCATCGAGGAGGCTCGTAAACTGGTGAAGAATCCTCTGTATCTGGGTTGTATGATTATCAAGACAGAAGGTGCCGACGGACAGATTTCAGGCGCTTTGTCAACTACTGGCGATACACTGCGTCCTGCTTTGCAGATTATCAAGTGTGCTCCCGGCATTACCTGCGTCAGCGGTGGCATGCTGCTCATCTCTAAAGAGAAGCAGTATGGTGAGGATGGTGTCCTCGTTGTCGGTGATGTGGCCGTAACTCCGATGCCCGATGCTGCACAGTTATCACAGATAGCCTATTGCACCGCTCAGACGGCCAAGTCTGTTGCTGGTTTTGCTGACCCTCGTGTAGCTATGCTGAGCTTCTCAACAAAGGGTTCTGCCAAACACGAGGTTGTTGACAAGGTCATTGAGGCTACCAAGTTAGCAAAGGAACTCGATCCCACACTGAAGATTGACGGTGAGTTACAGGCCGATGCAGCCCTTGTACCTTCTGTAGGTTCTAAGAAGGCTCCTGGCTCAGAAATCGCCGGTAAGGCCAATGTGCTTGTATTCCCCAACCTCGAAGTTGGTAACATCGGCTATAAACTCGTGCAGCGCCTTGGTGATGCCATCGCTATCGGTCCTATTCTTCAGGGTATCGCCCGTCCCGTCAACGACCTGTCTCGTGGCTGCTCTGTAGATGATGTTTATTATATGGTAGCGATTACCGCTTGCCAGGCTATGGATGCGAAAAAGTAATTAAGAATTGGGAATTAAGAATTAAGAGAATATGAAGATATTAGTATTGAATTGCGGCTCTTCGTCTATCAAGTACGCCTTGTACAATATGGACGATAAGAGTGTGATGACCAGTGGTGGCGCAGAGCGTGTAGGTCTGGATGGTGCCTTCGTAAAGGTTAAGTTAGCTAATGGTGAGAAGAAGCAGATAATGCACGACATCCCGGAGCATACAGAGGGTGTAAAGTTCATCTTCTCGCTGCTGACAGACCCCGAGATTGGCGTGATTAAAGATCTGAAAGAGATTGATGCCGTAGGTCATCGTATGGTGCATGGAGGTGAGAAGTTCAACAAAAGTGTTGTGCTGACCGATGAAGTACTCAAGGCCTTCGAAGAATGCTCCGACCTGGCTCCCCTACACAACCCTGCTAACCTGAAGGGCGTAAATGCCGTTAAGGAACTGATGCCGGGTCTTCCTCAGGTAGGTGTATTCGACACTGCTTTCCACCAGACCATGCCCGCCAAGGCTTATATGTATGCCATTCCTTATGAGCTCTATGAGAAGTATGGTGTACGTAGATATGGTTTCCATGGTACCTCTCATCGCTATGTCAGTGCCCGTGCCTTGGAGTTTCTCGGCATGAAGCCCGAGGGTACAAAGGTTATCACTTGTCACATAGGAAATGGCGGCTCTATTGCTGCTGTTGTCGATGGCAAGTGCGTAGATACTTCTATGGGACTTACCCCTCTGGAGGGTCTTGTTATGGGTACACGTTCAGGTGATATCGATGGTGGTGCTGTAACGTTCCTTGAGAAGAAGCTGAACCTTGATGCTGACGGCATGTCTAACCTGCTCAACAAGAAGAGCGGCGTCGCTGGCATCACTGGCGGTAGCTCTGATATGCGTGACGTAGAGAGTGCTGCCAAGGCTGGTGAACCCCGTGCAAAGCTGGCTCAGGATATGTATTTCTATCGCATTAAGAAATACATTGGTGCCTATGCTGCAGCTATGGGTGGAGTTGATGTCATCGTCTTCACCGCTGGCGTTGGCGAGAACCAACTCAGCATGCGTTCTGAAGTCTGCAAGGGTCTGGAGTTCCTGGGTGTGAAGTTCGACGAATCGAAGAATACCAAGCGTGGTGAGGAATGCATCCTTTCTGCTGATGACTCAAAGGTTAAGGTTGTTGTTATTCCTACCGACGAGGAACTGATGATTGCTACAGACACGATGAATCTGCTGTAAACAAAAATCTTTATGCAACTATTACAAGATCTGGAAATGGGTGGCGAGCGTCCTTTGTTCGCCACCCATGATTTGCAATTAGAGAACATCACCATTACAGATGGTGAATCGGCCATCAAGCAATGCCAGAACATGGAAGCGCACCACTGTCGTTTCTATGGCAAATATCCTTGGTGGCATGTCGATGGGGCACTCATCGAAGACTGTTACTTTGCAGAGGGTTCGCGTTCTGCCATCTGGTACACCAATAACCTGCGCATGCATCGCTGTCGTATCGATGGACCGAAATTCTTCCGCGAAATGAAAAACGTGGAGTTGGAGAACGTCAACATCATGGATGCTGACGAGACCTTCTGGAAAGTAGATGGCTTGCGTCTGAAGAATGTTACCCTGCACGGCGGCACCTATCCGTTTATGTTCTCTAAGAACATCTATGTTGACGGACTGGACAGCGATGCAAAGTATGTCTTCCAATATTGTAAGAATGTAGAGGTTCATCACGCTAAGATTCTTACCAAGGATAGCTTCTGGGAGTGTGAGAATGTAACCGTCTATGACTCAGAACTGGATGGCGAATACCTTGGCTGGCATTCTAAGAACGTCCGTCTGGTGAACTGTCACCTGAATGGCGAACAACTGTTGTGCTATACAGAGAACTTGGTCTTGGAGAACTGCACCTTCGACAAGTCGTGCGACCGCGTCTTCGAATACTCTACGGTAGAAGCCAGTATCCGCGGGCACATTACCAACATCAAGAACCCCACCAGCGGACACATCGTAGCAGATAGCATTGGCTCGGTGACCATTGACGAACATGTGCTCCAGCCTAACAACTGCATAATAGAAACCAGAAAATAGCGCTTTGCGGTTCACCCGCAAGGAGACAAATATGAAGTATAACTTCGATGAGATCATAGAGCGCAGAGGTACCCACTGTGTAAAGTGGGATGAAAGCAAGGTACTTAGCGGTTCACCTGCTGAGGACATTATTCCCTTGTGGGTAGCAGACATGGACTTTGCCGTGGCACCAGCTATTCAAGAGGCGGTGAAGAAACGTGCAGCACACCCCATCTTTGGCTATACAGTGGTGGAGGACAACTATTATGAGGCCATCATCTCGTGGTTCCAACGTCGCCATCAGTGGACTATTGTGCGCGAACATATTCTATATACTACCGGCGTGGTTCCTGCTGTCACATGTGCCATCAAGGCATTGACGATGCCGGGAGAAAAAGTCGTCATCCTTTCGCCCGACTACAACTGCTTTTTCTCTTGTATTAAAAACAACGGCTGTGAAGTCTCAGAGAGTGTGTTGTTGCGGGTGAACCACAATGGGCAGGAGCGGTTTGAAGTCGATTGGGAAGATTTTGAACAGCGCTGTGCTGATGAGAAGGCTACCGTCTTCCTGCTTTGTAACCCTCACAACCCAACAGGACGTGTCTGGACGCGTGAGGAGCTTCAGCGTATGGCTGACATCTGTCACAAGCATCACCTCCGCATTTTGAGCGACGAAATTCATGGCGAACTCACCATGCCCGGTCACCAGCTTTGTCCTATGGGTATTGTCGATAAGGATGCCATTATCCTCAACTCTCCCTCCAAGTCGTTCAATACCGCAGGCCTGCAGATTGCAAATATCATCTGTCAGGATGCAGCGACCAGACGGCGCATTGACCGTGCCATCAATATCCATGAAGTGTGCGACGTGAATCCCTTTGGGCCTGTGGCACTCATGGCAGCCTATAATGATAGCGAAGACTGGATTGACGAACTTAACGAATACCTATGGGGTAACTACACCACGCTTTGCAAGTTTATCGCAAAACACATCCCCCAATGGAAGGTAATGCCACTAGAGGGTACTTATCTAGTATGGGTGGATGTTTCCGAATGCTGCAACGATGTGGCAGCCTATTGTGAACAACTCATGCAGGATGCCCGTGTATGGCTCAACCCTGGTACCATGTATGGTGCTGAGAGCGGGCGTGGGTTTGTCCGCATCAACATAGCTTGTCCCCGTAGTGTACTGACGGAAGCCTTACAACGAATCAAAAACATATGCGGCTCTCATCATTGATGAAAGCCGCATGTGCTACAAAAATCGGTTTACGCCTCAGCAAAAGCTGCTGCCTCTGCCTCAGCTATTATTTCCTCCCGAGTCTTTTCTTGAGGCGAAGTTTGGATGTCGTCGAGTGAGAATTCGTCATCAAACAAGTTCTTCTGTACAGGCATCTTCTCTACTGGAGACTCTACTGCTTGCTTGCGCTTGTCAGCATGCTTCTCAGTATGCCCACGTATTACGTTTTCCTCAGAAATGCCGGTATCGAAAAAGTCCTGCTGTTCCTGTTCTAACTTCTCTACATCGGGAACTATCATCACGGGCTCTTCTTCCATCTTAGTACGATCGCCCTTGGCAGCAAAGACTGCATCAATAAACTGAGGTTCACGGCGCAAGCGCTGTAACGTGTCCTTGGCGGCATGCTGTTGGCTTTCTTTTTTAGAATAGCCAGTACCCGTACAACCTTCCAGTTCCTCAATAAACACCTGCGAGGTAAATACCGGACTTCCTTTCTCGTCGCGCGTCTGCTCCAGGTCACGGAACTCCATCTTCACACGATTCTTTTGGCTCCATTCCAACAGCTTTGACTTGAAGTTCACCTCTTTATAGGCCACCTTATCAATATTGATAATCTGTGCCAATATGCGCTTCTCCATGAAGCGCATGCAGGCACCATAGCCACGATCCAGATAGATGGCTCCTACCAGTGCCTCAAAGGCATTGCCATTCATATAGCTATTGTGTGAGGTGGAGTGTCCCGCAGACATAATAAGTTGGGCTATACCCATTTCCTTCGACAACTTCCCCAGTGTATCACGGCTTACCAGCTTCGAACGGGTATTGGTGAGAAAACCCTCACGCTTGCCTTCAAAATGCCGATATACGATATCGCCTACTACTGCATCAAGGATGGCATCGCCCAAGAACTCCAAGCGTTCGTTATTCAGCGGCTTTCCTTTGTCGTTGCGACGTCCTACACTCTTGTGCAGCAACGCTTGTTTATAGAGGCTGATGTCATGGGGATAGAAACCCAGAATACGATATAAAGAAGAAACAAGCTCCTTCTCTTTGCGGAAAGGGAGCTTGATTCTATCTAAAATGTCATTAACCCACATATTCAATATGTTTGTTAACCAACATACTTCTTAAATACCACACAGGCATTATGACCTCCGAAACCGAAAGTATTACTGAGACCGGCACGCACCTCACGCTTCTGAGCCTTGTTGAAGGTAAAGTTGAGGTTGTAGTCAATCTCTTCGTCCTTGTCGTCTTCCTCGTGGTTGATTGTAGGAGGCACGATGTCGTTCTGCACGGCCAGCACGGTAGCCATAGCCTCTACGGCACCAGCAGCACCAAGCAAGTGACCGGTCATAGACTTTGTCGATGAGATATTCAGCTTGAAAGCTGCATCGCCAAAGACGTCCTTGATAGCCTTAGCCTCAGAGATGTCACCGACGTGTGTAGATGTTCCATGAACGTTGATATAGTCAATCTCGTCGGGCTGCATGCCTGCATCTTCCAATGCATTCTTCATCACCAGCTTGGCACCCAAACCCTCTGGGTGGGAGGCGGTAATGTGATGGGCATCAGCACTCATTCCAGCACCAACCATCTCAGCATAAATCTTAGCACCACGAGCCTTAGCGTGCTCGAGCTCCTCAAGAATCAGACAGCCAGCACCCTCACCCATGATAAATCCATCGCGGCTTCCGCTAAACGGACGACTAGCTTTCTCAGGCTCATCGTTACGTGTAGATAAAGCCTTCATGGCGTTGAAACCACCAACACCAGTCTCACAGACAGCAGCCTCAGCACCACCACCTAGAATGATGTTGGCCTTGCCCAGACGAATCAGATTGAAGGCATCAGCTAGAGCATTGCTTGACGATGCACAGGCAGAAGCTGTGATGTAGTTGGGACCATGGAAACCGTACATGATAGAAATCTGTCCGGCAGCGATGTCAGCAATCATCTTGGGGATGAAGAAGGGGTTGAACTTCGGTCCGTCCTCGCGATGAGCGCCGTAGTAGGTTACCTCGTCCTCGAAGGTCTTGATACCACCGATACCCACGCCAAAGACTACGCCGATGCGATCCTTGTCTTCTTTCTCCAGATCCATGCCGCTGTCTTCTACCGCTTGCTTGGCAGCAATCAATGCCAACTGTGTGTAGCGGTCCATCTTACGAGCTTCCTTGCGGTCGAGATATGCATTTACATCCAGATTCTTCACCTCACAGGCAAACTGAGTCTTGAACTTCGATGCATCAAAAAGTGTAATAGGCGCAGCACCGCTTTTACCAGCCAGCATAGCCTCCCAAGTTTCCTTAAGAGTATTTCCAAGTGGCGTAACGGCACCCATGCCTGTTACTACTACTCTTTTTAA
>CAMVOS010000060.1 GCA_947169185.1 uncultured Prevotella sp.
TCATGAACATGCTCTGTACCGCCAAGCGACGAATCATGTTCTTCACAGAACGCATTCCGATGAAGTCGTCGAGCTCGTTGAGTACCTCGTCGAGCGGACGAGCCTGCTCACTCTGAGTCATTGGCAGATCGGCAGTCGTGATACGATACATATCCTCCTGGTGGAGGTTAGGATCATTAACCTGTTCAACCAAACGCTGGCTCTGACGCTCAACAGTCTGGTCGAAGATACGACGAGCCTCTCGGGCGTTACCGAAGTTCTTGTCACGACGCAGATAAAGTTGCTCAAACTGACGATGTACGGCACCACGCGTCTCCTCATCGACGGTAAAGTTCTTGCCTTTAGCCAGATTGATAAAAATCTCTGTCAGCTCGTCAGGCGTATAGTCTTCAAAATGAATGGTCTGTGTAAAGCGACTCTTCAATCCAGGATTGGTGTCGATGAAGTCATGCATCTGGTCGGTATAGCCGGCGACGATACAAATGAACTTGCCGCGATCGTCCTCCAAACGCTTCAATAAGGTATCAATAGCCTCAGCGCCAAAGCTGTCCTGATCGTTAGATTTCAGGGTATAGGCCTCATCGATAAACAGCACACCGCCCATCGCTGAATCAATCAGCTGGTTGGTCTTGATAGCTGTCTGACCCGAAAAGCCTGCCACCAGTTTAGAGCGGTCTGCTTCAACCAACTGGCCTCTAGACAGAATGCCTAACGTGCGGAAAACATCGGCCATAATACGGGCCACCGTCGTCTTACCTGTACCAGGATTACCTGTGAAGACATAATGTTTCCCTTGGAAAGTATTGGTTTCGCCACGACGAATCTGCAAATTGAGGAAAGCTGCCAGATTGGAAATCTCCTTCTTGACAGCGGCCAATCCAACCATACCGTTAAGCTTAGCAAGACAATCAGTATAATCGACGGTTTGCGGTGCTTCGTAAGGTATGTCATCGACCATAATAGTCATGAGTTCGTCATTGGTAAGCGTCGAAATATCAACCTTCTGCAGACGCTCAGCCTGCTTAGCGCAGATCTTATCGAAGAGCTGACGCATGGTGCGCCCGTTGGCAAAGTCTTTCTCACGAGAATTGTAGAGCTCGGTGATCATCTTGAGTGTCAACTCCTTGGCATCAGCAGCAAACTGGTATTTCTTCTCACGGGCAAATACTTCCATGATCTGGAACAGCTGGTCGGGTGTGTAGTCGTCGATATTAAGGAAGTAGCTGAAACGGCTACGGAATCCGACATTGATGCGGAACAGGTTCTCCATCTCCGTACGATATCCTGCAGCTATGACAACGAACTTACCGCGATCATCCTCCATGCGTTTCATGAGTTGCTCTAACGCCTGAGCACCTTGGTTGTCGCGTTCGCCACTTTGACTGAGCGGGGCTAGCGTATAGGCCTCGTCGACAAACAGGATACCTCCTATGGCCTTGTCGCAAAGACGGTCTACAACCTTAGGTGTCTCACCTTGATAGGGACTCACCATCTTAGCGCGATCAACCTCAACGACATGACCGCTATCCAAATAGCCAATAGCTTCCAGGATTTCACCCAGTTTACGAGCTATCGTTGTTTTACCTGTGCCTGGATTACCCGTTAACACGATATGGATGCCCATCTTCTCCTGTTCGCCAAGACCGCGCTGAGCACGTTGCATGTTATTATGAACGGTGAAGGCTATCTCGCGAACGGCTTTCTTCACCTCGTCCATACCGATATAGCGGTCGAGATCGCTGAGGATATCGTCGAGAGAACGCTCCTCTGGAACATAGCCTCGAATGTCCTGCTCCTCAACCATCACGGCATTGGTTCCCCGACTGATGAAAGAGGTAAAGATATCCTCAGCAGTCTTGATGGCTACATGAGCATAACCAAAGGTTTCGTCCTTGGTCTTCAGCTGATATTGGAAGAAACGCTGCAACTTATGCTCGGCTTCTGGAGTGTAGGCTGCAATACCATACTTCGTTCGCAACTCCATCTTACACATGTCGCATAACTCCTGATAGCCAGGTGTAGGCAGACGGAAAGTATACTTGAAACGATTCTGTGCAGCAGGATTGGCTACGAGGAAATCGTCCAGACCCTTGGGCAGGCCTGCCATGATGACAATAGGATTCTCATCCCACTTATCCATCTCGACAAACAGCTTATCGAGAGGGTTCACCTGATTGGAATAGCGATCAGGCAGCAGTTTCTGTACATTATCAAAGAAAAGGATACCTCCTTTCGCCTTCTTGACGTTGTCCTCCCACTTATCGACAAAGCGCTGATAGTCGACAGCATCGACCATCGTCAACTTGGGTTTCTCAATAATCTTATGCTGGTAGAAATAGTCTCGTATGATTTCCGACAAAGCAGTTTTACCGGTACCTGTTTCACCTATTATAATAGTATTAACACTCAGGCGGACCTTCATGATATCCTTGCGAGAGTGGAGATAGGTATAAGTATCGACCACTGTCTTTAGCTGTTTCTTCACCTCATCGAGCCCAACCATACGGTCAAGTACGTTCTGCGTAGAGAGTGGCTGACCACACCATTTGCAGAACTTGGCTATCGATCGGTTTTCCTTATGACAATGCTCACAAACCATACTATTCTACATCCTTTTGTAATTGTTTGACTACCCCACTCGGATTAATCTTCACGTTATCCAAGTCAGGACGGCGATTCAGCAATTTGGGACTCATGACAATCAACTCCAACAAGAGCAATCCTATCATGATGCTCCACATGATGTAATGCAATACAGACTCGCCACTGATGGAGCGTATCTGATTGGTTACATCGTCGAGCATATTGAATTTTGAGCCCTTAAACTTAAACGACTTTTGCTTGAAGGTGTAATACAAAGGTTCCAGCAATGTCGACTTGATATCGTCTTCCATCACCTCATTGATAAGCTGATTGTCACTCTTTGAGTCGCCTCGGAAGTCTGTCATATGACAAATCAACATATATATTAAGGTGATGACGATGATTGCCGGGATAAACAGGCTGTAGTGCGACGTATTGACATACCTCAGCGCAAACACACTGATATAGGATGATAAGAATCCTAACAGACCCCACAGACAAGACAAAACAAAACCATAGCCTCGGAAGAAGGCTCGCATGCCCACGATAACCGCAGTCATACCACCTAACGGCAACGAGATGGTCAGGAAGGAGTGGTTTAGCACATAGTTTCTGTTCTCTATTCCCAACAAGAGGAGTAAACCAATCCACAAGCCACACAGCACATAGAAGACGATACGCCACATGTGCTCCTTAGCCTTTGCACGTTGATAGCCCGAACGCACTTCTTCGTACTTGCGAGCTGTTTCCTCCTTCGCATTGACATAGCGTTTGTAGAACTTTTGATTCTGGTCTATCTCACCTAGGTTCAATACCCACTCTTCCAATTTACGCTCATAGCTATAAGTCTCGCTGAAATCCTGATAAGGATCTTCGTGATAGAACACGGACATCCACTGGCTCAAAGATCCACGCTTAATCTCAGGCAACAAGGCAGGACGATGGGCTAACTTATCGAAATCAGTACCATTCTTCAACTCGGCACCGTCTTCTAGCATATAAGTAGGAATGGTTCCTAAGATACGGGCGAAACGATAGGCTGCCGTACGCAGGTCGTAGGCACATAGACGCTCACGATTCTCCTCACTCCTCAGATCGAAACAAGCACGTGCCTGACTCAGTTGTTCAAACCAACCGTGCAGCTGTGCGAAATAGGCAAAGCGACCTTCTGGATTTGCGTAATCGTCAACCTGTTCTGCATACTCTTCATCAGACAACTGCTGCCATGACTTCAGTTGTTCACACAAGATTTCTCCGACTTTGAAAGGTGTATCAGCATCCCGTAAGTCGTAGGCTGCGTCGCGATCGATATTGTATAACACCTTATAGCCTAACGAGCGTGTGGGCTTCTGACCTTGAGTCATGATACGCAGAGCCTCACAGGCCATTTTGTCCTCATGGCAATACATCCACGACAACAACCGACCATCGCTCAAGCTCTTCCACTCGTCTTCGGAACAGTTCTCATAGCCAAAGGAATGAACAATCTCCTGCATAGTCATTGAGGGGTATTTAGACAGGAAGGGGATATCCTTGTCTACCTCATAGACTGTCTTCAGGATAGCAATACGTGTATCGAACTTGCTGTCAGGTGCGAAATAGCTACGAATCCGATTGATGTCTGCCTTTGAATGAGATTCAACATACAGGAAGAAACTATCGTTGGGATTCTTCAAGGCCAGCGAATACTCCTCCTGATAGCTCAATACAGAGATTGCTGCACTATGAATATCATCGCAGAGATTGCCACGAACATCTTTATAAGGATAGGTAGCCTCCATCATATAAACAGAAGCCATCAGTCCTGCTTTCTGATCAACAGGATAGCGATTGACAACAATATCCTTGACAGCAGAACTGAGTTTCACGTTACCACATTGCTCCAGCCAGCCTGCTATACGTCCATTATACAAGTAGTTGATCGCCAAACGCTCATTATCTATCAATAGCGGAATCAGCTCATGGACATTATCGGCCACCAGATTCTGCTCTGGGTCAACGATGAAGCTGCGATACTTCAGCATGGGTGAAGACACATCAACCTTCACATCCTCGCCCAGGAACCAGCGTTCAACCTCATCATAACTCCAACGACTCTGCGGATTAACAGCGGTCAGGCCCTGAATAATCATCTTCACGCGATCGGGCAGTTCGTTGATATGAGGCAGACGGCCTTCGTTCTTCTTACGCATCATGACACGCTCATTCTGGTTCAGCGGATTCTCTCCCAGCCAAAGCGTCATGAGCGTAATACCAAGAGAATAGTAGTCGGCTGCAGGAGTAATCTCCACCTCTCCATCGATGACATCATTGTACATCTCAGGGGCAGCATATACTGGTGTACGAGCCTGAGTGGTACGATGCATACGCTCCTCACCCTCCATCACACTTGATATACCAAAGTCGCCCAAAACAACTTCCTTGTGAGCCTTGTCGCGGAAGAAATAGTTACTGGGTTTGATGTCCTTGTGAATGATGTTGTTATTGTGGCAATAGGCCAGTGCAGCAGCAGCCTGCAGAGCAATACGACGGAACTGGTTGAAGTTGCCATCGATATCGTAATCTGCCAACGTACCGCCCTGTAGATACTCCATCAACTCGTAATCACGATTCTTTCCGTCAACATAGGTTTTGCCATAATCGACAATTTTGACAACCATCTCCATGTTGAAGTTCTGGATGATGCGCATCAGCGTCTTCTTAATCGTGAAGTTGGGATAGTATATTTTCAATACCATCTGCCCTTCATCACCTTCTACCAAGTATACCTGCGCTTCACCCGAATTGTCACTAAGACACTTGATACCACGATAGAGACGACCTTTCAACATGAAGTCTCCCGTATTACTCTTGGCGTCGGAAGGAATGCTGCCTGGTCTTACCGTGATATCACTATCGACATTCGAGACTGTTGGTGCTTTATCCACACGAAGGGTGGCACCTGTATCTACAACTTTATCTGGTTTTCTTATGGTCTCGTCCATAAAGCTCTATTTGTCATCTTTAATTTCGTCAGTACTATTCTTTCCTAACACAACCCACTTTCCACCCATGTGAGGCTTGGCGCATCCGCAAGGACTGCTATGCATAGCGTGTTTGTAGTTGCAAACCCAGGCAAGGCGCACACCTACAGGCTTGCTAGCCATCGCATAATTACGAGCCTTAACGGGAGCTGATGTGGGAGCAACAGCAAGCTTATCAAGAATAGCGGAAAGCATTTTGATCTTGACTGCTTTCTGTTCCTCCAACTCGTCACGTGTCATGCGCTTCGACTCCACTTTAGGAATAACAGGTATTTCCACACCTTCATCTTTAGCCAACAGCGTCAGAACACGTTCACGGAGCTTGGCACTCATCTGCTCACGAACGATATCACGCTCTGAATTGTAAGGCAGCGCATTTTCGAGTTTGGAATAATCACGAACTATCTCCAACAGTTCCTGGTAGTCAGGGTTCATCTGCAGTTGTTTGACCATCATACGAGCCTCCTCTGTCAAGGCAGTACCGCACTTCTTACAGAAAGCAAACTCATTCAGTGTATGACAAGTGGGACAAACGATGCCGCCTCTCGGACTTCCACACTCCGGACAATAGGCCTCATTGCCTGACAAATGAGAACCGCAGAAAGAGCAAACGTCTTTCTTGATGTAATGATGGCAGGACTCACAGAAGTCTGCATCAGGATCTATCTCAGCTCCACAATGGGGACAAATGGTTTTACTGATGGGCTGGCCACACTGAGCACAGAACATTGCTTCGGGCTCGTTGACAGCACCACAATAAGGGCAGGTTTTGCCTGCGGCTTGTTGCTGATGCTGAGCCATTTGCATCTGCATGGGCTCCAAATTTGGCCTGGCGGTACGTTCCAGGACTTGCTGAGGACGTACTGTCCTTTGTGTCTCTTCGTTATTCGAATGATTATCTATCATGATGACAGTAGTAATTACAATAGTGATGCAAAGATAACAATTATTTCGTAAACAAAACAAAAAACCGCCGTAAATTTATATTTACGACGGCATTTTTTTTAATTTTGGCGATATTTCTTACCAAAGAGGGAGTCGTTCGGCCTTCGGAATGTACATTTTATCACCTTCTTTAACGCCAAAGGCGTCGTACCACATATCGATGTGCTGAAGTGCAGCATTCACACGATAGCGACCCAGAGAATGGGGGTCACTCTTGGTGCGGTTACGGATTTCTGCTTCAGTAATATTTCCTGCCCATACGCCAGCATACGCCAAGAAGAAGCGCTGGTCAGCCGTCAGACCATCAATCACAGGCAACGGATTACGCTTTGTAGCATTCTTATAAGCAGCATAAGCTACCTGCAGACCACCATGATCAGCCAAGTTCTCACCCAGTGTCAGACGGCCATTGGCATTGAGGTCAGGAAGCACCTTGATGTTCGAGAAGAAGTCAGCATATTTATCCGTACGAGCTGTAAAGTTCTTTCCGTCAGCTTCAGTCCACCAGTCGTGCATATTTCCATCCTTGTCATAGCGGCGGCCCTGATCGTCAAATCCGTGTGTCATCTCATGTCCGATGACCACACCGATAGCGCCATAGTTAAAGGCGTCGTCAGCAGTCGGGTCAAAGAACGGAACTTGCAGAATACCAGCAGGGAAACAAATCTCATTAGTCGTCGGATTATAATAGGCATTTACCGTCTGTGGAGTCATGTGCCAATCGTCACGATCAACAGGTTTTCCTGCCGTATGGTTAATGTGCCAGGCATTCCAGAAACGACGGCACTCGCAGATATTCTCGTAGTATGATTTTTTCGCATCAATCTTCAAGTCAGACATATCCGTCCAACGGTCAGGATAGCCAATCTTCACATAGAAAGTATTAAGCTTCAACAAGGCATTCACCTTGGTGGAATCATCCATCCAATCCTGAGCAGCAATACGTTCGCCCAAGGCGATGCGGAGATTCTCTACCAGCGTCTTCATACGTTCCTTAGATGAAGCCGGGAAATACTTCTTCACATAGATACGACCTAAGGCCTCGCCCATCACGCTCTGAACTTGGTTGGTAGAACGACGCCATAAGG
This sequence comes from uncultured Prevotella sp., assembly GCA_947169185.1. Classification (GTDB taxonomy): domain Bacteria; phylum Bacteroidota; class Bacteroidia; order Bacteroidales; family Bacteroidaceae; genus Prevotella. Next base: position 7,640 of record CAMVOS010000060.1, read on the forward strand.
GGTGATCTTGCTGACGACCGGAGAACACCTTGCCATAGAACTCGAAATTCTCAGCACGAACAGCATCATTCAGATAGCCTGAAGCCGAACCTATAATGCCCCACTCCATCATGTCACGATACTCAGCAGCTGACATCTCAGCGAATATCTTGTCAGCAGCAGCCATAAAGTCGGGCTGTCCAACAACCATTTCCTGGATATATTCCGTCTTTATGCCTTTGGCATTCATCTGCTTCTCCAACTGGAAATGAGGATACTTGGCATTAAACTCAGCAAGCGTCATCTTGTTGTAGTTGGCAATAGGATCGCGCAACTCTGTTCTTGACTTAGAGACCTTAGCCAAAGCTGTTTCCACCTTGAGGATATTCTTCATCTTCTTCGTGGCAGCACCCTTCTTGAAACCAAAAAGCTGGAACATATTGACAATATGCTTCTTATAAGCCTCACGAATCTTCTTGGTAGCTGCATCATTCTCCAGATAGTAATCCTTCTGGCCTAATGTCAAGCCACTCTGGTAGATGTTCAGGATGTTCTCCGCTGCATTCTTCTCGTCAGCACCGATATATGCACCGAAAATCTCAGAGTCGCCATAAGGCATCAGGTCAAGCTGAATCTTAAAGATCTGTTCCTTTGTCTTTGCTGCCTCAAGGGCTTTAATCTCGCCCATTGCGGGAGCAATTCCGTCCTTCTCTCTGCGGGCAGAGTCCATCGCCAGTTTGTAGAGGTCGCTCAACTGCTGCTCTACACTTCCCTGCTGGTAGGTATTCTCCAGCAGTTCCTTCAAGATACCATTAATACGTTTGTTGTTGTCTTCAGCCAAACGGTCGAAGCTACCATAGCGTGAATATGCAGCAGGCAGCGGATTTGCTTTCATCCATCCACCACAGGCATACTCGTAGAAATCGTCAGCAGGACGCACATTCGTGTCGAGATTCTTCAGGTCGATGCCCGAACGAAGCTGTGCTGATGCTGTGACTGTCATTGTTGCCAATGCCATAATAGTCAGTAATTTTTTCATAAAAAACTTATTTTAGTTAGATAAAAGTTCTAATTCTTCTGAGAGTTTCTCCCATCGCTCCACCTCTTCGTCAAGTGCTTTCTTCGTTGAGGTATATTCGGTAACGAACTCCATATTCGAAGCGTTCTCAGGTTTCATCAGCAGATTGTCCAGCTCTTTCAGTCGACGCTCCATATCGCTGATTTTCCGTTCCGACTCCTCGAC
>CAMVOS010000061.1 GCA_947169185.1 uncultured Prevotella sp.
ACGTGTAATCACCTATAATAATACGCGGGTTCGTCACCACGTTTTTAATGAAGCACAGACTTGGAATCTTCGGATTCGGGAAAGCTTCATTTGGATTGGGTCTGTTTTTGATTTCCATAATTACCGGGTGTTCATCGTTTTTCCAAATAGTGTACCTTCTTTCGCTATTTATTCTTTTGTTAATCTGTAAACTGCTATTGTGGGCAGAATGACTAATAGCAATAGCGTAATCTCTACTAATGCGTATGACCCGAAATATTCAACCAATGTCTGGAATTTCAAAATCCCATCTACCAGAATGACTAAGAAGGCAAACCAGCACAGGCAGAATATTGCGGAATATTTGATTTTTCGTTTCCTTAATTTCATTCGTTTATATAGTTTTTGGTAGACATGTCATAATACAAAGCTTCCAACTCCTGCAGAGTTAGGTTCTCTACAGAGTGTTCGATTATCCTTATCAGCTCCTCACGACGGAAATCGTCCGACTGTCCAAAACGTCCTGTGTATGCCATATCTCACATTATTTGAAGTTCCAGAATCCAGTACCGGTCTCAGGGTCAAACTTTCTACCGATTGCTCCACCAATAGTAGGACGCAACTCTATCTCGGCGGTATAAAGTACCGTCGTCGATTTAAGATGTCCTCCTGCCATACCATGCTGGCCATCCTTCTTGAAGGAGAACAGAGCATGGGTATGGTGATAGAGTTGGCCGTCATCACCAGAGACCACATTGCCATTGAGCGACACCAATTCCACCATCCCTTCTAACTGCTCCGTTTCAAAACTACCAGTTTCTGGAATGAACACTTGTAATTCAGCACTACTACAACCACCGATGCCTGAGAAAATGGCAGACGGGATGGACTCTTTACGGCAGATTTCGAGGATATTGCCGATGATTTCATCGCCTCGATCCATCCTGATATAGTACGTTTCGCCTATCTTCTTGTATTCCATAACTCACTCTCCTATAATCGTTACTACCAACCTTCTTGCACCACCGTAATTTCTATATTCACAGAAGTAGATTCCCTGCCAGGTTCCCATATTCAGGCGACCATCGGTAATGGGAATGGTCAGACTAACACCACTCAATGTTGACTTGGCGTGAGCAGGCATATCATCAGCACCCTCCAAAGTATGTTCATACTCTGGACGATTCTCTGGGACGAGCCTATTGAAAATTGTTTCCATATCCACCCGAACATCAGGGTCTGCATTCTCGTTGATGCTCAGTCCGCAACTCGTATGTTTACAGAATATATTGATGATACCCGTCTTAGGCAACTTGGGTAGCTGAATCATTATCTCACTGGTCACCAAATGGAATCCGCGAGACTTGGGCTTTAGGGTTATTTCTACTTGTTGAACCATCATTTCAATAAACTATCCTAATTCTAAGGTGCAAATTTACAAAATCTGCTGAAAATTCAGTAACTTTGCCCATCAATTTAATAGTATTTAGCGAAAATGGATTAGAAGAAATGCTATAAAGAAATAGATTTGGATTATTCCAAGAGCACATCCAACAGCATCATCAGCGCGAAGCCCATAGCGAAGAAGATGGTGCTGAGATTGGTGTGCTGACCGTTGCTGGCTTCTGGAATCAGTTCTTCTACCACTACATAAAGCATAGCACCTGCGGCAAAGGCCAACATATATGGGAGTATGGGAACGAAGAGGGCAGCCAGCAAGATGACGAGGATGGCTCCAAGGGGCTGAGCGATGCCACTCAGACATCCCAACAGGAACGACTTGGTGCGCGACTTGCCTGATGCTCGCATCGGAATAGAGACCACAGCACCCTCGGGTATGTTTTGAATAGCAATGCCAAGCGACACAACAAGGGCACTGGCAGCGGTGATGCCAACTCCCGTCTGACCGGCTCCTGCCAGCACAACACCGATGGCCATGCCCTCAGGGAAATGGTGGATGGTGACAGCCAACATTAGCATCATCGTTTTGGATAGACTGGAACGCGGACCTTCTGGTTGTGTGGTGCCGATATGCAGGTGAGGTGTCAACACGTCGATGAGCAACAGAAATCCCATACCCAACAGAAATCCGATGACCGCAGGCACGACAGACCATTTGCTATCGCCCTGCATCTCGACAGCAGGTAACAGTAGCGACCAAAACGATGCAGCCACCATCACACCAGCTGCAAAACCCAGCAGCGATTTTTGTAGCAATCCCGACATTTCTTTCCGTGTCAGGAATACCACCGCTGAGCCGAGTACAATACCCAGCATCGGAACCAGTAGACCAATAATCAATGTTGTCATGCTGCAAAGGTACGAAAATCTTTTGTATTCTTGTTGCAAAGACAACAATTTTAAGAATTCACGCCAATAATCGTGGCATATGAGGGTTTCATGCGATGAATCTCTGTGTTCACGAAGCCTGCATCATCGAGGAATTGCTTCAGCTGCTCAGGTGGGTAGGCAGTCATACCCTCAACGACTTTCAGCCACTTGGAATTCATAGTGACAACTTCTACCATGATGACAAACTGACCACCGGGTTTTATAACCCTGCGCACCTCTTTGACACATTCAGGCAGGTTAGGCCAGAAATAGACGGTCTCGACGGCTGTTACAAGGTCGAATTTCGCATCTTCATATGGCAGCTGACTGACGGAGCCCTGCGCGATGAAGACCTGCTTATCGAGGAGTGCCTTGTTCACTTCGCGGGCTTTAGCCACGCTGTCCTCAGAGATGTCGATGCCATAGACCTTGGCATCTTTACTTCGCTCGAGAAGACGTTTCAGCGTTGCACCGCCACCACATCCGATGTCGAGCATCGTCATGCCGTCGTGGAAACTGACAAGGCCAAGGCCCCATTTGTTAAGTGGCGCATGGCAGAGGTTCATAAACTTCAGCATAGCTTGTCCCATCCTTCCTTGTGGATGGGCGCATTGTGAGAATAGTTTCTTTAATAAGTTCATAATATTGAAGTTAAATATCGTCGGCAAAGGTACGGCGATTTCGGATATTATGCAATACCCAAAAGTTAGGCATTTGTCAGTCACATCTTCAGAACTGCTTTCAAAGCAGATTAATCATAAATAGGTATCTCTCTCTTCTCTCGCTTAATCAAAACGTTCATGGGGCAAAGGTTATCATTTTTCGGCAAAAAGTGAAAATTGTGACGCTTTTTATGAAACAATAGTATGAAAGAATCGTCGTACCTTTGCAGCGTGAAACTTAAAAACGATTATAAGATAATGGCAAAATAATCTAATCGCCAAATAAATTGTAAATCGTCAAATCGTAAATAATAATGGTGGAAACATTCAGATTATCAAACGGCGTTGAGATGCCCCTGCTGGGCTACGGTGTTTTTCAGGTTTCGCCTGAGGAGTGTGAACGTTGCGTGAGCGATGCATTGAGCGTGGGTTATCGCCTGATTGATACGGCGCAGGCCTATTTCAACGAAGAAGGCGTTGGTAATGCTTGGCGTAAGAGCGGACTGAAGCGCGAAGATCTGTTCCTTGTGACGAAGGTTTGGATTTCGAACAATGGCGAAGAAAAGGCTGCCAAGAGTATCGACGAGAGCCTGAAGAAACTACAGACGGAGTACATCGACCTGCTGCTCATTCATCAGGCCTACGGCGACGTGTTCGGCACATGGAGGGCTATGGAGAAAGCCTATCGTGCCGGTAAGGTTCGTGCCATCGGCGTATCGAACTTCCAAGCAGCTCGATTCTTCGATTTTGCTCACTATGTGGAGGTGAAGCCGATGGTAAACCAGCTGCAATGCAACGTGATGATTCAGCAGACAGGCATCGAGCCGATTCTGGCAGAAACCGATACAAAGATGATGGCATGGGGACCACTCGGTGGACAAGGTGTTGACGGCATCGTGAAGAGCGAGGTGCTTGCCAGCATCGGTGCAAAGTATGGCAAGACTGCCGCTCAGGTCGCCCTGCGCTGGCTCACCCAGAGCGGCATCGTTGCCATTCCCAAGTCAAGTCACAAAGAACGCATGGCGCAGAATTTCGACATCTTCGACTTTGCTCTGACGTTTGACGAGATGGCCCAGATCTCCAACATGAACCAATACGACACGGGAAATATCAATTTCAGCGACCCTCAGTTTGTGAAGTATTTAATTGAGACTTATGGCTAAGTTCAACGAAATCAAATTTACGGATAAAAACAATATGGTTATGAAAGCAATGAAGTATATCCTGGCATCGGCTCTGTGTATGCAGGTGTCAACCGCGTGTAACGGAACAAAAAAGAGTGAAGCAAATGTCAATGAGTCTGCATCGGAAGAGACTCAGGCAGAAGCTGTGAAGAAGGACGGCAAGATACTCGTCGTATTCTTCTCTCATGCTGGCGACAACTACAGCGTGGGTAACATCAAGGTGGGCAACACGAAGATTGTGGCTGACTACATCAGTGAAATAACGGGTGCCGACCAGTTCGAGATTGTCACTCACAAGTACGACGGCATGGCCTACAAGCCCCTGTGCGACCTCGCCAAGGAGGAGCAGGAGAACGGTGAACTGCCTCCGTTCGAGGGCGAGCCAGGCGATTTGAGTCAATACGATACCGTGTTCATTGGTGGCCCTGTCTGGTGGGGAACTTATCCGCAGGTGATGTTCACTTTCTTCAAGAAGTACGACCTGAACGGAAAGACCATCATCCCCTTCACCACACATGAAGGCTCAGGTCTTGGCAGTTGCGTAAAGGACGTGAAGAAGGCTTACCCCAATGCGACCGTCACAGGCGAGTTCTCCATCTACGGACACGATGTTCGTGAGGGAAAGAACAAGGTTGAGAAGTGGCTGAAAAAGATAGGATTCTAATATGACAAAGAAGTGTACTGATTTTGGTTGACAATACGGAATCAGGATTTAGAAATCGGGAGTTATCTATTACTATTTTTTCACTAGTGTCCACTAAATAAAATTAAGAGTCAATTGACCATCATCTACGACATACTCAGGTTCTTTGGTAAAGAGCTCCTTGATAGGAGTCTTATCCAAAAGCGAAGCGCTCAAAATTCTCAACACTTCGTAGGTACTCCTGTGCAGTTTGAGGTCATGCTCAACGATAGCCACCATGCAATATGCAGTAATGGCAGAGTATATCTGGATTCTGACAGCAGTCTCAGTCGTACCCCAGAAGGACTTGATTTTGAGATGCTGTTTGATCCACTTAAAGAAGAGTTCTACACGCCAACGATATTTGTAAAGAAGGGCGACCTGTGTAGCAGGTATCTCCATATTGTTGGTCAGGTAGACAAATGTCTTGCTTCACGTATTTATTTCCTTCGTATTTCATTACAATTCTATCAAAGATTCTCTGAGGCAAACTCTATGAGCTGAGCGAAGATATATTTTCCGGTGTTCATCGAATGACTGATTTGCTTTTGGATTGCAAAGGTAGTCAATTCAAATCGTCACCGTCAATTTTCAGCCCTAAAACTCTATATTTAAGTAATTTACAAACATCTCCGCTATTTTTTAGTGGACACTAGTGAACAATTATGAGAACAATAAAAAGAACTCTACTGACGCTTCTCGATGCCCCGCATGGAGTCGGGCGAGATGAATACCTGGAGGGAGTTTTGCGTGGTAGCGAAATGTGAGGAAAAAGATGTGGGGAGTTCACGATATCACTCCTCACATCTTGTTAGTTATCGATAAATAATCGACAAAAGAGAATCAAAACGTGTAGCCGTTCACGCTATCCCAATCGGGGTCGGCGGTGAGGCGGAAGGTGCCGTCGGATGACTGACTGCCGCTGCCGCCACTACCGAAAAAACTGCCTGTGTAGCGTGTCACCTGGTTGCGGGTGACGGGGATGTTCTCGAACGTGCGCTCTTTGATGACGTTGTCGTTGGCATCGAGGGCGGTCACGGTCAGCTTGGTCAGTACGTCGTCCTCGGTGTGCGGCAGGGTGTAGATCTCATACACGCCATCGCTGCTTACGCTGCGTATCTCCGTCTGCTTAGAGTTCACACAGCCTGCGCCGTCCTTCGGGCTGAAGGTGCTGCTGCCGCCCAGATAGTAGAACTTCAGCTTGGCCACATTCGATGGCACGCTCTCATCGGTCAATACCAAACGGAACATGGCCACGGCGCGGGTCAGCGTCAGGTCGTAGCTCTGCTTGGTGTCGGTTACTACCAAGTCGCCATAGTAGTAAAAGGTGTCAGTCACCTTGTTGTTCGGGAACGTCACCTTCTCCGTCGAGGATATCGTGGCCGAACCGTCGCAGTTGTGGGCGATGACCACCAGTCGATAGGTGCCGGCGGTGAGCGTCAGGGCAACGGTGCCGTAGCTGCTGTCGCCTTCTTTCTGCGCCACGGTCTTTACTTTCGTGCCCTCAGCGTCGAAGATGGCGATGTTCAGGCGCGAACATAGTTCGGTGATGTTGGTAGCGGCGCGGGTAACAGACCCCACCCCTGCCCCTCCCCTGTATGGGAGGGAGGTTACATCGTCGCCAAACGAGCATTGCTCATACTGCACAAAGTGCAGGATGACGTTCGCATCTTTCTGCTCAGTAGAGGTCTTGCCATCATCCATGATTGGCTTCTCGCACGCTGCCAATAGCAGGGCGAGAGCAAATAACATAATCTTTCTCATAGTGCATTAATCTTTATTGATTGTAATTGTTGCTACCGGGCGGAGCACGGTGGAAGTCTTTAGACCGTTAATAGGGCCGAACGCCTCGGCCGATGGCGCGAAGGCGCGATAACCAGTGCCGTTGTGATACAGGTAGCTGTTGGCGGTCAGGTTGCCGATGGCCTCTCGGGCGTTGTACATCAGTTGCGCCTCGGCGGTGGTGGGCACCTCCCAGCCGCTGATGTCGCCGTCGGTCACTGTTGATAGCGCAGCATCGGTGCTAGCCTGAATATTCGAGCTGTAGTCGATGCCAGTAAGTTCCGTAGGCGAGAGCAGCGTCACCTCGGCATAGTCGTCCGCGTCGTTCACCGCCAGCACGTAGCAGCCCTGATAGGTGTCGCCGACGGCGGGGATGTCCGAACTGGAATTGTTGGGCTCCGATGGGTCATTTCCATTCGTCCCATTAGTCCCATCCTCGTCGAACTCAAAGCTGATGGTGCGCTCGCCAAGCCAGGTGGCGCCGGTGATTGTTCCAGTCAGGGCGACGCCCACGGCCTCAGTGTATGTGCCGTCGATGTTAATCTTATAGCCCGCTTCTAGTTGGTCGCTGGTAGAGTAGGTGTAGGTTTTCGTCGTGCCGCCACTGGTGATATTCACACTGATGCTGGCGGGCTGACTGCTGGGGGGCAGCAGATGCGCGTTGACGGTGTTAGTCCATGTGCGACTGTCCTCCTGCTTGGTCAGGGCGATGGTCTTAGAACCAGCTGTGCCACTAAATGTACCACCTACGCATAGCAACTGCCACAGCGGGGCTAACGTCACCGAAACCGCAGTGGCTGCCGTAGGTACTTTGTTGATAGTGATACTTTGTAGCAGCATCGTCTTGCGCTGAAGGCCGAGCGTCACGGTATTGGTGCCGCCATCAACGAGCGTCGCCGTGGCCGAGGCCGTCATTAGGTCTCCATGGTCGTGACCTTCTTGCAGTGCAAGGGCCGTGGTGGTCAGAGCATCTTGAGTTGTTGGCAGCACATAGTCCGCCGTCGACGCGCCGCCTACGGCATACACCGTGTAGGTGCCTTCCGTCAGCGCGATGTTCAGCGTCTGCCCCTCGTCGCCGATGGTCTGCACGGCCCGGCATTCGTCGCCTTGGAACACATACACCTGCACGGGGTACGCCACAGTAGCTTCGCTGCCAGGCGAAGAACCGCGTGTTCTCACCTGCAACAGAGAGTTCTTTACTTGCCCGCTTCCTACATCCCCGATGTCGTCAGTGAGCTCTTTCTCACACGACGTCAGCCCCAGCACCGCCAGGGCCGACGCAAACAAAATCAGTTTGTTCATTGTTGTAATAGATTGAATATACTTGGGACTATTCCCAATAACAATAACGGAGAAATACAAATAGATTGGATATGTTTTTCCCCACATTCGTACAAAGAATCAAAAAAAATTCTTAACTTTGCACCCAGATATGGAGATACTCGGGCAAACACCAGTACAGTCGATACTGTTTTTCGTGCTCTTCGGCGTGACGGGCGTAGTGCCGCTTCTGGCGGCGCTCTATCTGCTGCTGCGCCCCTACAACACCTTCTCAGCAGACATCAAGCCGCCGGTGAGGTTGCGCCGGTGGACGGCAGCGTTCTTCGCCTTCACGGCATTGACGCACTTGTGGTGGCTGCTGTTCATCATCTTCTCCCTCGACCTTGAGTCCTTATGCTATCAGCTGATTGTCCTGACCGACACCATGCTGCTACTCACCACCATTGCCGGCACCATGCTCTCCATGCTGCAGGACCGCCGCCGCCCCATGTGGCCCGTGCTGGTGGCCATGCTGCCGTTCGTGGCGCTCTTCGGATTATACTTTGCCTTTCCCAGCGACCTGCTCAAACTGACAATCATGGCTTACCTCATGTTGCTCAGCGTAGCCTTTGCTGTCTATATGGTATTTGCCATCCGCAGGTATGACCGTTGGCTGAACGACAACTATGCCGACCTGGAGCACAAGCGGGTATGGCTGAGTCAGGTGGTGGCATTCTTATGTATGCTGGTGTTCGTGCTTTACGAAGTCGCTGAAGACATGGACTTGATCTACTGCCTCCATATCGTCGATCTTGTGCTGGTCTTCCTGCTGCTGTGGCGCGTGGAGACGCTGCCGCAGTTAGATGCATTGGCGGTAAAAACGTA
>CAMVOS010000062.1 GCA_947169185.1 uncultured Prevotella sp.
AAAGTTTTCGCATTTGTTGACAATGCGAAAACCTTACACCTTATTATATTATATATAGATTATTCTCTTTTTCCGAAAATGCGAAGCAGATAGATGAAGAGATTGATAAAATCAAGGTAGAGGGTCAAGGCTCCGAGAAGGGCCATTTTCTGTGCACCCTCACTAGCGTCAGGAGCTTGGAGCAACATTTGTTTGATTTTCTGAGTATCATAAGCAGTGAGTCCTACAAAGATTAGAACACCCACATAGCTAAGAATCATCGTGAGGCCATCGCTCTTGATGAAGATATTGACAACAGTAGCAATTATCAAGCCAATCAACGCCATAAAGAGGATCTTACCCATCGACGAAAGATCGGCCTTAGTCGTATAACCTATCAAGGCCATTGCGCCAAAGGTTCCTGCGGTAATGAAGAACACTGTAGCAACTGACGATGCCGTGTATGCCAGGAATATATAGGACAGCAGAGCGCCGTTGATGACCGAATAAAGGATGAACATCAGCGTGGCAGTAGCCAACGACAAGCGATTGATGGCTGCACTAACTCCAAAGACCAATGCAAACTCTGCAATGATAAGTCCCCAGAAAAGAATCTGGTTGGTATAGATTGCTTGCAGGACACCTGGGCTCGTAGCGACACCATAGGCCGTAAAGCCGGTAATAGCAAGTGCGAGAGTCATCCAGACATATACTTTTCTCATTAATACGGGAAAGGCTTCAGAAACGTCCCACTGACGTTCGGCCTGAAGACCTTGGAAATTCAATTCATTGTAGTTCATAATCGTAATTTATTAAAATGACGCGGCAAAGATACGCATTATTTTGGCCTTAAGCAAATGTTTCTATTAAAAAAGTGTAAAAAAACTTGTTAACACGAATAAAAATCCGTATATTTGCGCTGTAATTGCAAAGTGCATATTACGATAATAAACCTAAACATCCAAGATTTATGACTTACAAAGTAATTGACATCGAGGGCGTAGGAGAAGTTTACGCTGAGAAACTGATTGCAGCAGGTATCAAGACCGATGCAGAACTGTTAGAGAAATGTGCAAAGCCCGCAGGCCGCAAGACATTGGAGGCAGAAACCGGTATCAGTGGCAAGCTGATTCTGAAGTGGGCAAACCACTGCGACTTGTATCGCATCAATGGTGTTGGACCACAGTTTGCAGAATTGCTCGAAGCCAGTGGTGTTGACACCGTTAAGGAATTGAAGCATCGCGTAGCCGAGAACCTTCAGAAGAAGCTGGAGGAGGTGAACGCTGTCAAGAATCTGACTAACCGTGTACCTGCCGTCGCAGAAGTACAGAAGATGATTGACCAGGCCAAGGAGCTGCCTGCGGTGATGGAATATTAATTATGAGAAGGCGATTTATCCTTTTGACGTTGGCAGTTCTGCTATGCGGAGCTGCCAACGCTCAATCTGCATACATCCATCCGTGGATGCAGAAACGGGTGGCATACTTTGGCGACTCAATTACCGACCCACGCAATAGCGGATCAAAAAAGAAATACTGGAACTACTTACAAGACTGGTTAGGCATTGAGCCTTACGTTTATGCCGTCAGTGGCCGCCAATGGAACGATATTCCACGACAAGCTGACAAATTACAGGCTGAGCATGGCAACGACGTTGATGCCATTCTGATTTTTATTGGCACCAACGACTACAACAACGGTGTAAAGATTGGCGAATGGTACGAAGAGAAGGACGAGCAGGTGATGTATGGACACGGTCAACCCAAAAAGATGACTGACCGCAAACGGCGTTATATGAGTATGGACAAGGATACATATCGTGGTCGTATCAACATCGCGATGGACAAGGTGAAGCGCATGTACCCGACAAAGCAGATTGTGCTGCTGACACCCATCCACCGGGCCCAATTCCACCGCAACGACAAGAACTGGCAGTGTACGGAGGACTATACCAACCAATGCGGTATCTATTTGGAAGAATATATCCAAGCTGTGAAAGATGCCGGCAACATCTGGGCCGTACCTGTGATTGACCTGAATGCCGTTAGCGGCCTATATCCTATGATAGATGAGCATGCACAATATTTTGCCGATCCTCAGACCGACCGTCTTCATCCTAACGACAAAGGGCACGAGCGCATGGCACGTACCCTCTATCATCAGCTCAGTGCACTACCCTGCACGTTTTAACCTTTCTTCGTCGTACACTCGTTGACGAGATAGACGATACTCATGTACGGAATGCCCGTATTCGTTTCGAGACCAATCTCACAGGTTCGGCTGTTTGAATAGCCTACCTCAATGTGGTTGGCCTCGATTTGTGGACGCAGCTTTCTCAATCCGTACTTATTCAATTCCGGGAAGGTAAAACCACGATCACCAGCAAAGCCACAACACCCCACCCCTTCTGGCAGGAAGACCTTCGTCGAACACATCTTAGCAAGGTTGATGAGGTCGTCGGCCACACCCATCTGACGTGTTGAACAGGTGATGTGCAGAGCAATTGGACGATCAACAGGATGGAAGTCGAGACGCGGCACGAGGTATTTCATGATAAACTCGGCAGGTTCGTAGAGATGCATCTTGTGCATCACCTTTTTCATGCGGTGCAGACAAGGACTTTGGGCACAGAGCACTGGATACTTGCCCTCCTCAGAAGCCTTCCATAATGCTGCTTCAAGTTCGGCACTCTTACGGTCGGCAATATCGAGCATACCCTTCGACTCCCAGATCTGACCACAGCACATCTTCTCCATACCTTCTGGGAATATGACCTCGTAACCGGCTTTTGCCATCAGCTGAATAACTTCATCGACCAGATGATGAATCTTTCCACCATGTTTCGACTGACCCATTGTCTGATTGATACAACTGGGGAAATAAACCACCTTCAACGGTGAGTGCTCTTCCTCCTTCTGAGGAATGGATTTCTCGATAATAAACTGCGTAAGATCAGACTTCTTTGGCTGACGTTTCTTCTTAGGCATGGCGGTTGTCCACAAGGGCAGTCCCATCTTGTTCATACCTCGTGCGATACTGGTCATCATGGTGGGTCCAAGGGTTATATGGGCAACATGGGCAACATCAAGTACCACACGCAGACCGCTCTTAATGCCGGCCATGTGATTGGCAGCAAACTCACCCATCTTATATCCTGTGGGACTTTCGTTCATGTCCATCTGACGGATAATGTGCGTCAGCTCGCCTGTGTTAATCTTCATCGGACATGATGTCGAGCAAAGTCCATCCGTCGCACAAGTCTGGTCACCATAGTACTTATACTGTTTCTTCAACGTAGCCAAACGTTCCGGATTGGAACCCGTGGCTGTCAGATGGCGGATTTCACGCTGTACAGCAATACGCATTCTCGAAGAAAGCGTCAAGCCGCACGACATACAGTTAACTTCACAGAAGCCACATTCAATACACTTATTGGCACGCTTCACCTGCTCGATAGTTTCCTTGGCTGTCGACAGCGACGGATCCATCAGATAATGTCCACCATCAGGCACCTTGTCGAAGTCGTAATCCAATACGGGCAGTGGTTTCAAGCACTTGATGAAGCAGTCTGGATCGTCGTTGAAAATCACGCCCTGATTCAGCAACCCATCAGGATCGAAGATGGCCTTCAGTTCCTTCATGGCCTCATAGGCCTTATCGCCCCACTCATACTTCACAAACGGAGCCATATTACGGCCTGTACCATGTTCGGCCTTCAGCGAACCGTCGTAACCTTCGACCACCAGTTTTGCCACGTCACGCATCATCTCGGCATAACGGGCCACCTCGTGCTCGTCGGCAAAGCTCTGGTTCAGGATGAAGTGATAGTTACCCTCAAAGGCATGACCATAGATGCAGGCGTCGTCATAGCCGTGATCGGCAATGAGTTTCTGCAGCTTCACCGTTGCCTCTGGTAATGACTCGATGGGGAAGGCCACATCCTCGATGAGGCACGAGGTGCCGATGGGACGCGTTCCTCCCACACTGGGGAAGATTCCGCTTCGGATAGCCCAATACTTGCCATAGACCTTGGGATCCTCAGTAAACTCTGCAGGGATATACAGTCTGAACTGCCCCAGACACTCCTGAATCTTCGCAATCTTCTCCAACAACTGCTCATGGGTAATACCTTTCGTTTCCGTCAGTATCGCCGTCAAGTTATGGTAGTCACCTGGTTCTACACCCTCAATCTTACCTGCATCAACATCTTTCTTATATTGCAGGTACACAGGATCGTCGACAGAACTCAGCGACTTGTAGTCAAGCATCTCAGCACTCTTCACGACCAGATTCTCAGCACTGTATTCCAAATCCTCCTCGCCTGCTTTCATCTTCTTCATGGCCACCACAGCCTCGCAACTCTCCTTCATCGTCAGGAAGTACACCATTGCCGATGCTTTAAACGGATAGTCGCGCAAGGTACGCATCGTCACCTCAGAAAGGAAGCCCAACGTACCCTCCGAACCGACCATCGAGTGGGCAATGATATCGAACGGATCGTCATAGGCCACTAGCGGACGCAGATTCAGACCTGTTACATTCTTAATACTATACTTAGTACGTATTCGTGAGGCCAGTTTTTCGTCGGCACGAACCTTGTCGCGTAGGGTCTCAACCTTGGCAATGAACTCAGGATGGCTCTGACGAAACTGCTCGCGACTCTTTTCGTCGCCAGTATCAAGCACCGTACCATCCGTCAAGATGATGCGAGCCGACACCATCATACGGTCACTGTTGGCATGCACACCGCAGTTCATACCCGAGGCGTTGTTGATAACGATGCCACCCACCATCGCACTTCCTATCGAAGCAGGATCGGGTGGAAATACGCGTCCAAAGGGTTTCAGAATTTCATTGACGCGAGCACCCACAATACCCGGTTGCAACTTGATAGTATCCTGATTATCACCGATTTCATATTTCTCCCAATGCTTGCCTGCTACAATAAGAACGGAGTCCGTACAACTTTGTCCTGATAGTGAGGTGCCTGCTGCACGGAATGTAAACGACAGTTTATATTTCTTACAAGCCTTGACAATTTTGGCTATTTCCGCCTCACCATCACTGCGGATGACAACCTTCGGAATTTGGCGATAGAAACTGGCATCCGTTCCCCATCCAAGAGTGCGGAGCTCATCGGTGTAAATACGCTCAGACGGTAGAAATTGTCTGATTTCTGAAAGGAATTTTTGAATCATAGGGCGCTATTGGTTTTAACGTGTATTACTTTTTCGGGTGTAAAGATACAAAGAAAAATTGAAAAAAAAGGAAAAAAAGTTCATTTATTTAAAAAAAATGCGTATATTTGCGCAAACTTATATAATAATAACAAATCAAAAAACCTATGTCAGCATTAGTATCTGCTATTCCTATCCTGTTACTCATCGTATTGATGATGGGTTTCAAAGTGTCGGGTTACAAGAGTGCCATCATCACACTCATCGTTACAATCCTTCTTGCTCTGTATGCTACTCCAGCGATGGACATTGTGCCAGAGAAGTATGCCGAAGCTTCCATCTACAGCATCACTTTGTGGTCTGTCATTGAGGGCTTCCTCAAGGCTTGTTTCCCCATCATACTGATTATTATCTGCGCTATTTTCAGCTACAACATCCTTTGTGAGACAAAGGAGATAGAGACCATCAAGACGCAGTTCATCCAGATGACCTCCGACAAGGGGCTTCTTGTGCTGCTGCTGACGTGGGGACTCGGTGGCGTACTTGAAGGTATGGCCGGTTTCGGAACCGCTGTGGCCATCCCTGCCGCCATCCTCATCGGACTGGGCTTCAAGCCGATGTTCTCAGCCGTTATCTGTCTGGTGGCCAACACGGTGGCTGTGGGCTTTGGTGCTGTTGGTCTGCCTGCTACGACGCTCGCCAACCAGGTGGCTGCCAGTGGTGTCGCTACGCCTGAGGAACTCTGCGAGGTGGCTACCTTTATTATATTGCAACTCTCGCTGATGTTCTTCATCACACCGTTCCTCATTCTGATGATGACGGATCGTACGAAGATCCTGAAGAACCTCACCATCGCCCTGTTCGTGGGAGCCTTCTCGATTACTGTACAGTTCTGCTGTGCCCACTTCATCGGTCCTGAGACACCAGCCATCCTCGGTTCTGTGGCTGCTATCATCGCTATGTTGATCTACAACAAGCTGTTCATTCGCGACGAGGATCCTGCCGATGAGGTGAAGGTCGAGAAGAAGAAATTCGGGCTGGCTAAGACTCTCAAGGCTTGGAGCGTCTACGGCCTGATTATCTTCTTCATCCTGATTTCGAGCAAGATTGTGCCTCCCATCAACGAACTGCTCAATAGCACGCTGGTCACCAAGTTCGAACTGCCCGTCATCGGCAATACGTTTAAGTTCGGCTGGCTGTCGAATGCTGGTCTGATGATTTTCCTTGGTGCCGTCATCGGCGGTCTGATTCAGGGCATGAGCTTCGGCAGTCTGATGAAGTTGTTGGCTAAGACCACACTTAACCTCCAAAAGACCGTCGTCACCATCTGCTGTCTCGTGGCAATGGCCATGCTGATGAACAACACAGGTATGACCAACGACATTGCCAAGGGTCTTGTCCTGCTCACGGGCTCTGCCTTCCCGTTCTTCGCTCCACTCATTGGTTCTATCGGAACCTTCGTGACGGGTTCGGCTACAAACGCCAACATCCTCTTCGGTAAGCTCCAGGCCACTGCGGCAAGCGACCTCGGATTGGTGAACCAAGGTACGTTCTTTGGTGTGACGGGTAACGAGACCAACTGGCTCGCCGCAGCCAACTGTGCCGGTTCCGAGGGCGGTAAGCTACTCTCTCCGCAAAGTATCGCCATTGCTACAGCTGCCTGCGACATGGAAGGTCAGGATGGTGACATCATGCGCAAGACGATGCCATTTGCCATCTTCTGGATCCTGATGAACGGCCTGATGGTCTTCCTCGGATTGCACGTGATTTAAAAATTCTCGAAGCATCGAAATATCGAAATAACGAAAACAATATGAAAGTTGGACTATTTATCCCCTGTTACGTGGATGCCGTCTATCCTGAGGTGGGTGTAGCGACGTGGAAGTTGCTGAAACACCTGGGCATCGATGTGACGTATCCTGAGAAACAAACTTGTTGTGGCCAGCCGATGGCTAACGCTGGTTTCGAGAAGCAGGCCATTCCCTTGGCCGAGAAGTTTGAGGAGAAGTTCAAAGACTTCGACTATGTGGTAGCACCTAGCGTCAGCTGTACTGCGTTTGTAAAGCTCAACTATCCGCGTCTGATAGACCACGAGTGCGTGACAGCCAAGAAGTGTATGGACATTGTCGAGTTTCTGCACGATGTAGTGAAAGTCGACCGCCGTTTAGGCACGTTCCCGCATAAGGTCTCGTTACACAATTCGTGTCACGGTGTGCGCGAGTTAGGCCTCTCGTCGCCCAGTGAGGAACATGTGTCTCCGTTCAATAAAATCAAGGACCTGTTGCAGCTGGTCGACGGCATAGATGTCGTAGAGCCTGAGCGTCCTGACGAATGCTGTGGTTTCGGAGGCATGTTCTCCATCGAGGAGACCGCCGTCTGCGCCCAGATGGGTAAGGATAAGGTAGAGCGCCACATGCAGACGGGTGCTGAATACATCACGGGCCCCGACTGCTCATGCCTAATGCACATGGCAGGCGTGGCTCACAAGCAGGGCCTCGATATCAAGTTCAAACATGTTGTAGAGATTTTAGCTGCAGGATTATGAGTACAGGACATAGCAAAGCTGCCAAGCAGTTCTTAAAGAACCAGCAATATGCCCACTGGCACGACGCCACATTCTGGGCAGTGCGCACCAAGCGCGACAATATGGCCCACGGATTGGAAGAGTGGGAACAACTTCGTGAAAAAGCCTCGGCCATTAAGCGCCACACCATCACCCATCTGGACGAATACCTCGACCAGTTTGCTACCAATGCCGAGAAGAACGGCGTCGAGGTGCATTGGGCGAAGGATGCCCAAGAGTTCAACGAAATCGTCTACGGCATCCTGAAGAACCACAACGTAAAGAAGATGGTGAAGTCGAAGTCAATGCTCACTGAGGAGTGCGAGATGAACCCCTATCTGGAATCGAAAGGCATCGAGGTGGTCGAGACCGACCTGGGCGAGCGCATCATCCAGCTGAAGGGTCAGAAGCCTTCGCACATCGTGATGCCAGCCATCCATCTGAACCACGACGACGTGGGCGAGCTGTTCGAGGAGAAAGGCATCTCGAACGAGA
>CAMVOS010000063.1 GCA_947169185.1 uncultured Prevotella sp.
CGTGATCAGATCATTTATTTCATAGAATCCATTTGATAGAATTGATTAAGAAACTAATTATAGCCCTATACATACTCATTGTGGTGTGTATAGGGTTTGCTACAGTCATAGAGAAATATCATGGCACCACTTATGTCAGCGAACATATCTATGGGGCCTGGTGGTTTTCTGCCATGTGGGCTGTGCTTACCGTAGTAGCATGTACCTATATAATCAAGCAGCGACTATACAAGCGCATGGGTATCTTTTTACTTCATATGTCATTTGTGGTGATACTCATTGGTGCCCTCGTTACTCATCTTACCGCACGTCGCAACACAATCCATCTGCGCAAAACTCAAACCTATAATCTGTCGTCTACCACTTCGATTACGTTGAAGGATTTCCGCATCATCAACTACCCAGGTACAGATGCACCACTCGACTATCAGAGCGTTATAAGAAGCAAGAATAACGACGTGCTTGTTTCCATGAACCATATTGGCAATGTCGATGGCTACCGTCTGTTTCAGTCCAGCTACGACTCCGATGGCGAGGGTGTAACGCTAGGTGTTAGCTATGACCCTTACGGCATTGCCATCACCTATTTTGGGTATCTGTTGTTGCTATTGGGTATCATCGCCACATTATTGTCGCGCCAAACACAGATGCGGGCTCTCTATCGTAAAGCTATAACGATAGCCCTGCTCTTGGTTGCCATCAACGTTCACGCTGAAGAGAAACTGCCTGTCATCGATGCTGACATAGCCCATCGCATGGGTACTGTCAACGTGCTCTACAACAATCGTATCTGTCCACTCAATACTGTAGCCACCGACTTTGTCATCAAGATGACAGGCAGCGCTTCTTGGAAAGGCTATTCTGCTGACGAGATATTCCTGAGTTGGATGATATACTATACGCCATGGGAAAAAGAGTTGCTTCACAACAACCCCAAGAAGAAAGGTGCTGACGAGCGGAAAGCCCTTGTGGAGATGTTCTATAACGGACAGTTCACCAAGATATTCCCATATCGCATTGGCAATGATGTCAACTGGTATTCGCCTGGAGGACAGGTACTTCCCAGGGAGATTCCCGTCAAGGAGCAGTTTTTTATCAAGCAGTCCATGGACTTTCTGACTGAGGCTATTGTGACAGGACAACACGAACGGAGCCTTGAGATTATCGCAAAGATAAAACTCTTTCAGCAAGATATGATAGGCGACGTCTTGCCCAGCGAACGACAGATACAGGCAGAGATATTCTACAACAACTTGCGAAGCATCAAATTTCCTGTTCTCATCACCTTACAGCTGGGCTTGCGCTGGTGGCTTAGCGGACACATACCCCTCAGCAATGGCTACGAAACCATGCTCTTCATGGCTTGGGTACTTCTCTTGTTGACCATTGTCTTTTTCCGTAAGTTTCGCGTCATACTCGTTATCGGACCGCTGGGGTCACTGTGTTGTCTCTTGGTGGCTATGATGACTGGCAGTGGCTCACAAATCTCACCGCTCATCCCTGTACTCCAATCGCCACTGCTCTCTGTCCACGTCATGACTGTGATTTGTGCCTATGCGCTCTTTGCGCTTCAAATGATGCTTGGCATCTATGCACTCTTCGCTTCAAACGTTGAACGCATCACCGCCCTATCGCAACTATTGCTCTATCCTGCGGTATTCCTTCTTACCATTGGCATCTTTCTTGGTGCGGTATGGGCGAACGTGTCGTGGGGCAATTACTGGTCATGGGATCCTAAGGAGACATGGGCACTCATTACCATGATGGTCTATGCCATTCCTTTTCACAGTTCTTCCATTCCTGTGTTTCGCAAGCCACGCGTCTACCATATCTACATGATTTGCGCCTTTCTCTCCGTCGTGATAACCTATTTCGGAGTCAATTATTTGTTAGGAGGTATGCATAGTTATGCATAAAAATGCCTTGGAGTTTGATAGTCTCGAAGAAATTTATTACTTTTGCAGCATAAAACAATAAGAAGATGAAAAAGTGCTGTATTATATGTATGATAGGCTTGTTGGTATGCATAGCCTATTCGTGTAGTAATAAAGGAAAAACATCAGTTACTGACAATGCAAAGACAGACTCTCTAATGATGCCCCAATATGCAACGGGATATCAAGTAAGAGACAGTAACGGCGTACGACTATTGGATGTGGGCAAGGACTATCACTTTGCGCTAGTGACTACTGATGATGCAGTCGTTCCAGAAGGTTATACCAAGGTGCGTGTGCCTATAAAGAATACCATATGTATGACAGCCTTACAGTTGTCGAACTTCACCATCCTCGATGCCCACGACGTAGTGAAGGGCCTGACGGGTACGAAGAATCTTTTCAATAAGGACATTCTGGCACGGGTAAAGGACGGACGCATCGTAAAGATTGGCATGGAGGGTAACTTCGATACAGAAATGGTACTGGCAGCCAATCCAGACGTCATCTTTATATCACCCTTCAAACGTGGTGGTTATGATGCCATCAAGGAAACTGGCATCACACTTGTGCCACACCTCGGGTATAAAGAATTGGATCCGCTTGGACAGGCTGAATGGATTAAGTTTGTGGGTATGTTCATTGGTAAGGAAAAGGAAGCCAATGAGGTCTTTTCCGGTATCGAACAGCGCTATAATGACATCAAAGCGTTAGCTGCTAAGAGTGACTATCGCCCTACCGTTTTTAGTGGGGAAATGCATGGTGGCACGTGGCACGCTGTTGGTGGCAAGAACTATCTGGCTCAGATATTCCGAGATGCAGGTGCCAAATACGTTATCAATGACGAGGAAACAGCAGGAGAGAATCTGGAGTTTGAAAAGATGTACGAGTTAGCTGCCAATGCTGACTATTGGCGCATTCTCAACAGCCATCCTGGCGAGTTCTCGTATGAGGCACTGAAAGCCAGCGAGCCACGCAACGAACTATTTAAGTCGTTTAAGGAGCGGAAGGTCATTTACTGTAACATGAAGGATACACCATATTATGAAATTTCGCCTGTTAAGCCCGATGTACTACTAAAGGATTTTGTAGCAATTTTCCATCCTGAACTGGTAGAATCTGATTATAAACCAACATTCTATTATCTGCTAAAATGAAACGCACGCTGCCATTAATCCTAACGCTGATAATGGCGATAGTCGTAATGGCTATCGTCAACCTGCTCATTGGTTCCGTCAAGATACCTGTGGCAGATATCTGTCGTATCTTGGTAGGTGACGACAATCACGAAATATGGGCCAACATTATCTGGAAGTCGCGACTACCACAGGTACTGACAGCTATTGTTGCTGGCGCAGGTTTGGCAGTAAGCGGATTGCAGATGCAGACGGTATTCCGCAATCCCCTGGCAGGTCCTTCTGTGTTAGGTATTTCGAATGGTTCTGCCCTTGGAGTGGCTTTCGTGGTACTGCTTTCTGGAAAGATTGGTGGCGTGGCACTCAGTCGTCTGGGATATTTAGGCGATGCAGCGATAAGCATAGCTGCAATTATTGGAGCCTTAGCAGTCATGCTACTTATTGTCTGGGTGGCACAAAAGGTAAAGGGCAATGTTACCTTATTAATAATAGGTGTAATGATTGGCTATTTAGCCAATGCGATTATAGGTGTGCTGAAGTTCTTGGCACCTGAGGAAGACGTGAAGTCGTTCGTCGTCTGGGGACTGGGCTCGTTTTCACGCGTTAGTGGCGATGAGATGATACTTTTTGTCGTACTGATGGCGATACTGATTCCGCTGAGTTTCCTGCTCGTCAAACCAATGAATATTCTGCTGTTAGGCGAACGTTATGCTGCCAACCTTGGACTAAACGTCAAGCAGGCTCGTATGCTGGTCATTATCAGCAGCGGTGTCCTCGTGGCTATTGTTACAGCCTACTGTGGACCTATCATGTTTATTGGCTTAGCTGTACCGCATCTGGCTCGAGCACTGTTCCGTTCCTCAGACCATCGCATCCTGATGCCAGCAACAACCCTTTGTGGTGCATTATTAGCACTCGTTTGCAACTTCATTGCCCGTATGCCAGGCTTCGAAGGTGCGCTACCAGTCAATAGCGTGACAGCGCTTGTTGGTGCTCCCGTTATCGCTGCTGTCATCTTTGGACGCAGGAAGAACGAGATTGGCGAATAATCACAGGATGTTCATGATATCCTTCAGGTGGCTTACAACAAATGTAGGTGTCTGCGGACTATCTTTCACATCGACATTCCAACGATTAAAGAGCATGGCGTCGATGCCTGCATTGAGAGCTCCCAAAATATCTGTCTGCAGGTTATCACCAATCATCAGCGTGGTTTCTTTGTTGGCTCCTGACACCTTGAAAGCATAGTCGAAATAAAGTGGCGAAGGCTTGTTGACGCCAGCATCCTCACTCAGGATGACGGTATCGAAGTAGTCACGCAAACCACAAGCAGCCAACTTCTTATACTGCACCTCATGGAAGCCATTGCTCGTCATGTGCATCCGATAGCCTCGTCCCTTCAGGTAGTCCATCAGTTCGTGTGCACCAGCAACTACCCCTGGTTTCGACGAACAGAATTCCAAAAACCTGTCGCTCATCTCAAGGCATAATGCCTCAGTCACCTCCAACCCTTCTCCCTCGCTCAATGGACGACGGAAACGTTCCACGATGAGATAGTCGCGTGTTATCGCGCCTCTCGAATAACTACTCCAGAGGTCAATATTGGCCTCCCAATAGGCATCGTTAAATACTTGCAGATTGTCGAAATAGCGTTCAAGGTGGTATTCATCAAAGGTTTCACGCAGGGCAATGACAGCATTGCCGTAGGTGTCGTACAATGTGTCGTCGAAATCAAGAAAAAGGTCTTTATACTTCATATATTTTTCCATTATCATCAATTAGCAGGATAGTCAGAGAGCCATGAGGCACGAGAGGTTTGCAATGCTCAGCACAATGCAGGATGACACGATGGGCAAAGTCATCGAGCTGGTTTGGGGGGATTCGCTCCCATAGTTCACGAGCCAGCGTCATATCGCTAATATCTATCGTAATGCCTGACTCCATCAGCAGCTGTTGGATAAACGCCTTGTCCATTACAGTCTTGCGACTATGCGTATCCAGATGGCCTGCTGCGAGTTTTACAGCCTTGCCCAGCATGACACCCAGTGTAACATTCTTAATATCAAGTTCATTGGCTATCTTCAGTGTCTCGCCAATATAGTTACCGTATTCCACGAACGATTGTTGGGGCAAGTCAGGATAGAGGGCCTTAACGAAACGTTCGCTCTTGCCACCGCTGTTAATCACAACGCACTCTGCACCAGAGGCTTGCGCTACCGTCATACATTTACGGATACTGTCTATAAAAGCCTCTTCGCTAAATGGCTTCACAATGCCACTAACGCCAATGATCGAGATGCCTCCCTCAATGCCCAAACGAGGATTAAACGTTCTTCGTGCTATCTCAACACCATCAGGCACAGAGATGGTAATCCTGACGTTCTCATTGATATTCTGGCTCATCATCTCACGAGGTGCTTTGTTGATGGCTGGCGAGCCTGGAGGATAGTCAAAACCAGGAAGTGTGAAGCGTCCAACCCCTTCACCACCCAATATCTCGAAAGTATCAGAAGGCTCTACTTTAGCCCGTATCTCTATACCATTCGTCACATCAGGGTCATCACCAGCCTCCTTGATGCAGTAGGCATACCCTTCTCCATAACCAACAGGCACAGTAATTGTCTCGCCATTAGGCAATATAACAGGAATGGGTGTAACAAGAGCCCCGTCCCTCTGTGACATCCAGGCAGCGACAGCAGCTGCTGTCGCACAAGTACCTGTAGTCAATCCGCTATGCAACGGATAAAACTCTGGCAACAACTTCTCTACAGCGCGAAGCAATCCGTAAGGGCCATTAACACTATGGCTAAAAGATAACTTAGGACGTTTCAAGGCGATGATGCGCATGCCCTTTGCTTGTGCTTCTGCGACTTTTTCGCTAAAACCACCAGAAAGGCCACTTTCTTTGAGCAAAATGGCCTCTGTATCGACATCGATTTGTGCACCATCCTCAAAAAAGCATAGCTGATCATCTGTTGCCCCTTGCTGATGGGCTAACACTATCGACGATTCTCTGTTCAGAATGCGATAGACAACCTTAATACCTTTTCTCTCTAAGTATTTCAGCTTACTGATGCTCTGCACACCAGTAGTGGCAAGCAGTGATTGAATATCTGTGGGCACCTGTGAGTAATCGTCAATCCACGTAATATCAGGATCTCTTGGCGGATAGATACGTTCGTAACGGATAACGGGAACATTCAACGCCTCAGAAACCTGAGCGATGGTCTGATGGAGTTGCGAAGCGAAAGGATGGGCAGCATCTACGATGATACGAATGTCGTGTTCACGACAAAACACTAACATGCTCCCTTTATCAAGTGCTCCGTCAATGCGTTGTCCATGATGCTGCGTGATGTCTTGCTCGCCTGTCTTCGTGCTGTAATAATAGGCATTGCCTGCCTCTTCCAACACCTCCACAGCCTTGCGTCCTTCCGTCGTTCCTCCAAATACCAGTATCATTGTTACTTCCCACTTCCTATGACTTTCGATATGTCGAGCATCATACCGTTGCCACCAACAATCTGTGGCATTTTGCCATCCCACTTCTCAATCATGTCCTCCTGGACAATCATGGGCGACAGCGAAGCTGCAATAGTGCGGTTGTAGTAAGCCTCAGCATCAGCCTTGATCTTCATGGCCTTGGCATTACCTTCAGCCTTGGCAACAGCAATCTTAGCATTGGCCTCAGCCTCCTTCACCTCGTTCTCAGCCTTCAAAGCACTCTGGATAGCGGTATTCTTAGCGTCAATCATCGAGAGCAGCGATGAGGGAGGAGTAATCTTCGAAGTAAACTCCTCGACAAGGAAACCCTCAGCCATCAACGACTTTTCCAGACGACTACGAACGTCACGCTCGAAGTTGGCACGGTTCGACATCAGCGAATCCGAGGTATACTGGTTGGCGCAGGTACGATAGGCTTCGTAAATGCAGGTACGGATGTAACCCTCCTCCAAGTCCTTCACTCCCACACGATACTTCGTAAAGATATCGCAGGCCTTATCGGGGTTGATGCGATAGGCAATCGTTGGGTCCATCTCGAAAAGCGATGCATCTTTTGCGTTCACTGAGAATGTCTCGTACTGTTTGCGCTGAGTAAACGTCGGGTAAGTAAACACGTTCGTGGTAATGGGATTGTAGAACACCCATCCCTTACACGTACCTTCCACGCCACCATAGTCCTGTTCGTTGAGCGACCATTTGTGAAAACGAATACCAACCTCACCTGAGTCGACTACGGTACAACAGGTGGCAAACAGAATCAATACTAACAAAATGCTTCCTCCAGCTATAGCCAAAGGGCGATAATACTCTTTAATCATACTTGTATCCTTTTTTTTCATAAGAGCCGAATATTAGTTCATGTCTGGTTTGCAAAAGTATACATTTTTTCCGTAATGGCCAAATTTTGGGGATTTTTTCGTACAGGAAAGACACTAAACCCACCAATTTGACTAACCATCAATATATGTGGGAATAAAATAGCAAACACTGTCACAGTTTTATCAAACACTGCCACAGTTTTAACAAACGCTGCCACGGTTTTATCAAACACTGTCGCAGTTTTAACTATACAAGGCACCTTCCGACCCTTTAGTCGGTAGCAAAAGACCCTTTAGTAAGTAGCACACAACCTTTTAGTTAAGACTATGTTTTCAGACAAAAGCATTGTGAAACCAAAGAAATTCGTTTTTTCTTTTGGCGTTGTCCTTGCTTATTCGTACCTTTACAGCCGTTTTAAAGATGGTTGCATGAAAAAGTGTCTGCTCCGCATCAGTCTTGTCGCCACGTTGCTTTGTGGTTTCCTCCTCGCCTCTATGGTCAGGGAGCAGGATACTATAGTCGTTCGTCAGCAGGACGAACAGCAGATAAAGCGCGACAACGGATGGATACACCACATGGCAGAAGAGCCTGAGGGTGCGCCAGTCTCTCTGCTTCGTCCGTCGTTACCGTCTCATCGTGTAGCCTCTTCGCGTTCCG
>CAMVOS010000064.1 GCA_947169185.1 uncultured Prevotella sp.
TCAGACCCTTGTCGTGTGGGAACATCAGGTAGTTGGCCTTGCCAGGATTGTTGGGATCATCGGGTTTGATGAAATAGTACTCCACGTGGCACTGGGCACACACCAGCGAGCGCATCTCCTGATGGCTCTGAGCCTTCACGTCGAGACCACGGCGGGCGAAGGCCTCGTAGATGGCAGGACGGGCAGGACGCAAATCCATCGTCTTGGCATCGTGACAGTCTGAGCAGCCGATAGTGTTCACTTCTTCAGCACCAAGCTCACTCCACTTCTTAGCGTAGAAATTGGCAGGATCCATCACCGAGTGATTCTCGCTCAGCTCTCGCATCATACGAGGCACATCGGGACCCTTACACGTCCAACAGGTAGCGGGCTGCATGTCGCCGTCGCCATCGATGCCAGGATTGCCCGTGCGCAGAATCTTACGCATATCCTCCAGGGCATGCTTATGTCCGCGAGGCGTGTTGTAGTGGCGCGAGAAGGCATAGCCAGCCCACAGCACCACCATCTCAGGACGCTGCTCGAGCACATCCACTTCCTGCGACGAGTTATACTTTGACTTGAACGAGGTGTCTGCGGTCATCGCCCACGTCTCGTACTCACGCGGATAGTCGGCCTTGAACTTCTCGTTCTGGGCTACGATACTGTCTTCAAACACGGTGCGTTTGTTGTTGAACACACTTGCTACTTCGGCACGACGCTCCATCAGCGATGAAACGAGCAGCCCTAATACAAATACGACTGCCATTGATCCTCCAAAGAGAATCCAACCTTGCCAACTCTTTAATTTCTTTGCCATATTATTTAGATTTTCGTTATTTCGTTATACCGTTAATTCGACAACATCCCTTGCAGCCAATCGGGTACTGGACTCGGCGGCAACGGTGTGACACCCTCAGCATTCGGCGTAGCCATCAGCGAGTTCATACCACCATGCGGCACGTTGCGATGGCAATCCCAGCACACTTTTCCGCCCTGAGCTTGTTGCTGCATATAGCTCATACGGCCCGTCTTCACGAACTCAGTATTCAACTGCTCATGACAGCGGATACAGTTATCCATCACTACCTGTCCTGTAAGCGTCTCAGCCATCGGAGCCTGACGTTCAGCGTGGGTCACGAAGTATGCCGTATGCTTCAGTCCGTCCATCGCCTTGAAACCATATTTCAGGGCAATGTTCTGGTGAGGCACATGACAGTCGTTACACGTAGCATCGCGTCCGTGAGAGGAATGGCTCCACGTGGCATAGTAAGGTGTCATGATGTGACAGTTGACACAGGCCGACGGATTGTCACCTATAAAATAGGTATGCGCACGAAGCAGGTACATAAACAGTCCGCCCAGTCCGCAGACAACGCCAGCCACAACCAACAGGCCTATCTTCTGCCTGTATGAGAACCAGTCTCGAAAGGATAGTAGTTTGCGTAGATTCATATTAGCAGCTTTGGCAGCAAATATACGAAAAATATTCAGTATTTCCTAACAACCGCTCGTTTCCTTAACAACAATTAAGAAGTTTACGCCTCTTAAGCCCCCCAAAAATCCTATTTGTAATTCAATTGAAATTTTAGATGGTAGTGACAAGAGAGAGAACCTGCAGAAAACATGGGTTAAGTACCAACAAAAAGACCGCCAACTTATTGTAAGTCAGCGGCCATATGAAAAGTGATGAGTCGAGGTGACAGGACTCGAACCTGCGACAGCCTGGTCCCAAACCAGGAACGCTACCAACTGCGCTACACCTCGATTTTGCGGGTGCAAAGGTACACAATTTTTGTGACCTTTGCAAATTTTTCCGCAATTATTTCTTAAAAATCAAGGATTTTACTTGATAATTCCCTGTTCTACAAAGATTTTCTTCAGTGCAACGACTGAACGGTCGACCTGTTCTTTAGTATGGGTAGCCATAAGTGCATAGCGTACCAAAGTATCCTGAGGTGCACATGCGGGAGGAATCACAGGATTGATAAAAACGCCAGCCTTAAAGGCAAGAGCGGTTACCAAGAATGTCTTGTTAACATCACGCACATAAAGTGGGATGATGGGACTTTCGGTTTCACCAATCTCAAAACCTTCTTCACGGAAACGCTTCAAGGCATAGTTAGTTACATCCCACAATGCCTGAATGCGCTCGGGCTCCTGCTGAATAATATGCAAGGCTGTCATAGCTGCAGCTGTTGCTGCGGGTGTGTTTGATGCCGAGAAAATATATGTACGACAGGTATGACGCAGGAAATTGATCGTATCCCAATCAGAAGCAATGAAACCACCGATTGAAGCCAACGACTTAGAGAAGGTACCCATGATAAGATCAACTTCGTCAGTTAGGCCAAAATGATCGCAAACTCCTCTACCCTGCTTACCGAATACACCAATTCCATGAGCCTCGTCAACCATAATTGAACAATTATATTTATGCTTCAGCTCAACGATTTCAGGCAATTTGCAGAGATCACCCTCCATAGAGAATACACCATCAACAACAATCAGCTTGATAGCCTCATAAGGCAACTTTTGTAGCACACGTTCCAAATCGGCCATATCATTGTGCTTATAATGCAACTGACGAGCAAACGAAAGACGACGGCCGTCCACGATACTTGCATGGTCACGATCGTCGCAGATAATATAATCGTCCTTACCTACTACCATCGCCAACACACCTTGATTAACAGAGAATCCTGTTGAGAAACAGAGACAGTCGTCCTTACCGATAAACTCTGAAATTTCCTTCTCCAGCTGCACGTGCAGGTCAAGCGTTCCATTTAGGAAACGGCTACCGGCACAACCAGACCCGTACTTGTCGAGGGCTGCCTTAGCGGCATCGATGATGCGCTGATCACCTGTAAGACCTGTGTATGCATTCGAGCCGAACATCAACACTTTGTGTCCACCCATCTCTACTTCAGTACCCTGTTTGCCTTCAATGGCACGGAAATAGGGGTACACATCTG
Source organism: uncultured Prevotella sp. (assembly GCA_947169185.1). Lineage (GTDB taxonomy): Bacteria > Bacteroidota > Bacteroidia > Bacteroidales > Bacteroidaceae > Prevotella. The sequence goes on from CAMVOS010000064.1 coordinate 2,952, forward strand.
CCTCCATAAACTTCTGAGGCTCACGATAAAGTTTGTATTTTTCTTGTAGTTGTCCCATATTACAATAGGTGTGAACTAAGTCACATTATTTGTTTCAGACTGCAAAGTTACACAAATTTTATGAAATAGAGAACAAAAAACAAGATATTTCATATATTTCTTGAAATTTCTTTTATTTCAAGCTGACAATTGCCACTTTTTTTGTAATTTTGCAACATCAATGGACATGAAAAAGCGAATTATCTTTATTGTCAACCCCATTTCAGGCACACACGGCAAAGACGAAATGCCTAAGTTGATTGAAGAGCATTTAAACAAGGATCTCTTCCATCATGAAGTGGTATTTACCGAATATGCCGGACATGCCGTCGAGTTGGCACGTCAATATGCTGCTGAATGCACAGATATTGTCGTGGCTGTCGGTGGCGATGGCACCATCAACGAGGTGGCTCGTTCACTAGTGCACACAAAGACGGCTCTAGGCATAATACCATGTGGTTCCGGTAATGGTTTGGCACGCCACTTGTGCCTGCCGCTCGATGTTGTTGGTGCCATAGATCTTATCAACCGTTGCAAAATTGAAGATTTCGATTACGGTGTCATAAACGGTCTACCTTTCTTCTGTACATGTGGTATGGGCTTCGACGCTTTCATATCGCTCAAGTTTGCCGAAGCTGGCAAACGTGGTCCAATCACCTATGTCGAGAACGTGCTTCGCGAGGGGCTGAAATACAAGCCCGAAACCTATGAAGTTGAAGATGCCGATGGTGCCCGTCGCTATAAAGCATTTCTGATAGCCTGTGCCAATGCATCGCAATACGGCAACAATGCCTATATCGCTCCAGGTGCTACGATGAAGGATGGTATGATGGATGTCATCGTGATGGAACCGTTTACGGCCCTTGATGCTCCGCAGATTGCTGCCGACCTGTTTATGAAGACCCTTGGCAACAATTCAAAGATTCACACCTTCCGCACGCCCAGTATCCGTATCCACCGTGCACAGCCTGGTGCAATCCACTACGATGGTGACCCCATCATGACCGGTTCCGATATCGATGTGCATATCGAACATTTGGCTATTCGTATCCTTGTCAATCCGGATGCTCCTGAAGACAAAGCCCAGCCCAATCAGATGCTGAATGCCTTCAGCGATTTCTTCAATAATATTAATAATGTTCGCGAGGATATCGGACGAGACATTGAAAAAAGCGGACGCAAAATTCAAGCTATCAACAAGGTATTGCTTCGCAAATTGAGGAATTAACATGCAATATTTTCTGACTGCCATCATTGTTATATGTGCCATTTGCTATGTCGTATGGCGCTTTTACGATAATTTTCGTGATTGTGGAGACCCTTGTAAGGGCTGTGAACTGAAGGATAAATGCCATCTAAAAATGCACAACAGTAGCTATAAAAGCTGTCATTGTAAATAAAAACAAAAAAAATCCCGTTTTTCTTTGGTTATTTGCGCATTTATTTGTACCTTTGCAGTCGCTTAACAAAAAAAGTAAGTTAAGGTGCCTTGGATGAGTGGCTTAGTCAACGGTCTGCAAAACCGTCTACGGCGGTTCGAATCCGCCAGGCACCTCCCAAAGTTAAGCAAAAAGCAGAGTTTTAAACTCTGCTTTTTTATTTCTCGCCCTATTACATTTAGTCATCCGACAACTCAACCGCTTCGAATTTAAATTCATCGCTTTTCAGATAACGCAAACCATAGATTATGCCATCTTTTCCTGCGTACTTTTTCTTCAGGTTCTGAAATTTCTTTTCTGCCTTCTTCATCGTTGTGGCAAAAATCACAAGGCAAATTCTGTTAGGCTCTCCCTTTTTCTCTGCCAGGAACTCCTTCATTTGTGACGAATAAAGGTCACGGCCAATTAGAAATTTCGTTTTCGTATCAAAGCTCGCACCAGGCACATCTTGAATGTCTGTAATATAGAGTGTTGAATCGGTAAACGATGCTGAGAACCCAAACATATACATGTGCTCAGCGACAATTATCTTACCATCTGCTTTTGTTACCATTAGTGTCAACACAAACACCAACAGAATATACTTCCAAAATTTCATCATTTCTTTTCCTATTTATTTTAAACTTTTCAATTATCCCAAATACGCTTTCAGCATTTCATTCTTCGTATTACCACGAAGTCGACGGATGGCTTTCTCCTTAATCTGACGTACACGCTCACGCGTAAGACCAAACTTGGTACCAATCTCTTCAAGCGTCAGTTCAGGACCATCGATACCATAGAACGCCTTCACCACGTTACGTTCGCGCTCATTCAGCAATTTCAGCACAGTCTCAATCTCCGAACGCAACGATTCTATCACTAGTTCCTTGTCTGCCATCGGTGCATCATCGTTCACCATCACGTCCAAAAGACTATTATCCTCACCCTCGACGAAAGGTGCATCAACTGATATATGGCGTCCTGTTGCCAGCAAGGCTTCGCCAACCTTGTCTTCCGGAATATCCGTCTGTTCAGCAATCTCCACAGCTGATGGGCGACGTTCGTGTTCCTGCTCAAACTTGCTGAGCATGCGGTTAATCTTGTTCACCGAACCAACCTGATTCAGGGGCAGGCGTACAATACGACTCTGCTCAGCAATTGCTTGGAGTATCGACTGACGAATCCACCATACGGCATATGATATGAACTTGAAGCCGCGTGTCTCGTCAAACTTCTCTGCAGCCTTAATTAAACCTAAGTTGCCTTCATTGATGAGGTCGGGCAACGACATACCCTGATTTTGATACTGCTTAGCCACTGACACGACAAATCTCAAATTTGCTTTCGTTAGTCGTTCCAATGCCTTACGGTCTCCCTTACGGATACGTTGTGCCAATTCCACTTCTTCATCTGACGTAATCAGTTCTTCGCGTCCGATCTCCTGTAGGTATTTTTCGAGCGCTTCACTCTCACGGTTCGTGATCGATTTGGTGATTTTCAGTTGCCTCATCAGTTGTAGTTTTATAGTATAGAATGCAAAAGTAAGGCATTTTTTTGGAATAACCAAAAGAATACCTTACTTTTTTATCGAAAATGTCAAAATATCTGTTTATTTGTACTCTTCATGTCCCGCTATTCGTTCTGCAGATATACAACAAATCCGCCACGTTTGCCAGTAGGATAGATACCCTTGATGACCAACATCTGATCCTTCGACTTACCAGCATCCTTCACAGCTTCCTGCAAATCATCGAACGAACGCATAGTCTTATCATTCACTGTCTGGATGATGAATCCCTTAGGTACGCCAGCTTCCTTCATCTTGCCACCGTTTACTTTCAGCACCTCAAGACCATAATTGATTTCAAGCTGTTTCTTCTGACTGTCAGTAATAGGACGCACATCGATACCCAGCACATCAATATCAGCATTCTTCACCATCTTCGTGGTACCCTGTTCGTTCTTCAATGTCAACGTGACGGTCTTCTCTTTTTTATTACGCAGATAGGTCACCTTCACCTGCTCACCTGGACGCTTTTGAGCCAAAATACCCTGCAACTCACCCATATCCTTCACTTTCTGTCCGTTGACAGCGGTGATAACGTCCTCTTTTTCCAATCCTGCATCAGCGGCAGCACCGTCTTCAACGACCTTTTCGATGCGTACACCTTCCATCGTACCATAGTCCTTAACGTCCTTCTCCTGATCTTTCATCTGGTCAATGTAATCTTTTACACTACCACCTTGAATACCAATTAAAGCACGCTGGTATGAACCATACTTTTTAAAGTCGTCCACAGCCTTCTTGACAATGGTGGTAGGAATAGCAAATCCGTAACCAATATTCGAACCGGTGGGCGAAGCCAACATGGCATTGATACCAATCAGTTCTCCACGTGTGTTAACCAATGCTCCGCCCGAGTTTCCCTGATTGATAGCAGCATCGGTCTGAATCATTGAGGTTATACCACCAGTAGACATAGAACGTGCCTTAGCCGAAACAATACCTGCTGTCACAGTGTTATTCAGTCCAAGGGGGTTACCCACAGCCAGCACCCATTCGCCAACTTTCACGTCATCCGAGTTTGCTATAACGATGGCGGGCAGATTTTTGGCGTCAATCTTGATCAAAGCCAAATCAGTAGCTTTATCTGCACCAATAATCCGAGCTGAATACTCCTTTGAGTTCTCGTTCAGTGTCACTGTCAGTTCGTCAGCACCGTCTACCACATGGTTGTTGGTTACGATATAACCGTCAGCCGAAATAATAACACCTGATCCTGCTGCAGCACGCTTGGGGGTCTGTACTTGACGCTTACGACTGTTACCATTGCCCTGACCGCGTCCAAAGAAACCACCAAAGGGGTCTGAGAAGAAATCCTCGAAAGGATCGCTGTACTCTACGGTCTGTACTTTTGAATTAATAACCGATTTGATATACACCACTGCTGGCAACGATTTTTCAGCAGCATACGTCAAGTCTACGGGTTGACCTGGAGCAGCTGCTGCCGCAGCAGGCGCTGCCTGAGTCTTGTTACACGAAGCGGCTGAGAATGCTATCACTATAAGATAAACAGCCGGCATAAAGCTCTTCACAATCTTTTTCATATACGTTACTTTTTAAATGAGTTATTTGTCATATTCATGAAACTGGGTGCAAATATAGTCCCAAAATTCCTTATTCTGACAAATTGTCGTATATTTTTGTCGCAATTTAACACTTTTGCGCCTCGCCTTAACGGCTGTTTAAAATTAACGGTCGAAAGCTAAAAAACTGACAAATTTCACAGTTGTCACATTTTTAGTTACAGATTTACAACTACCAAAGAGCCATACCACACAAAAAAGAGGTTCTCATGAACCTCTTTGTAGTCGATAGGGGAATCGAACCCCTATGCCAAGATTGAGAATCTTGTAT
>CAMVOS010000065.1 GCA_947169185.1 uncultured Prevotella sp.
CATTTCTGCCGTTATCTTGCTCTGTGGTTCCTTGGTGCTTTTAGAGCCGCATGAGTTTAAAAGCAAAGCTGTTACTACTAATACTATGACTATTTGTTTCATAAAACTCTTAATGTTTAGAAATACAGGTGCAAAGTTACGAATTTATTTGGATTTCTCCTTATTATTTTGTAACTTTGCAAAAGAATTAGAGAAAAGAACGATGCCACGTAAGACTGACGGAAAGGAATAAAACTCGGTTTCGACCGACCGCTCCAGCATATCAGGGCGGGCGCTCCAAGATATAAGGGCGCCCGCCCTTATTCATGCGGCCGTCCGTCCGAATCTAGCAAGATGCCGTCTCTCTCCCTGTTACATACCGTCTCAATCCCTGTTAACCCGTACCTTTTCCCCTGTTCCTACGTGTACTACTTGCTAAAGCTTATTCGTCGACTCTTTCGATGATAAAATCGCAAGCTGAGAACCAGTTACTGCACTCGGCGGAGTTCAGGTCAACATTGGGAGCGAGGGTGACGCCATAGGTGAGGTTGCTGTTGCCGAGCTCGTTGGTAACGGTGATGTCGTCGAGGTAAATGCGGTTCCAGCCGTAGCCCTGCCCACCGTGGGTTGAGGCCTTGTTGAGGTCGAGGGCCAGAACACCCTCGTGGGCATTAGCCTTGCGTGAGAAACGGTTGAGGGCTGAGAACCACACATTGCCACCAGTATCACCATCGGCAGGAATCTCCTTCCGTACGGTCTTGTCGCCCACCTGTGCAAAGACGAGCAAACCAGAATGTCCGCTGTTGGTCTTTTTGGCACGAACCACAGCTGATACGCGATAGCGACCTGGACGCAGGTTCTTGAGGGTGCTCTCAAAGTGAAGGCCGCTGCCGTAGTTCTCGCGTTGCACATGGAGATAGCCCGTTTGCAGGTCAGCGGTATAGTGTTCGCCACGAGCCGTAAACATGTCCTCATTCTTATATTCCATAGGTTGGTGGATGATAGTCCAGTGGTTGCGGTTCAGATAGTCCTGATCGTTGTCGCTCAGACTGTCGATGTCGGCAGTTTGGTTGCGCATACTGAAGATATAGAGTTGGGTATTGGCGGCCTGCTTTACCAGGTCTTCTGGCATGTCTTTGACCATACGGTCGATCATGCACTTCAAATCAAGTACCTGTTGGCCTGAGAACATGAAGGGATAGCTCTCCACCTCTTTTTGGAGCGTCTGGCAGATGGCTCTTTTCTCGGTGAGGGTGGCTGTATGGCTCATCTCCATCATGCGCTGCACTTTGGCTTGAAGGGCCTCATAGCTGGTCTTGAGGTTGTATGTCTTAGGCTCATCATAGAGCTGTTGTGCCATTTTGATGAAATTGTATTGGAAGACCTCGGCTAGCGTGTCGGTATCAAGGGCTTTGGCACGCTCGGGTTCCTTCTTGCGGATATCAAACAACATGTTCTGGGCCACGCTGAGAGCCGTGTTGCTACGTTCGAGGTATTCCTCGTCATCGTAGGACTTGATCTGCGGTGTAGACTTGAGTTTCGGGCAGTGGAACTCATACATGATGCCGGCTGTGGCATAGTACTTGTGTTTGCTGTCGGTGGTTTCCTCGTCATAGCTATACCACGAGAGCAGGTAGGTGGAGCGGAAGCCGTCGTCGTCCTTGAAACCGATGATGCGAACGTTCATGATGGAATGAAGCTGGAGCGGAAAGGTCTGGCCCTCTTCGCCAAAGGCGATGCTGACACCAGGGAAAACGGCCTGCTCGTCGCCTGCCACGTAGCTGTAGTAGCTGGAGGCATAGGGTGACTGCTGGTCGTAAGAATCGAGGATATGCCGCAAGGGTAGGTTGGGGTCGTCGGGCACATTGCGGAACTCGAAGCGCCAGCCGTCAAGATAGAGTGGACCTATGGCAGCCTTGTTGCTTGCGAGCTTCACCACGTGGATCTTGTTCTTGGGGACAAGTCCTGCACCGTCGAGGGCTGTCCATAACACGCTGGTGCTGTCTTCCTTCCCTGGTGTCCATTTAGCTGTGATGTTCTTTGGAAATTTGCTGTTAAGCGTTTCGATGAAGGCCGTATGCATGGCCTGGGCGTGTTTGTTCTCCTGAGCACGGAGACTAGTTGCGCTGATGGGCATCAGCAGGATTGCTATGGTAATAATAATCTGTTTCATATTGTTTCTTTCTTGACTCTTAATTCTTAACTTCTAAAAGCTAACATAATTAGCGGTACTGTCGTTCTGTATCTTGTTCATCGCCTGCTCCACCTGTTTGCCAACTATGCGATTGACCATTTGTTGCAGACGGAAATCGGCAGCAATGAGCCTTTCCACTTGTGCCGAATTGACGCTATCGTCAAGTTCGTTCATTTCAGCTTCCAATCGGGCAATGCAGTCAGCCAGACTTTCGGTTGCAGAAGCAGAGTCGGCTTTCGGATTTGCTGACCTTATCTTTGTAACAGACTTTGCGTGTGTTGTCTGAGCCACGACAGCTTCCTCTTTTCTCTCTCTTGGGGGGATGGTTTCATGTTTGGGCTGTACGTTATTCTTGGTAACTATGGTTTTCTCTGCCACCAATGAAGACTGCTCAGCAGTGCTTCTTCCGAGATAGAACACAAGCAGCAGGGCGACGCTTGCAGCGATACTAGTCATCAGCCATCTAAGGGTGACTATCTTTGGCTTCTCCTTGACAGCTCTTGGCTGCTTGGGCAACTTGTCGTTGACGGCACTGTTTAGTTGTTTTGACGTTTCAACTTCTGGTTCAATATCCACTTGTCCGTTGTCGAACATCGCGAACATCTCTTTATATTCTGTCCACTCGTCGTCAACTTCATGGGTGCGGAAATACTGTGCCAGCACATCCTCCTCAGCAACACTGGTCTCGCCAGCCATAAACTTGCTGAGCAACCGGGTTATTTCCTGTTTGTCGTACTGTAATTTCATTGTTGGTTCCTCCTCTTTAATTTGTTTAGTAATTCGTTACGGGCTCGTGAGAGCAGGGTGGATACTGATGTCTGCCGTATGCCTAAGATGTCGGCTATCTCCCCTAACTCACGGTGCTCCAGCTGACGCATCCTCAGCACCATTCCCGCTGTGGAAGGCAAACAATCTATCTGTTCGGCTATCCAATGTTCCAGCTCGGTGTATTCAAGACGGTCGTGTAGCGAGTCTTCATCTATCAGTGGCATCGTGACGGCAATCTCGGCATGCTGATGAGCTGTGCGCCAACGGTCGATGCACACCCGTTTCGTCGTGATGACAGCCGAAGCCTTCAAGTGAGTCGCATCGTTGAGCTGTTCGTGCAGGCTCCACAGCTTCAGCATCACGTCTTGCGCAATGTCCTCCGCATCGTCCAAGCCATATCCGAACTGCCCGGCTATCGACACGGCCTTTGCCCGCATCTCACTAGCCATATATGTGAACTCTTTTTGTGTCATTACACTTATATAACGAACAACACCCTACAAATTAAACAGAAAATCGTTATTTTTATTTGCAAAGTTAATGATAATTACGGAATTATAGTTATATTTGCACCAAGAAATAGCATTGTTTGTTAAGTAATCCAATAAAAACTACAGCTTATGAGACTACAAAAGATTATTTCCGTGTGTTTCACTGTCATGCTGCTGTCAATGATAGCAGTGGCTCAGAGTTCCCAAAAGGCTGCCAAAGCCAAGACCCTTGAAGTGTCATTCAACTATCAGCGTCAGCAGGGGCCTGGCTCTAATCAGTACGCAGTCTGGATAGAGAATGATAAGGGCGAGGTTGTGAAAACACTCTTCGTCACTTCATTTACGACAAAGGGTAGAGTTCGTGGCAATGAACAGCCGATGCGCGGATATATCAAGCGTCCTGCCTGTGTGCCTACATGGGTAAAGGCAGCAAAGGCCAATGACCTCTCGAACCAACAGTTGGATGCCGTTACCGGAGCGACTCCGCAGTCAAGTGGTACACAAACCTTTAGTTGGGACTTCACTGACCAGCAGGGTAAAGCAGTACAGAAAGGCACTTACAAAGTGTTTGTCGAAGCCACTTTGTTCAATGCCAGCACCATCACATATTCAGGTACATTTTCGACTAAGGACAAAGCGGGCAATGTCACTCTGACCTCGCAACTGACTGAACCTGACGAAAAGCACAAGAATATGGTGACTGATGTAAAAGCAATTTTGAAATGAAGCGGGGATTACTTTTATCCATTGCTTTGATAATGTCAGTTGCACCTATCATCCTCACTACAGAATCGTAGAGCGTAGCATCTTTGAAAAAGAAATCAAAAATCTTATAGACCAGAAAAAGTAATAAATACAATGAAGCTAGAAAAATGTGTAATCGCAGCCTTACTGTTTATGGCAAGTATTCCTGTATTTGCTCAGGAAGAAAGCGGTGAGGACCAGCTTTCGAATGGTTTTAAGAAGTTCAGCGTGGAAGAAGCCTTTGAGGACAATGGCTTCCAATGGTTCCGTGATGCTCAGTTGCTTTGTGCAGGAAACAAGGAAAAGAGCAATGCCATGACCATTGGCTGGGGTGGTATCGGAACACTTTGGCGCAAGACTGCACTGACAGTCTATGTGGCAGAGAAACGCTATACTAAGGAGTTCTTGGACAACTCAGAGTATTTCACCGTGATGTCGTTCGATGTCAAGGACAGCAAGGTGCTGAACTATATGGGTTTTAACAGTGGGCGCGACGGTGACAAGGCTCAAGCTCTGGGACTTCATACGGCATATACTGCCAATGGCACTCCTTATTACACTGAGGCAGCGATGGTAATAGAGTGCAAGATTATGTATGCCGCCCCCTTCGATCCACAAGGCTTTAAGAGTGATGCTCCCAAGCAGATGTATGCCAATTTCCCTGCCGGCATCCACTCCATGTATATCGGTGAAGTTGTTAATGCTTGGAAAAAATGATACAGCAAGTAGAGATAACCCTAAAGTCAAAGTCTCGTGGATTCCATCTGGTGACCAGTGAGATCCTGAGCCAGTTGCCCAAGTTGCCTAAGACGGGTATCATCAACATCTTCTGTAAGCACACCAGTTGCGGACTGAGCATTAATGAGAATGCGGACCCTGATGTCCGTGTAGATATGGAAACCATATTCAACCGTCTTGTTCCTGAGAACAGACCAGAATACGAACACACATTGGAAGGTGCAGACGATATGCCTGCTCACGCCAAATCTACATTGAGTGGTGTAAGCCTAACCATACCCATTACCGATGGTCACTTGAACATGGGAACCTGGCAGGGCATCTATTTCTGCGAGTACAGGAATTATGGTGGAGCAAGAAGGTTGGTAGTAACGATTATAGGAGAATAAAACAATGAAAGCAATCAGTACAAAGAAGGCACCTGCTGCCATCGGCCCGTATAGTCAGGCCATCCAAGTTGGAAATCTCGTCTATACTTCAGGTCAGATTCCCATTGACCCTGAGACAGGAGCGTTTGTCGAAGGAGGTATCAAGGAGCAGACCCGTCAGTCCCTAACCAATGTAAAAGCCATATTGGAGGAGGTTGGGTTGACTATGAGCAATGTTGTGAAGACAACTGTCTTCATGGCAGACATGAACGACTTTGCAGATATGAACAGCGTCTATGCAGAGTTTTTCACCGAGCCATATCCTGCCCGCTCAGCTGTTGCAGTCAAGACATTGCCGAAGGGAGCATTGGTAGAAATCGAAGTCATAGCAGAAATAGGATAAACTATAAAATCGTCCGTGTCATTGTGGCACGGACGGTTTTTTGTATAGTCTTCCAACTATTTCAATACTTTCCTCAAAAAATCTTTCATCAACTAGGCAATCTCCGTGTGATGGCTTTCAAGGGCGAAGTGACCGCTGGGCACGAAATGAATCTCTGCATTGGGAACGTCGCGCTTGAAAGCATTGGCTCCGGCAGGGATGAACGAAGGATCATTCTCGCCCCAAACAGCCAACAAGGGTGGCTGATTGTCACGTAGGTACTTTTGAAACTCTGGATAGAGGGCCACGTTAGAACGATAGTCAAGAATCAGGTCGTTCTGCATCTCGGCACGTCCTGGCAGATTCACGTAATAATAGTCGAGTGAATAGCCGTCGGGACCTACGCTGCCTTCGGGAGTGCCGAAGGTATACTGTCCGATGATGGTCTCCAGCGCGAATGCCGACGAAAACTGCTGGCGTAGCTCTGGCGTAGGATTTGCCCAGTATGCCTTACGAGCCTCCCATTTCTTGCCCAGTCCTTCCTCGTACATGTTGCCATTCTGTGATACAATGGCGGTGATGCGCTCAGGATGCCACATCGCCAGACGGTAGCCGATGGGTGCGCCGTAGTCGAAGACATACATAGCGAACTTCGTCAGACCTATCTGCTCCGTGAACTTATCGACTATCTTAGCCAGATGGTCGAAAGAGTACTCAAACTCCTCGCGGCTTGGTGATTCAGTCTGTCCGAACGAAGGGAAATCTGGAGCAACGAGATAATAGTCATCAGCCAACTCCGGCATCAGTTCGCGGAACATGTGGCTGGCAGATGGGAAACCATGCAGAAGCAGGATGGCGGGCTTGTCTTTTGAGCCAGCCTCGCGATAAAAGACGGTGGTGCGGACCGACCGTCCCTTACAGTCTTCAACTTGAACTTTGTGATACATTACCATACTTTCATTTGTTTTAGTCTTTGCAAAGCCGCAGATTACCATCGTCAGCAGAGCCAGAATCGTTGTTGTTTTCTTCATTATATTTAATTTTTCGGTGCAAAGGTACGATAATTTGCGGAAAGTTTGTATATTTGCAGCACGGAAAGAATAGATGATTATCATTGATAAAACCGATTATGGAACTGAGACAGCTGAAATATTTCATCGCCAGTGCCGAGACACTTAACTTCACGGTGGCTGCCCAACAGTGCTTTATAACACAGAGCACACTCTCGCAACAGATCAAGCAACTGGAGAACGACCTTGGAACGCCGCTCTTTGAGCGAGTTGGCAAGCGGGTATATCTTACGGAAGCGGGGCGTGCTTTTCTTCCATTCGCCCGTCAGACGGTTGCTGATGCAGCCTATGGGGTTCAGCGCATCAAGGACATAGAGGGCATCACGACGGGATGCCTGCGCATAGGCACCACCTACGGACTCTCGGCACTCATCACCGATTCCATCGACCGCTTCTCGGCGCAATATCCTGAGATACATCTGGAGGTGACCTTCCTGAAGCAGAATGACCTTATCGAGGCCGTCAGAGAGCGCAAGGTTGACTTTGCCCTGACCTTCGAGATGATGGAGAAAGATGAACTGCTGACGGAAGACCTCGTAGCGACCTATCATCTACGAGCCATTGTCTCTGCTGACAATCCGCTTTCACAACAAGCCACCGTATCGCTGCGCCAGCTCTCCGATTATAATATATGTACGCCCGCCCACGGAATGAACGCCCGTCGCATGTTCGACGAACTTTGTGCCAAAAAGGGCGTGGAACTGAAACCACGACTGGAAATCAACGAGATTCATACGCTGCTCCATCTGGTGAGGACAGGTCGCTGGGTAGCTATTCTTGTTGACAGCATCATCCATGGTGAGGAAAATCTCTGTGCTGTCACTATCCGTGAGGCTCCTCTGCCCATGCCTGTGGTATGGCTTTATCCCCAAGGTATGTACATGTCAAACGCCGTACGAAAGTTTATGGAGTTATTGTAAGATTTTCTTAAATAAGACAATGATATATGAGCGAATTCAGAGCAATGAGGCGTAAGCGCCAGCAACTTTCAGAAGAAAAGAGCATCGGAATCTTGCAGAAGTCTACTGCTGGCACATTGGCACTATTGGGTGACAACGGCTATCCATACGCAGT
>CAMVOS010000066.1 GCA_947169185.1 uncultured Prevotella sp.
ATAAAAAAGCAACGGAAATGTCTGCGTAACTATAGAAACGGGTGCTACGCGTCTTGATGACATCGGTATGGAAATGACGCTGACGTTGCATTTTAAGGATTTCACCCCAAGAAGCAGAAAAAGAACGGTTATAGGCCGTAGCCAAGAAGCGAACCTGCTCCGTTTGAGTTAGTTGTAACAGACGGGGATGGCGTTCTTGTTGTAGACGGATAAAGATGGCCAGATAGCGACACTGGCCCTGCATATCGCTAAGACGGCGCACCCGCGAACGACGCGCCTCATTATTATCCGCCAGATTAAACGAGAAAACATACTCCTTTGAAAGTGAAGAAGCATTCCATGCCTTTTCCACCTCCTCAGCAAACGATGGTTTCATCTGGAATCGACCAATGGAGAAATCAGCCCCCTCCCTACCCTTGCTGATGTACAATCCATTGACAGCAGCACGTTCAATCTCGTCCTGCCACATAGAATAACGAATGAGTTCCGGAAACACGATAGCCTCAGCCAACCGAGCATCAACGTTGAAAAGGTCGAACTCGTGCTTCCACTCATCATGGTGTTCACTGACAAAACGTTCAGCCTCGGCCCAGTCACTGCTGAACACCTTGCGGAAATCGCAATCACGGGGACAGGTTGCTTGATTGAACGAGTTCACATCAAGAACCTGTCCCCGTGATTGCGTGCTGCCCATAAGGAGCAGCAACCACAGCAATACAATATGTCTTAAAGTTTGTAGGTACATTTAACGATTTTTCCGCCGTCAAAGATAATCCACTCTAAACGATCAGAACTGACAGTAAAAGCAGAGGGTACATAGGTCGTCATGCCATCGATGATGATTTCGCCCGACTTGCTATATTCCACCACGCGCTTACCGCTGCGACTCTTATAGACGCCATAAGGAGGATTCTTCCCAAGATTAGCACCCTTCTTCTGTCGTTGGTCAGCTTTCTTGTTAATGCTCTTCAACTCGTCTTCGTCAATCTTACGGAATTTACCATTCTCTATGACAGCATACTCATTGGTCTCACCGTTCTGAGCCAGCAATGGCCAATTGCCACCAGGGGTTTTGAAGTCATTGACACCACCAATGTAGCCTCGACACTCCCAGAAGCCAAACGTCCAACCCTTTTGCAGTTCATAGATAGTCTCCTTGCAGACAGGAGAAGTTTCCAACTCAGGCAGTTCCTTATAGGCCTCGTTCAAAATATTGCCAACCATGATGACGGTATTGAGGTCGGTACGTCCGATGGCACACGCAGGCAGGTCGCCACTGGCAACGACCTCCTTTGACAGACGGGCATACTCAGCTGCAAACTTCTTAGCCTCGGCAATCTGACGCTGCAATGAAGCACGATACTCCTTGGCTGCTTCCAACCGATATTTATAAAGCAACTCGTCAGCCTCAGCATAGAGGGCATCAACCTTGGCAGCATCGTCAATACCACAAATCTGGTCATACAGTTTCTTCAGTTTACTATCATATTTCTTGGCAATACCAGCATAGCTATGGTTCTCTTCACGCTCCAAAGCTTTAGCATAATCCTGTGCCAATTTGCCTAACTTAGCCTCATAACCACTAAGGGCAGCTGTCATCTGATTCATCTGCTTACTGAAGTTGCCAGCATTCATGGCCATCTTCTGCATCTTCTGTACGAACTCAGGATGCTGACGGATATAGGCCTCCTGCTCTTTCTCACTCATTTTCTCGAAGCGTGCCATCTCAGCCTGATCAACATTACCACCCATGATTTTCATCATGACCTTGTCCTGAATGGGTTTCTTCTTCGACTCAGGCGCATTTTCATCGTTCAAGATAGCCATTTCCTCTTTGGTCAGACCGAACATATCCTGAATCTTGTTCTCCCATTTCAGACGCAGAGCCTCCATTTCGGCATCTGAACAGCCCTTTTCGCCCTCCTGCAACTGTTCAGCACGAGTCACGACACGAGCAATCTGCATCGTGTAGGCATCACGTTCCTCCATCGTGCTACGTGCCATCTTCTCAGCTGAAGGTAACTGGGGCAGTTCTGCCATCAGAGCTGCTGCCGACGAAGCAGAACTGGGCGTCACGGTTCCATCCCATGTAACGGTTGCCGTCTTGCGTTTGGGCACGATGTCACTGCCTTGCGCCACAGCCATCTTTGAGGGGTCTGCTGGTTCATCACTATCGGACCGTGATTCCTCACTGGTTTCTTCACTCTCTTCCTGATTGCCCATGACTGCCTGCTGAGCCTTCTGCTTCAGCTTCTTCAGGAATCCCTGGGCATTGGCATCTGCTGTGCTAAGCATCAGCAGCGCTGTCATCATCATAAGAATCTTTCTCATATTACTGACCTTAAATCACTTCCTATTTTTTGATAAACTCCACACGACGGTTCTTAGCACGCCCTGCTTCTGTCTTGTTATCAGCTACAGGTTCATGCGAACCCTTACCTACAGCTTTTAGATTAAAGTCGTCGACACCAAGACTGGCAAGTGCCTTGACAACAGCCTCAGCACGTTGCTGCGACAAAGGATCATTTATCTTATCGGAGCCTTGGTTATCTGTATGGCCCTGAACCTCGAAACGAGCACGCGGATTTTTCTTCATATAGGCTGCTACCTTCTCGATTTCCGTCATCGACTCAGACTTAAGCGTTGCCTTACCCGTCTCAAATAAAATATTGTTAGTCACGAACTTACCCGTCTCAGCAATAGCCTTCTCGACAGCACTAAGGTCAGTAGTCGTACGCTCATAGAGGTCGACCCCACCCTTGGCAAGAATCACGTGACCAAAACCACGATATTTGTAATCGCCATTGGCAAAGAACTTCAGTTTGGCAGGTGCTGCAACATTGGGAAGATTTATCAGACGTACATCGTTGATATAGAACTTAATGGCGCGCTTATTGAAAGATACGGCAAAATGATTCCACTGGCCTTTCTTCAACAACGGGACTATACCATCCATATTAGCACCACCTATATCATCATTATTGGGTTTCTTGAATCCCCATTGCAACCAAGCGCCAAAATCCCACGAACGGAAAGTAAACTCGATATGTCCTACCGGACTATCATCGGACATAAAGAATTCTGGCATAACTATCGATTGCCCGTCTTCTTCACTCTTGCTGATAAACACGTCCCATTCAAGGGTGAAAACATCAGGCAGATACGAGTCCATATTCTTCATCATGGGCTGCACTCGGTCGTAACCTGTATTAAAGTTCAAATACTTCTTGCCATTCACCATGGCTGTTTCAGCATTACCGTCCACTGGATCCCACTTCGAAGGGAACTCACCCATCTGCTCGCCAGCAAAGTCGTCCTCGAAAAGCACAATATTACCACGTTTGAAGTCGCTCTTTTGACTCTGAGCCACAGTAGCTGGAGTATCATCTACAGGCGCTGTAGCAGGAGCATCGTCAGAAACCTCACGCTGAGCTTTTGAATTGCTTTCGCTCTTTTCTTTCTTCTTGCCGTCAAGCACAGCGTCCATCTCTTCGTCAACGGTACGTTCTACTTTGTTTTCAATTTTGTCCTTAGCCTTTTCAAGAGCTTTGTCCTTCAATTTCTTCAGGAATCCCTGAGCATTCATGTCTGTTGGGAAAGACAGCAATGCTACCAGTACGGTTACGATTGTTAGTTTCTTCATCGCTAAAATGTTTTTAAGTTGTAGATATTATGGTGCAAATATACAATAAAAATTAGAAAGGAAAAGTTGTTGTGAGTTAAATTAACTAAAAATAGCCATATAAATGATACAGGTATGAAGAAAATGCCTTACTTTTGCAACGATTTAAAAACATAAAATAAAGGAAAAACGATGAAAAAGATGATAGTTATGGCGCTGATGCTGGTAAGTGGTATTACAACCACTTTTGCACAGACGTCAACAAGCGAAAAGAAGCCTGCAGAAATCAAGTTCGACAAGATTTCGCATAACTTTGGAACTTTCTCTGAGAAAGATTCGAAGGTTACTTGCAGTTTCTCATTCACCAATGTCGGTGAACAGGATTTGGTTATTAATCAGGCTATTGCCTCATGTGGCTGTACGGTACCTGAATATACCAAGACACCTGTAAAACCTGGTGAGAAGGGCGAAATCAAGGTGACGTACAATGGGGCAGGAAAATTCCCAGGACACTTTAAAAAGTCTATCACCGTCCGTACAAACGGAGCCATCGAAATGACCCGACTCTATATTGAAGGAGACATGACAGAAGCAAAATAGAAATACCCGCCAACCGGCGGGTATTTCTATTTATATTTAGAACGTATAGCTGATACCTAACGAACTATATTCCTGGAACTGGAAGTAACCTAAGTCATCATCCCGTACATTGGAATCGTCGAAACGAGGATAGAGGAACAAATTGGCTGAGATATATTTCGATACCTTCAGCTCGAACTGGTTTTCCCACTCTACCAAGGCACGATGGTAAGACGTGTTAGCATAGAAGCGCGTCTTATAAGTAACTTGATCAAGAATCTTCCATTGCAGGTTGGCGGTAAACTGAGAACCAAAATCTTCCAAGGTATGATGATCGCCCTTAATACCATTACGTGACACCAATGCATCACGTCCCACATACATGAAGTTGAACGACAAGGGCAGGAAGTTCAAGTTACCAGTCAGTCGCTTATTGAATGCCTCAACTTTATACTCCATACCGATACCGACATTCATCTTGAAGGGTGAGAAGAAGTCAGAGTACACAAAATTATCGTTAGCCTTAAAGCCACGGGCAAACTGTGTATAGGCCAGCAACTGCAGCGTATAGTACCAACGCTTGTGAGCCTGAAGACCTAACTTACTGGTCAAACGTAACAGGTCGTTATTAGTCTTGAACTTATGGACTGTATCAGTACGAGAAGTCTGGAAACCCAGTTTCATCTCAAGCTTATTGTCGAAGGTAATACGATCCTTATCATTATAATTCATGTCAAGGGTTACGGCACCTACTGCAGAATAGTTGCTCTCACCACCCTTATGCCAGTTGCCAGAAACATAGTTCTGAAGGAACTGAAGATAGCCATCACCCTTAAACTTCCAGAAATTGGGCTTTACGACAACAAGTCCAATGGGCACAGCCTCTGGTTCGTCAGGTACAGGAGCAGCCTTCTCGGTAAGGTCGACCTCCTGAGTCAGTTCCTGGTTTACATCCTCACGCAAGGAACCTGCTGCGCGCAAACGGCTCTCATTATTCTTCACCAAATCAGGACGGCGCAGATAAAGCGACATCATAGCCTGATCGATAGCATCTGTCACTTCATCACCTCTATTGGGCGACAATGAAAAACTCTTGTTGGCACCAGAATGATAGAATGTGGTG
Organism: uncultured Prevotella sp.; assembly: GCA_947169185.1. Lineage (GTDB taxonomy): Bacteria > Bacteroidota > Bacteroidia > Bacteroidales > Bacteroidaceae > Prevotella. The sequence goes on from CAMVOS010000066.1 coordinate 5,325, forward strand.
GGGGCAAACAGACGGAAATAACGACCATCGGACACCTCTGAGCGCAAAGCATCGTTAACACGCTGTATAGAGTCAAGCTTTTGGCGCAACACCACCAGCGAATCACTATAATTCTTGACGACTAAAGGCGTATCAATCTTCTCAGCTATAGTATCTACAACTGCTACAACGGCCTTTTTAGCATTCCGTTTGCTCTTGCGCTGTGCTGATACATTGACTGTCATCAGCATAGCTGCTACCAGTATAAAAATGTATTTGTACTTCATATTCGGGTGCAAAGATACGAAATAATTCTTATTTTTTATTTCTATTTACCAAAAAATTCGTACCTTTGCACCTTAAAATGTAAAAATATAAAGAAAGTAATGAATAAAGACACCATTATTGGCTTCGTCCTGATAGCCCTTGTGCTGATAGGATTCAGCTGGTGGAACCAGCCTTCCGCCGAGCAGATAGAAGCCGCCAAGAAACAAGACTCTATTGAAGCAGTCATGAAGGAACAGGCTGAGAAAGCCCAAAAGGAGGCTGTTAAGGCTGATACTGTGGTTAGCGGTTCTGCCGCTGACACTACAGCTGTCGACACCACCGCCCTCTTCCATGCTGCCCTAAACGGTACTTCACAGCAAGTCGTGCTGAAGAATGACAAGTTGCAGCTGACGCTTGACACTAAAGGTGGCGTCATCCGCAAGGCTGTCATCAAGAACTTCAAGAGTATCGACGGTTCGAACGACGTGACACTCTTCGATACGGAAGACCAGAACCTGAACTTCATGTTGGCAGGCAAGCAGGATAACATTGTGACCGCCGACCTCTTCTTCACACCATCAGAGCAGACAGACTCAACCGTCACGATGACTGCTAAGGCTCAGAATGGTGGCGAGATTGCTCTGAAATACCGACTGGGTAAGGACTATCTGCTCAGCCTCGCGCTGGAAACCAAGGGATTGGCCAACGTCTTTGCACCATCTTATAAGGAGATGGAGATAGAATGGACCGACCATTGTCGTCAGCAGGAGAAAGGCTACTCATTCGAAAACCGCTACACATCTATCTATTATAAAGAGGTTAGCGGTGGTACTGACAAACTTTCAGAGAGTGGCGATAATCAGGAAGAGACCGAAGAGCCTACCGATTGGGTGGCCTTCCGCAACCAGTTCTTCAGCGTTGCCCTTATCGCAAAGGATAACTTTGCCAAAGGAGCACAGCTTAGCAACACGATGGATGCAAAAGGCTCCGGCTATCTGAAGCATTTCGATGCCAAGCTGAAGACAGCCTTCGACCCAACCGGTAAGACGCCTTCTGAGTTTGAGATGTATATCGGTCCTAACGACTTCCGTCTGATTAAGGACGTTGAGGAACAGAGTGCCTTTGGCAAGGATCTCGACCTGGAGCAGTTGGTAGACCTTGGCTGGTGGCTGTTGCGCTGGATTAACCGTTGGTTCACGCTTTATGTCTTCGACTGGTTGACAGGATTCGGTTTCAATATGGGTATTGTACTGATTCTGATTACCATTCTGTTGAAGGTCATTACCTTCCCCATGGTCAAGAAGAGCTATATGTCGAGTGCCAAGATGCGCGTTCTGAAACCCAAGTTTGAGGAAGCTACCAAACAATACGACAAGCCCGAGGATCAGATGAAGAAACAGCAGGAGATGATGTCGCTGTATTCAAAATACGGTGTATCGCCCTTGTCAGGCTGTCTGCCCATGCTCATCCAGATGCCTATCTGGCTGGCTATGTTCTTCTTCGTGCCTAACGCCATCCAGTTGCGCGGACAGTCGTTCCTGTGGATGGACGACCTGTCGACCTACGACCCCATCATTGAATGGGGCACCAATATCTGGGGTATCGGCGATCACCTGTCGCTGACCTGTATCCTGTTCTGTGCGGCTCAACTTATCTACACCTGGATATCCATGCGTCAGCAGAAAGACCAGATGGTTGGCCAGCAGGCTGAGCAGATGAAGATGATGCAGTGGATGATGTACATCATGCCATTGATGTTCTTCTTCATCTTCAACGACTACTCGTCAGGTCTGAACTTCTACTACTTCATCTCGCTGTTCATGTCGGCAGCCATTATGTGGACGCTGCGCAAGACCACTAACGACGAGAAGTTGCTGGCCATTCTGGAAGCCAACTATCAGGCCAACAAGAACAATCCCAAGAAAGCATCAGGTCTGGCTGCCCGTCTGGAGGCCATGCAAAAACAAGCGGACGCGATGCGTGAACAACAACGCAACAGAAGATAATAAGACTAACACACACATATTATGAAGATTGGATTTGATAACGAGAAATATCTGAAGATTCAGTCAGAGCATATACGAGAGCGTATAGCAAAGTTCGATGGAAAACTTTATCTGGAGTTAGGCGGCAAGCTTTTCGATGACCATCACGCCAGTCGCGTGCTGCCAGGTTTCAAGCCCGACTCCAAGTTGCGCATGTTCGCACAACTGAGAGACCAG
>CAMVOS010000067.1 GCA_947169185.1 uncultured Prevotella sp.
TGACCACCACACTTCCTGCGCCAATGATACAACGGTCGCCAATCGTTACTCCAGGACACACCGTTACGCCGCCTCCCAGCCAACAGTCTTCACCGATGGTTATCGGAGAGCATCGCTCTATGGGTTTGCGACGTTCGACGTAATCAATAGGATGATTCGGAGTCAGGAACTGGCAGTTCGGGCCAATCTGCGTGTTGGAACCGATGGTGATAATACCTCCGTCGAGCATAGTGCCATTGTAGTTGATAAATACGTTCTCACCCAGTTTTATGCCATGCCCATGATCGCAATGAAACGGTGGCGCTACCGTGGATGACTCAGGAATGCTAGGAATCAAGTCTTCTATCGTCTTCCTGTAATCATCGTCCTCTACAGTCATGGTTTGCAGTTTCGCACAGAGATGCTTGGCTCTGAAATAACTCGCCAGACATTCTTCGCTTGTGAAGTCGTAGAACTCCTCACTCCGCATCTTTTCAAAATCAGTTTTCATATCGATATTTGTTGTTCCACAAGAAAATGCATTTATCTTGTCACCCATCACTTGATGTAAGGTGGCAAACACAGCATCTCCCGTGCAATGGCTGGTGTAGAACAGTGTTTGGGGATATGCATTCGTCAATCTGTTGGCAAGTTCTGAAAGCTTGTCTTCGCTCTCATGATTGTCGAGCAGGTGGAATCCTCCCACGACGGTATTCACTGGGAATGGACATGCAGCAAGGATGTTCTCCAGGCCGCTATGAGCGCAACCCGTAAAGAGCAGTCCGCCAGTATATAGCGCCAGTTCATGACGGAAATCATCATTTACATAGCTGCCGTCTGATTTCTCTATGAACAGATGCTGATTACCCTCTGGCATCGGATGGATCTGAGGTATATGCGCTAAGATGAAGATGTCATCGTCGATACTCCCGCTATGCTCAATTGTCAGTAGTCGTTCTTGCGGAATCTCAGGCCATTCTGTCGTGATGCTATGAAAATAGCGGCGTTTAGAGAAGTATTTGCCCTTGAGTGCATCTGGCGACACGATGATTTTTGCCTTTTTATTTATCTCCAACAGATGCTTCAGTCCTCCTGCATGGTCGCTGTGTCCGTGAGAGATAAACGCATAATCCACCGTACTGAGGTCGATACCCAATTGCTCTGCATTACGGATAAAGACATCACTTGCTCCTGTGTCGAGCAAGATACGATGCTTCTCTGTCTCTAACAGAATAGACAAGCCATGCTCTGTCTGGAGCTGGGCGTTGCAAGTGCGGTTATCCGATAATACTGTCCACTTCATATTTATTCCCGTTCACAAAAAGTGACATGCACTATGTCGCCAAAGCTTTTTCCGATCTGTTTACGGATATCTTTTCGTAGCCCGATGATGTAGCACGGCGTTCCCATTTTTACAATCTGGCCGTCGTAAGGCACACCATCAAAAGTAGCGTGAACCAGTAATCGCCCTTTACCAAAAAGAGCCCTGATATCGTATGGAACCTCAACATATGCGGCGTCCATATTTCCGTTTTGCAGGATTATTGCATCGAATTCATAAATCTGTTTCATATTGCAATGAATTATTTCCTGATAAACTGATTTTCCGTTTCTGGCGTTTCCACAGCAGTATAGCGTTCCACTGTCATGTGGAGATCGTACTTTTCGCGAAGTTTGGCAATGGTGTCCATCATGGGTGTGGCATGATGCTTGTCGATGGCCTCCTGATTAGCCCAACTGTCGATGAGCAGGATGGTCTCAGGATCGTCCAGCGACTGGTAATACTCATACCTCAGATTTCCCTCCTCGGCTCTGATAGCATCAACTGTACCGCTGGAAACCATCTCCTCAGCGAACTTTCTGGCATTGCCATCGGTGCCAGTGTACCTCAGATTGACTGTGATCGACATACTCTTTTCCTGTTTTTCCTCACTGCATCCTACAAGAAGAAAGGCGAATAGTATTATTAGATATGTTATCTGTTTCATACTTATTCCGTCTGCTCAATGTGTACGCTGTTCAGTTCCTGCTGATAGATGACTCCTCGTTCTTTCGAGAAAAAGTCGATGGTCAGGGCAGCGAGGGCAACCAGAATGAGTGCCAATGCCGAGGCACGGAGCCAAGGCTTTTCACAGAAGGCGAACACACAGATGGCGATGACCATCATGACGGCAGACACGATGATGGTCTGCGGATAGATCTTCATGAAGTCGGCCACGCGGGCCTTCTCGCTCTCCAGAAACTTCTCGGGCGATTCCTGATATTGCTCCACGAACTGCTTCTGGCGCGTGTGGTTGCTATAGGCCAACGAGCCGCCCAATGCGATAAGGATGACAGCCACCACCGTCAGCGGCAGGATGATGGTGCGAGCCGACTCCGACGTACCCCAGCGCCAAGCTACGAGGGCCAGTACGAGGCATGCTACGCCACCGACAATCATGGCAAAATCCTCCATGATTTCGCCCGATACCCATTTGTTTGTGTAGTCAATCAGTTCCATAATCGCTAAGTAGTTTATAATTTCTGCACCAATGCCTGAATCTTGCTCAACGTGGCATCGGTCTTCTGCTCATCAATCTTGGCACTGACGTAGCCCATGTTCTCCACTTTCCAGTAGTTGCAGATGTCGCGGAACTCAGCGATAGCACCGTCGTAAACGTTTGGAGAATAGGATGACATCAGCAGGGCCATCTTCTTCACCTTGGCAGGAGCGTTCACACAGTACATGCGCTGGATGGGAGCCTGAATCTGTGCGCAAAGCGTAAAGTAATAAATGGGCGCAGCCATCACCAACACCTCTGCCTCTGCCATCAGCGGGTACAACTCCTGCATATCATCCTTCTGGATACAGGCGCCATTACCCTTATTGTGGCAATACTCGCAAGCCAGGCAGCCTGCAATCTTCTTCTTCGACACGTTGACCAGTGTGACCTGATGACCTGCTGCCTCGGCAGCCTTTTTGTACTCTTCCGCCATCCAAGCGGTGTTGCCGTTAGCTCTTGGTGAGCCTTGTAGAATCAGAATGTTCATAATCGTATTTGTTTAGCGTAAATCCTTAAACAATGTTGTAATAACCTTGCAAATATACGGATTTTGCTGCAAATGTTGTATATTTGCACCTTAGATTTAGGATAGTTTAGTAAGAAATGATAGAAATAGGACTGAAATATACGAGCGAATTGACAGTTACTGAAGCCGTGACTGCTATTGCTGTTGGTTCTGGTGATATGCCCGTTCTCGCCACTCCCATGATGATGGCACTGATGGAGAATGCGGCCATGCTTGCCGTCAAGATGGAACTGCCGGACGGTTGTACGACTGTTGGCGGTCATATTGAATCTTCTCACCTGAAGCCCTCAAAAATTGGTGATGTTGTGAAAGCAATGGCTGAGGTAACAAAGGTAGATGGAAAGAAAATAGAATTCAATGTGTCTGCTTATTCTGGCGAGACTTTGCTTGGAGAAGGAACACACCTGAGATTCATTGTGGATAAGGAGAAATTTATGTCAAGACTATAAGTATGGAATATAAAAAGTTAGGTGAAACGTACTATATCAGGATGGATCGTGGTGATGAAATCATCGGCAACATTCTTGAAATCTGTCGTAAAGAGTCCATCCCATCTGCCATTTTCTCAGGCATTGGTGGTTGCAGTAGTGCTGAGTTACAGGTGTTCATACCTGAGAGTGGCAGCTTCGAGACTGAAAAGATTGAGGGAATGCTGGAACTGGTATCTATCAATGGTAATGTTGTTTCTGGTGACGACGACCAACTCTATCACCATACCCATGCCTTGTTCTCTTTCAAGAAGGATGGTCAGCATGGAATGGTAGGAGGACACCTTAAATCGACTACGGTACTCTATACTGCTGAGATAGAATTGCGGTCAACTATTGGAGGGTCAATCGGTAGAAAGTTCGATCCTGAGACTGGAACTGGATTCTGGAACTTCAATACAGAAAGATAAAACTACCTCTTTTGTGATGACTAAGGTAAAGTAAGCTTATGAGAAGGATTATTTCAGAACGATTCTACACGTACTGGGCTGATTCACAGCACAGCTGGACAGTCAGATTCATCATGACCCTGTGTGACGATATAGACAGAAGTATGCTGCAGGAGGCCGTGGCAGCTACACAGCAGCGCTATCCCTACTATAGTGTCAGGCTGTGCAAGACGACTGATGCAGAGGGACGGGAGTACTATGCACTGGACGAGAACCTGCTACCATGGGTGGTCATGCCCAGCCGACAGCCTGCGTGTCTTCTCAGTCCAGAGTCGAACCATCACCTGTTGGCTTTCGCCTGCTGGGACAACAGCATTGCTATCGACTTCTTCCATGCGCTGACTGACGGCACGGGTGGCTACAATGTGCTGCGCACCTTACTCTACGAGTACTGCCGCCGTCGCTACGACAGCCAGTTGAGCCGCGAAGGAGTAAGGGTGGCAGGCGACGACATCAGCCCAGAAGAGCTGACCGACCCAGGATCGTTACCACGTCCCGATAAACTGAATCCGCTGCCCGTGCCTCCCGTGCCAGTACCCATCAACCTCACTAAAGAGGCCGTCGTGCCATTGAGTGACACGCCAGAAACGGTATGCATTGAAATCGATGAGCAGCAGATGATGAAATATGTATCTGGCGAAGACACCTCACCAGCCACATTGGTATCGCTGCTTGTAGCGCGTGCCATAGACCGGCTGCACGGCAAGAACACGGAGGCCGTACCAGTGACGGCACTGGCCATCAATCAGCGTCCAGCTCTCGGCATACCCCTTGCCTCGCCGTCGCTGGCTTCTGCGCTGCGTCTATCGCTAGTAAGTGAAATGCAGGATATGCCCATTGACTTGCAGCAGACCATCTACAGAGGTATGGTTGTCCTACAGTCAAATGCCGAGAACGTAGCTGCTGGATTCTGGCAGTCGAAAGGCATGATGGACCAGTTAGACCAGATTCCCACGGTAAAAGGCCGTCATCAGGCCATGCAAGGTGCCTATGACCGAGCACTCAGCACTTGCTCCTTCGTCGTGAGCTATGTGGGCAAGGCCCGTTTTGGTGCTGCCGAACGTTACGTCACCCACTTCTGCACTGAGGTGTGGACACACTACGCTCTCACCATCGAGATGAGTGCGGTGGGCGGCAAGTTCTGCATCAGCTGGATGCATCGTTTCTCGACCGATGTCTATCTCGATGCCCTGTTCGACGAGATGCGACAGCTGGGCCTTGAAGCTACAGTCTCTTGGCGGCGTCCCCTGTTGGTTGCTTCTATCGCCGATTTTCACGAATAAAAACTTGAAAGCGACGTTGAAAGATGAAACCTAATAAACGAAAAATCAGGTATTCCGCGTTATTCTGCCTCTGCTGGTTTGGCTTCTTAGTCATTCTGGTTGACGGAGTCCTGAAATTCCAGACATTGGTTGACTATTTCGGATCATACGCATTAGTGGAGATTACACTATTATTTTTGGTCATCATCCCCACATTGGCAGTATACAGATTAACAAAAGAACGTAAAACGATGAGTAAGAGAGAATACATACAGGCAAACAAGGACTGGCTGGAGGCCAAGTCAAAGGAGGAAGGGGTTAAGGCTCTTCCAAAGGGAATATGTTATAAGGTGCTGGCCGAAGGTGACGCTTCGAGTGCCCAGCCGACGGTGCGCAGTATCATCACGGCCCACTACACAGGAAAGACCATCGACGGCAAGCAGTTTGACAGCAGCCGTGGCGGTGTGCCTTTGGCTTGCAGGCTATGCGACCTCATTGAGGGCTGGATTATCGCCATGCAGCAGATGCATATCGGTGACAAGTGGGAACTATATATCCCTGCAGAGATGGGTTATGGCAAGTTTTCTCAGCCTGGCATCCCCGGTGGTTCAACACTTATCTTTGAAATAGAACTGTTAGGCATCGCATGACACTACGGGAATTATTGTCATCAGTCAATTCGGAGGAGTATTCCAATGTTCCACTTTATCAGACTTTGCTGAAGGTGAAGCCTGAATATGGCTCCAATACGCGCATCTCGGTAAGGCTGAAAGATGGTGAACTGACTGTTTCCAATACTCATATCGGTTCATTAGGCGACATCATTGCTTATCCAATCGATGTGGATCCTGAACTTCAGGTTACAAAGGTTCAGTTACTGGATGCCATTCTCAAAGAAATGTCTAACGAAGGATTCACAGAAGCCGACTCCGATGATTTCTGGGATGACATGATGGATTTACGTAAAGCCAAGAATATCAGATGACGCTCCCTAAGTTCATAATCTGCATGGATGGTACTTTCCGTCTTGGAATGGTAAACCAGCATAAGCACTTGCTGAAGCCGGGTGACCAGTGCATCGGTGGCGGGTATTACCACTTCGATTTTGTTTCCAATCGTATCATTCTCGACAGGGAATCATACGACTTTGGCCGACCTAAATGGCATCTGCTAGAGGTGCTGAAGGTTCCATCTACCTATCGCGGCATGCGAATCGTCTATAAGTACGACGATGGATTCCACGATGATTTCAATGTCAGCGAAGAACTTAAAATTGAGTATTATGACTGAAAAAGAGAAAATGTTGGCAGGAATGGTATACGATGCCACGAACTCAGAGGTGATAGCTGAGTTGCAGACCACAAGGGAGGTGCTATATGAGTTTAACTCTCTCCATCCATCAGAGACCTTGCGAATGAAGGAAATTCTGAAAGACTTATTCGGAAAGGTGGGTGACGATAATTTCCTCATCAATCAGCCGTTCCGCTGTGATTATGGCAAACAGATCAGCATAGGCAAACGATTCTTTGCTAACTTCAACTTCACGGTTCTAGATGAAGCACCTGTAACCATTGGCGATGATTGTTTTATCGGACCCAATGTCAGCATCTATACAGCCTGCCACAGTACAGACCCTGTAGAACGTAATACCCGTCAGGAGTGGGCAAAGCCTGTAACCATCGGTAATAACGTATGGATTGGAGGCAGTGTTACCATTCTTCCAGGTGTTACCATCGGTGACAACGTGACCATCGGAGCAGGATCTGTGGTCACTCGCGATATCCCATCCAATACGGTAGCAGTCGGTAATCCATGCAAAGTAGTAAAGACCCTGTAAAATGACAGACTTCGATTCCATCTGGCGCACTCAGGATGAAATCAGAACGATTGTAAATGCCGTTCTGGGAGAGTGCATCTGGAATCTGAGTTACAACGAATATAGGATGGGTATTG
>CAMVOS010000068.1 GCA_947169185.1 uncultured Prevotella sp.
CTGCATGGTCCCCCAGGACTGGGAAAGACTACGCTGTCGAATATTATAGCCAACGAGCTGGGTGTTGGTTTCAAGATTACCTCAGGTCCTGTGCTCGACAAGCCTGGTGACTTGGCTGGTATCCTGACCTCTTTGGAAAAGAACGATGTGTTGTTTATTGACGAGATTCATCGTTTGTCGCCTGTCGTCGAGGAGTATCTCTATTCGGCTATGGAGGACTATCGCATTGATATTATGATAGATAAGGGTCCGTCGGCTCGTTCGATACAGATTGACCTAAACCCGTTTACGCTGGTGGGTGCCACAACACGTAGTGGTTTGCTGACAGCTCCACTTCGTGCCCGTTTCGGTATTAATATGCACCTGCAATATTACGATCCAGAGACGTTGCAGAAGATTATCGAGCGCTCAGCATCTATCCTTCGTGTACCTATTACGACAGATGCCTCGTTAGAGATAGCCCGTCGCTCTCGTGGTACACCCCGTATTGCCAACGCCTTGTTGCGTCGTGTGCGCGACTTTGCACAGGTAAAAGGAACTGGTCGCATCGATTCTGATATCACTAAGATTGCGTTGAAAGCGCTGAATATCGACCAGTATGGATTGGACGAGATAGACAATCGTATCCTGCTAACCATCATCGACAAGTTCCGTGGCGGACCAGTGGGCATAACTACTATTGCTACCGCTGTGGGCGAGGATGCTGGCACGGTGGAGGAGGTCTATGAACCCTTCCTCATCATGGAGGGCTTCATCAAGCGCACGCCGCGTGGTCGTATGGTGACGGAGTTGGCGTACAAGCATTTCGGACGTAATCCATATTCAGGTAATATTATGGAACCGAACCTGTTTGATTAATGCATAATTCATAATGCTTAATGCATAATTATAATATGAGGACTGGAATATTTGTAGGCAGCTTTAATCCGTTTACCATTGGTCATGACTCTATCGTGCGTCGTGCTCTACCCTTGTTTGACCGCTTGGTCATTGGCGTGGTGGGCGATCAGGTGCACAAGCCTGATATGCCGTCGGCCGAGGAGCGTATCAAGGCCATTGCTAACCTCTATCAGGACGAGCCCGCCATCGAGGTGAAACCGTATTATGGGCTGGCAGTCGACTTTGCACGTGCAGAAAATGCCCATTTCATCGTAAAAGGTGTGCGCTCTGTCAAGGACTTTGAATACGAACGCGAACAAGCTGATGTCAATCGCCAATTGAGTGGGGTAGAAACGATCCTACTGTATGCTGAGCCGCAATTATCGTCCATTTCATCGACGATGGTTCGTGAACTGCAGCACTTTGGTGTTGATGTGAGTGCGTTTCTGCCAAAACGTTCGAAATAATGAAATGTCGTAATAACGTAATATCGAAAAAATGATAACCTATTCTGCAGAGGGAGTCAAATTTCCCAATATCAAGCGTCGCGAAACGACAGCTTGGATTCGAAGGGTGGCCGCTACATACGATAAGAAGGTGGGTGAAGTGGGTTACCTGTTCTGCGACGACGAGCATATCCTCGAAGTGAACAATGAATATCTTGGGCACGACTACTATACGGATATCATTACCTTCGACTATTGCGAGGACGATGTGCTGAATGGCGATTTGGTGATATCGCTGGATACGGTGCGTTCGAATGCTGAGCTATTTGGCAAGGCCTACGACGAGGAACTGCATCGCGTCATCATTCATGGTATCCTGCACCTCTGCGGGTTGAACGACAAGGGTCCTGGCGAGCGCGAACAGATGGAAGCTGCTGAGGACAAGGCGCTGAAGTTAAGAATTCTTTGACCTAAAGGTACAAAGTGTGGCTTCGCAATAAGAGTTAAATAATAATATTATTCACTAAACAAAAACAAGTATGAAAGATCTGAAAGGAACAAAGACAGAGAAGAATCTGCAAGAGGCTTTCGCTGGTGAGTCAATGGCTCGTAACAAATACACGTATTGGGCTTCGAAGGCCAAGAAGGACGGCTACGTACAGATAGCTGCTATCTTCGAGGAGACGGCAGCCAACGAGAAGGAACATGCCAAGATGTGGTTCAAGCTCTTAGAGGGTGGCATCAAGGATACCGCTTCTAACTTGGAAGCTGCTGCAGGTGGTGAGAACTTCGAATGGACAGACATGTATGCCCGTATGGCCAAGGAAGCCCGTGAAGAGGGTTTCGACGAGATTGCCGAGAAGTTCGAAGGCGTGGCAGCCATCGAGAAGGCTCACGAGGAGCGCTATCGCAAGCTGTTGGACAACGTCCGCAAGGAGCGTGTCTTCTCAAAGGACGGCGACGTTATCTGGCAGTGTGCCAACTGTGGACACATCGTCATAGGAAAAATGGCCCCAGAGGTTTGTCCCGTCTGTGACCATCCACAATCTTACTTCCAAGTGAAGGCTGAGAATTATTGATTATTTCTTTCGGCTGCTGAGGAACGTTGTATAGTTATCGCAGCGCGACACATAAGTACTGGTACGCTGGGCGTTTTCACGCTCGAAGCGTGCCAGTTCTTCTAATGCCTGATACTGTGGCGATTCCGAATTAATCTTTATCACATCTTCCAGCTTCGAGCTGTCCCACTCGTAGGTGTACCACGGGTTCTTGTGCAGATAGTAGTACGACATAGCGAACAGGGCCTTCTCCTTCAGTTTGAAGTCGGACGAGGCACTGGCCTGACGCAGATAACCCATCGCCTTTTCTGCCAGGTCGGTCTCGTTGACGCGTAACTCATCATAGATGCTCTTGCCGTCGCGCATCAGATACCAACAGTCACCTGTAAAGTGGGCCTGGGCATAGCGTATGGCCAAATTGTAGCACTGCTGTTGTTGCTGCAGTCCGCTCAGCACATTGAGCTCACCTTCCATTTGCTGTATCTCACGACAGAACGTCACCTTCGGATGTTGGCCTAGGCGCCACTGAATATCACTGTATTCCCATTCTCTCTTCAGCCACTGACGTGTTATCCAGGGTTCTATCGTATATTTGCGATTGGCAGCATAGCAGACATAAGCCTTCTCGTTATAGAACTGCAAAGGAACCTTGCTGAGCCATTGTATCGCCTTGCTCCATTGGCACAGACGCATGTATTTGGTACCAATCAGGTCGTTCATATCGTCCATCTTTATGTTCTGAAGGGGCTTCAGCACCTCTTCCAAAGGCGTACTGGCAGGTTTCTGACAGTAATAGAAGTACTTTTGCAGCGTCTGAACATTCATGGTGTCGACCACAGACTCATAGCGATAGGATTTAAATGCCTTGTAGATGGCCACAGATGTCAGCGGCTGTCCTGCATTCTCGTATTTCTGACCTAATACCTGATGTACGAGACGGTGGAGGGCATCGTCATAATAATTGCCCAATTCATTGGCAGCAGCGGTATGACTCTTCAGCCATTTCAGCTCGCCTGCCAGCCACGCGTCGAACTGTGCATTGACAGGCTGCTGGGCAGAATTGATATACAGCTGGATAATGCGGGCCACATCTTTCATGCGCTCTGTACCATCCAGTGTGGTGGCGGTATAGATATGTGTCTGAGCCTCTTGGTTCTGGCCATAGAGGAATTCAAGCCAGGCCTGGGCGGTCTTCCAAAGGGCTGGAACGCGTGTTTTACCCTCATTGGCGACCTGTCCGGCAAACCATATCATCTGCTCAGCCTCGCTACGTACTATTTTACGAATGAAGAGCTTACCCTCCGAACCATATTCCTTTTCGGCATCGATGGCCTCTTGGGCATTGTTCACGAAGTCCTGCAACAGGAAAGGTAGCACGGCTGAGTTGGCATCGCGCTGGTATTCCTGACGAATGGCCTCAAACGAGCGGTTCTTGTAGTATTGCGTCATCAGACTTCTCCAGTCGCCCTGCTCAGCAAATATCCGTCCTGCCTCGTCGGCACGTCCCCGCTTCAGCAGTGCGCCGGCATAGATGTTCTTCATCATGTCCTTATAGACGCTCTCGATGAACTGGCTGGCGGTCTGCTCCCAGAAGTTGACGTTTTCGTAGTGGTTGCCCAACAGCATGTTGGCACGCATATAGAGTAGGGCGTGTTGGCTGCGCAGCTTGCTGCGTATCTTTTCAGAGGCGTATCCCTGCACTTGAAACAGCTTCTGCTTGCGCTTCTCTAACTCGTCCTTGCTGGGGTAATTCCATTGTTCTGATGCCACCTCGTCGGCACACTCCAGATACAGCTTCAAGTGCTTGATATAGCTAACCATCAGTTGGTCGCCCTTTGCCTGGGCAGCCTTGATGACTTCGTCGGCATCAAACCAGAAGTACTCTTTGGTGTCGTTCAGATACACTTGCCAGTTCTTGTTGGTCAGTGCGTTCACACGCTGGTTGAATTCCTGTTTGTCGCACACACAGAACAGATAGTAGTTGTCGGTACCTCCGCCAGCACAGGCGAAAGAGGGCAGGACCATAGCTGCCAACAGACTAATGATGATAAATCGCTTCATACGTTTCGGTTTTATAATGGTTTATGTTATCTTTATCCAAATGATAGGTCAGAATGGTGTTACGCAGTTCAGGGCGCTTTTTCTCTACTGCCAGCTTCACCTTCACGATTTCGTCAGCCTCGACAGTATGCTCCAGATGCACGCCCTCAAAATTACGAATCCAACGGAAAGTAGGGTAGGCGGCAGCCAGAGGCAACTCATAGTCAGGGAGATAGCGCAGATAGGGCTGTACGTCACGCATATCGAGGATAGGGTTGCGTTCATTGAACTTGTTGGGATCGCCCGTGTTGTAAATCATTAGCACGCCATAGTCTACGGGTGGCACAGGCATCGACAACTGGTGCAGACGGATGGTGGTCGAGAGCTGCATGCCATGCTTCTGGGCTTCGTCCCTCACCTCATTCAGGAAGTCGTAATAGATCTTCAGACTGCGTGCCGTGAAGTCGCAGTCTATCTGCAACTCATCGACACCGCTGATGTCGTTGGTCTCGTTCATCTGCACAATCCTGTCTACCAGTTTCTTGGCTAGACCCTTGTGTGGCTGGTGCATGCAGTTCTCAGTGATAAAGACGGTGGGAATCAGCTTAATACCTTCTGGTTGACCTTCCGCAAAGCGGATGGTCGCATTGGGCATGGGCTCACCATCGCTGTTCATCACCACGTCGAAGTAGCGGCAATACACCTTATTAATATGATATTGTTGCAGGAAGGCACGCTCCACAGAGTCTGTCCGCCACTCTGTTCGCCAATAGTAGACGGCGTTCTCCTGTGGCATCTCCGACTGCTTACAGCCTGTCGTCAGCAGCACTGCCAGCAGCATCACCATTCCTATCACCCCATTTCTCATTCTCTCATTCTCTCATTTTAATCTTTCATTTTTCATCTTTCATCTTTAATCTCTTTTCATCCAAAGGTTTAGTTGGAAAATCGCAGGCAGCAGTATCAGCAACGAGAAGCCTACAGCCATCATCACATGTTGCTCAGAGCCCATAACATCGACGAGTTTCAAATCCGGGTTGGGATAAATATTATAAAAAATGTATGCGATGCTGTTGTTCGCCCAGTGGTAGGCCACACCTGGCAGAATAGACCCTGTTCGCCAGTACATCCAGCCCAGCAACAGACCAATCAGGAAGGCATGTGGCATCTGTGCGGGATTGAAGTGTATCAGGGCGAAGAACACTGCCGAGATGGCAATGGCTACCCAAGGCGAGAACTTTTTCAACAGTTCTTTCAGCACACCGCCACGTAGCATGATTTCCTCCGACAGCGGAGCCAGCAGACCGATAGCCAAATAGCCCCAGCGGTTGGTGAGTATCATGTCGAACTCGTTATCCATCAAATTGGGCAGTTCAGGCATCTGCTCCTGTAGCCACATCGAAGGAATCAGCGCGCCCATAGCAGCCACGACGCTCCATGTCAATACGACCCACGGGCGCGTACGTATCCAGTGTGGCGACACCTCTGTCCAATGCCAGAACAGGAAGACAAAGATGGTTGCCAGACTTGTCAGTACGGTGGTCGTAATCAGCTGCGCTGCTGTCATGTCCGCCGTTCCTGTAACCGCTGTCCATATCGGGTAGACGACGGCTCCTCCAAGTAACTGTATACCGATAAATATCAGCAGATAACTTATAGCTTTCTTCATACTCAATTTCTCATTCTCTCATTTTCTCAATCTTCTACTGTCAGTATTTGTTCGGCCAGTACGGCATCTTGCTGCAATTGGCCTATCAGCGCCTCGATGTTCTCGAAGCGTTGCTCCTCGCGCAGCCGTTCCACAAACGATACCAGCAGCTGCTGGCCATACAGGTCTTCGTTCAGTCGGAACACGTGAACTTCCAATGTTCGTTTGTGCCCGTCGAACGTGGGACGCATGCCGATATTCATCATGCCGTGCTTCCACTCTACGCTGTTCTCCATCCTCACCTTCACGGCGTAGGCTCCGGCAGCAGGTATCAGCTGCTTTTCGTCCACCAGCACCAGATTGGCCGTGGGGAATCCCAGTCGCGTACCCACATGTTCGCCATGTTCCACGCGTCCCAAAATCGTGTACGGATAGCCCAGACCTTCGGATGCCTTGCCGACATGCCCTTCTGACAGCAACCTTCTGATGTACGACGACGACACTGTAGCACCCTCGCCCATACCCATGCCATGCGAGGGGGCTGGGGGGAGGCTTCTCACCTCGATGCCCAGTTCTTGGCCATACCGCACGTAGTCGTCGAAACCCTCTTCACGATTATGTCCGAAACGGTTGTCGTAACCCGTCAGCAGTACCTCGACATCCAACTGCTCCTTTAGCACCTGTTGCATGAATTCGCGAGCCGTCATCTGGCGCAACTCATCCGTAAACTGCAACACCTCGATATGGTCGATGCCCGATTTCGACAGCAGTAGCCGTTTGGCATCGAGCGGTGTCAGTACTTGGTCACGATGCATCGAATGGTCGAAAGTGATGGCCATCGACTGCAAACCCCGTTCTCGAGCTGTCTCTACCACATGCTGCAGCACAAACTGGTGACCCAGATGCACCCCGTCAAACATGCCTATCGTTGCAACATATCCCATGATAACGTTCGTTTTGCCTGCAAAGTTAGCACTTTTTATCTATTTTCGCAAAAAATATTTGGATAATTGCAA
>CAMVOS010000069.1 GCA_947169185.1 uncultured Prevotella sp.
TTCGTACCTTTGCACCCCAAATGAAGAAAACAATTTATAGTAAATACGATAAGTCGCGTATCGGAACGCTGCCGCGCGTGCTCTTCGAGGGCCGTATTGTGGTGGTTCTGACTGAACGTGATGCCGAAAAAGCCGTGCATTACTTGTTGTCACAGCCTATTTTGGGTGTTGATACCGAGACTCGTCCCTCGTTTAAGAAAGGGCAAGCACATCAAGTGGCACTCCTGCAGGTCTCGTCTTACGATGTCTGCTTCCTTTTCCGACTCAATCAGCTGGGAATGTCGCCATCAGTCAAGCAATTATTAGAGGATACGCGGGTGCCGAAGATCGGCCTTTCACTGCGTGATGATCTCTTGTCGTTGCATAAGTTGGGCGATTTTAAGGCAGGCTATTTTATTGATTTACAGGACCATGTACGTGAGATAGGCGTTGAGGACCTGAGCCTTCAGAAACTCTATGCCAACTTCTTTGCGCAGAAGATTTCGAAACGTGAGCAGCTGACCAATTGGGAGGCTGATATCTTGCAGGACAGACAGAAACTGTATGCCGCAACGGATGCATGGTCATGCATCATGCTCTACGAGGAGTTGATGCGACTGGAACGTACCGGCGATTACGAACTGATAAAAGTGATAGACGATGTACAAAGAAATTCGGCTTAAACGGGGTAAGGAAGAGAGTCTCAGACGGTTTCATCCGTGGGTGTTCTCAGGTGCCATCCTCAAGATTGACGATGGTGTCAATGAGGGTGATGTGGTGCGTGTGCTGGCTAATTCCGGTGATTTCATCGCTGTAGGCCACTATCAGGAGGGTTCCATTGCCGTCCGTGTGCTGTCGTTCTCTGACGTGCAGATCGACGATGAATTCTGGCATTCCCGCCTCTCGTCGGCCTTGAAGATGCGTCAGGCCATTGGCATTGCCGACAATCCCGACAACAACACGTATCGCTTGGTACATGGCGAGGGCGACAACCTGCCAGGCCTGATTATCGACGTCTATGGACAGACGGCTGTCATGCAAGCCCATTCCATCGGTATGCACCTGTGCCGCAAGGAGATAGCTCGTGCGTTGGTCGATGTGATGGAATCGCGTATTTCACATATTTATTATAAGAGTGAGACCACGCTGCCGTTTATGACTGCCGACGATATGAATGGATTTTTAGTTGGTGGCTCAGAAGACAATATCGCTACTGAGAATGGCTTAAAGTTCCGTGTTGACTGGTTGAAAGGCCAGAAGACGGGTTTCTTCGTTGACCAACGTGAGAATCGTTCGTTGCTGGAGAAATTCTCGAAGGGCAAGCGAGTACTGAACATGTTCTGCTATACGGGAGGCTTCTCGTTCTATGCTATGCGAGGTGGGGCTGAACTCGTGCATAGCGTCGATTCATCAGCCAAGGCCATCGAACTGACCAGGCAGAACGTAGAGCTAAACTTCCCTGGTGATGCCCGTCATGAGGCCTATTGCGAGGATGCCTTCAAGTATTTGGAGCAGGCTGGCTCGAACTACAATCTGATTATCCTTGACCCGCCGGCCTTTGCCAAGCATCGTGGTGCCTTGCATAATGCGCTGAAGGGTTATACGCGTCTGAATCAGAAGGCGTTTGAGAAGATTGAGAAGGGTGGCATCCTCTTTACGTTCTCGTGTTCGCAAGTGGTCACGAAAGACCATTTCCGCAATGCGGTATTTACGGCTGCAGCATTGGCCAAACGTAAGGTGCGCATCCTTCACCAGCTGCATCAGCCTGCCGATCATCCTATCAACATCTATCATCCTGAAGGTGAATACCTGAAGGGCCTGGTGCTCTATGTGGAGTAAGGTTGATGCATATATTAGAAAATATAACCTGCTTAATAACAACGATTTATATTTAGTTGCTTTAAGTGGCGGTGCGGATAGTGTGACGTTGCTCTTGTTGTTAAAAGAACATGGTTTCAACGTGCATGCTGCACATTGTAACTTCCATCTTCGTGGTGCTGAGTCGGATAGGGATGAGGCGTTCTGTGTGGAACTCTGTCGGGAGCTTGGCGTTGAACTGCATCGGGCTCATTTCGATACTCGTGCGTATGCCGATTTGCATCAGGTGAGCATTGAGATGGCTGCCCGTGAATTGCGTTACAACTGGTTTGCCCAACTCTGCAAAGACCTCGGTGCAGCGGCTGTTTGTGTGGCTCATCACCGTGACGACTCGGTGGAAACGGTGCTTTTAAATCTTGTCAGAGGTACGGGATTGCATGGGTTGACAGGTATTAAGCCGCGAAGTGAGCAAACGATGACCTGCGGTAAAACTGCACAGGAACAATCAAAACTGGTGGTTTTGCGTCCGCTTTTGTGCGTTTCAAGGGCAGAAATTGAGGATTTTTTGGCTGAAAGAGGGCAAAAATACGTGATGGACAGCACCAATTTGGAGGCTGACGTGCTGCGAAACAAGGTGCGCTTGCAGGTACTGCCCTTGCTTCGCGAACTGAATCCTGCCGTGTCGGAGAACATCCTGCGGACAGCTGAAAATCTGGTGGAGGCACAAGCGGTGTTAGATGCTGTTGTTGATAAATACAAAGAGAGTAATGTGCTTGAACTAAGCGAGTTAGAAAAGTATGGTTCAAGTGAATATATCATCTTTGAATGGCTTAAAAACTACGGTTTCAACGGTAGTCAGGTACGCCAGATTTTGGATGCGGAGTGTGGTGGAATCGTCAGTTCTGCGATGGGATATGAGGTCTTGAAGGACCGTTCGCGGCTTATCGTTGAAAAGACGGAGAACTATCCTCAAGGGGCTGGAAACGTGACATCGAGGCCTTCGAAACGTGTTGTCGTTCCTGAAGAAGGTACGTATGTTTTACAGGGATTTGGTGGCGAAAACACCGAAAACATGCGTTTTAAGGTGCGCAAATGTGCTGTTTATGTATCAAAAGAGCCCCATATTGCCACCCTTGATGCTGCCAAAGTGCACTTCCCGCTGACCATCAGAGGGGTGGAAGAGGGTGACAGAATGCAGCCGTATGGCATGCAGGGTACTAAGCTGTTGAGCGACCTGATGACCGACCTGAAGATGAACCTTTTCGAGAAGCGTCGGCAGTTGGTAGTCGTTGATGCTCAGGGAGTTATTGTGTGGACTGTGGGTCTGCGTACTGACCAGCGTGTAGCCGTTTCTGACCAGACAAAAGAGGTACTGGAAATCACTCGTGTGTAACTTTGTAACAATGTAACTTTGTAACATTAAGCATGTGCGGATATGCTGAATGTTATAATATGAATTATATAATATTATAATATTATATAATTATTATACACTTGTATGGCTCGTGTCATATGGAAATTCCTTAATGTTACAAAGTTACAATGTTACGTTTATATTGTTTGTAAAACAGCGTCAATTGCGTGGTAAAAATTTGGTGGTTCGAAAAAAAATGCTTACCTTTGCACGTCATTAAGAAAAAGTACAAGAAAATATCGATATTTATGAGCAAGAGATTTGCCGAACACAAAGGCTTGAATTTAGTGCAGACGAACGATGACGTGCTGCAGATGTGGAAGGAGAAAAATGTCTTCTGGCGCTCCGTGACGGAGCGGGAGGGTTGTCCGCAGTTTGTATTCTTCGAGGGTCCTCCATCGGCCAATGGTCACCCCGGAATCCATCACGTGCTGGCGCGCAGCATCAAGGACACCTTCAACCGCTACAAAACGATGCAGGGCTTCCAAGTGAAGCGTAAGGCCGGTTGGGACACCCATGGTCTGCCCGTAGAGTTGGGCGTTGAAAAGGAGTTGGGCATCACCAAGGCCGACATTGACAACAAGGAGAGCGACAAGTATATCTCTACCGAGGACTACAACAAGAAGTGTCGCGAGAACGTGATGATGTACACCCAAGAGTGGCGTGACCTGACGGAGAAGATGGGTTACTTCGTTGACCTTGACAATCCCTACATCACCTATGACAACAAGTATATCGAGACGCTGTGGTGGCTGCTGAAGCAGTTCTACAAGAAGGGTCTGCTCTACAAGGGTTACACCATCCAGCCATACTCTCCCGCCGCTGGTACAGGCCTGTCGAGCCACGAGTTGAACCAGCCTGGTTGCTACCGTGACGTGAAGGATACCACATGTACCGCCCAGTTTAAGATGAAGACCCCAAAGCCGGAGATGACGAAGTGGGGTACACCTTACTTCCTAGCATGGACCACCACACCATGGACACTGGCTGCCAACTCAGCCCTCTGTGTAGGTCCGAAGATTGACTACGTGGCTGTGCAGACCTATAATCCATACACAGCTGACAAGGTAACGCTGGTGTTGGCCGAGGCTCGTCTGAATGCCTATCTGCCTGCCGAGGGAGCCATTACGGATGGTGGTGAGCTGCCTGAATATAAGAAAGGTGACAAGCTGATTCCCTATCGCATCGTAGCCCGCTATAAGGGTACTGACCTCGTCGGTATGGAGTATGAGCAGCTGATGCCCGCTATCAAGCCCATGGGTGATGCCTTCAAGGTGATTCCCGGTGACTATGTTACCACGGAAGACGGTGCCGGTATCGTACATATTGCTCCCAACTTTGGTGCTGACGATGCCTTTGTAGCCAAGAAAGCCGGTATCTGTCCTATCGTACTGATAGACAAGAAGGGTGCTGAGCGTCCCGTTGTCGACCTGCAGGGTAAATATTTCGTCATCGAGGACCTTGATGCTGACTTTGTCAAGAACTATGTGAATGTTGACGAATGGAACAAGTTTGCCGGCCGTTACGTGAAGAACGCCTACGACGATACGCTGACCGACAAGGACGAGACGCTGGATATCTCGATCTGCATGGATCTGAAGGCTCAGAACAAGGTGTTCAAGATTGAGAAGCACGTCCACAACTATCCCCACTGCTGGCGTACCGACAAGCCCGTGTTGTACTATCCGTTGGATTCGTGGTTTATCAAGTCGTCGGCTTGCAAGGAACGCATGTCAGAACTGAACAAGACCATCAATTGGCAGCCTGAGTCAACAGGTACGGGTCGTTTCGGTAACTGGCTCGACAACCTGAACGACTGGAACCTGAGCCGTAGCCGTTTCTGGGGTACGCCGCTGCCTATCTGGCGCTCAGAGGATGGTGAGGAAATCTGCATCGGTAGCGTTGAAGAGCTGTACAACGAGATAGAGAAGGCCGTAGCAGCAGGCTTCATGAAGTCGAACCTGCTGAAAGACCAAGGCTTTGTGCCTGGCGATATGAGCAAAGAGAACTACGACAAGATTGACTTGCACCGTCCTTACGTTGACTATATCGTGTTGGCTTCTCCATCGGGTAAACCGATGAAGCGCGAGTCAGACCTCATTGACGTATGGTTCGACTCAGGCTCAATGCCTTACGCTCAGGTGCACTATCCGTTCGAAAATGCCGATCTCATCGACAAACGCATTGCCTTCCCCTGCGATTTCATTAACGAGGGTGTTGATCAGACCCGTGGTTGGTTCTTCACGTTGCACGCCATTGCTACGATGATTTTCGACAGCGTAGCCTTCAAGAACGTGATTTCTTCAGGTCTTGTGCTCGATGCCAAAGGCAATAAGATGTCGAAGCATGTCGGCAATGTGGTGAATCCGTTCGATATGATTGGCAAGTACGGTTCCGATGCCGTGCGCCTGTATATGATGACCAACTCAGAGCCTTGGGACAACCTGAAGTTCGATCCAGAAGGCGTGGCCGAAATCAGCCGTAAGTTCTTTGGCACCTTATATAATAGTTATTCGCTCTTTGCGATGTATGCCAATGTCGATGATTTTGACCCGCAGACACCGCAGATTCCCGTCAGTGAGCGTCCAGAGTTTGACCGTTGGATTCTCTCTTGTCTGAACTCACTGGTTCAGGGCGTTCAGCAGGAGATGGATGGCTTTGATCCTACCCGTGCAGGCCGACTCATCGATACATTCGTAGACGAAGACCTGTCGAATTGGTATGTCCGTCTGAATAAGAAGCGTTTCTGGGGCAAGGAGATGGACAACGATAAGTTGGCTGCCTACCAGACCTTGTATGAGTGCTTGATGACTGTTGCCAAGCTGTTGGCACCGTTTGCACCATTCTTTGCCGACCAGTTGTATAAGGACCTTGGCGGTGCTCTTGATAGCGTGCATCTGGATAGATTCCCCGAATTCAACGCTGCCCTTGTCAATAAGGACCTTGAGGAGCGTATGGCCATTGCCCAGCGTATCACCACCATTGTACTCGCCTTGCGTCGCAAGGAGAGCATCAAGGTGAAGCAGCCGCTGCAGACGCTGATGATTCCTCCCGTAGACAATGCTCAGCGTGAAGCCATCGAGAGTGTCAAGCAGATATTCCTTCAGGAAGTAAACGTAAAGGACGTGAAGTTCGTGGAGGGTGCCGGTATTCTGGTGAAGAAGGTAAAATGTAACTTCCGCACAATGGGTAAGAAGTTCGGTAAGGACATGAAAGCCGTTGCCGCCGCTGTTGCCGCTATGTCTCAGGAGCAGATTGCTGAATTGGAGGCTAATGGCAAATTGCAGTTGGATAGCTATGAGATTCTGGCTGAGGATGTTGAAATCATCAGCGAGGATATCCCAGGCTGGCTGGTAGGCAACGAAGGCAACTTGACCGTAGCCCTCGATATCACCCTGACCGATGAACTGCGTGCCGAGGGTATGGCCCGTGAATTGGTGAACCGCATACAAAATATCCGTAAGAAGAGCGGACTGGAAATCACCGACCATATCCGTGTCAGCATTGAACCTAATGAGGCATCAACGAAGGCTGTCGAGGCCTTTGGCGACTATATTGCCCGTCAGGTGCTGGCAGACGACTTGAAGCTGGAGGCCAACGATGGTCAGTTGGTAGAATTTGATGACTTTAATCTGAATATAAAAATAACAAAAATCTAGGGAAATATGGCAGAAAAAACACGTTACACGGACGAAGAGCTTGAAGAGTTCCGCGTGATTATCGAAGAAAAACTGGCCTTGGCCAAGCGTGACTATGATCAAATGATGAACGCCCTGATGAATAAGGACTCGAACGATGTGGACGATACCTCACCCACGTACAAGGCCTTGGAAGAGGGTAGTGCTACGCAGTCGAAAGAAGAGATTATCT
>CAMVOS010000070.1 GCA_947169185.1 uncultured Prevotella sp.
GGCGTGATGTTCAGCAGGATGGCAATATTGGCACGGAAGTCGTACATGTTGTCGAGTTGGAAAGAAGATAGCTCGATAATGTAGTATTCGTGTGGATCCTCTGCCACCTGCAGAGCCAGTGAATTGCCGATGTTGCCAGCCAGTCCGGCATCATAGCCAGCAGCCTTAAAAATATGATAGATAAGGCTGGTTGTCGTGGTCTTGCCATTAGAACCAGTGATGCAAATCATCTTCGAGTTGGTGTAGCGTCCTGCAAACTCAATCTCGCTGATGATATGAATGCCCTTCTCCTTGATTTTCTGAATCATCGGAGCGGTATCGGGGATACCTGGACTCTTGATGATCTCGTTAGCATTCAGAATTTTGTCTTCCGTATGTTGTCCTTCCTCCCATTCGATTTGGTGGTCGTTCAAGAGCTTCTTGTATTTGTCGTTGATTTTCGACATGTCGCTGACAAAGACCTTAAAGCCTTGCTTCTTGGCCAAAACAGCAGCTCCTGCACCGCTCTCGCCAGCTCCTAATATTGCAATCTTATTCATTTGCCTATTTATTTTATCTAATCTTCAGAGTTATAATCGTTAATGCTGCCAATATGATAGTGATGATCCAGAAGCGGAACGTGATTTTTGACTCATGGAACTGTCGCTTGGGCCACCCTTTTAGGATATATGTGCTGGTGGCATCGAGCTGGGAGTCCAGGCGACGGAAATTGTCGTGGATGGGTGTGGCACGGAACACACGGACGCGTTTACCCTTTCGTTTTTGAATCTTGAACCACTGTGTCTGGATGATGACACTTAGGCTTTCGATGAAGAAGATTCCGCAGAGGATAGGTAGCATCAGTTCCTTGTGGATAATCACAGCGCAGACACCAATGATACCGCCAATGGCCAGCGAACCCGTGTCGCCCATAAAGACTTGGGCGGGGTAGGCGTTGTACCACAGAAAACCAATCATAGCACCGATGAACGCTGAGAGGAATACTACCAACTCTTCAGAGTGGGGGATGTACATGATATCGAAGTAGGCGGCATAGACGATATGTGACGATACATAGGCAAATAGCAACAAAGCTATACCAATGATGGCCGAGTTACCAGCACACATGCCATCCATGCCGTCGTTTAAGTTTGCACCGTTTGATACGGCTGTTACAACGACAATCGTCATGATGATGAATAACGCCCAACCTGCGGCCACCTTGTATTTGCCAAGGAAAGAGAGCACACTTGAATAGTTGAGGTTATGGTTCTTGATGAATGGAATAGTGGTCTGCAGAGACTTGACAGCCTCTGGCTTGTGCTTGATAACTATTTCCTGATTCTGCTGAGGTTCAGAGACGTTTTCACGTACCACAGCATCTGGACTTAACCATAGCGTCAGACCCACAATGAATCCTATCGACACCTGTCCGATAATCTTATAAATGCCCCTCAGACCTTCCTTGTTCTTGCGAAAAATCTTGATGTAGTCGTCCATAAAACCCAGGAATCCCAGCCATACGGTGGTGACAATCATCAATAAAAGATAAATGTTGCGCATACGACCCAACAGCAAGACGGGTACGAGTATCGAAACGATGATGATAATGCCACCCATGGTAGGTACACCTTTTTTCTCCACGCCAAACGGATCAATGCTGGCATCACGGGCTGTCTCGGAAATGTTTCGACGTTTCATCCACTTGATGAAGTATTCGCCAAACCATGCTGAAACCATCAACGATATGATGAGTGCCAATAGCGAACGGAACGAGATATACGACCAGATATGGGCCCCTGGTATGTTGTACTGTTCTAAGAATCTGAAGATGTAATATAGCATTGTTTCTAATTTTTCGTTATTACGATATGACGTTATTACGACAGTCCGAAGATTTCTCTTACGACTTCTCGGTCATCGAAATGGTGTTTGATACCCTTGATTTCCTGATAGTCTTCATGGCCTTTGCCTGCAATGAGAATGACGTCGCTTTTTTGGGCCAGCATACACGCTGTCTTGATGGCTTCTTTGCGGTCGACGATACTTACCACTTTCTTCATCTGCTTCTGGTCGAGACCAGCCATCATGTCGTTGATGATGTCCTGAGGTTCCTCGAAGCGTGGATTGTCAGACGTGATAATGACGCGATCGCTCTGTTTGACAGCCTCCTGTGCCATCAGCGGACGCTTGCCCTTGTCACGATTACCACCTGCACCGCAGACGGTGATGACCTGTCCACCCTTGCCTTCCAATACTTCGTGAATGGCATTGAGCACATTTTCTAAGGCATCGGGGGTGTGGGCATAGTCAACAATGGCAGTAACACCGTCCTCTGAACGGATAGGTTCCAGACGTCCTGCCACACTCTTCAATGTACTCAATATGACAAGGATATCTTCGGGTTTCTTGCCTAGCATGATGGCTGCACCATAGACTGCCAACAGGTTGCTGACATTGAATTTACCGATGAACTGTACGCCAACCTCTCGACCGTCAATCTCCAGATACATGCCTTCGAAATGGCATTCGATGATACGTGCACGGAAGTCGGCCATTGAACGCATGGAGTATGTCTTTACCTTGGCTTTGCAGTTCTGTACCATTATACTGCCGTTCTTATCATCGGCATTGGTAATGGCGAATGCATCCTTTGATAATCCGTCGAAGAATGCTTTCTTGGCATCGCGATAGTTCTCGAATGTCTTATGATAGTCCAGATGGTCACGTGTCAGGTTGGTGAAGAGACCTCCTGCAAACTTTAGACCACCAATGCGCTTCTGGGCGATGGCGTGGCTGGAACACTCCATGAAAGCGTATTCGCAACCAACCTCTACCATACGTGCCAATAACTTGTTAAGCTCGATAGGGTCGGGCGTCGTATGGTCTGCGGGAACAGCCTCACCTTCTATATAGTTGCAGACGGTAGAGAGTAGACCGCATTTATGTCCGAACTTGCGGAACATATTATATAATAAGGTAGCAATCGTAGTCTTACCATTAGTTCCTGTAACGCCAATCAGTTTCAGTTTCAGAGAAGGCTCTCCGTAGAAGACTGTTGCCACGGGACCTACAGCCTCTTCTGTTGATGCCACTGCAATATAGGTAACGCCAGGCACACGTGTGTTGGGGAAATGCTCACATAAGATAGCCACGGCCCCTAATTCAATGGCTTTGGGAATGAACTTGTGACCATCGGTTTGTGTACCACAGATGGCAACGAAGAGATGTCCTTTTTCTATGCGGCGTGAGTCAATGTTCACTCCTGTGATGTCCACGTCGGTATCTCCGAGACTGTTGAGGACTTCTACATTCTTGAGCAATTCACTAAGTTTCATATACCTTAATATATTATATTGTTATTTTAATTATTCTAATGTCAGGATGCATTCTGCACCATCGTTAATGGTCTTGCCTGCGGGCAAACTCTGACGTTTTACCTTACCACGACCTTGTACCTTGACTTTTAATCCGCGTCTCTCAAGCTGGTAGACAGCATCACGGGCACCCATGCCTGTTACGTCGGGTACTACCGTCAGACTGTAATTGCTTTTCGATTGGCTCTCGCGTTTGTTGATGCCCAACTTATTCAGAACAGTGTTGGCAGCTTCGGCATTGCCACCTTTCACGTCAGGAATAATAACGGAATTCTCGTCGTGGGCATCGTTGACACTCAGCTTCAGATAGCGAGCCATGACACCTTCTGCAATATGATGGAATACGACACCACTCATTCCACCACCTGAGGCGGGCAATCCCGACTTCTTGATGCATACAATACACGTATAGAGGGGGTTGTTGGCAGGGAAGAAACCTGCAAATGACAGCCAGTAGCGTGTGATGCCAGAATGATAGCCACCAAATTGGTCGGCCACCTGTGCTGTACCGGTTTTGCCTGCCACTTTGAACAGTTGTGAACCTGCCTTTCGGCCAAGGCCTTGACTGACGACATGTTCCAGAATGGTCTGCATGGTTTTGATGGCGTTGGGCTTGGCAATACGCTCCTTGATGACCTGTGGGGGATATTCTGCAATGGTTTCACCATTCTTCATAACCTTCTTGACGAAACGTGGGCGCATCATCTTACCGTTGTTGGCAATGGCGTTATAGAATGTGACCGTATTGATCGGTGCTATCTGCGTCTCGTAACCAATAGACATCCAAGGCAGTGCCGTCTTGCTCCAATTGAGATACTGACCGCGCTTGTTCTTCTCTGGCATACGAATGCTCGGAGGAAGGTATCCGACCAAAGGTAATTTCAGGTCTTCGTGGATGCCTACACGATACAATCCTTTGACATAGCGTTCAGGTTCTTTCCCATAATATTTGTCAATAACGTGGCTCACGCCAATGTTCGAACTAACCTCTAGCGCACGTGCAACATTAATATCACCATAGCCACCACGACGCCAGTTGTGATCCTTCATCGGACGTCCATGCATCATTTCCACACCACACCCTGTATGGATCACATAACTCGTGTCGACCACCTCATCATCAAGAGCCACCAGGAAAGAGGCTACTTTGAACACAGAACCAGGCTCACAGCGATAGCTGATGGCGGAATTGACCCCTTCGATATATTGACCGTTCTCATTTCTAATCATATTGACGATAGCCTTCACGTCGCCAGTAGCGACTTCCATCAGAATGGCTACACCCATCTCTCCATTTACCTGCGGACTTTTTAGCATGTCGAGCAGAGAACGCTCGGCCAAGTCCTGCATGTTGACGTCAATGGTGGTAACAATGTCACAACCGTCAACGGGAAGTGTAACGGGAATGTTCATGTATTTGTTCAGAATCTTACGACGTCCGGTGATGCCTGGCGTGCCACGCAGAAGACTGTCGTAAGAGAGCTCAAGTCCATAATAGGCAGAGTCTTTGGCGCCGTACATGCCACCTACAGTACGTAATGCCAGTGAACCAAATGGGCGACGACGGGCATTAAACTCTTCGGTATGGAAACCGCTTTTGTATTTGGGCATGTTCAGGAATGGCAACTGACTGACCTCTGTATACGTGTTGTAATCGATGCGCTTGGGCCAGATGGGCCAGTGCCTGGCACCCACAGATCCGTTTTTGTTTACCTTACGTTTACCCGTTTCCAACCATACCTTGAATTCGTGAGGGGTGATAGTTGGGAATATTTTACTCAATCCGTCACAGATGCTGTCAACCTTGTCGAGCCATAGTGAGTCGCCATCTACAAAGGCTGCGGCTTGGAAGTCCATAAAAATCTTGTATTCTGGTATTGAGGTGGCCATCAACTGTCCGTCGCAACTTAGGATATTGCCTCGTGTGGGCTTCACGCTCACCGAGTCGCGTTTCAAACGGTCGGCAACCTCAGTCCAGTACTGTTTCTTGGCAGTCATGATGTAGAAGGCCTTGCCAATGATGGCAATGCCAATGATGGTCAGCACTACAGCTATTATCATGTAGCGCGGCATCACCTGATCATTACTGAACTTACTCATCTTTATTTTATACTAATCACTGCTCTGGAACTTCAATGATGTAGGGAGGCTGGTCTGCCTGATGCAACAAAGAGTCCTTGTTTTGTTTCAATATTTCTAGAATGTGACTTTCGCGGCTCTTGGAAGTCAGTGTGCTACTTGACGATAGGGCTTTAAACTTGGCGTCACGTAATTTCTCTTCCAGCTTGTCAATTTTTATCATGTCTTGCTGGCACTGATAGCGGAAGGCTACGTAGACAAGACTAAACGCCACAATCATAACGAACAGCCAAATCTGCGAGCGTACCATCTGAGTGGTCAGCAGGTCGCCACCTAATATGGTGCGCAGATTCAGTTGACCCGACGGATGCGGATCTTCCTCGCTGGCTGTCTGCTTAATTTTTTCAAGCGTCTCCTTGATGACCTCTTCTGCCTCTTCGCTCTTGCTTGCGTCTTCCGCATGAGCGTCTGCTTCCGCATCCGGTGTGGGGATGCTGGTCAGGTCAATCTGAAGTTGCTCTTCTTCAGCAGGTGTTATCTTGTCATTAATATCCATCTTGTAATTATATCTTCTCTGCTATTCTCAGTTTGGCACTGCGACTGCGTGGGTTGCGTTCTTGTTCCGCTTGGCTGGGTGTGGTCATCTTTCCAACGAGCCGGAAGGGTGATGTGATGCGCCCGTAGAAGTCTTGTTCGACTTTTCCCTCGGCATTGCCAGCTTTCATGACGTTCTTGACGATTCGGTCTTCCAGTGAATGGTAGGTAATGACGCTCAGTCGTCCGCCCTCACCCAGCAGTTTCGTGGCACCGTAAAGCATGTCGCGTAGGGCATCCATCTCATGATTTACTTCGATGCGCAGGGCCTGATAGAGGCGTGCCATGTCCTTCTTCTCTCGCTCAGTACGCATCAACTGTTCCGTGGCTCCAGTCAGGTGGACTGTGGTCTCTATACGTTGGCTTGACCTGTAGTTAACGATGGCCTTAGCTATGCGACGAGCATTCTTTAGTTCTCCGTAGAGATACAGCACGTCAGCCAGTTGCTCTTCTGTGTAGTTGTTTAAAATGTCGGCAGCTGTCTGTCCGGCACGTTTGTTCATGCGCATGTCGAGTGGCGCATCGAAGCGGAATGAGAATCCGCGTGTTTCGTCGTCGAAATGGTGGCTCGAAACGCCTAAATCAGCCAGGAGTCCGTCGATTTTCTCAACATGATAGTAGCGCATCCATTGGCTGACATATCTAAAGTTACTGCGGACAAAGGTAAATCTATCATCAGCAACAATGTTTTTTTCTGCGTCAGCATCCTGATCGAAACTGTAGAGATGTCCCTTCTTTCCCAGACGGGATAGAATCTCGCGAGAGTGACCACCGCCACCAAAGGTAACGTCAACGTAAATGCCATCGG
>CAMVOS010000071.1 GCA_947169185.1 uncultured Prevotella sp.
AACTGATGAGCCAAGGATTGGCATTTTGGAAACAGCGGGCATAGACAAATTCTATCTTTTCACGAAGACAATAATCATAGATACAGTTATAGTCCAAACGCTGTTTGATTGCTGCCCATGAGCCTGTACCATAGTCTTTGATAATCTGGTCGTCAACAAATCGGCAACTATGTCCATTTGTATCAAAGTCATAATAGCACAAACGCACATCATGCCCATTTTCTTTCAAGCCCTTCACCTGATAGTATATCTTTTTCGAGATACCGCTATGTGGCGAGAATCCGTGATAAGCCAAGAACAATATCCGCATAGCCCTACAAATTTTCTAATAACACCTTCCAGCGTTCAGCAATTTTGTCAATACTGAAACGCTGCACATTTCTCACACCAGCCCGGCCCATTGAACGTCGAAGATGTTCATCAGCCATCAGCCATACCAATGCATCAACCAACGCCTGCACATTGCCGTTCTCGACCAGCACGCCATCCTCTCCATTGGTAATAATACTGCGAGGCCCCCACGGACAGTCAAAAGCCACTACTGGCAGTCCACACGCCATCGCCTCAGTAAGCACCATTCCAAAGCCTTCAAAACGAGAGCTGAGCACGAAAAGACTACTCTCCATATAGGCCTTTTCCACATCGTTAGTGCGCCCGTGCAATTGACAACGACTCTTATCCAAGCTCAACGCTTGGGCCTGTTGCTCATAGCTGCTCCTGTCACCATCCCCATAGACATCCAGTCGCCAGTCCTTTGTTCTTTTCTCCACCAATGCCCACGCTTGAAGCAACAGGTCGATACCCTTCTCATGCGAATAGCGAGCAATAGCAACGACACGCTTAAATGTTTGATGGCTGATGTCCGATGGGAATAATGACAGCGGGTCTGGAATCACTTCGACATTATCCAACTCCACCCACGCCGTCTTGTCTTTCTCAGTCAACACCACCAGTCTATCGAGTTGCTTCAGATGACTCAACAGGTTTCCTGACCACACCTTAGCAAACAGGCGTTTCACGACACCAGCCTGCTCAGTATTAAAGTTGCGATAGTTTGCTTGATTGATATGCAGTTCACCTACCTTTTTACTGCCATCATGAATAGTATTGAGGAAATTAATTTCCCTACGCAGCAGACTCACTGTAATATCTGGGCGCAGTAGCATCAGCTGTTCACTAAGCAGTTTTCTGAATTTTCGTTGTTTCTTCAGATAAATGAATATCTTCTTCGCAAACGAGCTAGTCCATAGCTCTTCGAAACCAATGTCGAGGTTGACAACCTTAATCTTATCTGATAAAGGATAGAATAACGGTTTGCCCTTTCCTTCTGTCAATATGATTGTTATATCGTACCCGAAATGCTCGGCAAAATAGTTAGCTTTAAGCGTCAACACACGTTCTACCCCGCCTGCCATATACAAAGCAGGAGTAATATATACTAACTTGAGTTTTTTATCTGTTTCAGGCATCACCACCATTTTTTATTTGGCAAATATACGACAAAAATTTGGAATAATCAAAAATTATCCTTATTTTTGCAACAAAATATTACGAAAGATGAGAATTGGCATAGAGGCACAGCGGATATTCCGCAAGAACAAACACGGCATGGACTATGTGGTGTTGCAGGAAATCAAGGAACTGCAACAGATGGACACGGAGAATGAATACTACGTGTTTGTAAAGCCTGGCGAAGACCGCTGTGTGGAGAGTACCAAGAACGTTCACATCATAGAGTTGAACTGTCCGTCATATCCGTTGTGGGAACAATGGGCATTGCCAAGGATTGCAAAAAAATATGGCGTCGACATATTGCACTGTACCAGCAATACGGCACCAATATGGTGTAATATTCCTTTGGTTCTGACACTGCACGACATCATCTTTCTGGAACCTCGCGACAAGCAAAATCATTCGCTTTATCAAAATTTAGGATGGCTGTATAGACGTCTCAATGTTCCAAGAATATTGGATAAGTGCCATCGCATCATCACCGTATCGAATTTCGAGATGGAGAATATCATATCAAAATTGAACATTCCCCGCGAACAGATGGCGATGATTTATAATGGCTATAACGAGTGGTTCCGGCCTGTAGAGGATACGCAAGAAATCTACAAGAAATATATCGCTGGAAAAGGCTATTTCTTCTTCCTCGGCAATACCGACCCTAAGAAGAATACCGAGCGTACGCTGATAGCTTATTCGAAATATCTGAACCAATCGACTATCAAGCGTAAACTGCTGATGGCGGACCTTAATCCAGAGTATCTGAATGGTATCATAGAGCGCAACGGCATTGAGAATATCCGAGAGAACATCGTCATGCCTGGGTATATTGTGAACAGCGACCTGCCATACATCTATGCCAATGCTTTCGGGTTCCTGTATACCTCGCTGAGAGAGAGTTTCGGCATACCTCTGTTGGAAGCCATGGCATGTGGAACCCCTGTGATAACCAGCAATACGTCGTCGATGCCAGAGATTGGTGGAAGGGACGCTATCCTTGTCAATCCGGAGAATAGCGATGAGATTGCAGGCATGATGCTACGACTGGAAACCGATCAGGCTTTCTACGAACAGCAGAAGCAGATTGGTCTAGAACGTGCAAAACTCTTTTCTTGGAAGAAAACAGCAGAGCATCTGCTAAATCTTTATCAGGACGTATATCAAGAAATAAAAAGATGAAAAAAAGGATTTGTTTCTTGACAGACTCGATATTCTCGATTGGCGGAGTACAACGAGTGACAGCGGTAATTGCCAAGGAATTGGCAAAAGATTATGACGTGACAATTGTTACTTTCGATAAGCCTGAACAGAAAGACATCTCGTTATATGGGTTAAGCGAAGCAGACATCACTTACAGATTCTTTGACTATCCGAAGACGCCTGTATGGAAAAAGAAATGCTGCAAGGCCTATAGTTACCTCTACCGGAAATGGCTACCACAGATACGACTTACATCCGATATCTATAGTCACAGTTCTTTCCCCTCGCAGAAGAGGAAGGCCCTTGTCAAAGAGTTGGCCGTAGGCAATTATGATGTCATCATTGGCGTACATGCCCCATTGGCAGTCAGACTGGCAATATGCAGGAAACACCTTAAGGACGTGAAGCTCATTGGATGGGTGCACAACTCATATGAAGCATTATTTGGAGAAAAATCACTGTATATCGGTCCAGAACTATGTAAGCACTATGAATTCCAATTGGAAAAATTAGCCGCAACAGTGGTGCTCTGCCAATATGATGCGCAGCAATACCATTTCCCAACGAAAGTCATCTATAATCCATTAACATTAACACCAGAAGAAAAGGCAACTGGCACATCCAAGAAGTTTTTGGCGGTAGGACGATTCTCCCGACTACACAAAGGTTTCGATTTACTGATAGAAGCATTCCGTATCTTTGCTGCAGGGAATCAGGAATGGACGCTTGATATTGTAGGAGAAGGGGTGGAAGAACCCATCTACAAGCAATTGATTAAAGATTATCAGCTGGAGGATAGAATCCACATTCATCCGTTTACCAACCATATCCAGAAATACTACTCTGACACTCAGGTCTATGTACTGAGCTCACGATGGGAAGGAATGCCTCTGGTACTGATGGAAGCTATGTCACACGGCCTTCCTATTATAGCTTCAAACCTTGCCGTATGTCAGGAAATTATGGGCGACTTTGGTATGTATTTTAGTGTGGGTGACGTCAAAGCAATGGCCCGGAGAATGTTAGAGGCAACTCAATTGAACTGGCAGGAGAAATCAGAACAGGCATTACAGATTGCCAAACGGTTCAATAAAGATACGATTATTAATCAATGGAAACAACTAATCGATGAAAAATAAAGAAGAGATAAGGCAGGGACTGAAGGAAAGTCCGAAGATGAAGCGATTCTTGGACTATCTGATTATGAACCAGCGGGATGCTAGGCCACGGTGGTACATCCGACTGTTAGCACCGCTGTACCAGCATAGGGCATGGAGTTCGAAAGTGTATTGGAGCGTCAGAATGGACACCCCACCCTACAGGCGTTTCTGGTTGGGAAGGAAGAGCGTGATTGAATCGTATTGTTGCATCAACAACGCGGTGGGTGACGTAAAGATTGGCGACAACACGCGCATAGGCATTCACTGTACGGTGATTGGACCTGTCAGCATTGGTAACAACGTCAATCTGGCACAGGGTATTACGGTGACCGCCCTGAATCATAATTTCGCAGATACAAGTCGAAGGATTGACGAACAGGGCATCAGTACGAAACCTGTCGTGATAGGTGATGACGTATGGATTGGAGCAAATGCCGTCATCCTGCCTGGCGTCACCATAGGACGACATGTGGTGGTAGCGGCAGGAGCTGTAGTCACTAAGGACGTTCCTGACAACTGCGTTGTCGGAGGCGTACCAGCGAAGGAGATTAAGAAATTGAGAGAATGAGAAAATGAGATATTAGGCGAAGAGATCGAGGGAGAGGTCCAGTTGGGGCTTCTCTTCTTCTTTTTCTTCATGGTCCTCACGGAACTGGAGGACCATCTGCTGGGCGTCGACACTACCGGTGGTATTGAGGCGATAGTAGCCACGACGACCAGTACTGTCAATAAGTGATTGAGGTGACTTGGAGTTGCGAAGCAAATACTGTTGCACATAACTGCGAATCTCTTCGTAGTCGGGCTGAAAGAAGAAAGTGCAATTCATGTTATAAACGTGCTTGGCAATGGTCTGCACGCTTATACCACGTTCACCGGCCTCCATCAAAATAGAAAGTATCTGTTGGTCGTAACTCAAAACCCTTAATTCTTAATCGCGAAGCGAC
This sequence comes from uncultured Prevotella sp., assembly GCA_947169185.1. Lineage (GTDB taxonomy): Bacteria > Bacteroidota > Bacteroidia > Bacteroidales > Bacteroidaceae > Prevotella. The sequence goes on from CAMVOS010000071.1 coordinate 4,814, forward strand.
AATTCTTAACTCTTAATTCTTAACTCTTAACTAAAAAAAGGCTGGCAAGCCTTTTGTAGCTTCCAGCCCTTTTATGCTTTCTCTTGATTTGATTAAGCAAGTGTAATCTTCTCGTCAGCTGTAGCGAGCTTGCCCTCTTTGAAGAGCCAACCCAGACCGAGCAGAGTCTCCTCTTCGCTGATCTTAGCAGCCTTAGCAATCTCCTTTACAGTGAGAGCCTTCTCAGCTGCGGCCAGAGCCTGATAAACATCACCAGCCTTGAAACCAGCGTTCTCAGCGTTTACAACAAAAGCCTTCTTCTCTGCAGCCTTCTTAGGAGCAGCGGCCTTCTTTACAGTTGTCTTCTTGGGCTCTTCTGCCTTAGGAGCAGCGGCCTTCTTTGTAGTCTTCTTTTCTGCCATAGTTCTATAAAAATTAATACACTATTGAATGATATTTCTATCTTTTATTCTAATTTGCGTGCAAAATTATGAACTTTTCAGATAAGTTGTTATCGCAAACAGCTTCTTTTTGTTTTATTTACACTTATTCTTGACAAAAATCAAGTAATCACTCTGCTAAATGCACCTCTAACTGCAATTCTTCCAACTGTTTAGGATCCAATTCGCCAGGTGCATCCAACATGACATCGCGACCAGAATTGTTCTTCGGGAAAGCAATGCAGTCACGAATACTGTCGAGACCTGCCATAATGCTGACAAAACGGTCGAGACCGAAGGCTAGACCTGCATGAGGGGGTGCACCATACTTGAAGGCATTGATGAGGAAGCCAAACTGAGCCATTGCACGCTCGGGGGTGAAGCCCAGAATCTGGAACATCTTCTCCTGCAGTTTGCCGTCGTGGATACGCAGTGAACCACCGCCGACCTCAATACCATTGCACACGAAGTCGTAAGCCACGGCACGTACCTTCTCAGGAGCGGTATCCAACAATGGGATATCGTCAGGATTAGGCAATGTGAACGGATGGTGAGTAGCCATGAGGCGCTGTTCCTCGTCGCTCCACTCGAACAAGGGGAAGTCGACAATCCACAGGCACTTGAAGACGTTCTTGTCGCGCAGTCCGAGACGGTCGCCCATCTCCAAACGAAGGGTGCAGAGCTGGGTGCGCGTCTTGTTGGCCTTGTCGCCACTGAGAATCAGTACCAGGTCGCCATCCTTGGCACCCGTCTTCTCCTTCAGCTTCTGCCAAACCTCGGGCTGATAGAACTTATCGATAGATGACTTAACAGTACCATCGGCATTGAACTTGACATATACCAGGCCCTTGGCGCCTACCTGCGGACGCTTCACGAAGTCGGTCAACTGGTCGAGTTGCTTGCGGGTATACTCGGCACAGCCAGGAACAACGATACCACCGATATATTCTGCCTCATTGAAGACGGGGAACTCACCCGTACCCTTCAGCACGTCCATCAGCTCAACGAACTCCATACCGAAGCGCAAGTCGGGCTTGTCAGAACCGAAGCGTCGCATAGCCTCGTGCCACGTCATACGCTCCAACTTAGGCAGCTCCACACCACGTACCTCCTTGAACAGATGACGGGCCAGGTCCTCAAAGATATTGAGCACATCCTCCTGATCGGCAAACGACATCTCACAGTCAATCTGTGTAAACTCGGGCTGACGGTCGGCACGTAGATCCTCGTCACGGAAACACTTGGCAATCTGGAAGTAACGGTCGAAACCTGAGACCATCAGCAGCTGCTTCAGCGTCTGAGGAGACTGTGGCAGTGCATAGAACTGGCCAGGATTCATACGCGAGGGAACGACGAAGTCGCGGGCACCCTCAGGTGTAGAACCAATCAGGATAGGCGTCTCGACCTCGATGAAGTTCAGGTTATCCAAGAAGTTACGAATCAGGATGGTCATGCGGTGGCGCAGCTCCAGATTCTTACGAACGCAACTACGACGCAGGTCCAGATAGCGATACTTCATACGGATATCGTCACCACCATCGGTATTATCCTCGATAGTGAAGGGAGGTGTCTGGCTCTCACTCAGCACGT
>CAMVOS010000072.1 GCA_947169185.1 uncultured Prevotella sp.
GATATGTTTTCCGGAATAATAGAAGAGTTTGCTACCGTTGTAGCGATTAAGAAAGATAGAGATAACATCGATTTCACGTTGAAATGTTCGTTTGTCGATGAGTTGGGTATAGACCAGAGTGTGGCGCATAATGGCGTGTGCCTGACGGTGGTGCGTATAGAGAATGGTACCTATACCGTGACGGCGATGAAGGAGACGCTGGAGCGTTCGAACCTGGGACTGCTCAAGGTGGGCGACAAGGTGAACGTGGAGCGTTCGATGATGATGAACGGCCGATTGGACGGACACATCGTACAGGGACATGTGGACGAGACAGCACGATGCACCAAGGTGGAGGATGCCAACGGGTCGACCTATTTCACGTTTGAATATGAAGAAAACCGTGAAATGGCACGTAATGGCTACTTCACGGTCGATAAGGGTTCGGTGACCGTAAACGGGGTGTCGCTGACGGTATGTAATCCTACGGCAAACTCATTTCAGGTGGCTATCATCCCTTACACTTTCGAACACACCAACTTCTGTGACATCAGCGTAGGGAGTGTCGTCAACATCGAGTTTGATATCATCGGAAAGTACATCGCCCGACTCAGTCAGCTCTGATGACTCGTCTTTCTCGTCAGGTGTCTTGCTCTTGCGACGGCGCCACCAGTAATACAGGGCGGCCATGATGACTAAGAGAACGAAGAAAAAGACGATATAGGGTGTCAAGGAGTAAGGCACAACGACCTCGATGGTGCGCATGTCGTAATTCTCTGGCGACTCCAACAGGAAGGCCTTTACCTTGAACTGATAGGTTCCTGAGGGGAGATTCTCATAGGAGGCTATACGCGTCTTGGGGGCATTCTGCCAATCGTCGTCGTAACCTTCCAGCATATATTGATAATGTACGCGATGCTGCAGCTGATAGTTGAGGGCTGCAAAGCGGAAGGCTATCTCGCAGTTCTTGGTAGGCAACTCTACCTTGGACGACTCCGGAATATAGTATTGGAAAGTGCTGTCAAGGCGAGGACTCTGCAACTGGTCGTTGAGGAAGAAATCGGTGATGCGGAGGCGTAGCAGCGAGCCCTTGGCGTTCATCAGCTTGTTGCGGTCTACCATATAGTAGCCTTCAAGCGTACCGAAAATGATATTTCCGTTGGAAAGGCTGATGGCAGCCCCCTCGGAACACATGGTGTCATCAACGCCATCAAGGCTGGAGAAGGTAGTGAAAATCTTTTTCTTCGAATCAAAAGAACAAAGGATGTGGTCTGTAGAAAACCACACATTGTCTTTGTGGTCGAAGGTGATACTGTAGATTTCCTCGGAAGGCAGTCCCTGTTCGATGCCGTAATTCTCAAACTGCCAGATGCCATCAGCATCCTTGGTGGTGGTACGGCTCAGACCTCCGCTATTGGTTCCTACCCACATCACACCATTACGGTCGCGAGCCAGACAGACGATATCATTACTCATCAGGCCTTTTTCCAATACTTTGGGCGGTTCCAATGGCTCTATGCTTACCTTGTCGTTTTTGATCTGCATGACAAGAATACCATCGGTAGTTCCTGCCCAGATTTTGCCGTCACAATCCATCGCAATGGTGCGTACCTTTAAATAACCGTTGCGTGGATAACGCTTCATGACATTTTTATGATGAAGTGCAACATAGCGCCCATTCTTATCCTTGCGAAGCACGTTAACACCTCCGCCATAGGTTGCCACCCAGATATTGCCCTGACGGTCTTCTACTGTCTGGTAAGCACTATTGGCACTTAACGAGTAGTCATCGTTGTCGTCATGGTGAAAATTGACAATCTGATAGCCATTACCGCTGGGGGTTATCTTGTAAAGACCTTTATCCTTATCGCTAACCCAGATATTACCCTTAGAGTCCTGTGACATACCATATGCACGTCCAAAAGGCTGTCCTTGAGAATCTTGGGTTATGGTAGTCAGCAGATTCATCTTACCGTCAAACACGAAAATCTGTCCGTGCTTATTCGCCAGATAGGTGCGGTTACGGGTCTTGTCGTGCAACATGGCGCGAACCTCATTGTCAAGGCTCGACGTGGGATTCTGGACTAATAAAAGACGCGGAATAGTTTGTTTAAGGACTTCCAGCTTTTCGAGTCCGCGACGGTTGGTAGACTCCCAGATGACACCTTCATTCATCTCCAGACGGGCATTGACCGTGTTGGAGAGGTTCCAGGGGTTACTGGGATCGTTGTGGAAATATTCTATTTCGTCGGTCTCACGATTGTAGTAGCCGTAGCCGCCATGATTCATTCTGACCCACAGCACACCTAATGCCTCGCCATATTCGGCACCACGGCTGGTAAACTCTGGTGATAGTACGCGCTGGGTGAAAAGTTTGGTGTCGCCCGTTTCTGGATTCAGACGATAGGCTCCATCACCTAAGTCCGAGAACCACACCAGTCCGTGACTGTCAACATAGAGGCTGGTAATCTCGCGACCTACATCTTTTACTAAGGTGGAGTCTTGTCCGTAGGAGAACTGAAAAATTTTACCGGATTTGGTAGCTGCAAAAATATTGTAACCGTTAGTCGCCAAACGGGTAATATGCTCATTGAGGAAATAACCTTTACGCTCTAATGAGAGATTGGGCATGTTGATGCGATGTACGCCTTGGTCTGTAGCCACCCAGAGGTCGTTACGATAGCCTTCTACAACGGCATTGACGGTCAGATTGCCTGTCATAATCAGGTCTTGCTTGAATCCGGTACGGTCTAAACGCAACTTATAAAGACCGATATCGGTATAGGAAATCAGAACATCACCTATAGAAGTCACGTAGGGGGTGAAGAAATAATCGACGTGGAACTGCTCATGACCACTGACACCCTCCAAGGGGTCTTCTATACGGTCGGTCTTGCGATTGATGACAAAGACACGTCCATCGTACATCTTCAACCAGACATTCTGCGCCTGGTCGACAACCATGTGATCCACACGGTTGTGGAGACCAGGGATACCGCTGGCAATACCCGTCTTGTAGTTGTAGAAATGGTAGCCGTCGAAGCGTGAAATGCCGTTCCATGTGGCTAACCAGAGAAAGCCATAATCGTCGGTTCGAAGACCAGCAACGGCATTGCTGGGCATACCGTCTTCTGTAGAGTAGTGGGATAGTGATGCTTGCAACTGCTGCGCTCTCACATTCGTGGGAATGGAGAGCAGCAACAGGGCAAGTAGTGTTAGTAGCTTCGTTTGAAAGTAGTTTGATATGGTCATTATTGTCGTTTAATAAGCGAAAAGCGGATACGCTTTCATCTTCTCGTTGACACGTGCACGAACGCTGCTGATCACCTGTTCGTTCTCAGGATCGTTGAGCACTTCCTCGATCAACTCGGCAATGAGCACCATCAGGTCTTCCTTGGCACCACGGGTGGTGATGGCGGGAGTACCCAGACGGATACCGCTGGTCTGGAAAGCGGAACGAGTGTCGAAAGGTACCATGTTCTTGTTGACGGTGATATCAGCGGCAACGAGGGCATTCTCGGCCACCTTACCAGTCAGTTCAGGATACTTGGAACGCAGGTCAACCAGCATAGAGTGGTTGTCGGTACCACCGCTGACAATGGTGAAGCCGCGCTTGATGAGCTCGTCGGCCAATACCTTGGCATTCTTCTGTACCTGCTTGGCCCACTCCTTGAACTCTGGCTTCAAAGCCTCGCCGAAGGCTACGGCCTTGGCGGCAATGACGTGCTCCAAGGGACCACCCTGCTGACCAGGGAATACGGCAGAGTTGAGCAACTGCGACATCATCTTCGTCACACCCTTTGGTGTCTTCAGACCCCAAGGATTCTCGAAGTCTTTGCCCAGCAGGATGATACCACCACGAGGACCACGAAGGGTCTTATGGGTTGTAGAGGTGACGATATGGGCATACTTAACTGGGTTCTCCAGCAGACCGGCTGCAATCAGACCTGCGGGGTGGGCCATGTCAATCATCAGCAGGGCACCTACCTTGTCGGCAATCTCACGCATGCGCTTGTAATCCCACTCACGGCTGTAGGCTGAACCACCACCGATGATGAGCTTGGGCTTATGCTCCAGGGCCAGACGCTCCATCTCGTCGTAGTCGACACGACCTGTCTCCTTGTTCAGGTTGTAGCCGACGGGCTTGTAGAGAATTCCTGAGGTGTTGACCAAGGAACCATGGCTGAGGTGACCACCGTGGTCGAGATTCAGACCCATGAAGGTGTCGCCTGGCTTCAGACAGGCCAGCAGAACGGCTGCATTGGCCTGTGCACCAGAGTGGGGCTGTACGTTGGCATATTCGGCGCCAAACAGTTGGCAGACACGGTCGATGGCCAGCTGTTCTACCTTGTCGACGACCTGACAGCCACCATAGTAGCGGTGACCAGGATAGCCCTCGGCATATTTGTTTGTAAGATAAGAACCCATGGCCTCCATCACCTGGTCGCTTACAAAGTTCTCACTTGCAATCAGCTCGATGCCTTTCAGCTGACGCTGGTGCTCTTGTTCAATCAACTCAAAAATTGCATTGTCTCTTTCCATTGTTTCTATTTTGTTTTTTTGTTGGGAAATCTATAATTGGCTGCAAAATTAAGGAAAAAATCCCGTTTGACCAAATCTTCGCGTACAATAATTATACTAACTCGACCTTATTGATATCCTGTTCCTTTTCGCAGTAGTGACAAGTCAGAATGCCGTCAGCCACATGGAAATGGGTGTGCATAGGCTCGTTGTTGGTAATACACTTGGGGTTATTACACTTGACGATGCCGATAATCTCACTAGGGGTATCGACCGTCTTCTTCTCTACCACCTCATAGTCGCGGATAATGCTGAGGATAACCTTGGGCGCAACGACGGATAATCGCGAAATCTCATCGTCGGTAAAAAACTTGTCAGACACTTTGATGATGCCCTTGTTGCCGACTTTCTGTGAGGGGTAATTGATACCAATCGTGACGGGGGTCTTTAAATCAAAGAGACCTAACAAACTAGCCACCTGATAGGTCTTGTTGGCAGGAATATGGTCTATGACGGTGCCATGCTCAATAGCGGCCACCAAACGTTCTTTCTTATTCATGCGATAATCGTTTTGTCGTTCTTTACTTCGTCAAGGGTTATGCCTAACACATCGCAGAAGATAGCTTCGCGGGCAAAGAGACCATTGCCTGCTTGCTGAATGTAATAGGCGTGTGGGTTCTCGTCTACATCGTAGGCTATCTCATTGACACGAGGCAGCGGATGCAGAATCTTCATATTGGGTTTTGCTAAACGCAACATGTCATTGTTGAGGATGTAGACGTTCTTGACACGCTCGTATTCCATCAAATCGCTGAAACGCTCTTTCTGAACACGTGTCATATAGAGAATGTCGGCATCGGCAATCACTTTCTCGTTGAAGGCGGTATGCTCTTGGAACTGAATGCCATGCTCCTTGCAATAGAGCTTGTATTCGTTAGGCATGGCCAATTCCTTGGGGGCTACAAAATGGAAAGTAGGATTGAAATGACGCATAGCCATCAGAAGCGAATGAACGGTACGTCCGTATTTCAAGTCGCCCACCAGATAGATGTTCAGATTCTCCAACGTGCCTTGTGTCTTATAGATGGAGTATAGGTCAAGCATGCATTGTGAGGGGTGTTGGTGTGCTCCGTCGCCTGCATTCACAATGGGGACACTCGTCACCTCAGAGGCATATTGGGCTGCACCTTCTATATAATGGCGCATCACGATGACATCAGCATAGTTGGCTACCATCGAGATGGTGTCTTTCAAAGTTTCACCCTTGGTGCCGCTGGTAATCTTGGGGTCGGCAAATCCGATGACGCGTGCGCCAAGACGATTGGCTGCTGTTTCAAAACTCAGTCGGGTACGGGTGGAGGGCTCAAAAAAGAGGGTGGCCACAACCTTTCCCTTTAAAAGGTCTCGGTTGGGATGCTTCTCAAACTCTTGAGCCATTTCTATCATGTAGAGAATTTTCTCGCGAGTGAGATCGGCGATTGTCACAAAATCATGCTTTTCCATTTCGATTTTTTGTTTTACTCGGCAAATTTACACATAATTTTTGATTTAAATGCTTTTATTGGAAAGAATTTTGTAATTTTGCACACAAACTGAAAAAGAAGAGACATAGAATGAGAAAGATCATCGTATATGGATTGTGGGTGTTGATCGTCCTGAGCGTATTGACGGTAGGCGTCGGTTTCGTGGCTATCAACAACGGGTGGATAGGCTATATGCCTCCTATCGAAGAACTGCAGAACCCCATCAACCGGTTTGCTACACAGGTATATTCGGCAGACGGGAAAATCATGGGAACATGGAACTATAACCGCGAGAACCGTGTGATGGTTGACTATACGCAGCTGTCTCCTTCCTTGGTTCAGGCATTGGTGGCCACTGAAGATGTGCGTTTCTACGACCATTCCGGTGTCGACTTCATAGCCCTTGGACGAGCCATCGTTAAACGAGGATTGCTGGGACAGAAAAGTGCGGGCGGTGGTTCGACTATCACCCAACAGCTGGCCAAACAGCTGTACTCAGATACAGCGCATAGTGTGATGGAGCGTTTGCTACAGAAACCCATAGAGTGGGTGATTGCCGTCAAACTGGAGCGTAATTATACGAAGGATGAGATCATTGCCATGTATCTCAACTATTTTGATTTCTTACATAATGCGGTGGGTATCAAGACCGCAGCCAACACCTATTTTAGCAAGGATCCCAAGGATCTGACCGTCACGGAGTCGGCCGTTTTGATCGGTCTGTGTAAGAACCCATCGTACTTTAATCCTGTACGTCATCCGGAGCGCAGTCTGGAGCGACGCAATG
>CAMVOS010000073.1 GCA_947169185.1 uncultured Prevotella sp.
TTATTTACTGCTCTTGCTCCTTAACAGGATATTAAATACTGTGCCCCAGAAATAACGCCAGTCAGTACGGAAGGGGTGTTCGAGATATGCCTCGATATATCGACGCTCTGAAGCCTGAATCTCGTCAAGGCCAATGGGCGTTTTCTTTTCATAATAGAATGGAGGCAACATACCGGGCCTTACCTTTGTGCGAAGTTCCTGCATCTCGGGGGTGTAAAGCGAGAAGAAATGCTCGGTAAGCGGACGCACACCCACCCATTTCATTTCACCCTTGAACACGTTGATGAGCATAGGCAACTCGTCGAGCCAAGCGGAACGGAACAAGCGTCCCCATACATTGACTCGGAAGTCATTGGTCAGCTTGCCTGAATGGTCCAGCTTGTTCATCTCATACACATAGTCCTGCAGATACTGTGAATAGCTGTGCATCGTCCTGAACTTGTAGACTTCAATCCATTTTCGGTCCTTGCCAATTCGTTTCATCTTCAGAATGGGCGATTCGCAGCTGTCGTTCCATTCTAACGGCTCAGAACGTTTCATCGCAACCACATGAAAACCGCCATTAAGAACTTCTTGATGAACGATTTTGAAGCCTGCCCTGCAAATTCGGCCTAGGATCTCTGTACGGCTATAAGTACGATGGCGTTTTCCTGACAAGAAGAAATATATCTTCCGGGTAGACTTCATCTTTGGAAGCATCTCATGCCAAAAATAAGCCAAATAGACGAGGACGTTTCCTATCCCGAAAGGATATCTCTTCTTGATGGCATTAAACTCTTGCCGGTTGGTTATAGCCACACAATCCAGTTGATCGCCCACCTGCATCTCATGATTCCAATCGTCTAAGAAATCATTCAGGTCGGCTACCTGGTTCAGCTTAGCCTTGACACAAACTTTCATCTCTGTAATCTATAAAACTATTAACTATTCACCATCCACCATCCACTATCCACCATCAAAGTGATGCGATAAGAACGGAGCAGACATGCTCAATATCAGCAGCCTCAAGATAAGGATGCATAGGAAGGGATAAAACTGTTTGTGACAGTTTCACCGAGGTATGAGGTATGAGGTAAGAAGTAAGATGACGGAACGCTGTTTGCTCGTGCATGGGCTTGGGATAGTAGACCATCGAGGGGATGCCTGCCTCCTTGAGCGCTGCCTGTAATGCGTTTCGTTTTTCTTCAGACGGTAACTGGATGGTGTACTGTGCCCAGCTGGAACCAAAACCTTCAGGGATGACCGGAGTCTTCACATAGTCTTTGAGAAGTTGGGTGTAATGGCGGGCAGCCTCATTCTCTTTTTCAACCTCATGGTCGAAAGCACGCAACTTCACTTGGAGAATAGCGGCCTGTAGGGTGTCGAGACGTGAATTCAAACCGATGCGTACGTTGTCGTACTTGTCGGTTCCCTTGCCGTGTACACGATAGGAATTGATCAACCCTGCCCATTCATCGTTGTTGGTAAACACGGCACCGCCATCGCCATAGCATCCGAGTGGCTTGGCAGGGAAGAACGAAGTGGTAGCGATGTCACCGAACGAGCAGGCTTTCTGTCCATAAATGCTTCCACCGAATCCTTGGGCACCGTCCTCGAGGATCAGCAAACCATATTTCTGTGCAACGGCTTTCACTGCAGGGTAGTTGGCAGGCAGTCCGAAGAGGTCGACGGCAATGATTACCTTGGGTGTCAGTTTTCCTTCTGCCAACGTCTGGCTGATAGCTTTCTCCAGACTATCCACATCGATATTAAAGGTGGTGTCGTCGACATCGACGAATACCGGAGTGGCACCTTCCAATGCGACCACCTCAGCAGAGGCAAAGAAGGTGAAATCGGGCACAAACACTGCGTCGCCAGGGCCAATGCCAAAGGCCTTCAATGCCAAGGTGAGAGCATCGGTTCCGTTTGCACAAGTCAGGCAGTGTTTCACTCCGACATACTCTGCCAACTGCTGTTCCAACTCTTTTACCTGTGGTCCCATAATAAAATGGGCTCCAGAAGCCACGCTCAGCATGGCGTTATCAATATCAGCCTTCAATATCTGGTACTGCTTTGCTAAATCTCTAAATTGCATCATAACAATTACTATTTGACGATTTACAATTTACAATTTATTTAATCAATTGGCTATTTTGTCATTATGTAGGATAGTGGTAACATTGCGTGCCACACTCTCGGCAGAGAGAGAGATTCTTCACTCTTCATTCTTCATTCGCTCAACGATTTCGCCTTGTTCATTGACGGTACCGATCTGGCGAGCTGGGACGCCAGCCATAAGCGCGAAGTCGGGCACGTCTTTAGTAACGACGGCACCGGCGGCAATCATGGCACCACGTCCAATGGTATGACCACAGACGATGGTGCAGTTGGCACCTAAAGAGGCCCCTTCCTTGACCAAGGTTTTATTGTATTTACCATGAACGGGGAAGTGGGCACGAGGCACAAGGACGTTGGTGAACACACATGAGGGGCCGCAGAACACGTTGTCTTCAAGCTCTACACCCTCATAGACAGAGACGTTGTTCTGGATGCGGACGCCGTTGCCGATCTTCACGTTGTTGCCAATATTCACATTCTGCCCGAATGAGCAGTTCTTACCTATCACGGCACCGCTTTGAACATGGCAGAAATGCCAAATCTTGGTACCGTCGCCAATGGTGACGTTATCGTCAATGTAGCTGGATGGATGAACTGTAAACATATCTACGATTTTTTTTGTTGTTTCCTAAAGATAATCTTATTCAGTAATATGCTTGTCTTGCTTAATTCTACGATATTCTTATCCTCTTCACTCCGTTTATACTTATGCGAGTAGGCATAACCATAGCGCACATTTACGTTTACACCGTTCAGTATGATATATTGCGGTTTCCTTGTACCATTAATGATCTCGATAGGGCTGAGTTCGCCTAATCTGTGGCGGTTGAAACGACCAGCACGGATAACGTAAAGAGTGCTATCGATGGTTCGCTCAACGATGTCGGCGTCGGCCAAAATGCTTGCTGAAGGACTGTCAATGAAAACACAGTCATAATGCTGTCTCACTGTGTTGATCAGTTTGTCGAGTAGCGTACTTTGCAACAACTCAGTAGGGTTGGTGGGAAGAGCGCCTGCAGGAAGCACATCCAACATAGGATAACCTTCTGGATGCCACAGAAGCTTGCGGTAGTCATTTTCATCACCGCAGAGGTAGTCTGACAGGCCCAACAGCGGTGTACGCCATAGTCGCGATGCAGAGGCCTGACGCAGATCCCCGTCGATGAAGAGCACGCGCTGACCACCAATGGCCTTCACCAGTGACAGATTCATGCCGACAAAAGTCTTGCCGACCTCAATCTGTGTAGATTTGAGAAGATATACTCTACATCCTTTGCTGGAATACTTGTCGGACACAATTGAATCCATATTGTTGCGCAGCACCCGGAAGGCCTCGTTCGAGGCGTTGAGCATGTCTGGGCCTACGACGATGCCGCTTGCTTTTGCTTTACGGCCAATGCCGAACCGCATCAGGAAACTCTCTAAGCTATGTTCACGGCCGGAGTAAGGAACTTCACCCAGGAACGGGATGTCGCTGTTGCGCTCTATGTCGAAGCGATCACGCACACTTTCGTCCATGGTGGCACGTAGAAAAATCACAGCCACTGGAGCCAGTAGCCCAAGTAGGAAAGCAGCAAGAAGCACTTTCGGTGCACTGGGCGAAGTATGTTTGTTACTTCCATTAGGAACATCAATAATTTGAGTGGGAGCAGTTTTGTAGGTGATACTAATTTCGTTCTCTTCCTTTTTCTGGAGCAAATACATATAAAGACTCTCCTTGACTTTCTGTTCACGCTCAATGGATAGCAGATGCTTGGCCTGACTGGGGTTAGAGGTTATTTTCGAGGTGGTCTTTCCATGATAGCTCTGCAAAGAACGTAGTTGAATGTCAATAGTGCGAATATGGTTGTTTACACTCGCATATATGTTTTTTCGCAGACTGTTCAACTCTTTTTCCAAGTTAATAATCAACGGGTTCTGTCCTGATGTATACTCCAAATGGCTCTGCATTTGCAGCAGCAGACTATTATAAAGCGTAATCTGAGATTCAATCAAGCTATTGTTAATCCCAGAATTAACCAGTAGCAGCTGCTTCTGAGATGTCTTTTCATCCAACAGGCTTTGAATATATTCAGCCATGGCCTTCTGGTTCATCAAAGTTAGAATATCTGCATCAGCCTTACTTTGTTGTTGAAGATATATGTCACTCACACGTGCAATTTCAGTAATGCCATAACGGCTTTTATACGAAGAAATGCTGTCGTCCACAATATTTAAGTCTCGCTCCAACAATTTTAGACGTGAATCGATGAATTGTGAAGTATTTTCTATAGCATAATGTTTTTCCTGTAACCATTTGTCATTATACACTTGTATAACGAGGTTTAACACACGCTCTGCATCTTCTGTAGAGAAATCTTTATAGGTCAGACTGATAATCGTAGATCCCAAATCTTCTATTTCAGCCGACAAACGTGATTGTATTTCTCCAGCTTTATTTATAATCTCACTATCCTCAATGGGTAACTGCAACCGTTTTACAACTTCAATTAACACATCTAATGAAGTAATATGGCGAACCACATTAGTAACATTATTCTTTTGCTTCACAAAACCAATTTCGTTGAACTCATTACCGTTTTTTTCAGTTACGTTATTACCTAAGCTTTCTTCACGCAACATGATAGATGCATAGCGGGTATATTGTTTAGGAGTAACAATGAGGTATCTTTCAGCAAAAAGCATGCATATCAATATGGATACTGCAAACCATCGCCAACGTGCCACACACATACGCCATAAATCGACGATGGTAATGAAACTTTCTATGTTTTTGTTCATTTCTGGCTATTTTATTAATAAAGCACCCAGTGTGGTGAGAAACGAAGCTATTGAAAGCCAAAAAGAAGGCTGACCGAGGGTATTACCTGCCGAATTGGCTTCACGTTGCCGTTTTGGATTAGGCGTTACATATACCACATCATTCTGTTGAAGGTAATAGGCTGGCGAGGTTAGCATATCCTGACGGTCACAAAGGTTAATGACATAAGTCTGATCCTCACCATCAATTTCTCTCATCACCATAACATTTTCACGTTGACCACTGATTGTCAGATCGCCAGCGGCAGCAATAGCGTCAAGGATCGTAAAATAGTCTTTCTGAGCGTTTATGCGTCCAGGACGATTCACTTCACCAAGGACATTCACAGCCAGATTGACATATTCGACCGTAACTATCGGATCTTTTACCAAATCACGGGAAATAAGTCTTGATCGAATAAAAGCAGCCACCTCTTGACGTGTTTTACCTTCGACGGCCAATTTGCCTAATACAGGAAAGTCAATGTCACCCTGCTCATCGACAGTGTATGCTAAAATAGATGCACCGCTGGCACTGCCACCTACTGATGTCTGTGGTGCCAACGTAGTACCAAGTGCATGCATATTCTGCGATACTGATGTCAAATTAAACTGACTAACCAACATCGGGTCAGTACTGCTGACCACAATGTTGATCTTGTCTTTCGGCCTTAGACGGAATGGCTGTTCGTTCTGCAGCGTCATTCCGCGAATAGCCTCAGCATTCTGGAAATAGGCCACGTTGGAGGGCGTTG
>CAMVOS010000074.1 GCA_947169185.1 uncultured Prevotella sp.
CCGCCACTTTTTCAAGAAGACACCCTGTTTCATTTTGATTCAGGGTGTCTTTGTTATAATATTATATTATTTTCTGCGTTATATATGAGTATGCAGTGGACTGACAGAATCAGGCAGATTAAGATTATCTTGGTATTTGCTGCGGTGATTATCGCAGTAGCTTCTCTGTTGGTTTCTCATTTCCTGGTGCGCGACCTCTCGAAAGAGGAGCGGAACAAGATGGAAGTGTGGGCCCAGGCTTTGCATGCACTTAATGCAGCAGATGAGCATACGGATTTGTCCTTGGTTCTCCGTGTGATAGAAGGCAATAATACGATACCTGTTATTGTGTTGAATGACGATGGCGAGATTACCGATTATCGTAATATTGACGATACAATTAGAATTGATAACTATCTAAGGCGAATGATACAGACGGGAGATACTATTCGTATCGACTCGCAAGTTATTTGTTATGACGAGTCTATTATGTTGAAACGCCTCTCTGTCTGGCCTTACGTTCAGCTGGGTATTGTACTTATTTTTGTTGTGGTGGCTATCTTTGCTTTACTGTCGTCGAAACGCGCAGAGCAAAATAAGGTTTGGGTAGGCTTGTCGAAGGAAACGGCCCATCAGTTGGGAACACCCGTATCTAGTCTTATGGCTTGGGTGGAGATGTTGAAAGAGGAATATCCTAACGACCATTTGTTGCCTGAAATGGATAAAGATGTGAAGCGTCTTCAATTGATAGCCGAGCGTTTTTCGAAGATTGGTTCACTACCAGAGCCTGTAGAAGCTTCAATGAACGAAGTCTTGCAGCATGTCGTGGAATATATGGATCGTCGCACATCCAATCAGGTCCAGATCATATGCCAATTTCCTGACCATGAAGTCATAGTACGTATGAACGCCTCACTCTTTGAGTGGGTCATAGAGAATCTCTGTAAGAATGCGGTAGATTCGATGGAGGGAAAAGGTACCATAACGCTGACACTCTATGATGAGCTTCAGCAGATTGCTATCGAAGTCCAGGATACGGGTAAAGGCATCAAGAAAAAGTATCTCAACAGTGTCTTCATGCCAGGTTTTACTACTAAGAAACGAGGGTGGGGACTGGGTCTTTCGCTGGCTCGTCGTATTGTAGAAGAGTATCATAAGGGCCACATTTTTGTGAAACAGTCAGAAATAGGGGTAGGAACGACTTTCCGAATCGAGATGCCTAAATCATAGCAAAAGGATAATAACTATATAGTCGGACAGATGAGAAAGATATTAACAACAACATCTTTTCTATGGGTTTTCGTCACCATGGCATTTGCACAGATGATGGATCCCGTACATTTTACCTCACAGCTGAAAGAACTGAAAGGTGGGGATGCTGAAATCATATTCCATGCTACTATCGATCCGGGGTGGCATGTATATTCAACAAACCTTGGTGATGGAGGCCCTATCTCTGCCACTTTCAATGTCGTGAAGATGGATGGCGTAGAGCTAGTCGGTAAGCTGCAAACTAGAGGTAAGGAATTGAAACAGTATGACAAGATGTTTGAGATGGAACTCCGTTTCTTTGAGGAGACCGCCATCTTTGTACAGAGAGTCAAGTTCACCAATCCTGACTACCAGATAGATTGCTATTTAGAATATGGTGCATGCAGTGATGAGGTGTGTTTGCCTCCTTCAACCTGCGAACTGAAGCATAAAGGCAAAATCAAAGAGTTGGTTGTTGCAGAACCTGTGAAATCTGTAGCTCCACAGTCGGAAGTACGTGATTCTCAGTCAGTGACGTCCTATGTGACTATAGAAGATAATGACCTGTGGCAACCTGTCATTAGCGAGCTGCGTAGCTATGGAACGACAGAGAATATCGCCAATCACTCTTTGTTGTATATCCTGTTGATGGGGTTCGTGGGTGGACTGTTGGCAGTCTGTATGCCTTGTATATGGCCTATCATTCCCATGACGGTAAGCTTCTTCTTGAAACGGGCCAAGACAGATAAACGGAAGGGTGTCAAAGACGCCTTTACCTACGGTGTTAGTATTATCGTCATCTATTTGGGATTAGGTCTGTTGGTCACTACCATTTTCGGTTCCGATACGCTAAACGCCATGTCTACAAATGCCGTCTTCAACATTTTCTTGTTCCTCTTGTTGGTCATCTTTGCACTCTCCTTCTTTGGGTGGTTTGAGATTAAATTGCCAGAAGGATGGGCTAATTCCGTCGACAGCAAAGCGTCAGAGACTAGTGGTCTGATATCTATCTTCCTAATGGCTTTCACGTTGGTTTTGGTATCTTTCTCCTGTACGGCACCCATCGTAGGACTGCTATTGGTCGAAACCGCAACCAGTAGCAATTGGCTGGCCCCAGCTGTGGGCATGTTCGGCTTTGCCCTAGCTCTAGCTTTGCCCTTCACCTTGTTCGCGATGTTCCCTTCGTGGCTTAAGCAAGCACCTAGGTCGGGATCGTGGATGACTACGATTAAAGTGGTTTTAGGCTTTATCGAACTTGCTTTCGCTCTAAAATTCTTCTCTGTGGCTGACTTGGCCTATGGCTGGCATCTGTTGGACCGTGAGGTATTCCTCTCTCTCTGGATTGTTATCTTCGGCCTGTTGGGAGCCTATCTCTGTGGTTGGCTGAAGTTCCAAGAAGATGAGATAGGAGGAGATTTGCGTAAACCCATGCCTGTGGTCTGTATCATGGGCGGACTGGTGTCACTAGCCTTTGCTGTGTATATGATTCCAGGTTTGTGGGGCGCACCCTGTAAGGCCGTCAGTGCCTTTGCTCCACCGATGAATACGCAAGATTTTAATTTGAACAGCAAAGTCGTAGAGCCCAAATATCTGACTTATGAGGAAGGTGTGGCTGCCGCCCGTGCTCAAGGTAAACCCGTACTCATTGATTTTACGGGCTTTGGCTGTGTCAACTGTCGTAAGATGGAAGCAGCTGTTTGGACTGATCCTCGTGTAGCTGACAAACTGAACAAAGACTATGTGCTTATCTCGCTCTTCGTCGACGATAAGACACCGCTGTCAGAACCCTATGAAGTGAAGGATGCCGAAGGCAATAGTAAAACGTTGCGCACGGTAGGTGCTAAATGGAGCTATCTACAGAGCCATAAGTTTGGAGCCAACGCCCAGCCATTCTATGTTTTGCTTGACCCGTATACGGGTATGCCACTAGGTGGCTCTTGCGCCTACGATGAAGATGTCAGTAAGTATCTGGAATTTCTAGATAAAGGCACAGCGCGTTATCAGGAAATCCATCGATAGCTGCACACTAGAGATTCGATTGTGCAATATTCAGATTTATTAATCACTGATTTTCAGTTAAAAGCATAAAAAAACGAAATCTTTTACTCGTTATTCTTAATTTTTTTGTAACTTTGCACCCCAAATAAAGTGTAACTATGTGTAGTTCGGAGTTTTGTAAGATTGATTTGAAAGGGTTGAAAGAGGAGGCAGCATGCCTTGAATTCGACTTGGATGATGATTTCTTTAAGACTTTGGACGGCTCACAATTGGAGCATGGAGCCCTGCATGTGTCGGTGTCTATACGCAAGATGGCCGGCTTTTTCGAACTCTTGTTCCACACCGAAGGCTTTGTTGTTGTAAGCTGTGACCGTTGTCTGGACGATATGGACCAGCCTATAGCGACCGAAAACAAGTTAATGGTGAAGTTGGGCGATACATACAGTGAAGACGATGATACTGTGACTATCGACGAGAACGAAGGAATACTCGACGTGTCGTGGTTTATCTACGAGTTTATCATGCTGGCCATACCCATCAAGCACGTTCATGCACCTGGAAAATGCAATAGTGCGATGACGCAGAAGCTCGAAGAGCTGAGCGGTGCTGTCCGAAGCAGCGAAGAGGAGGACGAGGCGATAGACCCACGCTGGGAAGCACTGAGACAATTAAACATTAAAGATTAAACATTAAATTAAAGTAATAGAATTATGGCACATCCTAAAAGAAGACAATCAAACACTCGTACCGCTAAGCGTCGTACCCATGACAAGGCAGTAGCTCCCACATTGGCCGTATGCCCTAACTGTGGAGCTTATCACATCTACCACACCGTATGCCCTACCTGTGGCTACTATCGTGGCAAGATTGCTATTGTAATGGACGAAGCTGCTGAATAATGAGCAAAATCAATGCGATAATCACCGGCATTGGTGGCTACGTGCCCGATTACGTCCTCAATAACGAGGAGTTGTCGCGTATGGTAGACACCAATGACGAGTGGATTATGACTCGTGTAGGCATCAAGGAGCGTCGTATCCTCACCGAGGAAGGTTTGGGTACCAGCTATATGGCTCGCAAGGCTGCTAAGCAGCTAATGCAGAAGACTGGTTGCGACCCTGATACCGTCGATGCCGTCATTGTCACCACTTCTACGGCTGATTATAAATTCCCCTCTACAGCCAGCATCGTGCTGGGTAAGCTTGGATTGAAGAATGCTTTTGCTTTTGATTTCTGGGCTGCTTGCTGTGGATTCCTCTACACACTCGATGTGGCAGCTTCCATGATTCAGTGTGGTCGCTATAAGAAGATTATGGTGATTGGTGCCGATAAGATGTCGTCAGTAATCGACTATAAGGATCGCGCCACCTGTCCCCTCTTCGGTGATGGCGCAGCAGCAGTCATGGTAGAAGGCACAACTGAGGAGAATATCGGCGTGATGGACTCCTATTTCCGTGCCGATGGCAAGGGCTTACCTTTCCTGCACCTGAAGGCAGGAGGTTCTGTATGCCCTCCCAGCCACTTCACCGTTGATCATCGTCTGCACTACCTCTATCAGGAAGGACGTACCGTGTTCCGCTATGCTGTGACTAATATGAGTGACGACTGTGCGCTCATTGCCGAACGCAACGGGCTGAACAAGGATAATATCCAGTGGGTTGTTCCCCACCAGGCTAATATGCGTATTATTGAAGCTGTGGCTAAGCGTTTGGAACTTCCTATGGAACAAGTGATGGTCAACATCGAGCATTTTGGTAATACCTCTGCAGCCACTATCCCCTTGGCGCTTTGGGAGAACGAACATCTGTTGAAGAAAGGCGATAATGTCATCATGACGGCTTTCGGAGCAGGTTTCGTCCATGGAGCAAGCTATTACAAGTGGGCTTATGATGGAAATAAAGATGCATAAAGCAGGTTTCGTGAATATCGTTGG
>CAMVOS010000075.1 GCA_947169185.1 uncultured Prevotella sp.
TTTTTCTTGGTATTTCGCTCACTTATTCGTATCTTTGCAGTCGGAATATCCGTGACGGAGATTCCGTGACGGAAATTACGTCTCAAAATGAAATGCGATTTACATGATAATAATTAATGAGCAACTATGGCGAAAAAAAATCTGAAACTCCGGAACCCCTTTATTTATCAAGGCTATGTAAGTCCCGTATATTTTTGCGACCGTACAGAAGAGACAGAAGAACTGATTGCAAATCTACATAACGGACGTAATACAGTATTGATTTCTCCTCGAAGAATTGGAAAAACGGGACTCATAAAGAATGCATTTTATCATATTCTTGAACAGGAAAAAGATGCTAAATGCTTGTATATTGATATTTTTGCTACGAAGAATCAGCATGATTTTGTACAGTTATTAGGAACGGCTATCGCCCAAGAGGTTCTGTCTAGAGAGCGAAGAGCTGTGAAGCGGCTTCTAGAGTTTTTTGGCTCTTGGCGTCCCGTATTCAGCTCCGACCCTATGACTGGACAGCCAACAGTATCTGTGAGTATACAGCCTACGTTGACTGAGGTTACGCTTAAGACCATTTTTGATTATTTGAAACAGAGTAATCGAGAGGTATATATCGCCATTGATGAGTTCCAGCAAATCACCAATTATCCTGATCCGGGAATAGAGGCACTTTTGCGCTCCTATGTCCAGTTTGCGCCTAATGTACATTTCGTATTCTCTGGTAGTAAGCGTCATCTGATGTCGCAGATATTCTATTCTCCCGAGCGCCCGTTCTATCAGAGTACGGTATCTATGGGACTTAATCCTCTGCACGAGGAGATCTACTATGACTTTGCACGTCGTTTCTTTGAAGACAAGAAAGGCAACCTCAGTCAGGATGTCTTCCATAATGTCTATCAACGCTTCGAGGGCGTTACTCGCAATATCCAGCTCATGCTCAACCGTCTATATGAGACAGAGCGACATGTCACCAAGACAGAACAGGTTGATGAGGCAATACGACATATCGTCAACAGAAACTCTATGCAGTACGAGGAGCTAATAGGCTTCCTGACTGACAACCAGTTGGCTGTAGTCAAGGCTATCGCCAAGGAAGGACTGGTAGAGAGTCCTCAGGGTTCTGATTTTATCAAGCAATACGACTTGCCCAGTTCAAGCAGTGTTAAGACAGCTCTTGATGTGCTGACAGACAAAGACATCATTTACCGTACATCTGCTGGCTATATTGTTTATGACCACTTCTTTGCCATTTGGCTAAAACGGTTGTAACGTTAACGTGGGAATCGTTAAAAGCTGCGAAGCCAGGCCTTCAGCTCGAGCATCATCTCGAAGTGATAGGTGAACGACTGGAGGATGCCGAAGCCGTGACCTCCTGAAGGATAGATGTGGAGGGTGGCAGGCACTTTGTTGTTGAGCAGCTCTTCGTAATAAGCGAGACTGTTGACGGGTGGAACGGCCTTATCGTCGTTAGCCAATGCGATGAAGGCACGAGGGGTAGACTTACGGACATGCTGCTCGTTGCTGTAATGAGCTATCAGCTTACGCTTGGGCTTCTTGCCCAGCAGATTGTCGCATGAACCCTGATGGGTGACGCCCTGCTCCATCGAGATGACGGGATAGAACAGGATTTGGAAGTTAGGAGCAGCCTTGCCTTTGGAGTGGGTGGCAATGGTGGAAGCCAGATGGCCACCTGCTGAGAAACCCATGATACCGATATCGTTAGGATTGATGTGCCACTCTTCTGCGTGACTGCGCACCAGCTTCATGGCTTCCTCGGCGTCTTCAGCAGGCACGGTATAGTTGCCATGAGGCATGCGATATTTCAGCACGATGAGGGCTATGCCCTGTCCGTTGAAGAAGGGAGCCCATGCTGTACCTTCCTTCTCCCAAGCCAGATGGGTATATCCACCTCCAGGACAGCACACAATGGCACGCCCCGTAGCCTTCTTGGCATCAGGCAGGAAGACGGTAACCTTAGCCATATCATTGGGGTCACCATTATTAGTACGAGGACCATCGGGCCACAGATTAATCTCTGTACCCTTCTGAGCTGCTGCAATAGTAGATACGAGCATCATGACGGAAAGGAGCAGTTGTTTCATCGTGTTATTTGTTTTAGGGTTAAAGCAGATTCTTAATAGCCTGTTCGATATCCTTGATGGTCTGCGAGCGACCTACGAGATTGTTGCCGCGATCGATGAGGAAGAACTCAGGCAGCGTCTGCACATTATACATATTGAGGAATGTGGGGTTGTCGTCAACGCGAACACTAATCCAAGGCAGGGCATTGGTCTGCTGTTTCCAGAAGTGTTCGTCGCTATCGAGTGACACCTGATAGATTTCAAAACCTTGAGCCTGATACTTATTATATAGTTCGCGCAACATCAGGATACGGGCAGGCGACTCGTTCTGTGCAAAGACATGGAAGTCGAGCAGCACCACCTTACCCTTCAGCTCGCTGAGAGAACGCTGACGACCTTTATTGTCGTTCAGGGTAATGTCGATAAGACCGGCCGACTGGATTTTCGAAACGTCGATGGTCCTGGAGTTGTTAGCCTCGCTGATGCGAACGTTCTTCATTCCCTCAATAGCGATATTGTGCAGGTTAGCACCACGCTCAGCATTGGGATAGTAGGTGTCCCAGCTAGTGGCAACAGCAGCAAACACCTTGATGTCGTCCTTATCCGTACGAGGATTGAAAATCAGCATGTTACCCAAGGTTTGGAACAAGGCAAAATAAGCATACGACTTGTTGGGCGTTGGGAAGATATACTGTGTCTTCACGTCGTTCTTATACTGACGAATTAAACCCAATATGCTGTCGTTAGACTGGTCGACGGTCAACGCCTCGTTGCTGCTGATGAGAATGGCCTTGCGCTGCAGGTCCATCTGCTTTAGCGCCAGCTCCTTGATTTTCTGGCAGTTCTCCGAACCCGTCACCTCATAGTCTGTGGCCATCTTCGGATAAGAAGCCTTCACCGTCACCGTCTCTGTCGAGTCAATAGCAATATTGATAATCTGATCGCTGATGCGCAGACGATAGAACTCTGGTGCCTCGGTAGCCTCACCGCTGAACGAGAAGTCACCGTCAGCACCTAGCTTAGCTGAATCGACCACATTAATCTCGTTGATTCCTACGTTCTCCAGATAAAGCACAGAGTCTTGCGCCTCAGTAATGGCACCCTCTACATGGAATTTTTTCTCGCTACACGAAGCTATGCTCAGCACAGCTATTGCTATCATCAGATATTTCTTCATTATCTTTCTTGTTTTTGGTTTTGGTTGCAAAGATACAAAATAATTCACAAACCACCATTCATCATACACAAATATTTCTATACGCGGCCCGATTCACGGTAGCTATAGTAGTCGCCATCAGTCACAATGACATGATCCAAGAAACGGATACGCATCGTGTTACAGGCCTGTTGCAACTGGTTAGTCAGCTGGTTGTCCTGCTCGCTGGGACGCAGGTTGCCTGAGGGGTGATTATGACAGACAGCCAGTATGGTGGCATTGGCCAAAACGGCCTCTCGCATAATGATACGGATATCGACAGACACCTCGGTGATGCCCCCATGCGAAATGCGCATCTTCTTGATGAGACGGTGATTCTGATTCATCAGCAAGAGCCAGAACTCCTCCACATCAAGATCCTGCATCAGCGGATGCATGTGGTTATAGATAAGGGTTGCAGTACCCACATCTGGACGTTCCTCAGGAGTCTCCATCTGTCGACGCTTGCCCAGTTCGCAGGCAGCAAGGATGGTGATGGCCTTCGCCTCGCCCACCCCATTATACTGACACAATTCCTGGATGGATTTCTTGCCCAGCGTATTCAGGTTGTTGTTGCAATCGCCCAACACACGCTTCATCAAGTCGACAGCACTCTCCTTAGTCGAGCCTGAGCCTATCAAGATGGCCAACAGCTCGGCATTGGAAAGTGCCTCAGCCCCCAGCCGCATGAGTTTCTCACGCGGACGGTCTTCTTCGGCCCACTGGTTGATGTTGAGCTTATCCATGTTTCCTGACACAGTTCGTCCACCATGACTCGAGGAATCCCACACCATAGCCGATAAGCTGTACAAAGACAGCGGCAATAGCCAGGAATCCTACCTTCAAGCTCTTCGACTGGATGCTAGAGTCAAGAAGGATCAGCAGGGCATAGAGCAACAGCAGTACGAGTGACAAGCCACAGGTAAACGGAGCCAGCACTACGAGTCCTGCTACACCGATGGTGAACAGCGAAGGTAGTGCATGAACGGGCTTCAGCGCCTCAGGATACATGCGCCACAGGTTGATACGGGCATAGCCGCTGTTGTACACCTGACGCCAGAACTTGCGGAAGTCGGTACGACGCTTGTGCCATACCCAGGCCTCAGGGAAGAGGCGACAGCTATAGCCCGCCTTATAGATACGGATGGAGAAGTCGATATCCTCGCCATAAAGAGACATCTTCGAGAAACGTGTCTTCGAAAAACCACCTAAGGCGAGATAGGCCTCACGACGGATACCCAGGTTAAAGGAACGGGGATAGAACTTATCCAGCTGTTTCTTGCCACCACGAATACCACCTGTTGTGAAGAAGCTGGTCATCGCATAAGAGATAGCCTTCTGCACATCAGTAAACGAGTCGTGAGCAGCATCAGGACCTCCCCACGCATCGGAAGGCTGGCGGCGTAGCTCGTCATCGATGGCTTGCAGATAACCTGCAGGAGCCACTGCGTCGGAGTCGACAATGAGCACGTAGTCGCCCTTGGCACGCTCCACACCATAGTTGCGGCTCTGACCTGGTCCGCTATTCTCCTTATAGTAATATTGTAAATCAAGGATGTTTGCGTACTTGTCGCAAACATCCTTGCATGTGATTTTTGAACCGTCTTCTACAATGACTACCTCAAAGTCCTTGAATGTCTGGGAGCAGAGGCTCTCAAGCAGTTCGTCGACTTCGTCAGGTCGATTGTAGACTGGTACAATGACTGAGTATTTCATCCTTACTCCTTAGCACGAGCCAGATAAGAGCCGTCGCGAGTGTCAACCTGAATAAGGTCGCCCTCGTTGATGAACAGAGGAACGCGAACCTCAACACCAGTCTCCAGCG
>CAMVOS010000076.1 GCA_947169185.1 uncultured Prevotella sp.
CTCAAAGACTACGGCAACACCAGCAACGGCTACTATCTGAACGAGGATGCCAAACACCGGTTGGAGTTGACGGATGATGACCGCGAGATGGTATGGGGCAAAGACGAGACGGCTCCCATCAGTGGCATCCTCAAGGATTTCCACCGCATCAACGTGTTACATGAAGCAGAGCCTTTTGCCATCCGTGTGCAGGAGCATGTGGACGACCCGAATTTCCTTGTCAAGACAAATGGAGACAAGCAGGCAAAGGCAGCCCTCATCAATATGATAAGAGAACAGGGTGTTTCAGAGGAAGCAATAGAGTGGTACGTCACCAGTTTGGAAGAAGGCATTGCCGACACCTTCGAAGATCAGCAGAACACGCTGAAGATTATCACGCTCTTCACCATCATTGCCGTGATTATCTCCGTGATGGGCTACGTGGGTATGTCGCTTTTCTTCATCCGTCAGCGCCAGAAGGAGATTGGCATCCGCAAGATTATGGGTTCAACATCGGGCGAGGTGATGGTACTGATGCTGCGCATTTTCTGTTCGCCGCTGCTGCTGTCGTTCGTCATCGCTATACCTCTCTCATGGTATATCATGCACGACTGGCTCACTAACTTCAGCTACCGCATCACGCTCTCGCCTTGGATATTCGCCACGACCTGCGCCTTCGCCCTCTTCGTGGCCGTCCTCTCCGTCGGCTTCCAGATTATCAAAGCCGTCCGAACTAATCCCGTAGAGAGTATCAAGACAGAATGATGATTCGATGGAGGGCACAAAGGCAAAAAAGTGTAGGCGATTAATCTTATTTAACATCTTGCGGTGCAGGGTTTCAAGTCCAGTAACGTTCTATCTGTAGAAACATTTCTACAAATAAGGTATTATATGAACAGATTAGCAACTTTAGTTATTGGAGGCCTGTTGGCAGGATTCCCCTTAGTGACAAGTAGCCAGGACATCAACTGGCAAGCGAGAGCAGGAATTGGTTGTGCATCAATCTTTAGCGGTGTGTCGAACATTGATAATCGTATGGGATTCCATATCGGTGGCGGTGCTGACATTGGGCTGTCGAAGAATGGCGTCTGGCGCTTTCAGCCTGCACTCCAGTTTGCAAGGAAAGGCTGGAAGTTCAATGGTTATTACGGCAATGAACAGATTATGGAGGCGAAATACAGCACGCGTCTCAATTACCTTCAGTTACCTCTCCAGATGGCGGCACGACTGAGGATAGGTCAGGGGTGCTATTTCACCATTAGGACTGGTGCATACGTAGCCTACGGCCTCAGCGGCAAGACGAGAATGGAAATTTTGAACACAGATCACGATGAGACTTTTGGCACCAATCATTTCAGCGAGCCTTTAGATTTCAGCAATTGTGCCTACGACAAAGAAAGCCGTCATGTAGCCTATCCAAAGTTCAACCGCTGGGATGTCGGTGCCGTTGGCGGTATGGATTTGACTTTCAGGCACTTCATCATCGGCTGCAATGTCACCATCGGCTTTGCCAAGTTATGTGACAGTGGCTTTATGGGTAATCCTGTAGACAATGCCGTCACCGCCGTCCTGCTGGGTGGCTATCCGAAAAACATCACGGCAGACGTATCTATCGGCTACCAGTTCTGATAGACATGTGGTCGTAACGCCAGACAACTATTTAGACAGGACTGTCTAAAAATCATACGCTGAGGTGTCTAATTTTTAGACAATCTGCATCCGCTGGGGTAAAAGCCTTGGCGGATTTGCTTTATTGTTGTAACTTTGCAGTGTCTTTTTTAGACATAAGAACATAAGTACATAAATATGAAGAGTTATTTCAAATTCCTGTCGCGCAACAAGGTCTATACCTTTATTAATATGGCGGGCCTGGTGGTGTCGTTGATGTTCATTATCCTGATGGGCGACTATGCCTGGCGACAGTACAGTATCGACACTTGGCACAAGAACGCTGACCGTATCTGTCTGGTGGGCAGTCAGGCGAGTTTTGCCTTGTGGCCAGAGGCTGCTGCACATATTAAGGATATGTGTCCTGAGATTGAGCAGAAATGCTGTGTGATGAGCGCAAAAGGAAAGATCAGATATCATCAGCAGGAGGTAAAAGACGATGAATACCGTGACGGTAACAACGATTATGTGAGCAGATTATATAGCTCACGGCGACAGATGATCGTGAAGTATCACGGGGAACGGGCGAAGGTGGAAGACGCCATCACCCAACTGCTGAAGGAACTGACAGGTTGTGAAATCGTCACAGAAGTAAACTCGCTCGACCGTCAGCGCCGCCATTGGTACGAGGACTACGAGCGTTTTCTTGGCGTCCTCACCGCCACCTTCCAAGGCTGGCGCGCCGCAACAGAGAACCCCGTCAA
This sequence comes from uncultured Prevotella sp., assembly GCA_947169185.1. GTDB lineage: Bacteria > Bacteroidota > Bacteroidia > Bacteroidales > Bacteroidaceae > Prevotella. The sequence continues at coordinate 2,352 of CAMVOS010000076.1, forward strand.
CAGCATCAAAACCGAGTGAAGAAAGAGATTTCTCTAATCCCGATGGTGACAAGTGTCTAATAATCATACAGAGAACCGTCAAATAATTAGACAAACGGTCTCCAGAGGGGTGAAAAAGCTTGCAAGGAGAGAAAAATAACGGTAACTTTGCATTGTGAAAAAGAAAACAAGATTATTAAACAATTAAAAAGTTACGATTATGAAAAAGTTAATGATTTGTTCGATGGTGTGCCTGATGGCTATGGCTTCCAAGGCACAAGTGATGACCTCTGCTCTTGTTAATAAGGTCTATGAGGAAATGAGAATGGATAGCAGCAGCCAGTTTGCCTATCATGCAGAATTTGACGACAAGGGAAACGTCTCATCGATATCTGTCTATCAGAAGTGTCAAGGTAAAGACAGAAACCACCTGAAGCCCGTTTGCCGCTATCAGTACAACTATCATGCCGATGGTCTGTTAAGCAGTCGAATCAAATATGTATGGCAACATAACGACTGGCAATGCTTTGGGCGATATGACTACACACTGACTGGCGCCATATACACCGCAGAGTTCAGCCGCTGGAATCAGCAGAAGTCAGCGTTCAGCCAGCCACAGGGAAAGATGATCTACTTGTTGCAGCCCAACGACTCTGTGACACTTATTGCCTGCTACAGCCGTCACCACAAGAACAGCCCGATGGAATTGGACTTGCAGATAAGTGTCGAATATCAGCCACTCTGTACGGACAATGATCTGGCCAATAAGTAAACCTGTCAATTATCTCAAAACATTATAAAACTATGATTAAGTTAGAAAACATTCAGAAGGTGTTCCGCACGGAAGAGGTGGAGACCGTAGCCCTCGGGGGCGTATCGTTTGAAGTGAAGAAAGGTGAGTTCGTGGCCATCATGGGCCCCTCAGGCTGTGGCAAGTCAACCTTGCTCAACATTCTGGGATTGCTCGACAATCCCACCAGCGGCACTTATCTGCTGGATGGTGAGAACGTGGGACAGCTGAAGGAGAGCCAGCGCACACGTGTGCGAAAGGGTCAGATTGGTTTTGTGTTTCAGAGCTTCAACCTGATTGACGAACTGAATGTTGAGGAGAACGTGGAACTGCCGCTGACCTATCTCGGCGTACCCAAGAAGGAGCGCAAGAAGCGTGTAGAAGAGGTGCTGCAACGGATGGCAATCTCGCATCGCGCCCACCACTTCCCCCAGCAACTCTCGGGCGGTCAGCAACAGCGCGTCGCCATTGCCCGTGCCGTCGTGATGAATCCCAAACTGATCCTCGCCGACGAGCCGACGGGTAACCTCGACTCGAAGAACGGCCTGGAAGTGATGCAACTGCTGACCCAACTAAACCAGGAAGGCACCACCGTGCTGATGGTGACCCACTCCGAGCGCGATGCCGGTTACGCCCAGCGCATCATCAACCTCCTCGATGGCCAGGTTGTTCCAGAAGTTAGTCTTTGAAGCATAACTCTCTCGTTGATAGCGGGCAGTTATCGGTCACCTTGACTGGTACTGTCCGCAATAAAAGTGTCAGATTAAGAACATTTAACGCCCGACGATGCAGGATTTCCCGCTTCATGGCGTTTATATAGACAAAAACATTAACAACAAATATCGAAATGAAAACAATGAAATTCTGGAGACTCGCCTTTGCGATGCTTGCTGCTTTCTCCCTTGCCTCTTGCAGCAGCGACGATGAAGATTTCGATGCCAACAACCTTGTCGGGACTTGGCAGAAGGTCTATGATA
>CAMVOS010000077.1 GCA_947169185.1 uncultured Prevotella sp.
TACTAGTAATACTAGTGATACTAGTTCTACTAGCAACCAAGAGCAAATCAACGTAGCTATGCGCGTCTGCGCAGACCACCTGCGTGCTGTCGCTTTCTCGATAGCCGATGGTCAGCTGCCCTCTAATGCTAAGGCTGGTTATGTGATCCGTCGCATCCTGCGTCGTGCTGTACGTTATGCTTACACCTTCCTCGGACAGAAAGAGGGATTCCTCTATAAGCTCGTCCCCACCCTCGTTCACGAGATGGGCGATGCCTTCCCTGAGCTGAAGGCTCAGCAGACCCTGATTACCAAGGTCATCAAGGAGGAGGAAGACTCCTTCCTGCGTACGCTGGACAAAGGTATCAACATGCTGAATGACGCGATGGACAAGCTGAAGGCTGAAGGCAAAACAGAGCTGGATGGCGTTCAGGCTTTCCGTCTGTTTGACACCTATGGATTCCCTCTCGACCTGACGGAGCTCATCTGTCGTGAGAACGGCTTTACCGTCGACGAGGCTCAGTTTAATGTCGAGATGCAGAAGCAGAAGGAGCGTGCCCGCAATGCCGCTGCTGTGGAGAACAGCGATTGGGTAGAACTGGAACAGGGCGAACAACAGTTTGTAGGTTACGACTATACCGAATACAACTGTCATATTCTCCGCTACCGAAAGGTAACCCAAAAGAAGAATGAGTTCTACGAGCTTGTGCTCGATGCCACTCCCTTCTATGGTGAAATGGGTGGACAGGTAGGTGACTGTGGTGTGCTCGTCAACGAGAACGAGACCGTGGAGATTGTAGACACCAAGCGTGAGAACAATCAGAGCGTCCACATCGTCAAGCAACTGCCCAAGGACCCTGCGGCTGAATTCATGGCCTGCGTCGACACAGACAAGCGCAACGCATCAGCTGCCAACCATACGGCTACCCACCTGCTTGACTACTCATTGAAGCAAATCTTGGGCGACCATGTGGAACAGAAGGGTTCATTCGTTAGTCCCGATACCCTTCGTTTCGACTTCTCTCACTTTGAGAAAGTCACTGACGAACAACTACGTCAGGTAGAGCGGATGGTCAACGACATGATTCGTCAGGACATCCACATCGACGAACACCGTGACGTGCCTTTTGAAGAAGCTAAAAAACTCGGCGCCATCGCCCTCTTCGGTGAAAAATATGGTGACAAGGTTCGCGTGGTTCGCTTCGGTCCTTCATGCGAGTTCTGCGGAGGTATTCACGCCACTTCTACTGGCCGTATCGGATTCTTCAAGATTCTCTCTGAGAGCAGTGTAGCAGCCGGTATACGTCGAATAGAAGCTACGACAGGGCGCGACTGCGAGGAGCACCTCTACCAGATGGAGGACATTCTGAAGAACATCAAGTCATTCTTCAACAATGCCAAAGACCTGCAAGGTGTCATTCAGAAGTATATCGAAGAGCACGATCACATGAAGAAGGAGATTGAAGGTTTCCAGACTCAGGCTGTTGAGCGCGCTGCCCAACGACTGGTTGAGAAGGCTCGCGAGGTGAATGGCGTCAAGGTCATTACCAGCGTACTACCCATGTCACCTGCTGCTGCCAAGGACCTGACCTTTAAGATTCGCGCCGCAGTCGACGGCTCACTGCTCTGCGTCATCGGTTCGCACGAGAACAATAAGCCACAGCTCTCCATCATGATGAGCGACGATATGGTCAGCGACCATGGATTGAATGCCGGCCAGATGGTACGCGAGGCTGCCAAACTGATTCAGGGTGGCGGAGGCGGACAGCCTCACTTTGCCCAGGCAGGCGGAAAGAATGTTGATGGTCTTAGCGCAGCCGTTGACAAAGTGATAGCATTAGCAAATCTATAACATGAACAAAAAAGCGAGCCACATAATGACTCGCTTTTTTATTTCATAGGCTCCATATGGAGTGATACATGCGTCGTTGGACCGAGGCGCTCCTTCAACTTTTGCTCAATCGTTGTTGCTCGTTCATGGACAACATATAAAGGGAGTTGTCCATCCATTCGCACATGAGCTTCAATAGCGATACGGTTGCCAATACGACGAGTACGCAAATTATGCAGTTGCCCAACATCGTTGAACGACAGAATAATCTCTATTATTTCGTTTTCCGTTTCTTCGGGCAACGAACACTCTGTCAGTTCCCCCATACTCGTCTTAAGTAGTTCATAAGCCACCTTGACCAACATCAGTCCCACAACTATGGAAGCCAATGGGTCAAATACGGTCCAACGCTGTCCCAACCAAATAGCCAGTCCGATACCTATTGCTGCACCTATCGACGAGAGGGCGTCACTGCGGTGGTGCCAGGCATTAGCGACCATCACTTGTGAGTCAAGTTTCCGGGCTCTATGCATAGTGTATTGATAGAGCAATTCTTTAATGGCAATTGACAGCAAGGCTGCCCACAGCGCTATCCACCCAGGAGTCTTAAGTTCATTCCCGTCTAACCACGACAGAAATTTCATGGTCCCTGACACCACAATGCCCGTTGCCGCCGCCATTAATGCCAAAGCGATTAAGAACGATGCAATGGTTTCAAATTTACCATGTCCATAGTCATGTGACTGGTCCTGAGGCTTGGCGCTGATGCTTACAAACACCAATACTAAGATATCTGTCACAAAGTCGGACAAGGAGTGCACAGCATCGGCTATCATGGCAGAACTATTGCCAGCAATACCCGCAACAAACTTAAACGTCAGCAGGATTGCATTGCCAACGCTGCCAACCAGCGTCACCTTATAGATTTCTCTTTCCCTATTCATGTCATGCGAAAACAGTCATATAGTCATGCAAAGATACTGCTTTTTCCGTAAAAACAATATCGTTTTAGAAAATAATTCATACCTTTGCACCTGAAAAGAAATGAAACAATTGATTCAATTTATCAAAGACTGGACGCTGCCCGTGGCGATTGCCATTGGGTCGACGTGCTACCTGCTGTTTTACTGGGTTCCGGGACTTGATGCAGCAGGTGATGCACTGGGGCCTGTATTCGACTTGATATTCCCGCTGTTCGTCTTCCTAACCTTGCTGGTTACATTCTGCAAAGTGGACTATCACCAAATGCGCCCTCATCGCTGGCATGCCGGCGTACTGGCCGCTCAACTGTTGATGGTGGCTGTCAACATCGGCATCATCCTATGGGCGAAATCGCTTACCGCTCACCACTCCCCCCTTACCTCTCCGCTGTTGTGGGAGGCTGTGCTGACGTGCATCATCGGTCCCTCTGCCTCGGCGGCTCCCGTCGTGGTGGGCAAGCTCGGTGGCAACATATCGACGATGACCACCTACACGCTGCTGTCGTCGCTGGCGTCTGCCGTGCTTATCCCACTGGTGTTCCCCATCCTGGAGCAAGTGGTTCATGTTGACTTTCTGTCAGCGTTTCTCGTCATCTTGCAGAAGGTGTCTATCGTGTTACTACTGCCTCTTGTATTAGGATGGTTTATTCAGCACTATCTTCACGGATTGCATCGACGTATCGTGTCAATGCCCAACCTCAGCTTCTATTTCTGGGCCATATCACTTAGTATCACTACGGGCATCACGGTTAAGAATATCGTGCACAGCGAAGCAACCATCCTGCTGCTCCTGCTCATTGCCATAGCCACCTTTCTGCTTTGCTTCGTACAATTTGCCATCGGTCGTGGCATAGGCCGCTGGCTGGGCGAGGAAATCAATGCCGGTCAGGCGCTGTTCCAGAAGAATACAGCACTCAGCATCTGGGTGGCTTATATGTATCTGAATCCTGTAGCCTCGGTGGGTGCCGGCTGTTACGTGCTCTGGCAGAATATCATCAACAGCCTTGAAATCTACGAGCAGCGAAAGGCGCAATCATGACATGTCTAATTAATCACTTATAACGGATGAAAAAACTATTCTTAAGTATGGTGTTGCTCGTTGCAACCCTCTCCGCTCGTGCTCAGTTTGGCGAGCCTGACTTTGACGCCAAATATGCCACCGACCTGGCGAGCGACTTCCTGATCCGAACATTGAAATAGCATGAGGCGAGGATTCTCCTCTGAGAAAGCCCCTTTTG
>CAMVOS010000078.1 GCA_947169185.1 uncultured Prevotella sp.
TCGCCCTTGATGCCGGGCTCAGAGTGAGTCACGCGAAGAATGGTCTTCACGGGCATCTCGGCATAGAGGATGGTACCATCGGTGGTGTCGCTGACAACTGATACGACGTCGCCTTCCTTCATGTACTCATGACCGATAACGAGGTCGTTGGCAATGGGAATCTGCTCGAAAGTCTCCTGGTTCATGAAGATGCGGCCTTCCTGATCCTCATAGAGATACTGGTAGTCGCGGTGCTCGATGACTACGTCCTCCAGCTTCTCACCGATGTTGTAACGACGCTCCAGCACACGACCGTCAGTGACGTTCTTCATCTTGATGTTCATGATGGTGTTTCCCTTACCGGGCTTACGGTGCTGAAAGTCAATGCAAACCCAAATAGCTCCGTCCATGCGAATGGCGGTTCCCTTCTTAATGTCTTGTGAATTAATCATAAAATAGTACTATTATAATATGTGAATTATCTTTTTGCGGGTGCAAAGGTACGAAAAAAATGAGAAATGAGAAATGAGAAATGAGAAATTTTGCAAAAAAACTTGCACAATTAGAAATAATTATGTAATTTTGCAGCCCGAAACTCTAGTTTTCAGAGTATTAGACATCGAATCACAACAAATAAAATAACGATAGAACAATGAAAAGAACATTTCAGCCGCACAACCGCCGCCGCGTGAATAAGCATGGTTTCCGCGAGCGCATGGCAACGAAGAATGGCCGTCGCGTTTTGGCTTCTCGCCGCGCTAAGGGTCGTAAGAAGTTAACTGTATCTAACGAGCACCACGGAAAGTAATTCTGAGGTGTCTCAGCGATAAGAATTGGGTATGTTTTTAAGAAATATACCCAATTTTTTTGTTGTGTCGAGAATTCTTTGTACTTTTGCTCCATTAATTGTATATTGTAGTGTTTTAATGAACATGAAAACTCTTTTTGGCAAGATATTCAACCGCTTTCTGGTGTGGAACTTGGTAGCGATGGCTATTGTGGTAATACTGCTGTGCGTAGGTACCAAGTACGCACTAGATATCTATACACACCACGGAGAGGGTATCGTAGTGCCCGAGCTGAAAGGCATGACTTTCGAGAAAGCCTATAGGCTGCTCGAAGAGAACAAGCTGACCATTGTGGTGAGCGATTCGGGTTATAACAAGAAACTGCCCGCTGACTGCATTCTGGCTCAGACACCTAATCACGGCCAGAAAGTGAAAGAAGGCCATGTGGTTTATGTGACTGTCAATTCGCCATCATCGCCCACATTTGCCATTCCTGACATTGTCGACAACTCGAGTGTTCGCGAAGCCGAGGCCCGACTGATGGCTATGGGATTCCAACTGACACCCACCCAACTGGTGGACGGTGAGAAGGATTGGGTTTACGGCATCTTATGCAGAGGACGCCGGGTGTCGAATGGTGACCGCATCCCCATCGATTATCCGCTGACACTGATGGTGGGCAAGGGTACCATTGACGATTCTGAGGATATTGAGTATATCGACCCAAGCTATCCTGATGGTATTGGTGAGGTAGACGAGTTTGAAGAAGTAAAAGAGCCACCTATAGCCCAATGATTATGACTGAGGAACTGGACGATATTGAGCTTTTCGAGCATATGCGCATGGAGGTGGACGGGGGCCAGGTTCCCGTTCGCATCGACAAGTATATGTCGGAGCATATCCCCCACTCTTCGCGCAACCGTATCCAGAAAGCCGCTGATGCGGGTTTCATTCAGGTCAATGGACAACCCGTCAAGAGCAATTATAAGGTACGGCCAGGTGATGTGGTCACCCTGATGCTAGACCGTCCACACTACGATACGACTATTGAGCCAGAGGACATTCCACTGGATATCGTCTACGAGGACGATCAGCTGATGGTCATCAATAAGCCTGCAGGCATGGTGGTTCATCCGGGAGTAGGCAACTTTCACGGTACGCTGGTCAATGCCATTGCATGGCACCTGCGAGGGCTGGAGAGCTATGACCCTAACGACCCCAGTGTCGGATTGGTACATCGCATCGACAAGGACACCAGTGGACTGCTCGTGGTAGCGAAAACACCTGAGGCCAAGACTGAGTTGGGAGCACAATTCTTCAATCACGACACCCACCGCTCGTATCAAGCACTGGTATGGGGCAACTTCGCTGAGGACTCAGGACGGATTGAGGGCAACATCGGGCGCGACCCCCGTGACCGACAACGGATGGCTGTCTTCCCCTCTGGCAGCGAGACAGGCAAGTCGGCCATCACCCACTACAAGGTGTTGGAACGCTATGGATACACCACATTGGTAGAATGCCGTTTAGAGACAGGACGAACGCATCAGATACGTGCCCACATGAAGCATATCGGACACCCGCTGTTTGCTGACGAGCGGTATGGAGGGATGGAGATTCTGCGTGGTGAACGGACGGCTTCCTATAAGGCCTACATCCAGAATTGCATGAAAATCTGTGGTCGTCAGGCACTGCATGCCAAGACGCTGGGCTTCGTACATCCCACAACTCATGAGCAGATGGACTTTACCAGCGAACTGGCTGACGACATGAAGGAACTATTGGAAAAATGGAGAAAATACATTAAAAGTAATAATACACTATGAAACAACTGAAACGCAACATTGCCATCGTCTGTGGTGGCGACTCTTCTGAGCACGACGTATCGCTGCGCTCTGCTCAGGGTCTTTATTCGTGGTTTGATAAAGAGCGATACAATGTGTATATCGTGGATGTAAAGGGACAGGACTGGCATGTGGAGCTGCCTGGCGGTGTCACTGCCAAGATAGACCGCAACGACTTCTCGTTCGTAGAGGACGGCAAGGCCAAGCTGTTCGACTATGCCTACATCACCATTCACGGCACTCCTGGCGAGAACGGTATCCTGCAGGGCTACTTCGACTTAGTCGACATCCCCTACTCTACCAGCGGTGTTTTGGTGGAGGCAATGACCTTCGATAAGTTCGTGCTGAACCAGTATCTGCGCGGCTATGGTGTTGCTGTGGCTGACTCGATGCTGATTCGTCGTGGTTTCGAGCACCTGGTGAGCGAGGACGAGATTGAGCAGCGCATCGGTATGCCCTGCTTCGTAAAGCCAGCCACCGACGGCTCTAGCTTCGGTGTCAGCAAGGTGAAGAACAAGGACCAGTTGGCTCCTGCCCTGCGCAAGGCTATGCTGGAGAGCGACGAGATCATGGTAGAGCAGTATCTGGAGGGTACGGAAATCACCATTGGATGTTACAAGACCAGCGAGAAAGAAGTGCTGCTGCCCATTACGGAGGTGGTGACGAAAAACGAGTTCTTCGACTACGATGCCAAGTACAACGGACAGGTAGAGGAGATTACTCCCGCCCGCATCAGTGAGGACTGGGCACGTCGAGTTCGCGAGATTACCAGCCATATCTACGATATCCTGCACTGCAACGGTATCATCCGCATCGATTACATCATCTCGAAGGAGGGTAAGATACGCATGCTGGAGGTGAACACCACACCTGGCATGACACCTACCAGCTTCATTCCTCAACAGGTGAAGGCTGCAGGAATGACGATGACAGAGGTACTGACGGATATCGTTGAGAATCAATTCTAGTTTAAAGTTTAGAGATTAGCGGTTAGAGAGATATGGAGTTAAAAGAGTTCGATGAGATAAGACCGTATGAGCCAGCGGAGATGAAACAGGCCTTTGAAGACCTGTTGAACGACCGCCAGTTCTCATTGATGCTGAAAGGGTTTGCTCCTTGGTTACCCAAGGGGCTCCGCAACGGACTGCTTCGACTGGCCTTCACGGGGGTGAAGACACCACTCGACTTCCAGAAGCGATTCATGAAGCCTGTGGTGCGCTACATTATCCGCAAGCATACCGATGGCTGTAGCTTTGAAGACAA
>CAMVOS010000079.1 GCA_947169185.1 uncultured Prevotella sp.
TGTATAACCTCATTATCTATCTCTACCAGTTAGGCGTCATCGTCGTGAGCCTTTTCAACGAGAAGGTTCGTAAGATGTGGCGTGGCGAGCGGGAAGCGATACGCATTCTGCGTGAACAGGTAGACCCGAATGCTCAGTATGTGTGGTTCCATGCCGCATCATTGGGCGAGTTCGAACAGGGCCGTCCGCTGATGGAGCAATTACGTCGTGACCATCCCGAATACAAGATTCTGCTGACGTTCTTCTCACCTTCTGGCTATGAGGTGCGCAAGAATTACGAAGGGGCTGACATCATCTGTTATCTCCCCCTTGATACCATTACCAATGCGCGACGGTTCCTGCGTACCATCCGTCCGGTGATGGCTTTCTTCATCAAGTATGAGTTCTGGTATAACTATCTGCATATCCTACGCCATCGTGGGGTTCCCGTCTATAGCGTGAGCAGTATCTTCCGTCCAGGTCAGATCTTCTTCCGCTGGTATGGCCGCCAATATAGTCATGTGCTGAAGTGCTTTACCCGTTTCTATGTGCAGAACGACATCAGCAAAGAGCTTTTGGCCAAGATAGGTATTACGGCTGTGCAGGTGGTGGGCGATACGCGCTTCGACCGTGTATTGCAGATTAAGGCCGCAGCCAAGCAACTTCCTATCATTGAGAGCCTCACCTCCGTCCCCTCTCCAAAGGGCGAGGGGAGTAAAGTGTTTGTTGCCGGCAGCAGTTGGCAGCCCGACGAGGAGATTTTCATCCCCTGGTTTAAGGAACATACTGACTGGAAACTCGTTATAGCCCCTCACGTGATTGGCGAGGACCATCTGCGCCAGATAGAGGCTCAACTTGATGCTATAGGCTTTACCCATGCCCGCTATACAAAATTAGAATCGCAGGGAGATACTACTCCCCTCGCCCCTTGGAGAGGGGACGGGGGTGAGGCTTTGATTGTCGACTGCTTCGGTTTGCTGTCAAGCATCTATCACTATGCAGATGTAACTTATGTTGGTGGTGGCTTTGGCGTAGGAATCCATAACACGCTGGAGGCTGCCGTCTGGGATGTTCCCGTATTCTTCGGTCCTAACAACCAGCGCTTCCAGGAGGCTCAAGGACTGAAGCAATGTGGCGGTGGCTTGGAGATAGCTAATGCCGATGATTTCCGCCGACTGATGCAGGGCTTTGTCGATCATCCTGAGTTGGCAAAGGAGCTGGGTGAGAAGTCTGGAGCCTTCGTCAAGACGATGACGGGTGCTACGCAGAAGATTCTTTCCGATGTTCATCTCTAAACTATCAACTGTCAATTGTCAACTGTCAACTAAAATTATGGCTTTAATCAAGAGTTATCGTGGTCTTACCCCAAAATGGGGCAAGGACTGCTATTTCAGCGAGAATGCAACTATCGTGGGTGACGTAACGATGGGCGATGAGTGCTCCATCTGGTTCAATGCGGTGGTGCGTGGTGACGTGGCTCCCATCACCATAGGCAACTGTACTAACGTGCAGGACGGCTCGTGTGTGCATGTGACGCATGAAACAGGTCCTACGCATATTGGCAACTATGTCACCATTGGCCATAACGTTACCGTACATGCTTGTACCATCCATGACCATGCGCTGATAGGCATGGGTGCTACGTTGCTCGATGGTTGTGAGATAGGCGAAGGCGCCATTGTGGCTGCTGGAGCCTTGGTGCTGCAGAATACCAAGATTGGTCCTCACGAGATATGGGGTGGGGTGCCTGCCAAGTACATCAAGCCCACCCGTCCTGGTCAGACGGATAATGCTGAGCACTATGTAGCGTATTCAAAGTACTATCTGGAGGAGAATCCCGATTGTCGCTTTAACGCTGAAGATTAAGCACGACATATTCTGAGCGGGTTCCGATACGGAACTTGCCACCCCAAATGCCGAGGCCACTGCTGACATAATAGTTGGTGTGGCCTCTTTTGTGTGCTCCGAAGGCACATTCGTAGATGGACTCCGTAATCCATGAGATGGGCCATACCTGTCCGTGATGGGTGTGACCGCTGAACTGGAAATCGATGTGCTGACGCTCTGCCTGCTCCAAGTGGTAAGGCTGGTGGTCAAGTAGAATGAGGAAGGAGGAGTGTGAAGTGTGGAGTGAGGATTCTTCCATGATCTTCCCTAAAGACTTGCGATGGATATTGGTACGGTCGTCGCGTCCAATGATGCAGAGGTCGCCAACTACCGTCGCACTGTCTTGCAGTAGATGGATGTTGGCATCTCGATAGAACTGCTGTGCATCAGGCTCTCCGCTATAGTATTCGTGGTTGCCTAGACAGGCATAGATGGGGGCAGAAAGCCGGTGGAACTCCTCGTACATCTTCTGATCCTTGAGTGGACGCATGCTACCATCGATGATGTCGCCCGCAATCAATATCAAGTCGGGTTTCTCAGCATTGATGAGGTCTACCCAACGGTGAAACTCCTCGCGCTGGTTGTGATAGCCTAAGTGCAGGTCGCTCACCATCACCAGCTTGACGGGTTTGCTCACCTTCTCTGACTTCAGCGTCAATTCCTCACGTACTTTATGCTTATAGTGCAGGTGTCCATAGACAAACAAGGCAATCATGAAGAAGGCAATGCCTCCCGTCACCCACCAGTTATTATATAATAAGGTACGCGAGATGAGGTGTACCAGTCGACCTAAATCCAGCACTACGAAGAGCATAAACAGATAGAGCAGGATAAAAATGCTCGATGTGCCTATCTCGTAGACTGCCGTAGCCAGTGGCATGGGCATCTTGTCCGTCGAGCGGAAGATTCCTGCAAACATCAACAGGAAGGAGCCTACCATCAGCATAATGGCTAGGGTTTTCCATATCCAACTGAGGGGCAACAGGCACCACACGTGCCAACTGATATAGGCTATGGCCATCAGGGGCAATAGCGTGAAAGCTAACATCCACATCATCTTCATTTACAATTTTACCATTTACAATTTGGGGGCAAAGGTACGATTTTTCCGTCTTAATTATATGAAGCGAGCAAGTTTATTTTTTATATTTTATTTTTTATTCAGTTCCGTAGGAGCGCAGCCAGCGGATTATGTCTGGACTTCGCCCAGCCAGAATTCCTCAGAGTCAATGCCTTGTGGTGGTGGCGACGTGGGTATGAATGTGTGGGTGGAGCATGGCGATGTGCTCTTCTACCTGTCACGCAGCGGGTGTTTCGATGAGAATAATAGTTTGCTGAAGTTGGGACGTTTCCGTATCAGTCTGTCTCCAGGACTGGATATGCAGTCATTCCAACAAATACTGCACCTCAACGAGGGCTATGTCGAGGTGACTGATGGCCACATAAGTATCCAGCTGTGGGCTGATGTCAATAAGCCTGTAGTACATGTCACCACCTCCAGCAAGAAGGGCAAGTTGACAGTAGGAGCTACTTATGAGAGTTGGCGCACCAAGGATATCACCCTCTCGAAGCGAGAACGTTTCCAGAGCAGTTATAAGTTTGCGGCTCCAAAGGGCTTACAGACCCTCCACGACAGCATCATTGCCGATAATCATTCCGTTACTTTCTTCCATCATAATGGAGATGAGACCATCTTTGATGCTACGGTTAGCCAGCAACGTATGGAGAGTGTCAAGGAGCGACTCTATAACCCGCTTCGTCGTCTGACCTTTGGTGGACAGATGAGTGGACAGGGTTTTGTGTTGGTCGATCAGGTGTCGGGCCACTATGCCAGCAGCGACTTTAATGGCTGGCTGTACGTCACTGAGACCCCCGTCAAGCAGGCCCATCTGCAGATAGCGATGGCTACCGTTCAGGGTACTGTCGCTGATTTCCAGAGCACATTGACGAAGACAAGACAGGCCATCAGACTCAATGCAGACCGCAAGGCTTC
>CAMVOS010000080.1 GCA_947169185.1 uncultured Prevotella sp.
AAGACTATGCGTACTGTCATGCAGCAGCGTGGCCAGTTCAAGATGACTAATGTGAACCCTGAAATCTATAAGGTGCTGGCAATGACCGGATTCACCAAATTTATGAAGGTAGAAAAGAAAGAGGAGTAATCTGTAATTCCCAATTTGTATGTTGTACGCATTCCTTATTGCGCTGGCCATTGCCATTGTGCTTGGCATAGCATACTATTTTGAATTGAAGTCAAGTCGCAAACAGGCTGCTGAACAACAGCAGTTGCTCAGCGACTATCAGCGACGTGTCGACGAACAGCAAAAGCTGCTTGAAGACTATCGTGCTCTTGAGAAGAACTTTGACAATGTTGGTGAGGGATACGAGCAGGCATTGCTCGCCTTCGACAAGATGGAAGAGGAGAAAGAAAAGTCGCGCCAGGCCAATGAGGCTCTGGAGAAACGCTGCAACGACCTCTTCGTTGAGCTCAACGAACTTAAGGAGATAACACAGAAGAAGACCGAAATCGCAACGCCACTTATTAACCACCTGGCTTCAGCACTCCGTGCCACTGGCGATATTAAGTTGCAAGGTATGTTGGCAAAAATTACCGATCTTGACGACGTGCCGGCAAACCAGCCTCCTATTAATCGCACTGACAATGTGATGGTAACACAGGTTTCTGATGAGGCTATCCGTCTTTCAGGCATTGACAAAGCTCAGTACGTTAAGTTTGAGAGTATTGTAGCACCTGATGCTGCGGCTACCATGCTCTCTACTAATCTCAATAAGGCTATACGCTCGCTGACCCAACTTCTCGATAATGCTCTCAAGTTTACAACTGAGGGTACCGTGCGCTTGCTTGTTAATGTTGACATGGAGAAAATGTTGGCCATCTATACTGTCGAGGACACAGGTTCTGGTGTTGAAGTAGCCGATCAGGAGCGAATCTTCGAGCCTTATGTCAAATTGAATCAGTTCTTCGATGGTGAGGGTATTGGACTTACAGTTGCCCGCAACATAGCCCGTCGTCTTGGTGGCGAGCTTATCATCGATGCTGAGTATGCAGGTCCAGGCTCTCGTTTTGTCCTGTCATTGCCCATTTGACATGTAAGTCAAGGTATTTTATAATAACATGCCCTTATTGCGTAATAACCTTGTGTTATTTCAAAATAAGGGCATGTTATTTTTGTGTAAAGGCATGTTTTTGGACTTTTTTATGCATTTATTCGTGAAAAAAGTGTACCTTTGCAAGCGGAAAGCAGTGCAACGGTCTGTCGCTGGCACTTTAAGTGCGAGAGGAAAGTCCGGGCAGCACAGGACACTCCACTGGTGAAAATGCCAGCTGTTGGTGACAGCAGGATACGGGAGAAGAAAACAACCGCCCGTTAGGGTAAGGGTGAGAAGGCGTGTGTAAGAGACCACCAGCTTGCGGGTGATCGCAAGGCTGTCCCGTCTGGAGGCTGCAAGTTCGCGTATACCATCGTCGGAGGATTGTCCGTCCGAGTTCTTCGCGACACGATGGAGGGTAGAATGCTTGAGACGCAGGGTAACCTGCGGAGTAGATAAATGACAGACACCCGTAAGGGTACAGAACCCGGCTTATAGGGGCACTACTTTCTTTTTAATTAGAATTATAAGTAAAGATATAGGATACTATGAAGCGATTGATTCGATTTTTGCAGAAGGACATCTGGCGGATAACTCGTGATGAGGTGTCGCCAGTAAAATTTCTATGGTTTGAAGTACTAAAGAAACTGCTCCTGGCTATCCGTTTCTTTACAGCGAAACGCGTGATGCAGAAGGCTGCAGCACTCACGTATAGCATGCTGCTGGCCATTGTGCCTATCATGGCAGTGGTCTTTGCCATTGCACGTGGTTTTGGTTACAGCAAATATATCGAGGTGTGGTTCAGGAGTGCCTTTGAGTCTCAACCACAGGCGGCCGACATCATTATAGGCTTCGTGAACAGCTATCTAGTACATACACAGAGTGGTGTGTTTCTGGGCGTTGGTCTGGTGTTCATGCTCTATACGGTTCTGATGCTGGTTAGTAATGTTGAAGACGCCTTTAACGAGATTTGGCAGGTGAAGAAACCGCGTAGCATCTTTCGCACCTTTACTGACTATCTGGCTATGTTCTTTATGTTCCCTATCATCATTGTATTGACGTCAGGTATCTCAATATTTATGGCTACAGTTGCCGATTCTATGCCTGATTTCTTGTTGTTGGGACCGTTCGTCAGATTGCTGATTGACATGCTACCATATGTGTTGATGTCTGCCATGTTTATTGCCCTGTATATCTTTATGCCCAATACAAAGGTACGACTCATGAGTGCTTTGGTACCTGGTATTCTGGCTGGTATAGCGATGCAGGGACTACAGATATTCTATATTCATTCGCAGATGTTCCTGTCAAGCTATAACGCCATCTATGGTTCGTTTGCTGCCCTTCCGTTGTTTATGCTATGGGTACAGATCTCGTGGACCATCTGTTTGTTTGGCGCTGAGCTGTGTTACACGAATCAGAATCTTGACTATTACGACTACGACGCTAATACGGGTGAAATCAGTCATCGCTATAAGCTGCTGATGGCATCGCTGCTGATGAGCAAGATATGCAAGCGCTTTGCCAACGGACAGCGTGCATATAGTGCCTACGAACTGCGTGGGCTGACCAATATTCCCATACGCATCGTGAACGACTTGTTGTATGAACTGATTGACGCCAAACTGCTGATAGAAATCGGTGGCGATGAGAAGGGCGAGACATCGCGTTTTATGCCTGCCGAAGACATCACTAATCTGACGTATGGTGTGTTGGTGGACCGTCTGGAATCGAAGGGCCGTTGGAAGATTGACCTTGACGTCAGCGAGTTGTTCAAGGGCGAATGGGCCAAGGCTATGGAACTGCGTAGCGAATATCTCCGCGGTGCCAGAGATATTAAATTGCAGGACTTGTAGGACTTGAAAAAGTTAAGTATGCATGCTTATCGCTTGATGGCCTTGAGCCATAAGCGGAAGACGTGCGTGCGATAAGCAAGCGACCTTTAAGCGATAAGCGCGTTGGACTCGATTGATAAGAGACGTTTCTACAACAGCAAAACAAGTTGTTTTGGTATCGTAGAAGGCCTTTCTTTCACCGTAAAGTGCCATACTTTTCACACCAAAACAACTTGTTTTGGTGTAGTGATGCTTAGTGATACTTTTCTTAGAACCATCACCTTGCCTAATAACCTAACTTTAAATGTGTTAGAAGCAAAAGTGACACTTTGGTAAAAATCAGCACTTTGAAATTTTGGGACGGTTCTCATGATCATAGTTGAGACAAAGACATTCTTGTTTTTCTCATTCTCTGCGATTTCCTTGCATTAAATAATGATTCTGATGACTACACGCGGAAGCGGATATAGGTGCGGTCGTCGAAGGAATTGAAGTCAGGATGGAAGGCTTTAGTGGCCTGGAAGTCTGGACTGTAGTTGAGTGGGTCCTCTTGGCGTTGGTGTTGTAGGGCCGCTTCACTTTCTTCGAGGGTGGGATGGAGGAAAGGATAACCGTCGGAGGCGAGAACAATCTCGTAAGGCTGGAAGTCGAGCGTGATGGTGCGGACATGCTGTCGAGGAATGGGGAACCCGTCGACTACGCTATAGGTAATGTTTTGATTTCGCATGGTCTCTATCATGTGGGGAAAAATGATCACAGAACCGTCCCCTGGTCACTTAAAATGATCAGTAGAACCGACCCCGTGATCCCTGGTGCCACCACGTTTGCCGAGCGTCCTGCCGACATCCTTCGATGACGATGCACT
>CAMVOS010000081.1 GCA_947169185.1 uncultured Prevotella sp.
GAGAAGTTGCAACTTTTCGCATCGTTCTAACGTCTAACAGATAGAAACTTTTAAAAGGAAATCAGATCAATGAAGACGTTAGGAAACATCATCTGGGTCATATTCGGAGGCCTGCACATAGCCTTGGAGTATTTCATCGCAGGCCTGATACTGATGATAACCATCATCGGAATCCCCTTTGGCTTGCAGAGCCTGAAACTGGGTATGCTGGCCATCTGGCCGTTCGGTACGAAAGTGAAATGGCGGGAGTCGCAACCAGGCTGTCTGAGCATCTTCATGAATGTGCTGTGGTTCTTCGTTGGCGGCATCTGGATATGGCTCACCCACATCTTCTACGGTCTCATATTCTGCATCACCATCATCGGCATCCCATTCGGAAAGATGCACTTCCGACTGGCAAAGCTGGCTCTTTCACCTTTTGGGAAAGAAATTGGTTAAATCCCAAAAGGCTATCGAGATTTCGTAATGGACATTGATTGACCGCATAGGTACAGAAGGAGCAGCATCTAAAACGAGGGTGTTGCCCCTTTTGTTTGTATACGGCAGAAGCGTCTGAAAGCAGTTTGGTCGAAACAGAAAGAAAAGTTGGACTAAATAGAAAAGTCCGTTTGACGGAATCGTCGTACCTTTGCAGACGAAAAGTTTAATCATCAACAAGTAACAATAAGGTACGATTATGAGAAGTAAGATTGAAGACTACAATGCAGTGGTAGAGGCTGCAAGTAAGTTCACACGTAGCGTTGCCGAGGGCAACAGCAAGTATGCTAAGGAACTGTTCACTGAGGATGCCTGTCTCTTTGGTTTTCTGAATGGAAAGCTGGAACGTGGCAGCATTGACCAGTTCTATCACAACGTAGATACCGTGGGTGCCGGAGAGGAATTCAAAACCCGTATCGACGTGTTGGAACTGGAAGAGACGCTGGCTGTTGTCCGTGTGCTCGAAGAGGGCTGGGGCGGCTCCATCGACTTCACCGACGTGCTCCTGCTCCTAAAGATTGACAGCGAGTGGAAGTGCGTGGCAAAGGCATATAACCAGAATTCAAACACCATTCAAAAATAGCGTAACAATGAACAAGAACAATGAAACCGTACGGGGCATCTTGAATGCCATTGAACTTTATGCAGAGTCAGGCCGCAAGGCAAGTCGTGAACTTGGCGAGAAGGCTTTCACGAAGGAAGCCATCATGTCGTGGGTAGAGAAAGGAGTGATAACCACCGTACCCATCAACACACTTTTCGATGTGCTGGAGCAAACGGGTGAGGAAGAAGTGAGCTACACCGTCGAGGACGTAACAGTAGCTGGCAACGTGGCCTTCGTCCGTGTCTCGTCTTCATTCAGCAAACTGACCACCTTCAATGACATGTTCACCCTTGCACAGCAGGAGAACGGTGAGTGGAAGATTGTGAGCAAGATCTACAGCGTGAAATAATCTGAAATATTCTTTGGTCTGCAAGATTTTCACTAATTTTGCAGACCAAATTGTTTGTATGACAAAGATAACAAAGTTCCCATCGGCTCTGATTAGCGGCGACTGTACTACATCTTCGCTACGGCTTGACGGCGGCAGCATTATAGACCAGTGTATCGTAACGGCTGGCGAGCGAGGCACATTCTTCCTCGAACAGCACCTGCTCTATGTGGTGCTGGGTGGCAGCGTGAAGTTGACCTGCGGACGGCAGTCGTGGACGGTAGGCAAGAACGAGATGATTCTGCTGCGCAAGGCCCACAGCGTCAGCTACGAGAAGCATGGCTCGCCAGAGACAGGACTCTTCGAGAGCCAGTTGTTTGCCATCAACGACGAACTGCTGAAAGACTTCCTGACCTCACAGCAAGTCAACATCCCTTCCATGACAGAAGAATATGGCGCACAGGTCTCACCCATGAGCGACAGACTTGTGGCCTATTGCTGGTCGCTGGCTCCTTACTTCAACGACCCGTCACAGATCAATCCTGGCTTGCTTCGCCTGAAGGTGATGGAACTGCTGTTCAACGTAATGGACTGTTCAAAGAACATCTTTCGCCAGATGCTGCAGTTGCGCCAGCCAGTCAAAGTGGATGTCCACCGTGTGGTGGAGGAAAACTACACATCGCCCATATCGCTTGAAGAACTGGCTTATCTGTCAGGCCGTTCCCTCTCCAGTTTCAAGCGCGACTTCCAGAGCATCTACGGAGAGACCCCAGCCAAGTGGATTCGTGAAAAGCGGCTGTCGAAAGCCCGCCAGTTACTCCAGTCGTCTCAGATGTCCGTTGCCGATGTCGCCTACAGTCTCGGCTTTGAGAATCCTACCCATTTCAGCCGTATCTTCAAGCAGCAATACGGTTTGTCACCATCGTCACTCGCAAATCGTTGAATATGAAAAAGAAAATAGTCTTAGGTGTGTTGCTGGCTGTCATTATCATAGCAGCCGTAGGTACATATATGTATCGCCACCGTTTTGACAAGTACGAGCAAAGCCAGTCTTTGAGCCTCGTTTCTATGAAGGCAAGCATGTGCAAATCATTGCACAACTGATTTAGTTTGTGACATACTGATTTTCGTCGGTCTCAAAATGTTGCTGGCCATGAATGAGTATATCAACAGCTTGGGTGCACTCGTAGGCCTGAACTTGAACATACCTCATATAGAGGTGCCGACCTCCATCAGCCTTATCGTTATCTTTGGTGTTCTTATGTTGTCCATGCTACTCTCATTCATCATGACTAAGCACGAACAAGTATGAGAACAGTCAATTCTATATAAGCTCCATAAACTTCTGCATGGCCTTGCGGATATACATGTCTCAGTTCCATAATCGATTTTATCAATGATAATCATCT
The DNA here is from genome assembly GCA_947169185.1 of uncultured Prevotella sp. GTDB lineage: Bacteria > Bacteroidota > Bacteroidia > Bacteroidales > Bacteroidaceae > Prevotella. Next base: position 2,819 of record CAMVOS010000081.1, read on the forward strand.
AAATAATCCTTGGTACAAATATACAAACTTTCCGTGAATATTCGTAACTTTGCAGCGAAAAATAATAAAAATGAGACAATTATTAGCAATCACCGTCCTATTGCTGGGCAGCATCAGCATGGGAGCACAAACTAAGAACAACGAAATGAAGTACAATAAAATTCAAGTTGAAGATTGTTGCGTGTTTTACCGCGAGGCAGGTAATCCTGAGAAACCAACCATTCTGTTACTGCATGGTTTTCCAAGCAGTAGTCACATGTTTCGTGAACTGATGCCGGAGTTGGCAGACGATTTTCACCTGATAGCACCCGACTTCCCTGCTTTTGGACAGACGGAAAGCCCCGATCGCGAACACTTCACTTACTCTTTTGACCATCTGGCTCGCATCGTCGATAAGTTTACCGAGGCTGTCGGTCTGACGAAGTTTGCCATGTATGTCTTTGACTACGGCGCTCCTATCGGCTATCGTCTGGCCATGTGGCACCCTGAGCGCATCACCGCCATCATCTCCCAGAATGGCAACATGTACGAAGAGGGACTTGGCAAGAAGTGGGAAGCCCGCAAGGCGTATTGGAAGAACCCTACAGACG
>CAMVOS010000082.1 GCA_947169185.1 uncultured Prevotella sp.
TTGAAGCCGTGAATCGCTACGTCGATGAAAGGCTTACCCCTCAGACCAGTCGCATCATCAAGATGCACTTCAATGAGGATCAGTCGTACAAGGAGATTTCCAACTCGCTGGGCATCAGTCTCTCGGCAGTGAACAAGCACATTGTGCAAGGATTGAGGAAACTACGTTCAACTTTTAAAAACAGAGAAGCATGAAGAAAGAAGAGCAGATCAGGATGCTGCTGCATCCAGAGAAATACACAGACGAGCAACTCGACCAGATGCTGGATGAGAGCAATATCCCTGTGCCTGATGCCAACGATGCGTGGGAGCAGTTCCAAAAAGCCCATATTGTTGCGAAATCCACAACAACATGGTATAAGATTGCAGCTATGTTCATTGGTATACTCATGCTGTCGGGCATCGCTTACGCAGCCATCAGCCATTTCATCAAGATGGAGGATAAGCCCCAAGTGACCTTGACGGAACGCAAGCCTGACATCAAAAAGATGGAGAAGACATACGGAGCGGAAATGACTCCCACAAAGAAAGCGCCTGTCGTATTTAATAATGTGGAACTTCAGCAGATCATGCAGTATGTGGCTGATGGCTATGGCGTGAAGGTGGAGTTTAAAAACAATGCCGCTCGCACCATCCGATTCTATCTGCAGTGGGAGGCCGATGACACACTTCAGGAGATTATCGACAAGATCAACCACTTTGAGAAAGTGCATCTGACACTAAACGAGGATACCATCACCATTAAATAAAGCCAACACCATGAAAAGAATATATATACTCATACTGTGCATTATTGCTATAAGCGTAAAGGCGCAACAGTTATCGCACGACTTCCAGAATGCATCGCTCAGCGAGGCCCTGATCTGGATTGACAATGCCCAGGATCATTATAAGCTGAACTTTATTTTCGACGAACTGGAGGACTTTACTGTGACCACCCGTTTGGAGAATGTTACTGTGAGAGATGCTGTCCGTCAGGTGTGCGGATTCTATCCCATGCACCTAAGTTTTGACCATCAGGATATCTTTATAGAATGTACCCAGAAGGAGGACTCAAAAGTAATAGGACGCGTGGTCGACGGAAGCGGCGATCCCATCGAGTTCGCCAACATCTCCCTGCTACATGATGAAACTTTTATCAATGGTGGTGTGAGCAATGAGAACGGAGACTTCGTTATCCCCTGCAAGGCACAGCAATTGACGGTCAAAGTGTCGTATATCGGCTATAAGACGGTGACTCGAAACATCAGCGTGGGCAACATCGGCACCATCACTCTCCAGCCCGAGACCTATATGGTGAAAGGTGTGGAGGTGAAAGGCGAGATTCCGCAGTATAAAATGGCTCAGGGCGGTATGACGGTGGATGTGCAGCACTCTATCCTGCACGATGTAGGCACTGCCGATGACCTGCTCTCGATGATACCGATGGTGCAAGGCAAGGACGGCAAGTTCGAGGTGTTGGCCAAGGGCGAGCCTGAGATATACATCAATAACAAAAAGGTACGCGATCCCAGCGAACTGAAGCAACTGAAGTCTGTAGATATTAAGAGTGTGGATGTGATTACTGCCCCTGGTGCCAGATATAATGCCGAGGTGAATGCTGTGATCCGCATCAAGACGCTGAAGTCGCAAGGCGACGGCCTGAGTCTGATGGCGACCACTCAGACGTGGAAGAACAACAAGTGGAACAACTACGACGACCTGACCTTGAAATATCGTACAGGCGGACTGGAGGCTTTTGCTACCATAGCCCTCGACAACGGCCACTATAGCAACGATCAGGATGACGATCAAGAATTGCATATTACTAAAGACCTGTTTAATGTCCATGCTGATTTGCCAGTAAGGAGCACCTGGACAGAACTTCAGTACAAGGCAGGTGTAAGCTACGATTTCAACGCCGACCATTCCATCGGACTGAGTTTCTCGTCGCAGAAGCTCTTTTACGGAGCCTTCAAGTCGGACATGATGCAGCACTATCTCAAGAACGGTTCCTTTGACGGTGATGTTCGTCTTACAACAGATATCCGCGAAAAAGACAAGCCCGTATGGGAACTGAATGGCTACTATCTAGGCAAGGCAGGCAAACTGGGAATCGACCTCAACACCACCGTGTTGCGACAGGGATCGGAGAATAATAACAACCAACTGGAGACGAGCGAACAATACGGCAGCCGTACCATCACCACCCTGACCAATGAAGACCGTAGGATGGTGGCAGGTAAACTGGTGCTGACCTATCCCGTATGGAAAGGAGAACTGAGTGGCGGTTCGGAGGCAACAAGTACAAGAAGTCAGGGCCATAACTACAATCAGGAGAACATTATACCAGAGTCGGACACAGAAATGAAGGAAAATAATATTGCCGGATTTGCAGAATACAATCTGCAACTGGGTCCTTGGCATCTGAATGCAGGTCTCAGATATGAGCATGTGGCGGCAGAATACACCTCGTTCGGCATTAAGCAGGAGGAACCCAGTCGTACCTATAATGATTGGTTTCCCAACCTCTCAGCGGCGTGGCAGAAGGGCAAGTGGGGTGCACAATTGAGTTATAGTAAACGTATCACCCGTCCGCCCTACAATATGTTGACCTCTATGATTGTGTACGACAGTCGTATGCTCTACGAAGGCGGCAACCCGCTATTACGTCCTTCTATTCGTCAGAGCATTGATTTCAACCTCACCTATTCGTGGCTGAACTTCATGACAGGATTTACGCGCGAGAACGATTTCTTTACACACGTCGGCCAGATTTATGATGAAGCCAATGAGATCGCCATCTTTATGCCCGACAACTTCGACCACCAGGATCGCGTCTATGCCACATTCGTGGCTTCGCCAAAATTCGGATTCTGGCAGCCACAGGCCACACTGCACTACTATCAGCAGATGTTTGATGCAGAGAAGTACGGTGCGCCCAAGAAACTGAACAAGCCGGAATTCAGTTTCACTCTGAACAGTTGGTTTGAGATCAATCCTACGGCTAAGGCCCTGCTACAGGTGAACTATACAGGCAGCAATCACTGGGGATTCATGTATCGCGGCAGCAGTTTCATGGTGAACGCCCGACTGCAAAAAACATTCTTAAAGGGACAACTGTCAGCCACACTTTATGCCAACGACATCTTCCGCACCGCCAAGACAAAGGTAACCACCTACTATGCCATCGGCCAGACTGCTCAGGATATATATTCCTATACGCAATGTGTGGGACTAACCCTCAGTTACAACTTCAACGTCAGCAATTCGAAATATAAAGGAACTGGTGCTGGTAACGAAGAAAGGAACAGACTGTA
>CAMVOS010000083.1 GCA_947169185.1 uncultured Prevotella sp.
TCTTGCTGAATAACAGGCTCTTCTTGCTGAATAACAGGCTCTTCTTGCTGAATAATAGGCACTTCTAACTGTGCCAGTTCTTCCTCTGTCAGGTCATCTTTGAGGTCTTCCGATTCCGACTCTTCAGACTCTTCTTTCATATCGTCAAACTCCACATTATCTTTAAGCACCACCGTCTCAAACTGAGAGAAAGGCTTATTGACCAGCTCCTTCATCGTGGCATCAGGCGTAAACGTGATTTTTGAATGTTCACCAATCATCACTCTGCCACCAGTACGCACACTGACACTCTCACGGGCCTCGACAGTAATCACCTTCCATGTACCCAAGCCCTTTACTTTCACCTGATCGTTATTCTCCAGACGTTCCTGAATAATAGCAAACAACTCTGTAGCAAAGCGGTTGGCTTCGCTCTGTTCCAGTCCGTTCTTTGTAATCAGGACTTTGGCAATCTCTTGTATCGTTAGTCTACCCATAGCTTACTCCCCTCCTTTCAGTTTTTCTTTTAATGTCTGATTGGGCTTGAAGTTTAGCACCAATTTGGGCGGAACAAGCATACGCTGACCAGAAGCGGGATTCACCATGATGCGTTCCATTTTTTTCTTTGTTTCGAAGACTCCAAAATTAGGCACGAGCACAGCGTTATCCTCTTGGAAAGCGTCGCCCATAGCGTTGACAATATTGTTGACTAACGTTTGGGTATCTTTGGCGCTAAACCCTGTACGCGATGCCAGTTCTGCGATAAATTCTTTATTGTTCATATCGTCGTATTTGGAATATGTATATCAGTATTTTGTAGTTGCGTATAAGTCAAATTCTTCCGAATTGGTGATGCGAGCCATGTAGAAGTTGCCTATCGTCAGCTGTTCAGACGCAGGAATCAGCACCTCTGGGTCTACTTCTGGCGAACAGTATTCCGTGCGTCCAATAAACCAGTCACCTTCCTGTCTGTCAATGATGACACGTTGTGTGGTACCCACCTTCTGGGCCTCTATCTCAGCACTGATATTCTGTTGGACACGCATCAGTTTGTCCAGACGTTGCTGCTTCACATCTTCAGGTACATCGTCTTCGTAATGCTGTTCAGAATAGGTGCCCTCTTCCTCTGAATAGGCAAAAGCGCCCATACGCTCGAAGCGCGCCCACTTGGTAAACGCTATCAGCTCTGCAAAGTCTTCGTCCGTCTCACCAGGGAAACCCACCATCAGCGTCGTGCGCAGATGGATGCCAGGCACCTCCTTACGGAACTTTTCCACCAGTTCGTAGGTTTCCTGCTTGGTGACGTTTCGTTTCATGCGCGACAACATATTGTCAGAGATATGCTGCAGGGCGATGTCGAGATATTTGCAGACATTCTGCTTCTCGCGCATCACACGTAACAGGTCCCAAGGGAAGTGTGTGGGATAGGCATAATGCAGACGAATCCATTCTACACCCTCGATATCAGCCATTTGCTCCACCAACTCAGCAATATGCTGTTGACCATCAATATCTACACCGTAATAGGTCAGTTCCTGTGCTATGACATTAAACTCCTTGACACCCTGAGCAACCAGATAGCGTACCTCATCCAGAATCTCCTGCATCGGACGACTCTGATGTTTGCCCGTAATCAGCGGGATGGCACAATAGGCACAATGGCGATCGCAACCTTCTGAAATCTTCAGGTAGGCATAATGCCTTGGCGTCGTGATATGCCTATGGTAATCTCTCTCCTCTCTTCTCTCTCCTCTCTCCTCTAAATCTTGCAACAGTTGCTTATAGTTGAACTTCCCATACCAGCCATCGACCTCAGGGATTTCTGCTTCGAGGTCAGCCAGATAGCGTTCCGACAGACAGCCCATCACGAAGAGTTTCTCGATGGTGCCCTCAGTCTTGGCCTGTGCAAATTCCAGGATGGTATTGATGCTCTCCTCCTTAGCATCAGCAATGAAACCACAGGTATTGATCACTACGATTTCGCCCTGCGGATCGTCGCTGTCGTGCGTACACTGATAGCCATGAGCCTCCATGAGCCCCATCAGCATCTCGCTATCCACAAGATTCTTCGAGCAACCGAGTGATATGAAATCTATAGTCTTTGCCACCTTATTTCTTTATATCAAACAGTGAGTCAACAAACTGTTTCTTGTTAAACAACTGCAGGTCGTACATGCCTTCGCCCAGTCCGATATACTTCACAGGCACCTTCAGCTGGTCAGAGATACCAATGACAACACCACCTTTAGCAGTACCGTCAAGCTTGGTAATTGCCAGCGACGTAATTTGCGTAACTGCCGAGAATTGCTTGGCCTGCTCAAAGGCATTCTGTCCTGTAGAACCATCCAGCACGAGCATCACCTCGTCAGGAGCCTCAGGCATCACCTTCTTCATCACGTCCTTGACCTTCTTCAGCTCGTTCATCAAGCCAACCTTATTATGCAGACGTCCTGCCGTATCTATCAGTACCACATCGGCACCGTTGGCTTTGGCGCTCTGCAACGTATCAAAAGCTACAGAAGCTGGGTCGGAACCCATCTGCTGCTTGACAACAGGTACGCCAACACGCTCGCCCCAGATACACAACTGCTCGACAGCTGCAGCACGGAAGGTATCAGCAGCACCTAAGTAAACCTTCTTGCCTGCCTGCTTAAACTGATAAGCCAGCTTGCCAATGGTCGTGGTCTTACCTACGCCATTGACGCCTACGACCAGAATGACGTAAGGCTTATGGTCGCTGGGCAGGTCCCAATTCTCATTATCTTCGCTATTGTTCTCAGCCAACAGGGCAGCTATCTCCTCACGCAGAATGCCGTTCAACTCTGATGTCGACACATATTTGTCGCGAGCCACACGCTCCTCTATTCGCTCAATAACCTTCAGGGTTGTATCTACGCCAACATCTGACGTAATCAGCACCTCCTCCAGATTGTCGAGCACATCGTCATCCACCTTCGACTTACCTGCTACGGCACGTGTCAGTTTGTCGAACACGCTGGTCTTCGTTTTCTCCAAACCCTTATCCAGCGTTTCCTTTTTATCCTTATTGAAAAAACCAAAAATACCCATAATGCATTATAATTCCGTGCAAAGGTACAAAAATCTATGCAAAAAGCAAAAAAAAGAAGCTGCAATTTCTGTTGCAGCCTCTCTTTTTATGATAGGAATGAATATTAATTCTTAAAGAAGTCCTTAACGGCCTCGTTAGGAACCATCTGCTCGTCGAAG
>CAMVOS010000084.1 GCA_947169185.1 uncultured Prevotella sp.
ATGACCTGCTGCTTCGGCAGCCTTCTTATACTCTTCCGCCATCCATGCGGTGTTGCCGTTTGCTCGTGGTGAGCCTTGTAAAATCAGAATGTTCATAATCGTATTTTGTTTAGCGTAAATCCTTAAACTTTGTTCTTTTTTGATAAAAGCGAATAAATTCGAGCGGTAATAACCTTGCAAATATACGGAATTTGCGGCAAAATCCTTATATTTGCACCTTAAATTTAACAATAGTTGATTGTTTAGTAAGAAATGATAGAAATTAGGGCTATGAGAAAGAACATTATCAACATGGCAGCCATTGGTTTTTTCACTTTGGCGCTGACAGCTTGCGGAAACGCAGCAAGTAACCAACCAGAAGCAAAGGCAGATAAAGCCGCAACAGAGATTCCAGCCGACAGCATCATCAAACTGCTGGAGCCTGACAAGACACTTGATGCCTCACTGATGCAGGCACTCACTGACCGTGCTTCCCAACGCGAATTTGCCGATAAGCAGCTCTCGCTCGAAGACCTTTCTTCTCTGCTCTGGGCTGCCAATGGCGTCAATCGCGAGGACGGCAAGCGAACAGCTCCTTCTGCCGTCAATGCGCAGGATGTTGACATCTATGTCTCTATGGCCAGCGGAGCCTACCTCTATGATGCAAAACAGAGCCAGCTTACCCGTATTACCACAGAAGACCTTCGTTCTGCAGTTTGTGGCAAGCAGCCAATGGAAGCTCCAGTATTCCTTGTGATGGTAGCCGATATCTCACGCTATCCTGAAGGACTTGCCTCGCAGCGTCCCCTCGTTGAGTCGTTTGCCGCAATGGATGCCGGATATGTGTCACAAAACATCTGTCTCTATTGCTCAGCGGCTAAACTCGCTACCGTTCCCCGTGCATCGATGGACAAAGAGGCACTTACAAAGTCGCTCAACCTGAAAGATACTCAGATCCCGCTGCTCAACAACCCAGTAGGGTATATGAAGTAATATGTGATTTGTCGCATAACGTAAGGATAGTATTCACACGCTTGGGAGAAGGTTAAAGCTAGATCGGATCAATGAAGTTTTGACAGATTAGTAGAGTATGACAGAGAAAGAGAAGATGTTGGCGGGACTGGTTTACGATGCCGTCTCCCCTGAACTACAAGAAGGTTTGCAAGCTACGAGAGAAGCCTTGCATGAGTTCAACATGCTCCGTCCATCAGAGACTCAGCGAATGAAGGAGATTCTGAAACGTCTGCTGGGATATACTGGCGACGATAATTTCCTCATCAATCAGCCGTTCCGCTGCGACTACGGCAAACAGATCAGCATTGGTAAACGCTTCTTTGCCAACTTCAACTTCACCATTCTCGATGAAGCACCTGTCAGCATTGGCGATGACTGTTTTATCGGTCCCAACGTCAGCATCTATACAGCATGCCATAGTACAGACCCTGTAGAACGTAATACCCGTCGGGAATGGGCAAAGCCTGTCTCTATAGGTCATAATGTGTGGATTGGTGGAAGCGTAACCATTCTGCCTGGAGTAACTATCGGTGATAATGTCTCAATAGGTGCCGGCTCTGTGGTGGTAAAGGATATCCCGTCAAACACAGTAGCCGTAGGCAATCCCTGTAAGGTTATTAAAAGTATATGATATGGTACAGCAATTAGAAATAACGCTAAGGCCCAAGTCTCGCGGATTCCATTTGGTGACCAGTGAGATAATGAGTCAGCTGCCCAAGTTACCGAAGACGGGCATCATGAATATTTTCTGCAAGCATACGAGCTGCGGACTGAGCATCAATGAGAACGCAGACCCTGATGTACGTGTGGATATGGAGACCATTTTCAACCGCCTCGTCCCTGAGAACAGACCAGAATACGAGCATACACTAGAGGGTGCCGACGATATGCCTGCCCATGCCAAGTCAACGTTGAGTGGCGTTAGCCTAGCCATTCCCATTACGAATGGTCGTCTGAACATGGGCACCTGGCAAGGAATCTACTTCTGTGAATATAGGAATTACGGTGGAGCAAGAAGGTTGGTCGTTACGATTATAGGAGAGTAAGTATCTCTAATTTTGGATTATTAAATATATAAGTGCAATCTGGGCTAACAGGATTAGTGGAAGGCCATACTTGAACTTTTTGTGCATCGTCTTGTGGTGCCATACTTTCATGCCCAGCAATGCACCGATACTACCTCCAAGAACAGCCAGTCCAAGAAGTGTAGCTTCTCTGATACGCCATTTTGCCCGTTTCGCCTTGGACTTGTCAATACCATAGACAAAGAAGGTCGCAATGTTGAGAGCAATGAGGTAATATACTATTGTCTGTGTCATGTCCAAAACTCCTTATCTCCTGTCTCTTTCATTTCACCCTGGCACTTAGGGCAGGTCTTGCCATTCCAAATTCTGATCTTATCGCTGCCACATTGCAAGCACAGACGGCCCACCTCGCTTCTGTAAGATGGAGCCACATCGGCGATGATACCTCCCACAACAATGTTCTGGATGGTATGGCAGTCTGGACAGAGCATGGGCGTAATCTGCTGACGGAACAGGCCGCGCCCCTCATACACCTCAGCTTCGTAGCCACAGACATTACAGCGATATTTCAACTTCCAAGACATAACTTCTTTATAGCATTTCTTCTAATCTCTTGCTAAATACTATTAAAATAACGCACAAAGGTATTCATTTTTGCTCAATTTTTCGGGAATTTGCACACACATTTAACAATAGTTGAATTTTGACGCGACTCTGCAGAGTAGATGCAAGCATCTTTCTGCTCTCGTTGCTGTGACCTACGAAGGGAACTGCCGAGGGATGTACCTTGGTCAAAGAGCCACGACCGGGAGTTGGTTTAAGCCTATATAACGCAAAAATCCCAGCCTTTCGACTGGGATTTGCGCTTCAGGATGGGCTTGAACC
>CAMVOS010000085.1 GCA_947169185.1 uncultured Prevotella sp.
GTATCAGATGGACTACCCTGATTACCGTTTCTACGATACGCTGACAGCATCCCGACGCCAGTTTGGTCAGTCTTTGCCCAATCACCAGCTCCATACCGTTGCTGCAGCCTGTGGTTATGACCTACAGAACCATCACCATGCCTTGGCTGATGCCGAAGCCTGTGCAGCAATAGCATTATATATCTTATAAAAATGGATGACAAACAGTATCTTCAGTCCCTTATCCGTGAGGGCGAGCACCAGCAGCAGGACTTCAAATATCGTGTATCCGATGCCTTGAAGTTGGCCAAATCTGTCTCAGCTTTTGCCAATACCAATGGCGGTCGTCTGCTGATTGGTGTTCGCGACGATGGTAACATGTCTGGCGTTCGTGATGAAGAGGAAATCTACATGATGCACCAGGCAGCTTACCGCTATTGCCGTCCTGAAGCCTGCATTAAGTTTGACACGTATCATATTGCCTCATCAGATAAGGTCAGCGAAGTCCATAGACTTCGCACAATCGTTGTAGCCACTATCCCACCCTCTGACCGCCGTCCCATCTGTGTTGTAAGCGACAGGGAGAAGCCAAAGGCCTACATCCGTATTGCCGACGAGAACATCATTGCATCACCAGTACATCTAGCCATTTGGCGTGAGTTGCAAAATCCTCAAGGCACGATGCTGACCTATACTGATTCCGTCAGAAAGATTCTCGATGTACTTCAAGACCAAGAACTGCCACTTAACCTCATTGTCCGCCGTTCATGCATTCCACGTCCGAAGGTTATATCGCTTTTAGCCCGACTGATACGCTTTAATGTAGTCCATTGGGAATACCGCGATCAGCAGTTCTTATTCAGCCTATAAGAGCATCTGCTATCTGACAATCTTCGCCTTCTGCAGATTGTCGAAGTCGCTCCAGAAATCGGATGCATCTGACTCACTGAAGCCGTCTGAGGAAAGCTCTTTCAGAATAGCATCCATCAGCTGAATCTTGGAGATATTCAAATCGGGGGCAACGTCGATGGGATAAGTGAGAATGTCGCCCAATGAACCAACATGCAGGTTGGTAATGGCAATGCTACCATCCACCACCTTCACCTGAATATGTCTGCTGGAGCCGTACTCAGGTTTTATATCACGGAGCTTCTGGTATAGCAGGTTCTTGCTTAGGCAAGCGTCTCCTTTCGTCGCCGAGCGATCGCTATACTGCTCAGAATCGACGGAATTTATGAGTTCACGAAGTGTCATGTTTATCTTTTAGAGCGCAAAGGTACAAAAAAACGTGAAATTTCGAGGATAATTCGCCGTTTTTCGTTATCTTTGCCGTCGAAATAATAGCAATTAATTCATTACTACTAAACAAATACGAATATGAAGAAAGTCATTGTTATATCGACAAGTCTGCGGCGTGGTTCAAACAGCGACATGCTCGCTGACAAGTTCGCGGAAGGTGCCAAAGCTGCTGGAAACGAGGTCGAGAAGATTTCTCTCGTTGGTAAGGAAATCCAGTTCTGTAAAGGCTGTTTTGGTTGCCAAAAGCTGGGCAAATGCGTTATCAAGGATGATGTGAACGACATCATGGGCAAGGTTCTGGAGGCTGATGTCGTTTGCTGGGCCACGCCAATCTACTACTATGAGATGAGCGGCCAGATGAAGACCCTCATCGACCGCATGAACGCCATGTACGAGCTGGACTATAAGTTCCGTGATGTCTATCTGCTGACCACCGCCGCCGAGGACGAGGAAGAGACTCCCAAGCGCGCAGAGATTGGACTGACTGGCTGGATAGACTGCTATCCTAAGAGTCATTTGGCTGGTACACTTTTCTGCGGAGGTGTGAACGAGCCACGAGAGATAGAAGGCAACAGCAAGTTGCAGGATGCCTTCGAACTTGGTAAAAACGTATAACGAAATATGGATCATCCCAGAATCTTCATGTATTCATCGTAGGTGATATGCCGACCACCCATGGATTTGAAAAGCGGGGTCTCAAACTGGCAATCGATGAAGCGACCGCCTATTCGTTCCATCGCTTTTGCCAAGTGAATCAAGGCCAACTTCGACGCATTGGGAACCAGCGAGAACATGCTCTCTCCGTAAAAAGCATGACGCAGGGTGACACCATACAGTCCGCCAACGAGTCGTCTGCCCGTTGCCGTATTTGTAGGTTCCCACACCTCGACACTGGCTGCATAGCCTTGACGATGCAGACGGGTGAATGCCTCAATGATGTCAGGACCAAGCCAGGCCCCACTCTCCTCGTTTCGACCTTGCGCCTTTGAACAGCCATTGATGACACCTTCGAAGTCCTCGTTGACAGTCACTTCGTATTTATGCTGCTTCAACAGCTGACGCATGGAGTGGCTGATGTGTATCTCGTTGGGAAAGATGACATAGCGGTCGAGCGGACAATACCAGTGCGGCTCGCGCTCCATCTGGAAGGCGTACCATGGGAAGAAACCATTACTATATGCCAATACCAGACGTTCGACAGACAGGTCGCCACCAATAGCTACCAGTCCGTCTTCCTCGCCCCAACGTGGATCTGGGAACCACAATTCGTCATCCAATTGCCAAACTGCCATACTAATTGACAATTGATAATTGAGAATTGACAATTCCAATAGTTACTTCCCCACCCTGTTTCAGACTGCCAAAGAGAATCTCGCGCATCAGGAGC